>CAWHQK010000066.1:0-18665 GCA_963831435.1 uncultured Acidobacteriota bacterium
CCAATTGCTCTAGTCGTACCGATTCCTGTTCAAGCCAGGTCCCGTTGACGAGGTCGTCGCGATCGATTGCGAGACAACCGGCCAGAATGTGCGGACCGACGACATCATCAGCATTGCTGCGATCAAAATCCGGGGCAACCGGATCCTGACCAGCGAGCGTTTCGAAGCGACTGTTCGCCCCGATGCTGGCATGCGAGCCGAGGGGATCAAAGTTCATCGCCTGCGTCAGGTCGATGTTGCACAGAGCCCGTTTATCAGGAAGATACTGCCAAGTTTGCTTCATTTCATCGGCGGGCGTCCGCTGATCGGGTACTATGTCGATTTCGATATCGCTATGCTCGACAAGTACATTCTCCCCTACATCGAGATCGAGCTGCCGAACCGGCGCATCGAGGTTTCCAAGCTCTACTACGAGCGCAAGTATGGTGACGCGCCAGCTAATACGGTCGTCGATCTCTCATTCGCTTCGATGCTCAAGGATCTCGGCACCCGTCCCTCGCCCAGCACGACGCCTTCAACGATGCGCTGATGACGGCAATGATGTATGTCGTCTTGCGTGACCTGAAGGAACGGGGTGCACGCATCGCACGCGCCCGCTCGAGTGGTGCCGTTTTCAATCCAACGGGCGCATGACGCTCTCTCGTCACCGCCTCTGCAACGCGGAGCGATTGTAGGAGCGAGAAGACTTATAACCTTGGTACGCTTGCGTTGGAGAAAAGTTGAGGAAGTTGGGAGCCCGTTAGCCCAAACCCTAACTAAGTTATTGAAACAACTGGCGCACCCGGGATGATTCTCAAACGTGTGGCCTTTCAGCGAACGGCCGCTTCGCCCACCCTTCGCAACAGAAAAGGGACAGAAAATTCCAGGTGGTGATGTGGACGTAGTCCCATGGGGTCCTGGGTCATGCCCTCGTCGTTCAATCCCCAGGCGTTCATTTTTCCCAGTGCGAAGGCGATGATGTTTTTGAAGCGCAGGTAAATGACGAACGTTGGATGGCCGAGCGTTTCTAGTCGATAGATTTCGAGCGAGAGCCAGAACGCCAGCGACGCGACTTGAATGACGGCGCTGATGGCGATGAGCGCGAGGCCGGCCGTCCAAACAACTTTGCCTAGTTCTTTGCGGAAGCGAAGTAGCAGCGGGACGGAAATGAAGGCGGCCATTTCGGCGGCGGTGGAGACGTATCGGTCGCCCACGTGAAGTCGCCGCTCCACACGGGTGTAGCGGGCGTAGAGACAAATAACTGTAGCAGGATGCTGCGATGTAGGCCTTCAACTTCGGGCGCAGGCGCTTCCAGAGCCATATCGAGAGAACAATGGCGAGGATGATGAGAGGATCGAAGAGGAAGATGGATTTTTGGGTGTGACGAGGGGGCCGAGGGATCCGTGGAAACCTACTCCCAGTGGAGGAGACTTCGCGGGCAAGGTTGGATCTTGCAGGCGGTGTTCGATGGTGAAAGTATGAATGTAGGTGTTGAAGAAATTTCCGAAGCGGTAGAACTGGTATAGACGGTCCGAAGAGGAAGAACAATCCGTAAAAAGGAACGCAACTTTTCGCGTAGCCGAGCCGGCGATCCCAGATGCTTCGCAAACTGCCGCGTTCGAAGCACATGACCAGGAGCAAAAGAATGCCTCCAATGAAGATGTCCAGGCCGAGGGTGGGTAAGCAGGTTCAGGCCGAAGGCGGCGGAGCCGATCAGCAAGGCGCGGCGGTTCCCTTCCCGCAGCCATTCGTATTGATAGGAGAATCCGATGAGCGCGAGCAGCATGATGGAAAACAACTACATCATGCTGCTCGCGCTCATCGGATTCTCCTATCAATACGAATGGCTGCGGGAAGGGAACCGCCGCGCCTTGCTCATCGGCTCCGCCGCCTTCGGCCTGAACCTGCTTACCCGCCTCACCACCGGCCTGGACATCTTCATTGGAGGCGTCTTTCTGCTCCTGGTCATGTGCTTCGAACGCGGCAGTTTGCGAAGCATCTGGGAACGCTTCCTCGGCTACGCGAAGATTGCGTTCCCCGTTTACGGATTGTTCTTCCTCTTCGACCGTCTATACCAGTTCTACCGCTTCGGAAATTTCTTCAACACCTACGTTCATTACTTCACCATCGAACACCGCCTGCAAGATCCAACCTTGCCCGCGAAGTATCCGTGGGAAACGCCCTTCCACGTCGGATTCCCCGGCCCCTTCATCACACCCGAAAAATCTATTTTCCTCTTCGATCCTCTCATCATCCTCGCCATTGTTCTCTCAATATGGCTCTGGAAGCGCCTGCGCCCCGAGGTAAAAGCCTACATCGCCGCATCTTTCCTCCTGCTCCTCGGCTACATTTGTCTCTACGCCCGCTACACCGTGTGGAGCGGCGACTTCGCCTGGGCGACCGATACGTCTCCACCGCCGCCGAAATGGCCGCCTTCATTTCCGTCCCGCTGCTACTTCGCTTCCGCAAAGAACTAGGCAAAGTTGTTTGGACGGCCGGCCTCGCGCTCATCGCCATCAGCGCCGTCATTCAAGTCGCGTCGCTGGCGTTCTGGCTCTCGCTCGAAATCTATCAACTAGAAACGCTCGGCCATCCAACGTTCGTCATTTACCTGCGCTTCAAAAACATCATCGCCTTCGCACTGGGAAAAATGAACGCCTGGGGATTGAACAACGAGGCCATGACCCAGGACCCATGGGACTACGTCCACATCACCACCTGGAATTTTCTGCCTTTTCTGTTGCGAAGGGTGGGCGAAGCGCCGGCGTGGGTAGTGCAAATTATTTCCCTGATATGGGGATTTGCGCTTTCGGCCTTCGCGGCAGCTGCGTGGCGTTTGTTGAGCCTGCTACGATTGCGGAAAGCCCAGAAGTAATGCCAATCTGTTCATGCTTCTTTTCGTCCCACCACGCGGCCTTTCGATGAGTTTTTCCGACAACAGATAATTAGCTTTGCGCTGGTTTGGATCGTTTCTTCGCGGTCGAACGTTTTTTTGCGGTCGTGCGTTTGGTTGCAGACGTCGTTTTTGCGGCGCGCTTCGCTGATTTCTTCTTCGGAGCGCCCTTGATCGTAGCTCCAGCCGCCTGCACCGCCACATCCGTCAACTCAGTCGTCTTATTCACGATCATCCCTGCGGTTACACCTACCGTTCTTGCGATCGTGGTCAGCAAATGTCCGGTAATGCTGGGTTCGTTTTTCTTAGGCATATTTCTCTCCAGCCTACATAAAGGGCTTGTGAATTTCCCGGGCTGTCTTTGAGATGGTGCAGTGTAGCATGATATACCCCCAAAACCGCTGCGCCCTTTTGTGGAATCGTAAGTGCATCCGTCACAAACAAGCTGGCTGCCAGGCGGCTATACTGCGAGTTCCGCCAAAAACTTGAGGTCACAAATTGTGACCTCAAGTGGAAGACGTGAACTTGAGGTCGCATTTTGCGACCTCAATTGAGTGATCACTATGAATAAGAAAGCCATTGCTCTCGTGAGACAGACTGAATCACAAATACAGATAATCCGGGGACATAAAGTCATTCTGGATGCGGATTTGGCAGAACTCTACGGGGTTGATGTAAAGCGCCTCAATCAGCAGGTAAATCGCAATGCCGATCGGTTTCCTCGCGATTTTATTTTCCGGCTATCTTCGGCCGAATACAAAAACTTGAGGTTGCAATTTGCAACCTCAAGTTCCACCTACGGCGGCCGCCGCTACCTCCCCTACGCATTCACCGAGCACGGGGCCATCATGGCCGCCACCGTTCTGAATTCCGAACGCGCCGTCGAAATGAGCATCTTTGTGGTCCGCGCCTTCGTCCGAATGCGCGAAGTTTTGTCCTCGAATCAGAAAATTGTGGCGAAACTCGGCGAACTCGAACGCCGCCTGGAAACCCACGACTCCGACATCCAGCAACTCATCGAAGCAATTCGCGAGTTAATGGCCCCGCCCGAACCCAATCGCCGCAAGATCGGCTTCGAATTTCCCTCCGCGCCCGCAAAAACTCACGGCCAAAAAGAAATGAGCCTCAAAAATGAAGAATATTGTTGAGATTATTTATTTGAAATAGAGATTTCAATGCGAAGGCGAGCTGTCACTCGCCCTCATTCTCACCCTTGCATCTGCTCCAGCATGCGAACATACTCGACCACTGATTCACTCCAGCCGTCAATGTGTGTCCACTTGCCGTAGCCCACACCGTTCTTGTAACTCGCTACGTTGATCACATAGCCGTTGCCCTTTGGCGAAGGCACCGTGTCGTGCGCCTGCTCGTCGGTGATCACGATCAGGCGGTCGTAGTTTTCGTTGCCGTTCAGCTCGCCAACAGCGGCTCCAAGCTGAGTGCTGTTGTGCCGCTGCGACCCGTCAATGGCATCGCGCAAGGCGAAGCCACGACGCGCCGGAACTTGCGCAAGCTTGTCCGAGAAGGAAAATACAGAAACCTTCTCCCCGATCTCGCGCAACAGCACAGCCAACCCGTACGCCGCGTCCGTACGCTGCATCTCCGAACGGCGGGAAAGCGGCGCGGTCATCGAGCCAGAAACGTCCACCAGCACAATGGTTTTTCCGCTCAACTTTTCCGCGTTCGCCACCGACTTCAGCATTGCCTGCTCGAGCCTCTCTTCCCACTGCGGAGCGTATCGAGCCGCCGCCAGAAAACGAAACGGCAGTACTCGCGCAGTGTTCATTTCGCCGAGCGCGGCAAGCACGAGAGACTCGTCCACCTGGGCCTCGCGCATATTGCGAAGGTTCCGCAGCAACGCAAGAGCTCCAAGCTTCTGCTCGCGCAGCAATCGCTCCCACGCTTCACGCTTGTCGGATCCAGCAGACAACGCCACTTCCCACGTATCAGGCGTTGCCAGCTTTCCCCAGATCAGCTTCTTCCATACCGATGCCTGCTCAACATCGCGTGGCTTGGCGTGGCTGAGGAAGAGCACATCGCGCAGCTTGATCGGCCCGCTTCGGTCGTATTTGGCAAGCTGGTATTCGTCGAACTTCGGGAATGCAGCCGCCAATCCCTTTTTCACCTGGCCAGAAAGAGGAACACGCCCATCCTTCCAATAGATGGCCACGAATTCGGCCAGCTCATCGGCACGCTGAATCACGCGCGCCAATGTCTCAGACACAAGCGCACGATGGGTCTTGTGCCGCGCCATTTCACGAACAAGCAGCAACGGCGCGTGGCGAAGCTTCATCTGCTCACGGGCTTCCACGGCAAGCGCCGCCACCTTTTCAGCGGCCACTCGTGGTACGAGCTCCGCAATGCGGCCCGCGATCTCAACTCCGTCTTCATAAAACTGCGATTCCCAGAGCAGGCATGCGAGCACCGATCGCCGCAATTGCAGTTCGGCCGGAATGTTACGCGCGGGCGCTCCTTCATGCGTGCGAGTACCAAAAATATTCAGTGTGTTGAGTCGAGCCATAGTGACCTCCTTCGTTCAATTGCTAGTTTCTGTTCGTTAACCGTCAGCCAAAAATTGTTCAGCACGATAGTCATTCTGAGCTAGCAATACTTTGCGAAAGCAAAGTATTGCGAAGTCGAAGAATCCCTAACGTCATATCCGTTTATCGCGGGATCATCGGCAACACTGCCAGGTCAATAGACTAACCGCCCAAAATCCAACTTGAACCACTGCAAAAAAACGCCGGGGAACCAGCGACAACGGTATTTGGTTTCCGATGCTCTGCCACTGAGCTACACGGCCAAAGCCGCGGCAGGAGTCGAACCTGCGACCTTCGGATTAATCGAAGGAACCGTAGTCTTCACCACCGGCGAACCCTAAACCAGAATTCCGTGACTCTCATCTGTCGCCACGGATTCCGGGTCTTTTGCTTCTTGCTCCAGCGCCAATAGCAGCCCCTGGAACTCCGCCATTGTCTGCGTGGATTCGTGAGCATCCACAAATTCACGGGCTTCAGCATCCGTTGCCTCCGGAAAAAATCTGCGATACAGCGAGATTTTTTGCGAACTCGCGGCGTTCCCCAGAAACAGCCTGTAGTCAATACGCCCGGGTCTCAACAAAGCGAGATCGAGCGTTTCGATTTTGTTCGTGGTCATCACGAACAAAATGTCTTCCGGCGCATTGAAGCCATCGAGCACATTCAATAAACCCGAAAGCGTTACCCCGAGCAGGCTCGAAATCTCCTCTCCCGGCCGGGTCCGTTCGGCTGCTTCAAGTTTTGCGAAGGCCTCGCGTCTCCTGCTTTCATGCAGTCGATGTCTTCGAACAAAATCACCGAGCGTGCGGGCACGTCACTGACCGCGCTTTTTAACGTTCTGTCATTAAACTCCGTCAAGTTAATCGCATACACCGACATGCCAAATGTTGCCGCGAATCCCGACACCAAAGAAGTTTTACCCGTTCCCGGAGGCCCATACAGCAGATAGCCGCGATGATATGGAACTCCCAATTCGCAATAGCGCTTCCTTGCTGCCCGAAACCTGCGAATGTCTTCGAGCAGGTGTTCCTTTTCTCCGGGCCTCAGAATCACCGCTTCCAACATTCGCGGCGTGTAACCCAGCACCCGGATCCAGCCATCGTCATATACGTACAAATACGAGGCGAGGCGGATTTTCTTCTTGTGGCAGGCAACGATCTCGTCCACAAACCTCTTCAGAAACCATTGTTCGCGTCCCACGGTGCGGAACGTAAGCGACTCCAAGCGGCGCGGCGTCCACCCTTTGGTTTCTTCTGTTCGCGAAAACCATACCCAGAACGGTCGTCCTCCAAACCAAAAGCGGTGACGGCCCGGCGCCGGTATTAGGGCCGATCCCTCGCCACGCAGCGTGGTGTCCAGGTCCAGGCGGCGAATGCGTTTCAGGAATTCCTGCTCCAGAAACCATTCTTTTACCCACACAAAAGCCGTGTCGTCATCCTTTACAGTCAGTGTCAATGTGCTCTGCTCAATGATCCATTGCCATAACTTCGTTGGCAGTGCGCGCAAATAAACGCTGATACCCCCGATGATCATCAATAGCAAACCGCCAGAGGCAAACTGGTTCTGACCGTTCAAAACGTATTTTAAAAATTCCTTCATGTTCTTACATTTCTAACCGGCCTCGGCCGGAAGTTTAAAAAAACGAAAATTATTTGCCGGGGAACTCGCGAGAAGAGCCGACTCGAGGCGCGATCTCTCCGGGTACCTTGTGCATCGGGACTACGCCCCCGTCCCCGGAGCTCTGATCCTCGGCAGGACCGCCGTCCTGCGCGTCGTTGCATGAGCGAAGTATCTCTCCTATTCACCACCGGCAAACCCAAACCACCGCATTTGCGGCGTGGCAGTCACCACCTTGCACATTCAAGGTCAGGGAACATACGGTCACGGTAGGGCTTGCGCCCACGAGGGCTTCGAACCCTCACAGCCCGAAGACTGTTTCGCCAAAGAAGTATCCGTGGCCTTTCACCACTGACCATGCCAATCCCTCGCAAAGCGCGGGATGTAATAACGCGTATCCTCGGCGCGGTGAAGCGCCCAGAATTTCGCCAGCGGGCACGCGGCCCGGGTTGATTCGCGCGGGACGCATGTCGGCGGAAGCGTTAGCTGGGAGAATAAACGGCGGCGGTATAGCGATCCACAGTCGAAGGAACCGCAGCCTGCGCCACCCAGCGATTTAGTTTTTAGGTTTTGCGTTAAAGGACGTCGTTAGAAAAGCTGACGTGTGACGACGCCCGATAGCAACCGCGAATGTTCATCCGCAGTCGCCCGCTAAACGTTTTGGTTGTGTGTTGCGCCAAAATTGGGCGTCCTTTCAAAAGAAGATGTTAGAAGATGCCACAGCTTGCAATTTTTTGCAAGAGCAAAAAATCGTGGTAGTAGCGCAGTTTGCAAAATACGCCACCCCGGAAAACCAGGTCATCTCGACGTTGAGCGAAGCGAAGACGGAGAGACCTTACGTGCGTTGAAAGCCATCAATGCAGACAACAGGGATCGCAGTTGCTGTCAACACTAAAACGCACTACCAAAATCGCGCTCGCGTAACGTTTGCCTCCCGGACTGAGAAACGGCTTGTGACCCCTCTCCATCCGCTCGAGTCCCGTCCGAGTTCGTTACCGTCTTAATAAAGTATTTTAAGGTTCCCCGTGAGTGCTCCCTTGCATAACTAAACTAAACCGTTTAGTATGCATAAATCCCAAAAACAGCGGAGCTTATTCCATGAGCGCCATCCGGGTTGAAAACCTAGAAAAAACCTTCGGCGATCTGACCGCCGTAAATAAGATTTCTTTCCAGGTCGAGAAAGGTGAAGTCTTTGCCTTCCTTGGCCCCAACGGAGCAGGGAAGACCACCACCATCAAAATGTTGACCACGCTGCTGAACCCCACCAGCGGCAAAATCGAGCTTGACGGCCTTGATCCCACCATCCATCGCAATGAGGCTCGCCAGCGCTTCGGAATCGTCTTTCAAGACCCCAGCCTCGACGCCGAACAGACTGCTTACGAAAATATGGAGCTGCACGGGATTCTGTACAAAGTCCCGCACAAACTCCGCGTCCAGCGCACCGAAGAATTGCTGAAGCTCTTCGAGCTTTGGGATCGCCGCGACGACTACGTCAAGACTTTTTCCGGAGGCATGAAGCGCCGCCTGGAGATCGCCCGCGGCTTTCTGCATACTCCAAAAATTCTTTTTCTCGATGAGCCGACGCTGGGCCTCGATCCACAAACTCGCAATCAACTCTGGACCCACGTGAAGAGCGTGAACGAAAGCGAAAACACAACCGTGTTCCTCACCACCCATTACATGGATGAAGCCGACCGCGTGGCGCACCGCATTGCCATCATTGACCACGGCGCAATCGTGGCCATGGGCACTCCGCAGGAGCTAAAGCAGCAAACCAACAGCGAATCGCTGGAACAGGCGTTTCTGTCTCTTACCGGCTCAACGATTCGCGATGAGAGCGCGACCTCGCAAGATCACTTGCGGCGATTCGCGCAGATGTGGAGGAAATGACGATGAGTGCAATCTATATTCTCTGGCTGCGCGAACTCAAGAGGTATGTGCGTTCGCGCGCGCAGATTGCGGCTTCGCTTGGCCAGCCATTGCTCTACCTGCTTGCGCTTGGCTTTGGGCTCGGGCCTGTTTTTCAAAAGGCAGGGCAGGGCAGCTACTTTCAATTTGTAGCGCCCGGGGTTGTCAGCATGACGATTCTTTTTCGTCAGTTTTTTCTGGAATCGCTATGCTGTGGGACCGCCAGTTCGGCTTCCTCAAGGAAACTCTGGTGGCCCCGGTGCCGCGCATACAAATCATGATCGGGCGCACCGTCGGCGGCGCGACCGTGGCCGTCATTCAGGGCCTGCTGGTGTTCATTGTCGCCATCATTGCAGGTTTTCGGCCACACCACTGGCTTGGCTTTTTCCCGGCGCTGCTGTTCATGATGCTAATCGCCATCGTTTTTGCCGCGTTGGGCACCGCCTTCGGTTCCATCGTGCAGGACATGCAGGGCTTTCAGCTCATCATGAATTTCATGGTGTTGCCGATTTTCTTTTTGTCCAGTGCGCTTTTTCCTCTGGACAATCTGCCCAAGGCGCTGGTCATCATCACGCGAATCGATCCGCTCACTTATGGCGTGGATGCCATGAGGGGCGCGCTCATTTCCAACATCCAATTCGGATTCAGCGTGGATACGATTGCGCTCTGCCTCATCGGTACCGCATTTCTTACGGCGGGCGCGTATTTATTCTCGCGGATCCAGTTGTAGCCATGGCGAGGACACCAAGCGCGAAGGCCCACGGCAAGGTTCTCGATGCCGCCATCGAATTGTTCGTCGAGGGCGGCATTGACGCCACGAGCATGGACGCCATCGCCGGCCGCTCCGGCGTGAGCAAGGCCACAATGTATAAGCATTGGGCTGACAAAGACGCGCTCGCGCTTGAAGCCCTCTCGCATCTTTTCGGATTTTATGAGGAGGCTCCCAAGTTTGATTCCGGAGATCTGCAACAGGACTTTGTGGACGCGCTCACCTACCAGCCAGCCCAGGCCAGGCAGGAATTGAAAAGACAGCTGATGCCGCACGTGATGGGCTACGCCGCGCGCAATCGAAAATTTGGCGACCAGTGGCGCGCGCGCATGATCGATCGGCCACAGACGCGGCTTAAGAACCTGATCAACCGCGGCATCAAGCAGCGTGAATTGGTCCGCAACATTAATATGACCATCGGCGTTGCGCTGCTCATGGGGCCGGCGTTCTATTGGTATATCGTCATCGGCAAAAAAAATTCCACCGCGGCCATGCCCCGCAACATGGCTACGGAAGTCGTCCGGGCTTTCTTCAGGGCCTACAGCCGCATCAGGTAATTTAGGTTTTTGTCCTGGTTAAAGCCTGAATTGCCGGATGAAATCGTTACCAAAGACCTTGCTGGACGCGGCTTTTGCCTGTGTACCATGTGCATCTGGAGCATCCTCTTCACCCCCGCTAGACTCTTGCGGATCGCACACATGGACTTGTCCTCCCCCAACTTTTAGTAACCACGCCATGGTAGTTGTGATTTTAAGAGTTGCACCAATAGCGGTTGCGTCACGGGGTTGCGTTAAAAGAGTTGCGCTGAAAAGGCCACGTCTTATGCACAGTTGGTTCAGCTCTCGCGGTATTATCCTTTCCGGCATCGTGGATTTCATTCCGCTGGCGGCGACGGTAATCAGTTGCCTCCTCAGTGTAGTGCTGGCGCGCGCGACCCTGCGCTACGCTGAAGCCGCGGACAAGGGGCTGGCTCTCGCTCGGGATGAGTTTGAAAGGGAGTGGTCGCCGGAACTGCACCTGAAACTCGAGCGAGTGTCCGCCACTGAAGCGCGGATAGTTGTCACCAACCTCGCGAAAATATCGGTATTACTGCAGATGATGCAGCTGCGTAAGATTTCTCACGCGGTACCCTTTGAGCGCACTTTTTTGAATGATCCTCTGGTGGGCGGCATGACCTGGGCGCAGGACGTAGGCAAGCGACTGATCACATGCACCGGGCAGGATTACGAGGGGCTGGTGGCGGCGTCCATGAATTTCTATTGCTCAGGGCGCATGTTCCGCACCGATTGGTTTCGTTTCTATATTCAGGTACGCAACGGGCACATCATTCGCATGGGCCCAACCAACACGCCAGCGCGTCGCGTGCGGGTGCTTGAGAACTACAAGGGCCCTGAGAGGCGCAAGCGCCAGCACGCGCAGGACATTACCAAGGACGTGCTGGGGATCAAGCGCGAAGAAGCGCCGGTATAGGCTTCGCCTGACGGCTCTCCCCCATTAAAGATTTCCACAGATGTTCCTTCGGGAACATAATGTACATACGGAAATGGATGGTTGAATGTGTATGATGTAAGCGCTAGTCAGTAAGATAGCTAATGTATGTACACTTCGAGGGATTGTGCAATCTCGTGTCGCTACTCCTTTGGCGCGCTTTTCGCATCCGGTTTTGCCGACAGTTGCTTGTACAGGGCCGAATCGTAATCATCCAGACCGACGATGCCGTGCAGGTGGTTGGCGGAGACCCATGGCAGCCAGAAGCGGTGTGATCCCACGCCGCGTCCAGAGGGGCCTGGGCCAAGACGGAAGTTCTCCTGCTGCCAGCCGATGCCCTTCATGTCATACTGCCGGCCGGGCAGCGCGACCATGGACTTGGTGTCCATGAGCAGCACGCGCGCTACAGCAAGATAGTGCGGGTCATGCGTGTCATTGTAGAGGCGCGCATAAGACGGTACTGCCCAGTCCAGATACTCGTCTGTGCCGCCGGTATTCGCGGCGGTGATGTCCTGCAGGCCAACTGTGGGCACGCCTTTTTTCCAGTGCAGTTGTGCGTTGTCGGCGTCGGCTGCCATTGGTAGATTCCATATCCAGATCCAGCTTTCGGCGAAGTTCCCAGCTGCTTTGGCGCGCTCAAGCCATTTTGGATTTTTGGTGGCGTCGTAGAGGCTCAGGTAAGCCTTCAGGCTCAACATGCCAGCCTCTTTGTCGGTGATGTTAGGGTTATCGCTGGCGCCGCCGATGAAGAGGCCGCGTGTGCCCCATGTGGACCAGACGTACTCTGCGGCGCGCAATGCGGATGCCTGATATTTTTGATCGCCGGTAATCTGCGTCATGAGCACGAACAGAGGCACAACGTTGTAGCTGCCGGTGCCGGTGGGCTCCATAACCTCATTTGTGCCCGGCTTCCAGCGGCGCGGAAAAGATCCATCGGGCCGTTGCTGTTCCACCAGCCAGTCAGAGTATGACTTGACCCACGCCAACCATTCCGGGTGCGGACGGCCGAGCGCCAGCTCGCGCTGGTAGGCCTGCATGAGCGTATTCATGTCTTCGGTAGCATTGCGTAGCCAGGGCGCGAGCCAGAAGTGATCCCATGGCTTGCCGGTGGAGAGATCGTAGCCCGTCGCTTCCAGCGGAATGGAATGCAGCGCCTGAATCATGGAAGTGATGATGGCGAGACCGGTTTCACGCATCTTCCGGCCGCGCTCGGTGTGGTCGCGGTCCCCCTCCTGCAGCAACTGGTCGGCGCATTCGAGGTTTTTGCCGACGAATCCCATCGCGATCATGGTCCAGTTCCACTGTTTCTGATCCGCTACGGTCGAGAGTACAAAGGGAATGCCGGTGCGGCCATCGATCGTTGCAGCGTGCGCTTCCAGATGATCGAGCAGCACGCGGCGGACAAGATTGACATCGAGGTCAAGAATGGGAGGGTTTAGTGTGTTCCAGGCCCAGCGCCAGGCGTCGCGCGTCACGTCGCGAAATGATTCGCTCTGTCCGAAGCGGAAGCGGATTTCATAGCTGTCGGTCAAGCCATCGGTCATGGGGTGGTAGCGGCGTATCCAGCGCATTTTCGGTGGGATGGCGGAAGTTGCCGGCGGAGCTGGAGTAGCGGAGGCGAGTGTGGCCGCAGTGACGGGGGCGGCGCCGGCCGGGCGGCCGCCGCCGAAGTCTGTGGTGCTACTGGGATACCGGAAGCCGAAGTGGACAGTGCCGTCCGCGGCTTGCCATGCGCCCATAGCTCCGAATTGGATGCGAGCATCGGTCATCACCAGCTTGGTTAGTTTTGATTCTTCTTCGGTTGTGTCGCCGCGCGGGTGCGGATCGAGCATGGCGATGGAGGCGCCATTTTCAAACGAGAGCGCAAATAGTGGCGCGGCGAGGATGTCTTCACGCATCACAAGCCGGCGCGCGGCGTAGGTCAGCGTGCCGCCGGGCGAGCGATCGCCATCGTAGGTTGGATCAGCGTAGATCGCGCCGGGCGCCATGAAATTTATGTCTGGCCAGCCGATGGCGCTATCGAGAGAAAAGTCGAGCGCTGAGCCAAAGCCACCGGCAGCGTTGCCCCGTACCGTGACCTCGCGGCGCGCGGACAGTACGCCATTGCTCAGGCTCCAAAGGTCATGCACGTGAAAGATGACGCCGTCGGTTGAAGGCACATCGGCAACAGCGTCTATTCCCGTTGCTGTTCGGCGGACTGTCTTATATCCAGCGGAGAGTTCGCGAATATCATCGTCGGCGCGATAGACCTCGATGGCCGCGGGCTGCGCCTGCGCTATGCGCGGCGCGGGGCCTCCAGTGATTTCGATGCCCCATTCTCCAGAGGCTGCACGGGTGAACGATATCTCTCCTCCCGCGGGCGTTCGACCAAGGGGCATCTGCTGGCCAGCAGCGAAGAGAGATGTTCCGACTAACATTAGTGTCCCGGCAAAAATATGCCGCCGGAATGCAGTTAAGATTGCATGTGTCTTCATTTCACCTGCTTCAATACTTTGAAAAAGAAATAAGGAATACATAGCACTATACCTCTAGACGTGGACTCTTCTTCATCATCCGAGTGCGGAATGAAGCCGACGATATGCCTCTCACCCTTCGATACCGCAAAGGGTTGGCAACCTTAACAGGGCTTGGGACGCGTTAGGCTGGGTCAGTTGCCACTTGTTTTTATTTCGATTTGACCGGCAATATTTTGAAAATATTCAACGATTCTGTTAAAGCATTCATGCGTTAACGGAATTAAATTGCGCTCAGGATTTAATGCAAACGCCAAACTTAAGTTTGGATCGTCTGGGTGGCCGGGTGCCCCACCCAAGCCTTGTTTTGGCTTGAGTGGGATGACACTGAAATTAAATTGGTCAGAACAGAACGGGGATTAATGTGCCAAAGATGAGGTTCCCACTCATTCACACAGAACGCGAATGAATGGGGCACCCTGCATCCGGTACCAAGTTTAAGTTGTACTTATGTTGTTAGTGATTTGGAATATCCTTTTATTCGGCCTTATACGTATGATTCCAATCACGAACCAAGCATATCCGCAGCAAGACACAATAAGTGGCAAGTAGCTTAATCCCGATTGAATAAATGAGCCGACGATGAAGAGGGTCTCGCAAGATTGTTCCTAAGCACAGGAGCATAACCGCCATGAACCAATCAATTAAGAGAGACCTCTGATTCAAGGTTGGCCACCGCCGTATTGTCAGGTACACGAACAGAACAAACATCAGATATGCCACCAGAAACAGCAGCGCCGAGAAGAGCCACCATTGCCATAACTTATCAGAGTGCCTGAGTGTAATTTCCCAGTGACGCTGCCCCACATAGTAAATGTGAAAGAAGATAACGCGCATGACGACTATTGTTACGCCAATAACCGCTCCCTTAAAAAGATCTATACGCATTTCCAATCTCCGCTTGGCCAGAATTAAAATTATTCCGGGGTGCTGGTTGACATGCACGCCGTTTCCATTGCCTGCATTTTGTTAAAACTCTTAGCCCTAAGGTTACTCCGCCCTCTACGCAGCCGGATGCCCACTCAAGCCTTCTTCTGGCTTGAGTAGGAATTGTACAAAATTTAAATTAAGAACTGGACCAGGATTCAAGTAATCCCATTGATGAGATTATTCCCACTCATTCGCACAAAACGTGCCAATCTTTCTTTCCAGTTAGGGGCCAGAATCAGGACGCGAACTTGGTGCGTCGGGCCGTTGTGCACTGGTAACGGGCCATAGAACTAACAGAGTTAGGAGCAAGTCCGAGACAACGATCACTGTCAGGAATGAACCCAAAATATCAAGCCATGCTGGAAACAAAAGAACCAATAGCAACCCAGCTAAGGCATGCAGGACGAGCAGAATGCCCGCAGTTAACCAAAACGCACTCCTACCCCACGCCGGACGAAAAGAAACCACGACCACGAGAAAAAATACAACGATATACATAACAAACACAAACCAACCCGCTCGGAGTTGGAAGCGCTCGCGAATTATAATCGCAGCTGCTACCAAGCCAATTAAGAAGATAGCTGTCGGCCATATTGGCAGATTGCGCGGTCTAAGATTGTTGTGATTCGACATGATGATTTAGCTTTAGTACTTCAAAAAAGGAAATAACCATTCATAGCACTGTACCTTTAGACACGGGCTGTTCTTCATCATCAGACTTGAGTGCAGCACCCCGCTTTCTCCACAAAATACGTCATTTGCTCGATTGGCCTGGCCAGCGCGCCTTTCTATAGTCCTGTTAGCGGCCCAAACGGCCGCAGATTTAGAAACAATCATAGGGAGGCATTTCTCATGGCTATTATGAATGCGGACATTGCGACCGGTGCCGGGGCAGTTGTGGTGCGGTCCGGCGAGGGACGAACGCTTCGATGGGGGCCGCGGGGCACGATCCGCATTATTGCTGGTGCCAGCACGACTGACCGGTCATTCAGCATTGTGGAGTCAACGGAGCCGCCGGGTAGTGGCGCGCCGCTGCACGTGCATCATAGCGAGGCTGAAGGATTTTATATTCTCGAGGGGACGCTGGAGTTGACCTGCGGCAGCCAAACGGTTACGGCCCGCGCCGGAGACTTCGTTTATACGCCGAAAGACGTCCCGCACAAATACACCATCCTTGGCGACAAGCCTGCCCGCGTGCTTTTGCTGTTCTCGCGGCCTGGATTTGAAATGTTCTTTGCCGAGGGTGGCTCTCCGCTTGATCAGCCGCCGTCCGGTCCGCCGAATCCGGAAGTCTTCCGGCGACTGGTCG
Organism: uncultured Acidobacteriota bacterium; assembly: GCA_963831435.1. Lineage (GTDB taxonomy): Bacteria > Acidobacteriota > Terriglobia > Terriglobales > Acidobacteriaceae > JAICKN01. The sequence goes on from CAWHQK010000066.1 coordinate 15,944, forward strand.
AAAAGTATGACATGGAGATACTTGAACCGCCGGCGCATTGAACGTCTGCATTGAACATCTGCGTTGCGCATCTGCATTGAACATGGGGGAGGCCAGGCTCCACGCTCCCGCCAGCAGTTATCGAGACTTCCGGCCGTTCGTATGCACGAACGGCCCATACTCCTGCGTCGTGTCACCGCGCACGGCGGCTTCGACAATGTGGTCCGTGGCACGGACGATCGCGGCGAGTTCGGCGCGGGAGTGGACGTCCAGCTTTTGATAGATGTTCACGAGGTGTGTGGACACTGTGCGGTCGCTGATGCAGAGGCGCTCGGCGATCTCGCGATTGGGAAAGCCATGAACAACGTAAGAGACGATCTCACGCTCGCGATCACAGAGCTTCTCGTGGAGCACGCTTTTCACTTGTCCGTCGGGGACGAGGTGCGCAATGCGGGCCCAGTATGTCTCATTCTCGCGCCGCACGAGCGCGCGGAACTCGGCAGGCCGATAATGGTCGAGTAGATTCATATCGTGGAGCTTTCGCGCATGCTCGACGGCCATTGTTATGAGGGTGTCTTCGTCGTCTGCGGTGAAGACTTCGCCGCAGGGTGGGCAGGTGAGTCTTAGTTTGGTCTTCTGAACTTCTTCTGATGCGCGGGAGCTTTGCTCCCGGTTTCCGTTGTTTGCAATACCGCTCACTCCAACTCCTCCGCGCCTCACAGCATCTATGCGGGTCACAGTCTGAATCCACCTTCGAAGCTCACGAACTTTTCAGGGCGAGCAGCGCCCTATGGTCTGCATCAAGTATAACGAAAGAAAGTTGTCGCGGTTTGTTTCCCGCCCGTCGCACAATACGCAAAAAGGATGGGACAACCTCGGTCGAAACGAAGTTAACAGCAAACCAGAGAAAGGCGGGATCACCCCCCCTAAACAGGGTCTAAACGCCTTCGAGATCACATTTTCTTACGATTTTGCATCGTAGAGTTGCAGTACGGAGCTCGCAATGAATCGCCGCCACGGCCTTTTAGGCCTTTTCGTTATTATGCTTGTCGTTGTTCTCCTCGGCGCGCAGAACGCTTCTACCCCAGCGCCTGCGGTTTGGCCTACAGCTGGACAGAGCTTGGCCAACCTTTGGAGCCAGCCGAGCGAAAGTCAGATTAACATTTCAAATGCAGTGAATCTTGTGCCGCAGTGGGTGTTCAGCACGTTGAATGATGTTTCAGCTACGCCCACGGTAAGTGCCAGCGCAGTTTACGTTCCTGACTGGTCAGGGCATTTGTATTCGATTGATAGAAGCACTGGCAGGCCTCTCTGGATGCACCAGATTTCTGAATATGACAATGTGGCGGGTTCGGTCACGCGCGTCAGCCCGGCAATCTATAAAGATGAGCTGATTATCGGCGACTCCCAGACCAGCCATTTGGGGGTCAACCTTATCGCCGTGGACCAGGCCACGGGAAATCTGCGCTGGATCACCCAGGTGGATCCTCATCCCGCGGCAATCATCACAGGTTCGCCAGTTGTTGTTGGGAACACTGTGTACGAGGGTATTTCTTCTTCCGAAGAGTCATTGGCCAATCAAGTGGGATATCCGTGCTGCACTTTTCGCGGAAGCATCGTGGCTTTGAACGCCGATACTGGGGCGCTGCTTTGGCAAACTTTTGATATGCCGGACAATGGAGGCCAGCCTGGCGGCTACAGCGGCGGCGCTATTTGGCAACCCCCTGCGATTGATACGGCGCGGGGGCTGCTTTACGTGGGAACTGGGAACAACTACAGCGCACCCGATGCGGCTGAGGCATGTGAGGCTGAGGCCCAGGCCAATCAAACTTCCGATGCAAACTGCACCGCTGCAGACGACTATTTCGACACCGTTCTGGCGCTTGACCTGCAAACCGGCGCGATCCGGTGGGCGAAGAAGTTGTATGGATACGATGTGTGGACGCAGGCTTGCAAGAATCCGCGCGCGGGGGTGACCTGCCCATCTCCGTTGGGCCCCGACTACGATCTGGGAGGTTCCGGACCCAACCTGATTGGCAATATTGTGGGCATCGGTCAAAAGAGCGGAATTTATTGGGCACTCAATGCAGATACGGGAGATTTGGTATGGAGTACAGTTGTCGGGCCGGGGGGAACACTCGGCGGAATTCAGTGGGGCACGGCGAGTGATGGAAGCAGAATATTTGTGCCAATCACAAATTTCAGCGCCAAATCTTACATGCTTCAACCTTCCGGAAAGACAATTACCTGGGGATCGTGGAGCGCCCTCGATGTAACAACCGGCAAAATTCTTTGGCAGACTGCCGATCCAATCGCGGGCACGATGGATATGTCGGCAATGAGTGTTGCGAATGGAGTCGTGTATGCGGGGTCATTCGACAAGTCCGGGCACATGCACGCGCTCGATGCGGCGACTGGAAAGGTGCTCTGGAGTTTCGGAAGCGGCGGCGCGGTGATCGGGGCGCCTTCGATTGCGGATGGCCATCTTTATTGGGGGTCGGGATATAAAAAAGTGGCGTCTGGAACCGGCAATAACAAGGTGTATTCGTTTGCAGTGCGCACCGCGAGCAGCAGCCCGGTGATTTTGGTTTCTACTCCGGGCAATGGTGGCAGCTACAGTTCGCCGGTCCAGTACACGGCGAGTGCTTACGCGCCATCGTGCTCCAATGGCATTGCGGCCATTCGCATTTATACAGCTCCAAACCAGTCTGCATTTACTGCCGATGCATCTTCTATCAACCTG
>CAWHQK010000067.1:0-57409 GCA_963831435.1 uncultured Acidobacteriota bacterium
ATGATCATCGACGACGCCCTTGCCGTTCGGATGAGTTCCGCCTGTTCGGTTGGGTCAGCCTGGTAAAGGTAGGGTGAATCGCAGTGTAGGAGTTGTCAAGAATCCTGGGCGACCTGTTTAGATTGCAGCGTCTCCCGGCCCCGTGTCCGACCGCCCGTATACTCGCAACGTCCAGAGGCTTTATGGCCGCACCGACGGACGCGCCTCCCAAGACCCACGGCTCCACCGAGTTCATTCGCGGCATCGGGCCGCTCGCCGCCATCTCCCTCGTCGTGGGATCGATGATCGGCTCGGGGATCTTCATCGTCTCCGCCGACATCGGCCGGCAGGTTGGGCGACTGGGGACCCGGCGCGCTGCTGATCGTCTGGGTCGTGACCGGGGCGATGACGGTGACCGGCGCGCTCGCCTACGCGGAGCTGGCCGCGATGATGCCCGGGCCGGAGGGCAGTACGTCTTCCTGCGCGAGGGACTCGCGCCGCTGGCCGGCTTTCTCTACGGCTGGACCCTCTTTGCCGTGATCCAGACCGGCACAATCGCCGCTGTGGCCGTTGCCTTTGCCCGATTCCTGAGCGTCCTGGTACCGAGCCTCAGCCCCGACGTCTTTCTGCCCCTCGGACGGGTTCACCTGCCTGGGGCCACGGACGCGATCCAGCTCGGCCTCTCGCCTCAACGGGTCGTGGCTATTGGTTCGATTGCCCTGCTCACCATCATCAACATGCGCGGTGTCAGGCTCGGCGCCGCCATTCAGACGGTGTTCAGCGTGGCCAAGGTGGGCGCGCTCGCGGTGCTGGTCATCTGCGGCCTCACGCTCTTTCGCCGGCCCGACGTGGCGGCCGCGAATTTCTCCAATCTGTGGGGGACGGGCGACTGGTCGCTCGCGGTGATCCCCGTCCTCGGCGCAGCGATGGTGGGCTCGCTGTTCTCGAGCGACGCGTGGAACAACGTGACGTTCGCGGCGGCGGAAGTACAGAATCCCAGCCGCAACCTGCCTCGCGCGCTCGCGATCGGGACCGGACTGGTGAGCCTCCTCTACATCCTCGCCAACGTGGCGTACCTCAACATCCTGCCCTTCTCGGGCGACCCGAACGGGACGGATGCCCTGTCGCGCGGCCTGCAGTTCGCCGCGCAGGACCGCGTGGGAACCGCCGCCATCGAGGTGGTGCTCGGAGCCGGGGCAGCCACGGTGATGGCGGTCGCCATCCTCTTTTCGACCTTCGGATGCAATAACGGGCTCATTCTGTCGGGCCCTCGCGTGTACTACGCCATGGCTCGCGACCGCCTGTTCTTCGAGCGGGTGGGGACCCTCCACCCCACCTACCGGACACCGGTGCTGGCCCTGGTCCTCCAGGCGCTCTGGGCCAGCATCCTCTGCGTGAGCGGCACCTACAATCAGCTCCTCGATTACGTCATCTTCGCCGCGCTGGTGTTCTACTTCCTCACCACCCTGGCGCTCTTCCGGCTCCGGCGGCTTCGCCCCGATCTCCCCCGGCCCGTCAAGGCGTTCGGCTACCCGGTGCTTCCCGCCCTCTACATGCTCGCGGTGGGTGCCATCATGGTGATCCTGCTCGTCCAGCGACCTCTCTATACCGGGTGCGGGCCTTGCCATCGTGGCCATCGGCATACCCGTGTACTTCCTCTGGCGACGATTGGGGGCCCGCCCGGCTTGACCCCGGCCGGACGGCTTCCTTACACTTCGATGATGGAAATATCTGCTGCGGCAGGCCAAGGGGGCCGCGTATGACCGTGATCCGTCCCAAGCCCGGCCTCACGTTCGATGACGTGCTCCTGGTGCCGCGATACTCCGCCGTCCATCCTCGCGAAGTTTCGACATCCTCCAGCTTTACCCGCACCATCTCCCTCAACATTCCGCTCATTTCCGCCGCCATGGATACCGTCACCGAGGCCGACATGGCCATCGCGATGGCGCGCGCCGGCGGCATCGGCGTCTTGCACAAGAACATGACGCCGGAGCGCCAGGCCGCCGAAGTCGACAAGCGTCAAGCGCAGCGAGAGCGGCATGATCCTCAATCCGATCACGCTCGGTCCCGACCGGCCGCTGCGCGAAGCGTACCTGCTCATGCGGCGATTCAAGATCTCCGGGGTCCCGATCGTGGACGGCCAGGGCAGGCTCATCGGGATCATCACGAATCGCGATCTGCAGTTCGAGCGCAATCTCGATCAGCCGATTCGTGAGGCGATGACGCAAGCGAGAACCTCGTCACCGCGCCGGTGGGAACCAGCCTCGACGACGCCGAGCGGATACTCGCCCGCACCGGATCGAGAAGCTGCCGGTCGTGGATGGCCAGGGCGTGTTGAAGGGACTCATCACGGTCAGGGACATCTTCAAGCGGCGGGAGCATCCCAACGCCAACAAGGATCAGCACGGCCGGCTCCGGGTGGCCGCGGCGGTTGGCGGCGGCGCAGATGCCACGGTGCGTGCCCGCGGCCTGGTCGCCGCGGGGGTGGACGTCCTGGTCGTGGACTCCGCTCACGGGCACAGCGAAGGGGTGCTGCAGCACCGTCTCGCAGCTTCGCGAGGCGTTTCCCGACGTGCAGCTCGTGGCGGGCAACATTGCCACCGAAGCCGGCGCCCGCGAGATGGTTCGGCGCGGAGTGGACGCCGTGAAGGTCGGGCATCGGACCGGGGAGCATCTGCACCACCCGCGTGGTCACGGGCGTCGGCGTCCCCCAAGTCACCGCGATCATGGATGCGTTGCGCGGCGCCGAGGACATTCCGATCATCGCCGATGGCGGAATCAAGTATTCCGGCGACGTGGTGAAAGCGCTCGCCGCTGGCGCGTCTTCCGTCATGATGGGGTCGATGCTGGCCGGCACCGAAGAGAGCCCCGGCGAATCGGTGCTCGCCGAGGGACGTCGATTCAAGATGATTCGCGGGATGGGCAGTCTCTCCGCCATGCAGGATGGGTCGGCCGACCGGTACTTCCAGGAGGGGGAGATGGCGCCGGCCAAGATGGTGCCCGAGGGGATCGAAGGCCGGGTGCCGTACAAGGGCCCGGTCGCCGACGTTCTCTACCAGATGGTCGGCGGACTCCGCAGCGGCATGGGATACTGCGGCGTGAGCAGCATCGGTCAGCTGCGGTGCGATGTGGAGATGATCCAGATCACCTCCGCCGGTTTGCGCGAGTCGCACCCGCACGACGTGACCATCACTAGGGAAGCGCCGAACTACAGCGCCTAGGCGGATCGCCGCCAGATCGAATCCGCGGCCGTTTCTGGTTCGTCGTCGTCTGGATCACTTCTGCTGTTTCGTCAGTCATCGTCAGGTCAGTCGTCCGGCCGTTCCTCAGCGGAGCCCCGATACCGGCGGTCCGCCCACCTCATCCGATGAGTGTCCAATGAGCCTTTTCCGTCGCAAGGATCTGTCAGCGCTTCAGGCGGAAGTCGCCTCGGACCAGAGCCTCAAGCGTGCGCTCGGCCCCATCAACCTGGTGGCGCTCGGCATCGGCGCGATCATCGGCGCGGGCATCTTCGTGCTGACCGGCCAGGCGGCGGCGAACTACGCGGGGCCGGCCATCGTCTACTCGTTCATCCTTGCCGGAACCGCGTGCGCCTTCGCCGGGCTCTGCTACGCCGAGTTCGCGGCGATGATCCCGATCGCGGGTTCGGCGTACACCTACGGCTACGCCACGCTGGGCGAGCTGATCGCCTGGATCATCGGGTGGGACCTGATTCTCGAGTACCTCTTTGCCGCCTCCACCGTCGCGGTCGGCTGGTCGGGCTACGTGGTCTCCTTCCTCAAGGACCTCGGCATCAACATCCCGCCGCAGTACACGTCCGCCCCGTACACCCATACCGTCCAGACCGACGCCGGGCATCAACGTGTGGCGGCTCTTCACCGAGGGATGGTCGAGCACGGGAGCGGTCCTCAACGTCCCGGCCATGTTCATCGTCGCATTGATCACCATCCTGCTCATCATCGGCATCAGCGAATCGGCCGGGATTCAACAACGTCATCGTCGTCATCAAGCTCACCGTGGTCTTCCTCTTCATCGGCTTCGGTCTGGCGTACATCAACCGCGAGAACTGGGTGCCCTTCATTCCGCCGCAGGAAGGGCCCGGGCAAGTTCGGTTGGGACGGAGTCGTGCGCGGCGCCGGCGTGATCTTCTTCGCATACATAGGATTCGACGCGGTATCCACCGCGGCACAGGAGACGAAGAACCCGCAGCGCGACATGCCGATCGGCATTCTCGGCTCCCTCGCGATCTGCACCGTCCTCTACATCGCGGTCGCGCTGGTGCTCACCGGCATCGTCAAGTACACCAACCTCAACGTTCCCGATCCGATCGCGGTCGGCATCAATGCCGCCGGTCCCGGGCTGGCCTGGCTCCGCCCGGTCGTGAAGATCGGCGCCATCGCCGGACTCTCGTCGGTCATCCTCGTCATGCTTCTGGGCCAGCCCCGCATCTTCTATTCGATGGCGAAGGACGGGCTCCTGCCACCGGTCTTCAGCAAGGTGCACCCCAAGTTCCGCACGCCGTACATCGCGAGCCTCCTCACCGGTGTCGCGGCGATGGCGTTCGCCGGCCTGCTCCCGATCGGCCTCCTCGGCGAGCTCGTCTCCATCGGCACGCTGCTCGCCTTCGCGATCGTCTGTGCGGGCGTGCTCGTGCTCCGCTACACCGATCCAACGAGAGCGAGGCCGTTCCGCACGCCGCTCGTCCCCTTCGTGCCGATCGCGGGGATTCTGGCTTGCGGCTACCTGATGCTGGGTCTTCCGGTGGACACCTGGGCGCGACTGATCGTCTGGATGGCGATCGGCCTGGCCATCTATTTCCTGTACGGGCGCCGTCATTCGAAGGTGCAACAGGCGGCGGCATCGGGCCGGTAGGGGATTACCTTTGGCCCCATGCCGTTTGCCCTCTCTCCCGACCGTATCGCCGCCGCCCGGGCCTTTGCTTCGGCATTCGTGCCCGGCCGGCGGGTTTGTCTCACCACCCACGTCAATCCCGACGGTGACGGGCTCGGCAGCGAGGCGGGTCTCGCGCACCTGCTCCAGTCTCACGGGGTGGATGTCGTCATTACCAATCCGACCCCCACGCCGCCGCGGTTCGCTTTCCTCTTCGACGACATGCCCGGCGTCGATCGCTCCGCCGAAGCGATCAAAGAGCTCCGCCGAGCGGACCTGATCACCGTTCTCGACATCTCCGACATCGGGAGGCTTGGCATGCTCGGCGAGACGGTTCGCGACGCGGGGTGTGCCGGCGGCATGCATCGACCATCACGTCAGCACCGGTGTTCTCCCCGACGGTCCCCGATACATCGACGCTGGGGCCGCGGCCACCGCGGAGCTCGTCTTCGAGATCGCCCAGGCAAACGGCTGGCACATCAGCGAAGAGGCGGCCCGGGGACTCTACGTCGGCATCGTGACCGATACCGGAGGCTTTCGCTTCAGCAACACCCGCCCGCGCACGCTCCGGGTCGCCGCCGAGCTGCTCGAGGCTGGTGTGGATCCCGAGGAGATCTATCTCGAGGTCTATGCTCGCGCGCCGGAAGGGCGACCCCGCCTCCTGGCCGAAGCGCTCCAGACCCTCGTCGTCGAACCGGAGTGGGGCCTCGCGTGGGTGACGGTGCCTCCTGGCGCGATCGAACGGCACGGCGTCTCTACCGACGATCTCGATGGCGTCGTCGAGTATCCCCGCTCGATCGAGGGAATTGAAAGTTGCATTGATCGCCGGAAAAGCCGCGAACTGTTGCGGAATCGCGGCCATTAGATGATGGGCTTGGCCGTTCGCCGGTTGGCGAGCGCAAAAGCGATTCCAAACATCAGCAACGTGAACAGCAGCAGCGTCGCCATTGATGCTGTCAAAGAAAACAACTGCGTGCTGGCAGGGAAGAGCAGCGCCCGCAGCGCCTCAACTCCATACGTCAACGGGTTCGCTTCCATAATCCCGCGCAGCCATCCGGAGGCTCCCGACAAAGGAAACAATGCGCCGGAGACCAGCCAGAGGGGAATCAGAAACAGATTAATGATTGCGTGAAATGCCTGCGTGGAATCCATGGGCCACGCAATGGCGAACCCCAACGCAGTCAACGCAAACGAAACCAGAAATATCGTGACCATCACCAGCAGAAAAGAAACCGCCGTAAAGTGCACGCCAACAAAGGGAGCGAAGGCCAGGAAGATCAGGCCCTGAATGGTGGAAAGAGTCGTGCCGCCCATAACTTTTCCCAGCACAATCGCCGAGCGCGGCACCGGCGCCACCAGCACCGAAAGCAAGAACCCCTCTTTGCGGTCTTCAATCACCGACATCATCGTGAAGATGGAGGTGAACAACACAATCATGATGAGCGCGCCGGGATAGAAGTAATCCAGATATTGCTGCTGTCCCGCGCCGGCCCGGTTTGAAAGGACGTCCCAAAACCCGACCCAATGACCAGCCAGAACACCAGCGGCGAAGCGATCACGCCAACCACGCGCGAACGCTGCCGGTAAAAGCGCACAATCTCTCTCCACCACAGCGTGAAAGCCGGCAGCATGATGCCCGTGGAATTCGCCGCGACAGGAACCGGAAGGGTTGTGCTTTGCGTCGCCATTATTTCGCCTTCTTCTTGCGGGATTCTTTCGCCGCATCCTCGGAGGCTTTGTCTTCCGTCCAGAATTTGTGTCCCGTGCGCCGGATGAAAACATCTTCCAACGTCGGCTTGCTTACCGAGATGGCCTGAATTTCCCCGCGGAAGGCGTCCACTAGTTCAGGTATGAACCTGTGCCCCTGCTCCTTCTCAATCCGCACCCGGCTGCTCTCATCCTCGCCCATCGCCGTCGCTTTGACCTTGAAGCGCACCGCGATGCGTCCCGCCAGCTCCCGCGCATTGCCGGTCGCTTCAATCCAGATCACATCGGCGCCAATCTCGCTTTTCAATTCTGTCGGAGTACCCAGCGCCACCAGTTCGCCTTCATTTAGAATCGCCAACCGGTCGCATCGCTCGGCTTCTTCCATCAAATGGGTCGTCACAATGATGGTGACGCGCTCTTCTTCCTGCAAAATCCGCAGGTACCGCCACAAGTCGCGCCGCGCCCCTGGGTCAAGCCCCGTGGTCGGTTCATCCAGTAGCAGAACAGACGGCCCATGCAGCAGGCCTTTGGCCAACTCCAGCCGCCGTTGCATGCCGCCTGAAAATGTCTCCGCTTTTTCCTTTGCGCGATCAGCAAGCCCCACGCGTCCCAGCATCTCTTTTACCCGCGCCTGCAATGCCGCGCCGCGCAACCCGTACAGATGCCCCTGGTGCCAAAGGTTTTCCTTCGCTGTCAGCTTCGCATCGATGCTCTGCGCCTGGAAGACTACCCCGATCTTCTGCCGCAAGCTGTCGGGATCTTTGGCAACGTCATGTCCCAGAATCAGCGCATGCCCTCCGACCGGAACCATTAACGTGGAGAGAATGCGAAACAGTGTTGTTTTCCCGCTGCCGTTTGGTCCGAGCAGTCCAAACAGTTCCGCCGGGCGCACATCGAATGAAACCCGGTTCAGCGCCGCCCGCTCGCTATAGCGATGAAAAACTTCCTGCACGGAAATCACTGCGGCTGCGTGTTCCGCCGCTGCTTCCGGTTGCACGGAATATGTTTGTGTAGCCAAGGGTCCCCGTAATTAATACTTACAACGCACGTCTACAACAACTTATGACGAAACTTTGTCCAGCATCATGAGCGCGAACAACAACGGCAAATACAACACCGTGGCGCGCAAAAGATGCCGCGCCCGTTGTTTTGAAAGCGGACTTTCCACCGGCAGCCGCAGCGTCGCCAGCCGCGCCGAGTAATAGAAGAAACCGAAGCCCAGCACAATCGCGCCCGCGAAATAAATTGTGCCCGAAAGATGCAGCAGCGTCGGCATCAGCGTCACCGGCACCAGGCTCAGCGAATACAGCAGAATATTCCGCGATGTTGAGTTCCCGTCCGGCTCAACCACCGGCAGCATCTTGATGCCGCCGCTTTTGTAATCTTCGCGATAAAGCCAGGCAATGGCGAAGAAGTGCGGAAACTGCCAGAAAAATACAATCGCGAAAAGAATGAACGCGTCCAGGTCAACATGCCCGCGCGCCGCCGTCCATCCCAAAACTCCCGGCATCGCGCCAGGAAACGCGCCCACCAGCGTGCAGATCGGATGGATTTGCTTCAACGGCGTATAGGCCGCCAGATAAACAACCGCGGTAGCCAGAGCTAAACAGGCGGTGAGAATATTCAAAGCGATGCCCAGGTACAGCGTTCCCCCCAGCACCATCAGGCTTCCCGCCATGGTTCCATGCAATACGCTCATCCTGCCAGAGGGCAACGGACGCCGCGCGGTCCGCCGCATCCGCGAATCCACGTCGCGCTCCATCACTTCGTTCAACGCGGCCGCGCCCGACGAGACCAGTCCGATCCCCAGCAGCGCGTGAAACAGTCCCCAGGAAAACGTTGGAATGCCTGCCTTGACCGCGCCAAAGAAATAACCGCACCATGCCGTCATTACCAGCAGCACAGTAACTCGAAATTTTGTCAGCTCACTGTAGTCATGCAGCAAGGTTCCCAAGCCGCTGCGGGGAACAACCATGGGCTGAGTCGCCGTGCTCACGCCGCCACCGCCTTGGGTTCCGCGCCCGGCGCTTTTTCCTCGTGGGCCACCGGCACATGCCGCCATACCTGGATGGCAAGAATCACCGTTGCCGCCAGCAACAATGCGCCAACTGCCACATGAGCAACCGTTGAAGCGATCATAGCCGTCTCCGGCTGTACTGCATCTTTTCCCCATGCCACACGCGTAGTGAAGGCCAAGAAGCCGAGACACAATTGCGTAATCAGCAGTCCGAGCACCAGAATCGCAGGCCGCCGCACAGCTTCAATTTTCGAATACTGCGTCATCGCGCGGATCGCCGTCCATGTAAGCACAATCGCCACAATCGGCGCATTCAGCACATGCGGCCACCAACTCATGCCGTGGTGACGAAACATGGCCCCCAAAATTAGCTGTACGTACATCACAAAAATCGAAAGCAATGTCAGCGTGATGAGCGTGGGCCGCTGCGTATCCATCGCTGTCTGCGGAGCATCTTCCACCCATTCGCGCCCGGTAAATAACGCAATCGCGCAGGCTATACAAAAGAAGGTCTGCCCCACCGCCGCATGCGCCGATGAAATCGCCGGAGGCAGATAAAACAGCACCGTCAACCCGCCCAGCACGCCTTGCGCAATTACCGTGCCCAGCGCCGCTACTCCTAGCCACTTCATCCAGCGCCGTTTGTCAGTACGCCAGGTCCAGACGGCAAGAATGATGGTCAAAAATCCCACGAACTCCGCCACCATGCGATGGCTGTGCTCGTAACGCACTCCGCCCACCCAATGAGGAATCTTGTAAAGTGACCCGAAGGAGGTAGGCCAGTCAGGGACCGAGAGTCCCGCATCATTGCTGGTGACCAGAGCTCCGGCAACCAAGAGACAAAACGTAATGCAGGCAATCAAAACCGCGAACCGGTGATGCGGAGCGTTATACGGGGTCGAAAGCGACTTCAGGGCGAGCTCCTCGAAACTGGGCTTCCTGCCCGCGCGCCGCCACCACAGACGACTCCAGTGGCAACTCGCGAACCACATATTTTATCTGAACCTACTGCGCTTTGAAACTTATATCCAAAGTTTTCTTATCCTTCGCGCCGAGGGTGATTTTCTGGTCCTGTTCGCCCAGCTTTTCCTGCACAAAAGCAATTGTGTAAGTGCCCGGCGGAAGGCCGTTGATCTCGAACTTTCCGTCCTCATCCGTAACCGCATAAAAAGGATTGGAAACCACGTTGACGTACATCTTCATCCACGGATGCTGGTTGCACTTGATCGGCAGCATGATTTCCGGATGGTCAAAACTTTTCTCGATGGGCGCGGCCTTGGGCATCTGCGATTCGTTCCACTGCGCATTCTGCATCCCGATCGCATGGACGTTGTGCTCGGTGGGATCGTCGTTTTTGATGTCCAGCCGTTGTCCAACCATCACGCCGGCCACGTGCGGCCGATAGCGGCACCCCGTCTGATCAATCACTACCGGGCTTGCCGGAGCAGGGAACATCCGGTTGCCCAGCCCGTCTTTGACATACACGAAGACATTGGCCAGCTTGCCATCCTTCGCTACGACGGTCTCTGCCTTATTGTCGCCTTTACACGCCGGATCATTGCTCATATCAATCGGGACCATCTCCGGCGCAGTCCCGTCAAAATGCACGGTCCCGCTCACCGAAGCCACCGTCGTCGGATCAATCGGAGCGGGCGGAGGCCCTGACGGTACGGCGGCCCGCGATTGTTCTGTCCTATTTTGCGAATTGCACGCCGCGAACACGCAGAAGGCAAGAAGAAGAATGAAAAATGTGACGGATAATTTTAATCGCATGATCGGTAACAATATATTTTCCAACATGACCTGAAGCTATGCCATAAGTCGGGTTTGAGTAGGTTCCGGGAAGGGTACGACTTTAGTCGTGCCGTAAGCCTTGATCTCGAGGGGCTTTAGCCCCTGAGGGACGCCCCGCCCTGCATCGCCGCAATAATCGAATCCGCAAATTCCGAAGTCCCCGCCTTGCCGCCCGCGTCTTTCGTCAGCAAATCCCGATTGCGATAAACCGCCTCCAACCCCACGCGAATCTTCTCCGCGGCGTCGTGCTCTCCCAAATGATGCAACATCAACAAGGACGAGCGCAGCAAAGCCGTGGGGTTGGCCAGATTTTTCCCCGCAATGTCCGGCGCCGAGCCATGCACAGCCTCGAAAATCGCGCACTGCTCTCCTAAATTCGCGCTGGGCACAAGGCCTAGCCCTCCGACAAACGCCGCGCAAAGATCAGAAATAATGTCGCCATACAAATTTTCCATCACCAGCATGTCGTATTGATATGGATTCATCACCAGCTGCATGCAGGCGTTGTCCACAATATGCTCTGCGTAAGTGATCTCCGGATACGATTGTGCCACCGCCCGCGCGCATCGCAAAAACAAACCATCCGAAAGCTTCATGATGTTCGCTTTGTGAACGGCGTGGATTTTTTTGCGCCCGTTCTTCTTCGCATATGCGAAAGCGAATTTGGCAATCCGCGTCGAAGCCTTCTCGGTGATGATCTTCAAGCTCTCCACCACGCCCGGCACAACTTCATGCTCAATTCCCGAATACAGGCTCTCGGTATTTTCGCGAACAATAATCAGGTCCACATCGGGATAGCGCGTAGGCACATGCGGCAAATTCTGGATGGGCCGGAAGTTGGCGTACAACTCAAAGTTCTTCCGCAGCTGCACATTGATGCTGGCAAACCCGCCGCCCACAGGAGTTCCAATCGGCCCCTTCAGGCCAACGTGGGTCCGCTCAATGGATTCAATCAGCTCTTTGGGAATGTACTCATGATATTTTTCGAAGGCTTCTGCGCCCGCCAGAAAAGTTTCCCACTCAAACTTCACCCCGGTCGCTTCCAGAATGCGCACCGTCGCCTGCGTCACTTCCGTGCCGATGCCGTCGCCTGGAATAAGCGTGATCTTATGGGCCATATCTAAAACGAGCCAATCTGAATATCGGCGGATCCGCCGATGTCTTTATGATTATCTATCTGCGCCTACTGCGTCCGCGCCCCGCCCTTGGGGCGCGCCTCTGCCGCTGCTGCCGCCGATTCCTTGGTCTTCAGCAGGTCTTTCAACTCCGTCATGAATTCCTGCACATCCTTAAAATCCAAATACACCGACGCAAAGCGCACATACGCGACCTTGTCATAGCGCCGCAGCCGGTTCATGATGAGCTCCCCCACCTCGCTTGTTTTGCGCTCCCGCTCCGCCGACTCAATCACGAAGCCTTCGGCCTCATTCACAATCTGCTCCAGCTTGCTGATCGGTACCGGACGTTTCTCGCAGGCGCGCAACAATCCATTCAGGACTTTCTGGCGGTCAAATTTCTCCCGCCTTCCATCCTTCTTCACGACCATGTAGGGAATTTCGTCGATGCGCTCGTAGGTGGTAAACCGCTTCTCGCACTTCAGGCATTCGCGGCGGCGCCGGATGGAATCGGCTTCCTTGCTCTCTCGCGAATCCACTACTTTGTCATTTTCATGACCGCAAAAAGGGCACTTCATGGTTTAGAAATTCAAGGCTTGAATTTGAATATCGGGTGAAATTGCATTGTAACAGGCGGCAGAGGCCACAAAATTACCTCTGCATATTCCTTCACTGTGCTGGAGGGACCGCTGCCGCAACGTCCTCCGCCTGCTGGCTCGCGGCGGAAAGTTTGCGCAGCGAAAGCCGCTCGTATTGGGCTAAAACCAACCCCACTGGCACGACAGACACAAACGTCGCCAGCCATAAAAGAATGCCGCAATTCGCCGCCAGTTCATGGGACACATTAAAGATGTGCTGCAACGCCGAAATCGTTCCCAACTGCGAGCCGCCGCCGACCCCGGGCAATTGAATCAACGATCCCACCATGCTCGAACCCATCAGCGGGAAAACTTTGGAAAACGTTAGCTGCTGCAGTGAGGTTCCATACGACCGCACTACTTCCAGGTAGGCTCCAGCAATGCAGGCCCACATCACCAAAGAAACCGCAGAGATTTCCAGAAAGGCCCGAGGCCCGTGGATCGTATCCAGTCCGCGATGAAAATCCCGCAGCTTCTGCGATATCCGATGCCCAACCTCCGCCGAAAACCGCCGCTCCACCCACGCCGATATCGGCTCTCCGTACCGCGATACTAGAATCGCGCCAAACGAAACACCCGCCGCCAGCCCGATAAATAACAATCCAAAAACTTGAACACCTTTGTATTCGGCGATGGAATGCAAAGCCGTGCCAGGATAAAAAATGGCGAACGTTAAAAGCACCGTGAACGCGCCAACATCAAAAATGCGCTCAACAGTCCACACCGCCATCTGGTAAGAAAAACTCAGGCTGGTGCGCACGGCAATTAAATAAGGACGGATCAACTCTCCCGGCCGGCCCAGGATGGCAAGGCCCGTGAACCCGATCACCGTCGGGGCCAGCAATGACGTCGCGGAAACGTCCTTGCGGATTCCGCGCAGAAAAATCTTCCAGCGCAACGCCCGCAGATAGTAGCTCACATAAATAAACGCCACCGCGGCTAGAATGCACGTCGGACTAATGTGTTTCCACTCCGTCCAAAAGACGGGCCAGTCGAAATTCTTCCAGGTGCGGAATTGCAGGTAGACGAGCGCCCCCAGCACCACGGTGATCCCGCCATAAATCAAAAATCGTTTTCTATCCATTTGTCTCGAAAAAAGTCTCGTGAAAGTGGAGATGAACTGGCGTTAGGAAAGCTTTAGTCAAGGTAAATGAGGAGGGGCAACAGGTCAACGCAGCGTGCTTTCGTGCGTAATTTTGTCGCTGGTATGCGCGGCCGACGGCGAGCTGCCTTCCTGCTTGGAATCCGCAAGCAAGGGCTGCTTCGCGGAATGTACAGGCGTCTTCTTTTTGAGCTTCGCCGCCCGCTGCTCGGCTAATTTCTTCCGGTTGTAATCGCGAATAATCCGCGCCACATAAGCTCGCGTCTCATAATAAGGAGGCACTCCGCCATACTGCTGCACACGCAGTGGGCCAGCATTGTAGGCCGCGAGGGCCTTGGCCAAATCGAAGTTGTACTTCTCCAGTAACTCCCGCAGATACCGCGTTCCACCTTCCACATTCGATTGCGGATCAAAAGCGTTGCCTACTCCCAGCGTCGCCGCCGTCTGCGGCATCAGTTGCATCAGCCCTTGTGCGCCTTTGCGCGAGACCGCATGAACCTTAAAATCACTCTCCGCCCAAATCACGCTGTTCACAAGGTCAGGATCAATATTGTGCCGCCCGCTGGCCTCGCTCACCATGCCGCTCAAATTTATGTTCGTCGGCGTCCTGTTCGTCAGAGTCTTGGCAGGCAGGTTCGCCGGCAATGCAGTTGTGGTTTTAGAAGTAATCGGAGAAATATTTTGCGCAGCTGCCGGCGTCAAATCCTCTTCAAAGTGGTCAATCTGGCTAGTAGGAACATCCACATAGCTGCCATCCGCGCTCGTGTACAGGCGCGTATTACTGCCGACAACTACGTGCCGCTCGTGAGGGATGGAAAATCCATTTCGCAGGATGGCTACTTGCGACCCGAACGCCAGGCAGGGAAGCACGAGCAATATCGCCAAAATCGCTGTAATAAAAGAATTCACAATAAATCTACACAGTCACGCGCGGACCGCCCAAAACTTGCCGCACCGCCGCCGCAACTCCATTTTGATCGTTGGATAAAGTGACCTGCCAGCCCTTGCCGCGCAGCTCATCCACCGCATTCCCCATGATAAACGGCACGCCCGCAAAGGCAAGCATTTCTATGTCATTGTGATTGTCACCGATGGCCATGACCTGCTCCCGCGCAATATTCCGGTGCCGCGCCCAGCGCTCCAGCGCGTGTCCCTTAGAGCATCCTTTATTCAACACATCCACAATCGAGAGATCACGCAACGGATATTCCGTCCGCAGCACCGTGATCTCTTTCTCCAACCCACTCTCACGCAAAACTTCCAGCGTCTCCTTCATCCGCGCCATCGGCCCGCAAAACATCGCCTGCACCGGGTCTCGCGTAAGCGCACGCTCAATCGGCACCACAAACTCAATGGACGCCATGTTCTTTTCCAGCCATTTCTTGATGCTTCCTTCCAGCTCCAGCATGTGATCCAGCACAATGGCGCCCTTGGTTTCCTGATCAAAGGTCAAAACCGTTTGGCCGCGGAACTCGCGCATCGCCTCGCATAATTTCTTGCAGGTCTGCACGGGAAGCATGTCGCGATGGAACGTCTCACCCGCCATGGATCGCGTAATCGCCCCATTCGAGCTGATGATCCAAAGATCAAATCCCAGCAACTCCGCAATCGGACGAGCGAACGCGTGCCTGCGTCCGGTGACCAGCAAAATTTCCACGCCCGCCGCACGAGCGTCGCGCAACGCCTCCAGGTCAACCGGAGAAATTTCAAATTGCGGGTTGAGCAGGGTGCCATCAATATCAATGGCCAGAAGGCGGATCGGAGGAGTCACTGCATGGATTCTAGCATCGCGCATGCTGCGGATTCCCAGGCCAACTTCGCGAACGTCAGTGTTATATTCTGTTCAGGAAATGGGATCACTGTTCTTTTTTTTCGCGTCGTGGTGGGGCTTTCTGCTGGAAGCAATTGCCATCATCCACTTCATCCGCCGCCGCCCCGATTTTTACTGGCTTTTCGTCATCATCTTTCTCGGCTGGATCGGCGCGGTCATCTACATCCTTGTGGAAGTGGTGCCTGACGCTGGCCTCGCCCGCCAATCCTTCAAAGTTTTTCCTCGCCGCCGCCGCATCCGCGAACTGCAATCTGAAATTCTCGACAATCCATCGGCAGGAAACTACGAAGAGCTGGGAGACTTGAATTTAGAGGAAGGGAACTACACCCACGCGCGCCAGTGCTACAACAAAGCGCTTTCCATCCGCACGGATTCTCCTGACCCGTTTTATCGCCGCGGCGTGGCCGCAACCCTAATGAGCGATTTCACTGCCGCCGTGCCTGACCTGGAACGTGTCGTCACACAGGACGCTCAATACGACTTCTACCGCGCCGCCGGATTGCTGGCCCACTGCTATGCCCACACCGGCCAGCCGGAAAAAGCCGAGGCACTCTTTCAGCAGGTAACCAGAATTTCCACTATGTCGGAAACCTACTACAACTACGCGGCATTCCTAGCGCAGCAGGACCGCAATGCCGAAGCTCGTGAGTGGGCGCAAAAACTTCTCGACAAGCGTCGCACCATGCCCGGATATCTCGCGCGCCGCGAGCGTCCATGGTTCCGCAAAGCCAACAGCATGCTGCGGCAATTGCCCGCCTGACCTCGCACGTCCCGAAAAATCCCGCGGTTCGTGCTACATTTCCCTCAGCGGAACTATGGAACAGCGCCTCATCCTTATAGATTTGCTCATCAAGCTGGGCATGGCCTCCCTATTGGCGAGTGGGCTTATCCGCTCGGTGGAATTCAAGTCACTGCTTTATAGGGACGACCGTTCGCTCAAACAGCGCTTTTATCTGGTCGTCTGGTTATGCCTCGCGCAGTGGCTGGGGATATTCCTCATTCTTGGCCTCGGCAAATGGACGCGCTTCAGCGCCCAAGGCTACTTCGCCGGAGATCTGGCTTTCGAAACTATCATCTTGCTCGGAATTTTGGGCGGCCGTTTCTCTGGCGTCCTCGGCGGAGTCCTTCTCTCTCTGCCCGCCGTCTTCCAGCATCAGTGGATGACCCTTCCTCTCTACGCGTTGGTGGGTTTTATCTGCGGTCAGTTGCGCATGCTTTCGGCCAACCACGAGGAGATCTGGTCCTTTTCCCCTTTCAACTACTTCAGCGTCGTGCGCTGGTTCCGCCGCAAATCGCCACGCTTGCGATTTTTCGACTGGCAGCTCTGGTTTCTCTTCACCATCGTCGCCCTGCGCTTTTTATATGTGGAATTCGTCCATGTCTTTCCCAAACGAACATACGGCGTCGAAAGCCCCAGCCTCTGGCTGGATGCTCTTCTCTACGCCACTTCTGTCCTTGTCATCGTGATCCAGCTGAAAATCTGGAACAGCGTTCGCCTGCAAATTAAATTAGAAGAGCAGCAGCGCATGCTCCTTCACGCCCGCATTGAGGCGCTGAAGAACCAGATCAACCCACATTTTCTTTTCAACACCCTCAACTCCATCTCGTCGCTGGTCCGCTTTGACCCCGATACCGCTCGCGGCCTCATCCTCAAGCTAGCCACCATCCTGCGCCGCCTTCTCCACAGCACCGACGCCTTCGTAGCGCTTCGCGACGAAGTTGAGTTCATTGACAACTATCTCGACATTGAAGTCGTTCGCTTTGGCCGCGACAAGTTGCAGGTGGTCAAGGATCTCGATCCGCAATCGCTCGACGTTATGGTGCCCAGCATGTTGCTCCAGCCCTTGGTGGAAAATTCCATCAAGCACGGACTCTCGTCCAAACTGGAAGGCGGCAGCATTCATTTGCGCAGCCGTATTACTGATACGGGGCTCACCATTGAAGTGGAAGATGACGGAGTCGGCATGGGCGCCGCGCAGTTGCTGGAAAAGCCCACCGGACTTGGAGGAACAGGCATCGGCATGGCCAACGTGGCCGAACGTCTCAAAGTTCTCTATGGTGAAACCGCCCGCATGACCGTGGATAGTCCTTCGGGAAAAGGTACCTTGGTTCGCCTGCGGCTGCCAGTGCTTCAGGAGGGCGGCGTTCCCATCCGTTACGAGGAACGCTCCAGCACCTTGCGATAAAAATTCTCGTACTGCGTAATTACTTCCTCGGCACAGAATTTCGAATGCGCCACTTTCTGCCCGGCTTTTCCCATCTCCCGTAGCCGGTCTTCATCGCGCAGCAGGTCCACGGCGAATTTTGCCATGCCGTCCACATCGCCAACCTCAGCCAGAAATCCCGTTTTGCCATGCTCCACCACCTCCGGAACTCCGCCTACACGCGTCGCAATTGGCACAACCTCGCACGCCATCGCTTCAAGCGCTGCCAGCCCAAACGATTCCAATTCGCTCGGCATCAGCATAATGTCCGCCGCCGGCAGCTTCTCATTTACCTGGTCTTGCTTCCCCAAAAATAAAACGTCATTATGAATGCCTTTTTGCAGCGCCAGCCGCTCCGCCTTCGACCGGTCAGGCCCATCGCCAATCAGCACTAATTTCGACGGAATCTGCTTCCGCACTCGATCCAAAATTTCTACCGCGTCGGTGATCCGCTTTACCGGACGAAAATTGGAAAGATGCATCAATATTTTCTCTCCACCCGGCGCATACTCTTTTCGCCTCTCCGCCGCATCCGGTCCGCGCTTATACAAATCGCAATTGACGAAGTTGTAAATCACCTCAATATGATTTTTGACCTCAAACTCACGCAGCGTCGTCTCGCGCAGGTATTGCGAGATCGCCGTAACGCCGTCACTCTGTTCAATCGAATACCGCGTGATCGGAAGATATGAAGGATCCTGCCCGACCACGGTGATGTCAGTTCCATGCAGCGTGGTCACAAACGGCAGCCTCCGCTTTTTCGGAGCCGCCTCCAGCATCTGTCGCGCCAGCATCGCGCTCACCGAGTGAGGAATCGCGTAGTGCACATGCAGCAAATCCAACTCGTAAATCTGCGCTACTTCCGCCATCCGCGTGGCCAGCGCCAAATCATACGGAGGATATTCAAACAGCGGATAAATCGAAACTTCCACCTCGTGATAATGAATGTTGGGATGTGGCGTCAGCCGGATGGGCGGTGCGTATGAAATAAAGTGGACTTCATGCCCGCGGCGCGCCAGTTCCAGTCCCAGTTCCGTTCCGACCACTCCACTGCCGCCATATGTCGGATAACAGGTGATTCCAATTTTCATGATGGTGATAAAGGCGCCACGGCCCAGCACGCGCGCTGGTTATTCGATTGCAGACTGTTGCCCCGGATTCAGTTTTTGATGGCCGATGGTTTGCTGACTGGCCCGAAATCCCCAACGAGCTGGCATTCTAAACGACTGGCATTTTCTTTCAATCCGCGAAATCCGCGGCCAGCCTAGCTCGCTCCACCTTTCGGTCCAAACTTGCTGGTATCGAGTTTTTCCACGTGCCGCTGCATCCGTTCCTGGATCGCCTCTGCAAGCCCGGTAAACTCAATCCCCATTCCCACCCCCGGATCGCTGGCCCTAACAATTCCCGAGGTGCTCACCTTCTCCGTGTCAATCCAAAAGATCACCGTCACCGGCGTCCCCAGAGGAAACGGCACCAGCATCTCAATGTAGCAACCGCGCCCGCTGATATCGGTCGCCGCAGTCTGCATGTGCGCCGCGCCGCCGCGCTCATCCCGCAACTCAACCGGGAACTGGATCCTGTGCCGGATGTATCGGCGCTTGTCGCGTCCCTGCGGCTCTTTCACGACCGATGCCGAAGGAATCAGGTCTTTCCACGGCGGCTCCTGCCCCTGCAACGCTTCCACTTCTATATTGATTCTCTGAGGCAGCGCCGAATCCTCCACCTTCACAATGCGAAAGCGAGCCTTCTTCTCTCCCAGCTGTACCCCAACCACATCGTCCACCTTCAGCGGATGCTCAACCGAAATCAGCTCCGCTCCATAAGCGCTCAATTTTTGTGCGTGCACATTTTGGAAAAAAGCTTTCCCATTCGCGTTCATGCCCCAAACACGAACCAGCGGCCCCGCTCCCTGAATTGGACTGCTATCGCGCACGGCTCAGGCTCCTTCTTCGATCACCAGCTTTACGAACCATCTTCAAACATTTATACGACAGCGTATAACGCACAACCCTTTGTTCCCAGAATCCGACCTGTCATCCCGGCGCAAGCGCAGCGACGCAAGCGAAGTGAAGAGAAGAGACCTGATTTTGCCTCGATCTTCTGTTTCCACTCGCCGATTTCCATTACGCGCCATCATACAATGCCCTAACAGCTTTGCAATTAACAAGATAGATGCCCGGTTAATTTTGAGCCGTACAGTGGATATTTCATGCCCCCGTCCGTGCAACGCCTAGCGGATCCCCGACGTTAGCGCGAGTTCACCCGGCGGCTTCAAAATATTCTCCAAACATAGTGCCCGAAAAAAACAATGAGTATTATGCCGCCCACGCCACAAAACCAAAACAGAAAATTTCCAGTCAGCTTCGGAGAATTAATTTCTTTTTTGTCCATTTGCGCTCCCTCACCCTGGTTGCTTTGGTGGCCACGAACCATTCAAGATGCCTTTCCCCGCCTCGGGTTTGCACCCGGCTAGTTTTGTTGCTTCATTGCCTTTCTCCCGAGTACATGAGGAAATCGTTTGCCAATGACCGAAAAATCCAATAGCTTTTTTCACGAAAGGATCCATGCGTGCGCCGTCAATCTGTCGTTTTGCTGCTATTGTCTGTTCTGGTTGCAGCGTGCGTTCCCCTCTCCGCTGACGATCTCGCATCCATCCGGGAGCACGGAGTTCTCCGCTGGGCGGGCGACCAGGAGGGCGGAGGCCCGTACGTCTATCCCCGCACCGACAATCCCAATGCGGTCACCGGATTCGAGGTGGAACTCGCCAACAGCCTTGCCGCGCACCTACACAGCAAAGCGCAATTTGTCCAGGGCGACTGGGCTGAACTTCCTGAAATATTGCAGACGAGACGCACCGACATCATTCTGAATGGATACGAGCGAACGCCGCAAAGGCTCGTGACCATGAGCGCCAGCATTCCCTACTACATTTATGGGCTACAACTCCTCGCGAAAAAGGGAAGCTCCACGCTCGCTAACTGGGCAGATTTGAAAAGTACCAAGGCGCATCGGCCATTAAAAGTCGGTGTGCTTACCGGCTCTGCAGCCGAGGTTTATGTCCGCGCGTTCTGTGAACATGGCAGTGCAAAACCTACATGCGAAGCGGTTGGCTATGACGGCAACACAGACGCGATGCGCGAGGTCGAAACCGGCAAACTGGATGGCGCGCTCGAAGATACGCCTATCGCCACATTTTATGCGCCGCGCTTTCCTTCCCTGGCTTTCATCGGCAAACCAGTGAGCGAGGGATACTACGTGATCTATGCGCGCAAAGGGCAAACCGCTCTCATCCAGGAAATCAACGCATCGCTCATCTCGATGGTTCGTGATGGAGAACTGGAGAGGATCTATCGCAAATACGGCATCTGGAATGAACAGCAACAAACCCTCAACGCCATCGCGGGAAGCGCGAAATTCTATGGCTACCCAGAAACCGCCGAAACTTCGGAAAGAATAAATACTGGCACGCCTGAGCTTGTTACAACGGCCGTTCGTGAACGCGGCTGGAATGTCGTGAGGAATTATGGCGGCGTGCTCCTTGAATCCGCCGGTATGACGGTCATTCTCAGCGTGGTTTCGTTTCCTATCGCCATCACAATCGGAATGTTTGTGGCAATCGGGCGCCTCTACGGCCCGCAGTGGCTCAGGCTTCCGTTGGGGGCCTACGTCGAGTTCCTGCGCGGCACTCCGCTGATGTTGCAGCTGTATTTCATATTCTTCTTCCTTCCGGAAGTCGGCATCGCCATACCTGCGTTTTGGACGGGGATTCTTGGCCTGGCCATCAATTATTCCGCCTACGAAAGCGAAATTCATCGCGCCGGGTTGCAGGCTATTCCCAACGGACAAATGGAGGCGGCCATATCGCTGGGCATGTCCCGATGGCTTGCCATCCGGCGCATCATCGCTCCCCAGGCCATCCGCCTTGTCATTCCTCCCATTGTCAGTGACTTCATTGCCCTCTACAAGGACACAAGCGTTTGCTCTGTCATTACGATTGTGGAACTCACCAAACGCTTCAGCGTTCTCAGCATGAGCACCCAGGCGACCGTGGAACTTCTGCTCATGACGGGCCTTTTGTATTTGTTAATGAGTTATCCTGTCGCCGTATTTAGCCGCCGCCTCGAACATTCGCGGGCGCTCGCTTGATTTGACCGAAATGATAACCGTCCATCAACTATCAAAGCGTTTCGGCCAGCATGAAGTGCTCCAGGGAATATCCATGGAAGTCGCTCCAGGCGAGGTCCACGCCATTATCGGCCCCTCGGGCGCGGGCAAGAGCATCTTTCTTCGTTGCATCAATGGATTGGAATCGTTTTACAGCGGCAACATACAGATTGGCGATCTGCAACTCACGTCGCAAACCGATGCCAATCGTGACGCAGCCCTGTTGCAATCAGTCCGCAAACGCGTCGGCATGGTGTTCCAGCAATTTAATTTGTTTCCCCATTTGAATGCGTTGCAAAACCTATGCGAAGCTCCGGTGCATGTGCTGGGCAAGGACCGCGCCGAATCTGAAACGCTCGCCATGCAACTTCTGGATCGAGTCGGGCTTGCGGCTAAAAAGGACTCTTATCCCCGCCACCTCTCAGGCGGTCAAATGCAGCGTGTAGCGATCGCCCGGGCGCTGATGATGAAGCCTAGTGCAATCCTATTTGACGAGCCCACCAGCGCCCTGGATCCCGTAATGGCAGCGGAGGTCCTGGCAATTATGAGTCAACTCGCCAGGGAAGGCCTAACCATGATCGTCGTCACTCACTCCATGAGCTTCGTCCGCGGCGCTGCAAATAAAGTCCACGTTTTTGAAAATGGCCGCATTGTTGAAAGCGGCCCAACTCAACGAGTGATGCAATCCCCGGAGCATCCGGTCACTAAATCTTTCCTCGAACTCACTTCCTGATGTGGCGCTATGTTTCCTATGGCAATGCTATGTTCCCTGCAATCATTTTGGGAAATGGAAGCGCGCGTCCCATCATATGGAAGGTTCGCCGTCCAAAAGCGCCTGCCCAATGGAGCACGGCGGAGTCAGCCCCGTAAGGGGCGATATGTGAAAGCCCGGCACGTCAGTGCCGGGTGAGCTTCGGCATTTGAATTTCCGCGCCCATCGGGCGCAACCAATCAAGAATTTAAGCTGCTAATCCCAAAGCTCAGCGCGAAGTCGAAGAAAGGATCTGCTGTTACACTGCACGCACGAGGTCAAAATAATGAAGAAGTTTCTGCTTGTGGCCCTGTTGCTTTCTGCATCCGTATGTTTCTCTCAAAGCAATCCTCCACAACCGCAGCAGGGATCAAAGGACGTCGAGAAGTCTGTCGAATGGATCAATATTCGTGTCCCGATTTATCCACCTATCGTTCGTACTGCGCATATCATTGGGACTGTAACTATAGATGTGCGATTCAAAGGATGCGAACTCGATCCTTCCAGCCCAACGGTTGTGAGCGGTCCACCATTGCTCCGACAAGGAGCTATAGATGCATTGAAACAATCCACGATCCGATGCGGCGACTTTCACGATTCCCGCGCTGCCATCTATTACGATTTTGGATTCGGTGAAAATCGTAAGTGCGATGCGCGCCTCTCGCGGTTAGAAGCGATAGGGGACCATATAAAAATTCTCGCAGCCCCCGAATGTGTTGAAGCCGAGGCCAAATATTAAAATCCCGTAAACGCCGCCAACCTCCATGCAGACATTCCGCCCTGCACCAGCTAAAATCTCCAGTTGCAATCATCTTCGAGGTAAACCGAATGGCAGACCTATCATCTCTTAACATTACTTCCGTCCTTCAAGAGCAACGCAAATTCGAATGCCCTAAAGAATTCCGCCAGCAAGCCCACATCAACAGCCTCGAAGACTACGAACGCATATATAAAGAGTCCGTCGAAGACCCCGAAAAATTCTGGGCCAAAATCGCCAATGACCTCCACTGGTTCAAAAAGTGGGACAAGGTCCTCGAATGGGATTGCCCCTGGGCCAAATGGTTCGTCGGCGGACAAATGAATCTCTCCTACAACTGCCTCGACCGCCACGTCGAAACCTGGCGCAAAAATAAAGCCGCCATTATTTGGGAGAGCGAGCCCGGAGAAGTCCGCACGCTCACCTATCAGCAACTGCATCGCGAAGTCCAAAAGTTCGCCAACGTGCTCAAAGGCCTTGGCGTAAAAAAAGGCGACCGAGTCGCCATCTACATGGGCATGACGCCCGAACTTCCCATCGCCCTGCTTGCCTGCGCCCGCATCGGCGCGCCACACACCGTCATCTTCGGAGGATTTTCCTCCAACGCACTCGTTGACCGCATTCACGACTCGCAAGCCATCGCCGTTATCACGCAAGACGGCTCCTATCGCCGCGGCTCCGAAGTCAAATTATTTCCCGCCGTCGAAGAAGCCCTGAAGTCCTGCCCTTCGATAAAGAACACAATCGTCTACAAGCGCACCGGAACTCCCATCAACATGACAGCACGGTAGAGATCACTGGTGGCACGAGCTAATGGCCAAGGCCTCCGACGATTGCCCCGCCGAACCGCTCGACTCCGAGCATCCTCTTTACATCCTCTACACCTCTGGCACCACTGGAAAACCCAAAGGCGTGGTCCACACAACCGCCGGCTACGCCGTCAGGACCTATCTCACCACCAAATGGGTCTTCGACCTCAAAGAAGAAGACACCTACTGGTGCACCGCCGACATCGGATGGGTCACTGGACACAGCTACATCGTCTACGGCCCGCTGCAAAACGGCGCCACCACCTCGATGTACGAAGGCGCTCCGAACTTTCCCAATCCAGACCGTTTCTGGTACATCATCGCGCGCCACAAAGTCAACATCTTCTACACCGCGCCCACCGCCATCCGTACCTTCATCAAGTGGGGAGACGAGTGGCCCAAAAAGCACGACATGTCCAGCCTTCGCCTCCTCGGCACCGTCGGCGAACCCATCAACCCCGAAGCCTGGATGTGGTACCGCGAAGTAATCGGCGGCAACCGCTGCCCGATCATGGACACATGGTGGCAAACAGAAACTGGGCAATCATGATGCTGACGCCAATTCCGGGGGCGATCGCTACCAAGCCGGGATCGGCGACTCGGCCTTTTCCGGGAGTTGTCGCTGAGATCGTGGACATGCAGGGAAAAGCCTGTACCGAAGGATCAGGCGGGTTCCTTGTGCTCAAGCAACCATGGCCGGGGATGGCTGCGGACGATTTATGGCGATCCCGACCGCTACGTGCAGCAGTATTGGTCGCAGATTCCCGGGTATTTACTTTACCGGCGACGGAGCGCGCAAGGATAAAGACGGCTACTACTGGGTCATGGGACGGGTGGATGACGTGCTGAATGTTTCGGGACACCGTCTTAGCACCATGGAAGTTGAATCTGCGCTGGTGGCTCATGAGGCGGTGGCTGAAGCTGCGGTTGTCGGGCGTCCTGATGAAATCAAGGGACAGGCGGTTTCGGCATTTGTGACTTTGCAAAGCGGCAGGAAACCTACCAGCGAACTGAAGGAAGAGTTGAAAAAAGTGGGTAGCCAAGGAAATTGGCTCGCTGGCCAAGCCGGATGACATCCGCTTTACCGACACGCTTCCTAAAACCCGCAGCGGAAAAATCATGCGCCGATTGCTGCGAGAACTGGCGACCAACGGCAACGTGAAGGGCGACGTCACAACTCTGGAAGATTTCAGCGTCATCGCGAAGTTGCAAGGAGCAGGACGAAGCGTAGCCCAAGAGGAGAAAAATATGCTCGAAAACAGAGGCAGCCTTAGTCGCAATTCAGGGCATTGTGCGTATATTTCATTTTTTGGGCAATTGACAATCTGACGCTTGTTCCCTATAGGCTCCATGAGTTTTCGTATCACAGTAGCGTTCTTTACACGAATCACTTTGCGCGTGTTGCCGACTGGATTTCGTTGTCGGAGTTGGTGGCTCGAGCAATAGTATTTTTCATAGCGGCCGGATTTTTTTACAAGTGTGGCCCCAGGCTGCAAGCATTTTTTCTGAACTCTCAGCCAGAAAAGCAGTCGCAGCCGCAATGAAATTGTGCAGCTCATCGCAAAACGATTTGGGAATGTGCGGTGCTAATCCGATCCCTCAGAGAATTCGGGCTTACTCCCAACGCGAGATACGTGTTTTCACCTACAAAATCGAGCACTACAAATTCCGTAATCCGCAGTGCGCTTAAGATTCCGATCGTCTTTCTTCATTGTCGCCGGGATAGGCCAACTTGCTCTCCACAATCGCATCTGAAGAGCTTGCCAGCTTTCTGGCGATTGAGGAGGAGTATAAAAAATGGGCGCGTACAAAGTAACCCGCGGCGAGTCTTCAGAGGACCAGTTCACGGGCGCAATCGAAAGACAGACTTCACGGGTGCCTTCCAGCACTTTTCTGGGCATGGCAGTTGCATCCATGGCATTTTCCGCGGCTTTCAAATTGATGGGGAAAGACAACTGGGCATTGTTTGTAGGTCAATGGGCCGCGCCATTCCTCATTATGGGAAATTACAACAAGATGGTGAAGCAACATGGATCGGACGCGCGGCAGGCAGCTTAATCCGCGCTTCGATTCGTATCTCAGTTGACGCTGCAATCGAGCTTTGAGGTCTCAATCCGCTAGCCAATTCCCACTCATTCTTTCCTTCGAATGAGTGGGATCATCTCCCATACAGTAAGATATTCCTCGTTCAATTGAAGCGCCCCGGGGTAGCTAGCGGAAAAATCATGCGCCGCCTGCTCCGCGAACTTGCCACCAACGGCGACGTCAAGGGTGACGTGACGACTCTCGAAGACTTCAGCGTGATCGCGAAGTTGAAGGAGCAGGAAGAAGCGTAGAGGCTATAAGACTTGTCATTTCGACCCTGAGTGAAGCGAATGAGAGAAATCTGGTGTTTGCAGTGCCAAATTAGCATCAAAATCAGGCCGTGAACTTGGGGACGGAAGTTGAATGACTTATGAATACAGAAAAACCATGGATGAGTTGTGGTCCTAGTGGTTATCGGACACACAGCGAACGATATCCACTCGATTTATTTTCTTATACTCGAGAGGTTGCCCATTGCCGCGACGAACGAAGATTTCTCGCAGTGATAACGCTCGCTTCAACTGCTGTTGAACTGATAATCAATCGGGACAGACGCACTCGCAGGATTACGTTGAAACGGATTGCGGGATGGGCGACTCTAAACAACTTCAATTTGAGGGCAGCCGAAAAGCATGGTCTTCCAGTGCGAACGCTGCTCGAAGCTGCTGATGACCTCAGCAGTGATACCCCCATTGCCTTTGTTCGTCTTCGGAATAAAGTTGCTCATGGCGAGATTGAGAACTTCATTTCAGATATTAGCGATTACGACCCGGCCGCTGAACAACTTGCGAATCAACAAGAATCCAAGATGCGTAGGTTCGTGAGCGAATGGTACAACACCGTTCCCGACGTACAAGATGGGCATATTCGAAAACACCGATGGGAGGATTAAATCTGCCTGCCCATTCTTTCAGGCGGTGGCCCATTCAAGCCTGATTTTGGCTTGAGTGGGGATGTTGGAATGTTCATACGTCACATACATTCCCCGGCTGACAAACTACTTTCTCCTCATGCCATGGGGACTAGCGCGTTTCCACCAGAGCCGACAAAGTCATTTCATCACTTTCGGCTGTTATCACCGCCATCGCTTGTTCACTCACAACGAAAGCTGCCGAATTTTCGAGTCTGCTTTAGAACGCACTCGCCGCAGTTACAGACTCTACATTTATGGCTACGTGATCATGCCCGATCATGTCCATCTCCTCCTCAGCGAACCACAACATGACGATGGCCCACTCAAACAGGACGGTGGCCCATTCAAGCCCGATGTTGGCTTGAGTGGGGATTTTCAAGATTACACTCTCGCCGATGCCCTCAAATCTCTCAAGCAAGGAGTATCGCGGCGTTTAATCCGCGACGCAGAGCATTTCTGGCAAAAGCGATACTATGATTTCAATATTCGCAACCGTGCGCAGTTCATGGAGAAGCTGACTTACATTCATCAAAATCCGGTAAAAGCAGGGCTATGTGAACGCCCAGAGGACTGGCCGTGGAGCAGCTTCCGGCACTACGCAACTGGCGCTGAAGGACGAGTAGAGATTGAGTCAGAGTGGACAGCGAGAAAACGCGAACGAGCCGCCGGGAGACTTTGTCCAGCTGTAAAACTACCCTATTCAAGTTGAGGCGGTCGCGCGGCGTTTGAGCCGCGCGCCGAAACCCCGTAACAGGTCGGGTGACCTTGTCGGTTCAAAAATATGTGCTATCCCCACTCAAGCCAAAATCGGGCTTGAATGGGCCACCCGCCCGTAATGCTTGCACGAATCAGAAATACATCGAAGTCATCTGCAACATCTACGAGAATACAGAGCATTCAAGACTTCCCGCCATTCCGTAGTTCTTTTTCGCGAGAAACTCTCGTTCGCATCAAGGCATCAGTCTTTCGCGATTTATGGAACATCTCCCGAAATAAATCTTCGACTTTTTGCGTCATTTCCTCCGAGACAAAAATCGGATGGAAAGACGAATGATGCAAGCAGAACTGCTTTGTCACATCCGGCAACGACTCTCCGACGTGGAGCATGAAAAAAACGCCAGGGACATGAAAAACAAAAGTCCGATCTTCGTTACTTCGCGCTTCATGCGGTTCATTGAATGTTATTTGAGCACGATCAGGCCGCGATACGGATATGCTAAGCGCGATCGATGATGGCAAAGTTCCTTCTCCCCGAAGCCACATCCTTATCACATCCGTATATGGGGCCAGCTCTATTCGCGGTTCTGTCTTTCCCGCCAACCACGAATGGACTGCGGCTTTCCAGAAAATGCCCATCGCGAAATGAACAAGGCAATCCGTCAAAACTTCCGGATTGTTGCTGGAAAAGTAGATATCAGTAGCGTCAATCGTGTATACCGGTGCTTGTCTAGTAATCAAATCGTAGAGAGGGAACTTGCGATCCATCGTTGCGAGTTTCGCGTTGAGCCACCGCTCACCGTTCGTATTCAGGATATTTTCGCATTCCCCGCACAGTAGATACACTTGTGTCTGCCGATCGGTCGGGAACGCCGCGCCGCCAGCAATTCGTATGGGGCTTTGTTTTCCAGCCCTGCAATAATCGTAGATTGCGGCAGGAATGAAATGGCTCTCGACCCGTTCCTTATCCTGCAAACACATCTTGCATATACCCCGCACTGCTTCCTCGCTCGATTGACGAATTATCAAAAGATTGTACCGTTAAGTAATCCTCCATATTCATGAGGCGGGTGGCCCATTCAAGCCCGATTTTGGCTTGAGTGGGAGTTCAGATTCCCGCTGCCGATTAATGTTTTAAGAACGCCACGTCCATTCGTGCGTTGACTCTCGCCCTCTGTCTACGCAATAACAGTCATTAAACCGTTTTAATAAAGGTTCATACAATGACTGTAACTCTATGGCCATCAAGATTTTACCCGCAAGCGCATCAATCCAATAGATTTTCGTTTCGCCTTCGGATATCTCGATGGCCTTAGTGCCGTCAAAAGCCCCACGCACTCGAGTTGTAGGGACTCTGCCGTATCTTCCCTGATCTACTCCCCTATTGTTCCCGATTGTCACACCGGCGAAACGGGCACATCGTCACACTGTAAGTTCCGGCACTTCGAATGACGGGGGTAGGGCGCGTGTCTAATTCTGCGTTCTTAGCGGATATCTTCAAGCTTGAAAAATTCTTCCACAGATTTAGTTTCGTGCTCATCCTCATCGGCTTTGCCTCTTCTGCCTATGGCGCTCCTAACGTCGTGGTGGAATCGCCTGCCAGTGGCTCCGCCGGTTCGCCCGTGTTCTATGAGGCGTTTGCGACCAGTTTCCAATGCGCAAAAGGGGTTTCATCCATGCGCATATATAAAGCGCCAAATGTGATCGCCTACACAACTAAAGGTCAGCATATTGAAGCGTTCATCAATCTTGCTCCCGGAACCTACCACACTGTAGTCCAAGCCTTCGACAATTGCGGTGGCGTGGGAAAAACAGCAGTAGACGTGACGGTGTCCGCCGCAACTGGGGTGAGCGTTTTTCTGCCGGCCCTGCCTTACTCCACGCCGCTGCACATTGCGGCCTCAGCGCAAAGTGCAGGGTGCGGCACCGGGATCAATGCCATGCGGATTTATGTTGCCGATGGCGTCACCCCTTACACTGTCAATTCCAATCAGTTGAATACCTATCTCGACCTGGCGCCGGGCCAATACAAACTTACTGTGCAGGCCTGGGACAACTGTGGCCACGTTTTTAAATCGCAATTCAACCGGAATGTGCTGGCTTTGGGCAGCGGTCACGCCTATGCAATCCACAACACCGGAAGCACTTCCACCCTTTACGAATTCAACATTGCTTCCGGCGGAATCCTGAAAAATCCAAATGGTTCTAACGCACTGCCTGAATATCCGGTGGGTGCGGGCGCGAATTCCGTAACGACTGATCCCGGCGGCTGGTTTGTATATGTTTCCACCCCAACGAAGATTGTCGGATATCAAATCAGCGAATTAAATGGCGCGCTCACTCCCATGCCTGGGTCCCCATTTCCTCTCAATGGAAAGGCCAACGGAATTGCCCCCATCATCCATGTGGACCGCAGCGGCAGATTTTTATACGCCACCTACCAATCCGATACCATTGCCAGCTATCGAATCGAGCGCTCCACTGGAGCCTTAACGTCCACGGGATTCGTAAACGCAATCCCGTCGTTCCGGGCAACGCCCGACATGACGGGTCAATATGTTTATTCCGTGGGGCAGAACAACGGCATCCATCTGGCGGGATTCAGAATCAACCCAAATACTGGAAACCTGACGGCTGTGCCCGGGAGTCCACACGCGGTTCCCAATGAAATATCCGATCCGTCAGTAGCCGCGGCTGGAAAGTATCTGTATGTCGCGGGAGCATTAAATAACGGCGGAGGAGAAATTTTCGGGTACGGCATTGATTACTCAACTGGCGCACTCACATCGCTTCCGGCCTCGCCATTTTCGGCGAGTTCCCCGAATTTTGGGATATTCAATCTTTATCCGGACGTTTTCGGGAGGAACCTTTGGACGTTCCAACAACAGGAAGCATCCAGCGTCAACGGAATACAATCCTTCGTCATCAATCAGGACACCGGTGACCTGACTGCTTCTCCCTGGTTCCTTGTTCCCCCATTCCATATTGCCGGGTTTGTGGAAGACAATAACGGAGTTTACGTTTACACCAGTGAGTGGGTGGATGATGAGCAGGCATCGGATGGAGCGTCTGCGGGAGTGTCAGGGTGGCCGATAAGAGAAAATGGAGACCTGACGACGCAAACCCAATTTAAAACTAAAACCGTTCCAAATTCGATCAGCATAGGAGACATCGCCGTAGCGAGAGAGAATCCGATGTAATTTAGCCTGATTGGAGGAAAGCCCATTCATGCCCGGTTTTGGCTTGAGTGGGAATGTCCAGCTTCACAAGCCAGAACAATGTTTTAAAACCGCCACGTCCATTCGTGCGTTGACTCTCGCCCTCCGACTACGCCATAACAGTCATTAAACCGTTTTAATAAAAGATCCATACAATGACTGTAACTCCATGGCCATCAATATTTTACCCGCAAGCGCATCAATCCAATAGATTTGCGTCTCTACCGTTGTCTATCTGCATCATTCCAAAAGATTCTATGGATCAAATCAGGGGGAGGGGTAATCCCATGTTCTGTGGCCCGAATATTTCCCACGGGCAATACATCAAAGTCAACCCATTCGGCTTCGCTTATGGCGGGCTCCACGCAATTCGGTAAACCGCAAAATAAAAAAGGCCGATCATTTCTGATCGGCCTGAGAGAAGTGCAGAAGGGACTTAGAATTCCAGGCGCAATGCCAGCTGCAAAACACGCGGAGCAGCCGCACCGGTGATTACTCCGAAACTACTGGGATCACTGATGTCTGCAGTGGCAGCCACTCCCGGAAGAGCGAAGTTCGTGTGGTTGAAGACATTGAAAGCATCGGCACGGAATTGCAGTCCGATATTTTCACGGATTTGAAAGCGCTTTGCCACCCCAAAGTCCACGTTCGAAAAGTGGGGGCCACGAAGATTGTTGCGGCTCCCGGCTTCGAGTCCGGTGGGGAAGCTAAACGCGTTAATTGCAGCAGTCGGGTCGGCAAACATCTGAATCTGGCCAGTGTTGGGATCCAAATGGACGTTCGTGCTGATGGCTGAATTATCACCATTGAATATCGCTGGCACATTGTTGGCAAAACTGATGGGGAATGAGCTGGTAACCGTTTGGAACGCGAGACCGGTTCTCCAGTTGAGAATTCCCGACACTTGCCAGCCTCCAATGACTTCGTCGGCCCATTTGGGAACATCGCTAGCGAAATAGCGGCCGCTGCCAAACGGCAGTTGATAAATGAAATCAGAGGTAATTACGTGACGAACATCGAAATCAGAATTGCCGCGGCACGATTGCAAGTTGATGGCATCGCATATGATGCCGCCAGCTCCGTTCGAACCGAAGGCCTGGTTCGCCGGCGCCGAAATATTGTCAATGGAATGGGACCAGGTGTAGTTCACGTCGAATTGCAGGCCGTGAGAGTACTTTTTGTGCAGTGTCACCAATAGACCGTTGTAGTTCGAATAGCCTTTATTGGTGATGTAGAGGTTCGATCCGAACTGAGGGTGAAGGCCCACGCCGGGAGCTAACAAACCAGCCCCATCAAGAGCCTGAACGGTATCGCCGAGGTCGCCACGAATTACTAAACCCTCGACGGCACTGGCGATCAAGTCCGATGCTCCTGGGAAGATTTGATTTTCGAAAAACGGTTGTGCGGTAACTGCAGTTAGATTGGTCGGGTCTTGCCGGACCTCCTGCGAAAGGTTGCCAAACGCTTCCGCCAGGAATTGGCCAGAAGCAGGGTCCTTAAAATCCACGACCTGACCGGCGTCCGCCTGCGCAAAGAGCCGGTGAGCGAAGCGGCCAGCGTAGTTCACTTCCAACTGGAAGCTGCCGGGCAGTTCACGTTGGATACCGAAGCTGAACACCTCGGAATACGGGACCTTGAGGTTGGGATCAATTGCGTAGTTGAACAGGCCGGCGCCATCCGAAGTCCCGTTCGGGTCAGGTGTAAATGGGACAGACACGGTGGGAGCCGGACTAATTGCAGGCAAGGCAGTCGGATCCGTGAAGCGCGCGTCGTTCAACAACGCTTGGGAGGCCGTCTCTCCAAAACCGAATGTAGTGGCGGAAACGCCCTGGAGAACATAGGTGTTCTGATCTTGCAGGAAGTTCAGAGCGTTTGTGACTGGGTGATCAAAGACGATTCCAGCGCCGCCGCGAACCACCATCTTACGATCTCCAAAGAGATGACTTAACAAGCCGTGGGTTGAAGATGGGTTATAGGCAAAGCTGAAGCGTGGTGCGAAATCCTTCCAGTCGGGGTGATAGAGGCCTGGGCCATTGTTTGCTTTGCCGCCGAGCGTATAGCTGACTGTGGGAAGAGCGGCAAGACTGCCCGTGGCGCCCGCTGCCAGCCGCGGGTTCATGAAGTCGTCAAAGCCGAGACTTGGGACCGCTTCCAGTCCATTCACTTCATAGGGAACAGAATAGTACTGCCAGCGGAGACCATACGTAAATGTCAGATCCTTACGTGCACGCCAGGTGTCCTGGAGATAAAGTTCAGTTTCATAATAGCGATAGTCGCGTACGTGGCCGGTGCCTTGCGGCAAAGGATTCAGTTTGGCATCGTTATTGAAGCTGCTGCTGATATTTCCGAAACGGCCCAGGCCAAATACAAAAGCGCTGTCCCAGAGATTGAGGACGTTGGGGTCCTGAAGAATGTCAGATGGTTGCAGGCTCCCCGGTAAACTCGTAAGTCCGCCCCCAAGGCCGAGGGTGACATCGTTGAAATCGTTCACGATTGCGTTTGTCGTCTTGATGGGCTTAAAGGTGCCTCCTACCTGGAAAGTGTGGGTGCCGCGCAGGTAAGTAAAATCATCCCGAAAAACTGGAAGCGGGACTGTGCGGTTTTGGGAGGCTGGGTTAGAGAAGGGGGAGCTTATCCCACTTGTGCCGACACCGTCGTTCATGAGCGTCTGAAGATAAGTGGTGCCATTCGGGTTGAAATTAGTAGGAAAGCCGAGGACCGAACGCGTCTCTCCGACGTTGAATTGGTTGACTTTGTTATTGCTGATCGTCCATGTGTTGCCAATCACCCAGGCCCAGCTACGATCGGAGATTTGGTGCGTTATCGGATCGCCGGGAAACTGGAAGGGGGCGGAGAAATTCACATCGTCGCCGGAAATATCGCGCAGGATTGAAAACCGTCCAAAAAACTTCATCTTGCTGTTCAGGTTGTAATCAACGCGGCCGACGTAGTCATTTTCCGTCCGGCCAACCGGCGCGTTGAAGCGAAAACCGCCAGTATTCACGCCATCACCAGCTGTTAAATCGTTTGCCTGGGGATAACGGCTGGTAATGAAGTTCAACAGCGCGGGGTCCGAACCGATTCCCTGAGGATCCATGGCGGCAACCTGACCGGGTGTCAAAGTAGTGATGCATGCCGGCTGCGTGTTGGCCCTGCTTGTGGGAGTGCATCCAGCGCCATTGTTGATATAAGAGACGCTTCCATTACGAAATGAATCCAAAGGCACGATTCGCAACACCGAGTCTTCCCGGGCATCGCGCCGGCCTTGGTAGTTGAAAAAGAAGAAGAGCTTGTTCTTCAGGACCGGGCCGCCCAGCGTCGCACCGAACTGGTTGCGAATCAGTTTGGTCCGGGGCAGGCCGTTCAAGTTGTTAAAGAAAGAGTTGGCTTCAAAGTCGGTATTGCGATTGTACTCGTATGCGGAACCGTGCCAATTATTGTTACCACTCTTGGTGGAGAGAGTGATTTGCGCCCCGCTGCCTCGTCCGCTGGCGGCCAGAGGATTCGCGGTTTCACCGCGGAATTCCTGGATTGAATCCACCGGCGCATTTGCCACGGTTGAGAAGTCTTGTCCGGTCGCGTAGTCGTTCACATCCAAACCGTCGAGCGTGACGTTGCCCTGGTCCGTGCGTGCACCTGTAACGGCTCCGTCGCGGCTGGCATTTGGATCGTCCCCGCCGACCGGGGCCGTAACCACGCCTGGTTCCAGAGCCAACAATGCGGCGGGAGAGTCGCGCACCTGAATCGGCAACTCGTGGACGCTGCGCATATCGAAGTTGTTGCCGACGGTCGAATCTGTGGTGTCCAGGCTAACGGCTTGTCCCGCGGCGGACACTTCCACGTTCGCCGTTACCTTGCCCAGTTCCATCTGAATGTTCTGGGTGTGCGTGGTGGAAACGCCGAGATAAATATTTGCCACGGTGACCGTCTCGAATCCGGGTTTGCTAATCGTCAATTCGTAGCCTGGTCCGGGTAGGACCCTCAAGAAGCTGTAGGCGCCCACCGAATTTGTGGTGGTTTGGTAAACATTATTTGTTTTTGTATCGAGCAGGAGCGCGGTTGCTCCAGCGATGACCGCGCCTGATTTATCGGTCACCGCGCCGGTGAGAGAAGCAACTTCCTGAGCGCGTGATTGAAGAGGGAGAAAAAGTACTGCGATTAATAGAGCGGCACTGACAATAACACTCGCAAAGTGTCTCATTGTTTTAACGATCCTTATGAACCAGGGTAGGTTGAAAAATCTAAAGCATTTTGCCCGCCAACTTCTGGTACGCATTGCAACACTTTCGGTGAAGACACGGCGAAACAACAACTTACATCCGAATGTATGGCGTTAAAAAAATCGAAATCCGATAATTTTCGAATGCCGATACAAAAAACTGTAGGAATATGAGTGAGATTATACGGTTATCAATAGACACTGCTGCAGCGGGGGATGATTCTCGATGGAGGATCCCGGCCGGCGCGTTTGGTTTAAGCTACGTTTGTGGTGGCATCCGATTTTGGCTTGCGTGGGAGTTCAGATTCAGTTGCCAATTTATGTTTAAGAACGCCACGTCTATTCGTGCGTTGACTCTCGCCCTCTGACTACGCGATAACAGTCATTAAACCGTCCTAATAAGGGTTCATGCAATGACTGTAACTCTCAGGCCATCAAGATTTTACCCGCAAGCGCATCAATCCAATAGATTTGCGTTTCCGTCTTTTGTCTATCTCCATGATCCCAAAAGATTCCATGGATCAAATCAGCGGGAGGGGGTATTCGCATGTTTACAATCCGAATATTGCCCGCTGCCTAATACATCAAAAGTCGCCCCCTTAGGCTTCGCTCGGGGCAGGCTTCACTTGGGGCGGATCGCTCGCCACAAAAAATCGTGATTGACCCGCGCTCCTCGCATCAAACTTTCATGCGCGAATTTCCCTAATCAAACGATTAGCAGGAAACTCTGGCTTGCGCGCTCCGAACATGAGATGAAAGATATGCTAACCGGCATCGAGCTATTGCCGGCCCGGAGAATTGTATGCAGAAGAATAGTGTCAAGGTTTTTGTTCTAGCATTCGCGACGCTGATGGTTGTTTCGTGTGCAACTTCGCTGACACAGGCGCAGACGCAGAAGAATTCGTATCCGGCAATGGCTCCGGTGAGCGAGTACATGATGCCGCAAAGCGCGGAAATTGCGCTGGCTCGCACTGCCGCTCCCAAATCCATTTCTGACGGAGCGGCGGTGATGGTGCTGGGGCATGACGGATACACGACCGCCGTGAAGGGCACGAACGGCTTTCTTTGTATCGTCGAGCGGGGATGGGGAGCGGCCACCGATGAAGTTGAATTTTGGAATTCTAAAATCCGCGCGCCAATTTGTTTTAATCCGGCGGCCGCAAGAACTTTTGCACCCATTTATCTGATGAAGACGAAATTGGTGTTGGCGGGAAAATCGAAGACGGAGATTCTGCAGGCAACCGACTCAGCATTCGATAAGAAGGAACTGCCGGATCTGGAACGTGGTTCGATGTGCTACATGACGTCGAAGGAGCAATATTTGAACGACATTGGCAAGAGTTGGCATCCGCATCTCATGGTTCTTATTCCCGGCGATGCGGCCAAAAGCTGGGGAGCCAATCTGCCAAGCTCGCCCGTGATAGCGGCAAATGACCCACAAGAACATGTGACGCTTTTCATGGTCGAACTCAGCAAATGGTCGGATGGGACCGCCGCTCCGCCGACCGACTGACCTTGTATTGAGGTGGCTGCCTCACCGTTCGTGGTTTTCGAAAGGTGAGAATACCGGCAGACGGGCGCGGCCGGACCATAACTGTCATTGTCCCGCTTTGTGGCCGATGAATTTGTCGGCCCATTGGATGAAGTACATCATGTTGGGCGCGTCGGTGTGTCCGCCGTCGTGCTGGCGCCAGGCGAGTTCGCCATCGAGCAAGCCGTGGTTTACCGGAGGCATTTGCGCGGTGTGGTAGTCGTCGTATCCTTCCAGGCCTTTTGCTCCGAGCAGATGGAATACGCGGCTCGCATCCACAGTGGCCATGAAGCTGCCTTGATGATCGAGCCATTTCGCGTCGCCTTTTTCTGGAACGCCGTAGCTGATGAAGGTTAAGCGAGGAGCGCAGAGCGCGATCAGTTCATTTGAGTCAACGGGAATTTCGCCAGGGTTCATGCTTCCGAAGGACGCCTCCGAGGCTCCGTACTTCATAAAATTTCCCGCCATCCAGTAATACTCGCCGTCCGGTCAAACTCTCGACCGCCTCGCCGAAGTTGCGGCGCAGCGGAGTTGCTCCACCTTTTCCTGAAGAACCAACCAGCACCATGGCGAAGCGCTGATCGAATGCCATGGTTACAAGCGCGGCCTTGCCGTAACGCGAAACGCCTTCGATGCCCACATGCTTTGCGTCCACGGCGGGATCAGTTTCCAGATAGTCAAGGCCGCGTCCCGCGCCCCACGCCCACGCGCGCAACGCTCCCCACTCTTCCGGCGTGCGCGGCTGGCCTTTGTTGACGAGGCCGATGATGCCTTGGTGATGCCAGCGCCGTCGTCGGCCTGCACGCTTGCGGGGTCGAACAACACGAAGCCCCAGCCATCGGCGACTAGTTGCCAGGTGTTTGGAAGACCGCCATCGGCGTTGAGCTGAGGAAACTGAAACGGCGTGGCTTTTACGGGTTCCCATGCGGGATGGTGCGCGAAGACGTCTTTGAGCGATGGGTCCTGTTGTCCGAGCACAGCTTTCCATGCGGTGTTGATGCGCGCGAATTCTTCGTCGGATGGTTCATGTGGAGCGGGAAAGCCGGCGCGAGTGAACATCATGAGTACGGGCACCGGGCTTTTTGCGTTAGCGGGAGTGACGACCGTCATGTGAATGTGGACGCTGATCGCGGGATACGAGGAGTTGTCCACGCGGCCGATGAGGTCTTTGGCGATTACGGGAGTGAAGCCGATCATTTCATGGTCTTCAGCTTTTACTGTCCACGTCACCGTGGGCACGTTTGCCGGTATGTGGCCGTAAACATATTTCTCGTACATGTCCACGATTTGCGGGCGGCGCTGGTCCCACCACATTTTCGCCGTCTTTACTTTCTTACCGTCATTCATGGTGAGCGGGTCGGGAAGGTTGGGATAGGGATTGGCTTTTGACTCATCGTAATTTGCATGGTTGGGCGCTTTTTCGTTTCCGCTCGGGCCGGGCCGCAGGGCTTTGATTCCTAGCTGGTCCATCATGTTCTGATGGTCCTGCTCAGCGGTGAAGTTCACCGGCGGGGTCGATGAGGGAGTTTGGGCCAGGGCGGTTATCGCAAGGCAAAGAAAAATTAATGAGGAAGAGATGAACGGGCGAGACACGCGTCCTCCGGGGAAGTGACGATTTACTTCGAGGGTAATACTAAATCGGCGCACGATGTATGTGCGAAAAAATCCCTCACGGCTTGGCCATGAGGGATTGACATCTTCAAGGAAACGCAGCGTCGCAAATTCGCGTCCCTAGTGGGGCAGCATGGGCGAGCAGCAGGGCTTCTCTACCGGCTTTGGTTCCATCAACTCGGCTCGCGTGAAATTTGGATCATAGAGATTCAGCTGCCACTTGCCGTCGCGTCCGATTTTTGGTTTCTCTTGTTTGGGCGCGTATTGCAGCAGGCCGCGCTTAACCAATGTTTCATAGGCGTTGTTGGCATTGGGCACGCCCAAGGCCAGGTGATTCATTACGCCTCGAGAGTGCGGGTCGTCGGGATTTTTTACGTGCTGCATGAATTCCAGCCAGTCGTGGCCTTCGGGCACGCGCATATCGGTCCAGTCTTCTTCGGTGTCGGTCA
Organism: uncultured Acidobacteriota bacterium; assembly: GCA_963831435.1. Taxonomy (GTDB): domain Bacteria; phylum Acidobacteriota; class Terriglobia; order Terriglobales; family Acidobacteriaceae; genus JAICKN01. Next base: position 38,502 of record CAWHQK010000067.1, read on the forward strand.
TGCCTCCATGCCAGAATTCCTTGAAGCCGAGAATGTCGCGATAGAAGTGGTCTTCAGCGGCGCGGTCTTTGACGATGAAGCCGACATGAATAATGTGGTTGGAGATCCGCGTGGCTGGCAAAAACTTGCCGAATGCTTTTTCGTGCAGAGAGCCGGGCATGTATTGCATGAATTCGACGTCGTGGCCTTCGGGGTCTTTTACGTCAAAACCTAAATCATGGTCTAAGCGGGGTGAGAGCTTATCCGGAACTTTGACGCCCTTGCTGGCGAGATATTTGCGAAGCTGCTCGGCGTCGGTGGTCTCAAAAGAAATATGTGAGAGCTGGTCATCCTGCGGATTTTTCAGGGTAGGGAAAACCTCGATGTATTGATGGTCGTTAACCTTGAAGTAGGTCAGCATCAGGCTGCCATCGGGATTATTCAGGCTGAATGGCTCCTGAAAGCCGAGTATGCCGGTATAAAACTTTCGCGAGGCGGCCATGTCGCTGGTTTTGAGGCCGATGTGGGCGACGCCTACGATCGGGGGACGCTTCACTTCTTTTGACATTGCGTCTGTTTGCGCGGCAAGAGTTGTGGGAAGAGCTGCAAGGAGAGCGATGACAACAGTGAAGGCAATGTTTGCAAACTGCTTTTGAGCACAGTTCATGGTTCTGAATACTGCGCGGAAGTCGGGGCGGATGTCAAGGGACGTTGAGTGTTAGTAGTAGGCTGTTTTGAACAGCCCACTGCCTGAGTGTTGCGGTCCGTGGTGGATGGAAACCTACATCTGATGCGAGTTATGTATGGGCTCATGGCTCGTGCCTGATGCGAAGGCGCACTTCAGGGGCTAAAGCCCTATATGTTTCGTGTCGTTACGTACGGGCTGAAAGCCCGTACCTGATACGACCCAACCAGGTTCAGCAGTATCGGGCTTTACGCGGCTTCACCTGGCGACTCGGCGTTGATCTTTTCGGGTTCGCCGTGTGGCTTGCGATAGATTTGTTGGCGTGGAGACGGCCTTTTGTTTTTGGGGACAGCGGCGATGTTTACTGATTTTCCTGCGCGCGCGGATTCATAGATGGCCTGAACAATGCGAACGTCGGCAAGGCCCTCTAATCCGGAAGGTTCCGGGTTTTTGTTTTTGCGAATGCAATCGGAGAAATAAGAGATTTCTGCTGCGAACTGGTCGCGCTTGGGGAAGCGGAGGATTTTGCTTTTACCGTTGATCTTGATTTCAAATTTGATTGCAGAGACGTACTCGTATGCGGGGTCAGCGGTCAGCGAGCCCTTGGTGCCCACGAGGGTGTAGCGGTCGATGTCGGCAGCACCAAAGCTGCAAGTAAAAGTGGCGAGGCGCTCTTCGGGAAAGCGGAGGGTGACGGACATCATTTCGCCGGCTTCGCGAAATTTTGCATCGCCGTTGCTTGCCGCGCTGGCGAGGACTTCGGTCGGTTCCGCCTGGAACAAATAACGGGCGGCGTTGATGCAATAGACGCCCATGTCATAGACGGGCCCGCCTCCGTTTTCCACTGGCTCGGTCAGGCGAATGTTTTCTTCACTGACGTTCTGGGCAAATTCCGAAGAGAAGAAGCGCAATTCGCCGAGCTTTCCTGTTGAAGCCAGACGGATGGCTTGCAGATTTCCTTTTTCAAAATGAAGGCGGTAGGCAATCATGAGCTTTACTTTGCTTTGCGCGGCGGCGTGAATCATGGCATTGCATTCGTCCTCGGTGACTGCCATGGGTTTTTCGCAGAGAACGTGAACGCCGGCGTTTAAAGCGCGCACTGCATACTCGTGATGAAGGTGATTGGGGGCGGCGATGTAAACGGCATTCACCGCGGCCAGAGCGCGGTCATACGCGTCGTAGGAGTACACGTGATTCAGTCGATATTTTTTGCCGAGTTTGGCGCGTTTTTCGGCGTCGCCGGAAACGATTGCGACGAGTTCTGAATTTGTGGCTGCTTTGAAAGCGGGCAGAATGGCGACCTGGGAAATGTCGCCCGAGCCTACGACCGCATAGCGAATTTTTGCTGACCTCATGCATCGCCTCCTTAGTTTGTGTGTGTTAACAAATAAAACGGCGCGTTCCGTGGGAGCGAACGCGCCGAGTCCCGCGTCAGGCAGCAGCCTTGTCGGTAAAGCGGATCAACACTTTGGTATAGCCTTCGACGCGGCGGTCGAATTTATCGTAGGCATCTGGGGCCTGGTCTATGTGGATGTGATGGGAAACGATCTTGCCGGGATTGGCCTTTCCATTGACGATCAGGTCGCGCAAATATTCGTTGTACTTCTTTACGGGCGCTTGTCCGCTGCCCATGCTGATGCCTTTATCGAAGAAGTCAGCGATAGGAAATGGATAGACGCCCTTCTTGGCGTGTTCATTCTTGGCGCCCGGATCTGGAGCGATGTAGACGCCGATGACGCCGATGCTGCCGGTGGCGTTCACGACGCGCAGGCAGTCTTCCAAAACCTGGGTCGGCTTTTCTTCTTTGGGGTTTTCGGCATTGCGGGCCTGGTAGCCGACTGCGTCGATGGCGCAATCTACGCCCTTCATTTTTTCCTCGCCGGGACGGAGGCTCTGCTGGATGCCTTTGTTTTTCTTTCTCAAGGTGAAGATTTGCTCGACGGCGTCGCCGTCGGAAAAATCAACCGGGGTGGCGCCGAACTCTTCGGCCTTCTGCAAGCGTTCCGGGATGTTATCTACCACATAAACTTCCGAAGCGCCTTTGAGCAGCGAGCAATATGCGGACAACAATCCGACCGGGCCTGCGCCGAAAACGGCGACGGTTTTACCCGTTGTCACCTGGGCCAATTCGGTTGCGTGATAGGCGGTAGGAAAGACGTCAGAGAGCAAAAGAAAATCATCTTCCCACTCATCGCCGGGCTTGCCGGGAAGTTTGAGGCAGTTGAAATCGGCGTAAGGAACAAGAACGAACTCGGCCTGACCGCCCTGATACGGGCCCATGCCCGCATAGCCGTATGCGGCGTGGGGTTCCTCAGGATTCATGGTCAAACAAGCTTCGGTGTGTCCGCGATGGCAATTGAAACAGTAGCCACAGGCAATGTTGAAGGGCAGAACCACGCGATCACCTTCTTTAATGCTCGCGACTGCTTCACCGACTTCTTCAATTACGCCCATAATTTCGTGGCGAACGACTGTGCCTTCATCGAGAGGCGTTCGGCCGTCATACATATGCAGGTCGCTGCCGCAGATTCCGCTGGTTGTGACGCGAAGCAACGCGTCGGTGGGCGACTTGATTTTCGGCTTGGGATGGTTTGATACGGACATTTTCCGGGTGCCGCTATAGCTGATCGCCTTCATAGATTTCTCCTTCTTCGAATCTACGCCGCGGGTTTTGGAACCGCGATACCCACGATGCTGTATTTGGGTTCAGAGTATCGGCCTGCAAGCAAGCTTGGATGCGGGAGATTGTATGAGATTTCATCGGGGATCGTTCTTGTTGGTCGCTGAGAATACTGTCGGGTCGTCGTAAGGTCTCTCCGTCTCGCTGCGCTCAACTGCGGGATGACATGGCTTTTGGGTTGTAGTCTCTTCCCGCAAACTGTGCCAATATCCGGGGTTGTGGTGAGTTCACTGCTATCAACATCGGTCTTAGCTACTCCGCTTGCGCCTGCTCAGCTATAATCTTTTCCTCGCATGGATTTCGATCAGCTCGTCACGTTCATGGAAGTGGCCAAGCTTGGCAGCTTCTCACGCGCTGGACAAAAAGTCTTCCGCTCGCAGTCGGCGGTGAGCGCGCAAATTCGCCAATTGGAACAGGAATACGGAGATCGCCTCCTCGACCGCTCCGGGAAAGATGTGACGCTTACGCCTGCGGGACGGGTATTGTTCGCCTATGCGGAGCGGCTGCTGCAGATGCGCGACGAATCGCTGCTGGCCGTGGCTGACCAGGGCAACAGTCCGAGAGGGACCTTGTCCATTGGCGCTAATGAAGCGACTTGCCTGTATGTGCTGCCGGACGTCTTCGCCAAATACTGTAGCCTTTATCCCGGAGTCCAGATTTCCATTTACCGCAACTTCAGCTACAAAATTGTTGAGAAGCTGGAGAATGGCACGATAGACGTGGGTATCGTCACCCTTCCCATTAAATCCAGCAGCCTCAAGACCCATCCGATTTTTCGCGATCAGCTTATGCTGATGGTGAGTCCGCAGAATCCGTTGGCAAAGAATGAAGTGGTGACGGTGAGCGAAATTGCAAAGCATCCGGTGCTCTTGCCGAAAACCGGCTACAGCCGCCGCCTTATGGACAAGCTGTTCCGCGCTTATGCGGCGGAGTTGCAGATACGGATGGAGTTGCCCAGTGTGGGGATGATTAAAAGTTTCGTCGCTGCCGGGCTGGGAGTTTCGCTCATCAGCGCGAGTTTCGCACGCGATCAGGTGCTGGCGGGGCGCGTTAAATTGATTCCTATCAAAGGGCAGGAGCTGTGGCGCGAACTTGGCATCGCTTATCGCCGTGACCGCACGCACACGCGCGCCACGACTACGTTCATTAGCACAGTTCGGCAGTCGTCGGCGATCTCGAAGTAATTGCGGGCGAATGTTGCGGTGTTGCACTCGAATATTTTCATTTTTTTCTATCGCGCTTCTTCCTCCCGCGTTTTTTCTATCACCCTTGGCGATTTTCTCCATAGAAATTTCCGATCTCAACTGGGCTCAGCGGATTGGTATTCTTTTTATAGATCGATAAAACCCGGCCAAGTATGGCCTGGCCGGAATCCTTCCCCGGAGGTGAAAAAATGAGCGACTTGGAACGCAGCCTGAACCAGCTACTGGAAGATCATCGGCATGAGAGCGGTTTGCATGTCATTGGAGGGCAGCGACGCCTGCTGAGCCGACTGATGGAATTCTTCGAGGCAGAGATTAACGAGAAAAAGCCGCAGGATGAATCGGGGCAAGAGCGTACGACGAAAACTCACTGACGCGAAATTCCCCACTCAAGCCAAAAGGAAGGCCCATTCGACTCCGCTCAGGGCAGGCTTTGAACGGGGCACCCTCGGTCTTTGCTCGCTCAACCTTTCATTGAACGACGATCCCCGCATAACCTACCACACGGCGCTGATCGCCGGAGACGTCTGCTGAAGTTGCGTATCTGACGAGTTGCGCCGCGCGCGCGCCCATCTTCTTTGCCGCGGTCAACATGACTACTGTTGGCCAAACGCCGCACATGCTGATTTTTTCTTTTTTGACTGTTTCGGCGAGACCTTGCGGGTTGAGGAGCAGTATTTGCTCAATGGCGCGGTGGTCTTTGACGCGAGTGACGGCGTCGTCTTCGTAGTGGTTCATGTCGCTGGAAGAAATAATGAGAACCGGCTCGGATTGAGTGGACAGGACGGCGGCGATGGCTTCGCCGAGGGCCATCAGGACTTCGAACTGGGATGTTCCGATAGTGATTGGAACGAAGGAACAGCCGGGCCGGAGCATCTGCAGAAATGGAAGCTGCACTTCGATTGCGTGTTCGGCGCGATGGGCGTCGGCGTCTTCGACAAGCAAGGGGAATTGTTCGAGAAGAGCAGTGGCTAGTGGTTCATTAATTTCAACCTGGCCGAGCGGCGTTTCCCATGAGCCTTGGCGCATGATGGCAAGCGGCTGGCCCATGCCGGTGTGGTTGGGGCCGAGAATCAGAAATTGTTTGGGGAGATCAAGGGCTGCGAACACCGCTCCGGCGACGTGCCCAGAGTAAATATAGCCAGCGTGGGGGACGATGCAGCCGAGGGCCTGAGCTGTTGGATTCGAGCTTTGCTTGTGCGAATCGTCCGGACTCGAAGAGAGGTAGGAATTCAGGTCTTGAGTGAGAGTACTGGGATCAGCGGAATAGAAGCGGCCGGCTACCGCGGGTTGTCGGGTGGGAGGGTTCATAACGACGCTGATAGGCTATCTCGCAACTGTAAGTAAGACTTTTGTTTCCTCGGGGACTAAAGCCCGGTCGTCTTGTGAATCCAGTCGGCACGACTGAAGTCGTGCCCTTCCCAAACTGATTGACAAGATGAATTCTAGTCAAGATAGCCTCTAATCATGAGGCGCTTACGAGCTTCCATTCACGAGCGTCCGAAACAAGGCGGCGCTCTTTTCCAGCGATAACGCCTCAGCCCGAATGCCGGGATCTACTTTTGATTTCTCCATGGCTGTGCGCAAAAGCTTTGTGTCATAGTTTTCGCGCAGATTGTTCCATAAGGTTTTTCGTTTTTGTCCGAACGACAGGCGCAGAAAATCTATGAATGGAGCTTCGGCTACTTTTAATTCATCGAGCTTAGGCTCAATCGTAATTCGGACGACAGCGGAGTCCACTTTGGGTGGCGGAGAAAAAGCGCCCGGGGCGAGTGTGAACAGGCGTTCTACTCTACCGTAGAGCTGGGCCGTAGCTGAGAGTAATCCGAATTCAGCGCCGCCGGGCTTGGCCGCGAGCCTGTCGGCGACTTCTTTTTGCACCATGACGACCAGTAGATCGAAATACTTGCGATAGGCGAACAGACGCAGCAGAAGTTCTGATGTGATGTAGTAGGGAAGATTTCCCACTACGTGTACGCGCTCCGGTGTCAGTTCTAGTCCGGGACGCGTGCTGCCGGGCTTCGGGCCGAATATGCTGTCGAAATCCAGCGCGAGAATGTCGGCCTCGATAATTTCCACGTTGGGAGTTAGTGAAAACTTCATGCGCAGTTGCGCGGAAAGCACGCGGTCGAGCTCCACTGCGATTAAACGCCTTGCTTTGCGGGCCAGCAGGGACGTGAGCGCCCCGCGCCCCGGCCCAACTTCAAGCACAGTATTTTGTGAAATATCGCCCAGAGCGTCCACAATCCGCTGCGCCGAAGAGGCCCCAGTAAGAAAGTGTTGCCCGAGTTTAGGTTTTGACGGACGGCTGGAACTTACGCTTTTTGCCACATTGCCCTCGGCGGAATGAGCCATTACACTAAACTCTCCCGCGGGTTTCAGGCGCAGGAACGCTGCTCGATTCTTACATCCCTATAATAGCTTGCGCCACAGGAAACCGCCGGAGGTCGCCATGCATATCGCGTTTGCCGCTTCGGAGTGCGTCCCATTTTCTAAGACCGGCGGTCTGGCCGATGTCATCGGCGCATTGCCGGGCGCGCTGGCGGCCTTAGGGCATAAGGTCACTGTTTATTTGCCGCGCTATAAGGAAACAGCGCTGAGCCATCCCGAGGTGGTTGTCCGCAGCATCACGATTCCATTCGACGATCGCTTTCGATTCTGCTCGGTAGTCAGCGGCGGGACCCGGGCCGGGGTGCAATTTTATTTTGTGGAGTATCCGCCGTACTTTGATCGGGACGGATTATATGGCACCTCCGCCGGAGATTATCCCGACAACGCCGAGCGCTATGCGCTGTTTTGCCGGGCAGTGCTGGAGGCATCGAAAATTCTGGGAGTGCCGGACGTCTTTCATTGCCATGACTGGCAGTCGGCGCTGATCCCCGTGCTGCTTGCGCTCGCAGTATGGGGATGATCCGGCGTTTGCCGATACGGCAACGGTGTTTACCATTCACAACGTTGGATATCAGGGAGTGTTCGCGCCTGACACTTTGCCGCTGCTGGATCTTTCCTGGGACCTGTTTACCATCTCCAAAATGGAATTTTTCGGGCAGGTGAATTTTCTTAAAGGCGCGCTGGCTTATGCGGATTTCGTAACCACAGTGAGCAGAAAATACAGTCATGAAATCCAGACAGCGGAATTCGGCTTCGGGCTGGACGGAGTTTTGCGTGATCGCTCGACGACCGTCACCGGAATCCTGAATGGCGTGGATTACGACGAATGGAGCCCTGAGAAAGACAGATTTATTGCGGCGCAGTACTCGGCGCAGGATTTGAGCGGCAAGCTGCAATGTAAACGCGATCTGCTGGCGAGCTTCGGAGTGAACGACGCTGACGAGAAGCTGCCGGTGATCGGAATCATCTCGCGCTTCGCGGCGCAAAAGGGTTTTGATCTTATTTCGCAGATCATGGAGCGGCTGGCGCGGGAGGAGATGATTGTGACCGTGCTGGGATCCGGGGACAAACACTACGAGGAGATGTTCCTCAACTTAACTAAGAGATTCCCGAAAAAGATCATCGTTAAGGTCGCCTACGACAATGCGATTGCGCACAAGATTGAGGCGGGAAGCGATATGTTCCTGATGCCTTCGCGCTATGAGCCCTGCGGGCTGAACCAGATTTACAGCTTGAAATATGGCACGGTGCCGATTGTGCGGGCGACGGGCGGGCTGGATGACACAATTGATCCGTGGGATGCGCGGACGGGCAAGGGAACTGGCTTTAAGTTCACCGAATACAACGGAGAGCTTCTGCTGACGACCATTAAAGAAGCGCTGCGCGCCTTCCGAGATCAGACATCGTGGCAGGCGCTCATGCGCAACGGCATGGGCAAGGATTTCTCCTGGAATGTTTCCGCCAAGGAATATGCGCGAGTGTTTGAACGCGCGCGACAATTGCGGGCCGTACCCGCGATTACTGTTTAGCTCGGACTCCGTTTTTGCTATATGAATGCCGTTGCCAAGACGATTTTCCACGTGGATATGGACGCATTTTTTGTCTCTGTGGAGGAGTTGTTCGATCCATCGTTGAAGGGCAAGGCAGTGGTTGTGGGCGGACAACGCGGGGAGCGCGGAGTAGTTGCCGCTGCGTCTTACGAAGCGCGCAAGTTCGGCGTGCATTCCGCTATGCCTTTGCGTACGGCGGAGAAGCATTGCCCTCATGCAATTTTCGTGAATGGACATCCGGAGCGTTATCGCGAGTGTTCAGAAAAAGTTTACGGCGTGCTGAATTCTTTTTCGCCCCTGGTGGAAATGGCTTCGATTGACGAAGCCTATATGGATATGACCGGCACCGAACGACTGCATGGGCCGCCGCTTTGTGCCGCGCAAAAGCTTCATCAGAAGGTGCAAGACCAGACGCAACTTAACTGTTCGATTGGTATTGGGACATCGCGTCTGATCGCCAAAGTATCCTCCGCGAAAGCCAAACCACATGGCGTGTTGTGGGTAGTGCCGGGAGAGGAGGCAAAATTCCTGGCGCCGCTCGATGTGCGTGACATTCCGGGCGTAGGAAAGGTCACGGAGAAAAACTTGCAGGCGCTGGGCATCCACCGCGTGGGCGATCTTGCGAAATTCGATGACAATTTTCTCGAAGACAAATTTGGCAAGTGGGGACTGGCGCTATCGGGTAAAGCACGGGGCTTCGATGCGGGGGGATGGTTCGACTCCGAGGTAGGCGGCGAGAGCGAAGCAAAATCCATCAGCCACGAGCATACGTATAACGAAGACACCGGAGATGCGCAGCAGTTTGGAGTCCACACTAATGCGGCTTTCGCAGATGGTTGGACGCCGATTGCGCGAGGCTGGACTCCACGCACGCACCATTCAACTCAAACTTCGCTATAAGGATTTCACCACCATCACGCGAGCGCATTCCTTGCCCGCGGCGACGCAGTTGGACACGGAAATATTCGAGCAGATCAGAATGCTTTTTCGCAAAAACTGGACAAAGGGGTCGCCGGTGCGGTTGCTGGGCGTGCATGCCGCTTCTTTTGAGAATGCCGCAAGGCAGGGAGATTTGCTGGATGGAGACCGGCGTGAGCGCTGGAAGGATGTGCTCTCCGCGGCCGACAAGTTGAGGGACAGGTTTGGAGAATCGAGCGTGACGCTGGCTTCAGGATTGAAGGCTGGATTCCGCGAGCGGACGCATGAGAATCCGGCGGGGCTGCCTGGGAAAGGCAAGGAGTAGTTCCGTGGAGTTGGATGGCTACGATTTAATTTGCGTTTGGCATGGTGAAGATCGGCATAACTCCGGAGTCCAATCACAAAATTCAAACTTCATGTCATCCCGAGCCGATTTTGCGAGGGACCTTACGCCGGATCGAAGTGCGTATGATGCCCGCGGGCATCAATATTCCCGTTGATTGCTGACAAATGTTTTGCTTACGTAAGGTCTCTCCGTCTTCGCTGCGCTCAACGTCGAGATGACATAGTTTAACGGCACAGGACAGAAACTACACGCGGGGTTATTGGGCCAACCTAATTGTCTTTCCATCCTTCGCGGAAATTCTCGCCGCATCCAAAATCTCGCTGACGATGACATTAGTTTCTAGAGAAGTAGGCGCGTCAGGCACTACGCCATCCAGAACCACTGCCTTCAACTCTGATAGTGAGTCATTGAACGGCGCGAGCAGCGGCTTGCCGCTCTCTGGCTCTTCTTCTCTGCTTTTCAGTCGTACGCGCAAGCCGTCATTGGCGACCGTAATTACATAGCCCGACTGGCCGTACACTTCCATATCTTTGCGTCCGAAGGGCCAGTTCCATGAGGCTTGAATGGTTGCCTGCGCTTTCGGATAGGTCAGAATGATCGTCGCCTCGTCGTCCACTTGCGGATACTCTTCGGGCTTTATCTGTTGGGTAACGGCCGTCACTGAGATGGGGCGCTGGCCGTCCATCAGCCAGGTCATCAGATCGGCGCCGTAGCAGCCGAAGTCGTAAAGCGCGCCGCCGCCGTTCAGTTTGGGATCGCCAAGCCACGCCATGAACTCGGGCCCAACGTGGATTTCCTTGGGGCCTTCGTGGCCATCGTGAATGACAACCTTGCGTACCTCGCCGATGGCATTCCGGTGAACGAGGTCGTAAGCCGCATGATTGCTGCGGTACCAGGTAGTTTCATAATTCACCAGCACCGGAATTTTTCCATCGTGTGCCGCTTTGGCGATGGCATGCGCGTCCTCCGCGCTGACCGCCAAAGGTTTTTCCATCATTACCGGGATGCCACGTTTCGCGCAGATTTCGACTACACGCCGATGATCGTAAGTAGTGGTGTAGGCCAGAACGGCCTGGGGATGCGTCTTTTGCAGCATGTCTTCCAGATCGGTGAAGAGCAGGCTTTGATCAATGCTGAACTGTTTTGCGTATTGTGCGGCGAGTTGTTGATCTGGTTCCGCAATGCCGACTAGCTGAATGTCTGGCCGATGCAAAGAATATTGAAAGAAGCCTGCGACGTGGCCGTGAACTAGTCCCACGATCGCTACGCGAAAGCGCTGCGTGGTGGGAGCATCGTGTTCGCCAGAAAAGGCTGGCTCCGCAAACACGAGAACAGAAAGAATAGAAATAAGAGCGATTCGATAACGCATGTTCATCGTGCCTCTTGCTTGCCGGGCAAATAGTATCAGATCATTTGCGGTTTTATGTGAGCCGGAGTCTTAATGCAGGGCTACGTAGCAGTAGGTCAACGATTTCCGCGCGTTGGTAAAGCTGCAGCTGTTGTATGTTAAGAGCACGTTGCGTGAAAGCATTTGGGTGAACTGTTTGCTATTGGCGCGAAAGCATTGGCGAGCCATATGTTTTTTTGGCCTTGTACTAGGACTTCTATTCACGGGAGTTGTTCAATTAATTGCGGGCCATAAGCCGTCCGCTACCGGTCCAGGGTACGAGGTCGTCCACGTTTCAAGCTGAACTCTTCGCAGCGAAGACCGCCCCTCAAGTCCCGTGCCTTCATACAACGCGCCATCAAGGTAGATCAGGCCCTGGGTATATGCGGACGGGTCGTGCGGGTAAACGTGGACGACCTCGTACCCTGGACCGGTAGCGGACGGCTTATGGCCCGCAATTAATTGAACAACTCCCGTGAATAGAAGTCCTAGTACAAGGCCAAAAAAACATATGGCTCGCCAATGCTTTCGCGCCAATAGCAAACAGTTCACCCAAATGCTTTCACGCAACGTGCTCTTAACATACAACAGCTGCAGCTTTACCAACGCGCGGAAATCGTTGACCTACTGCTACGTAGCCCTGCATTAAGACTCCGGCTCACATAAAACCGCAAATGATCTGATACTATTTGCCCGGCAAGCAAGAGGCACGATGAACATGCGTTATCGAATCGCTCTTATTTCTATTCTTTCTGTTCTCGTGTTTGCGGAGCCAGCCTTTTCTGGCGAACACGATGCTCCCACCACGCAGCGCTTTCGCGTAGCGATCGTGGGACTAGTTCACGGCCACGTCGCAGGCTTCTTTCAATATTCTTTGCATCGGCCAGACATTCAGCTAGTCGGCATTGCGGAACCAGATCAACAACTCGCCGCACAATACGCAAAACAGTTCAGCATTGATCAAAGCCTGCTCTTCACCGATCTGGAAGACATGCTGCAAAAGACGCATCCCCAGGCCGTTCTGGCCTACACCACTACTTACGATCATCGGCGTGTAGTCGAAATCTGCGCGAAACGTGGCATCCCGGTAATATGAAAAACCGTTGGCGGTCAGCGCGGAGGACGCGCATGCCATCGCCAAAGCGGCACACGATGGAAAAATTCCGGTGCTGGTGAATTATGAAACTACCTGGTACCGCAGCAATCATGCGGCTTACGACCTCGTTCACCGGAATGCCATCGGCGAGGTACGCAAGGTTGTCATTCACGATGGCCACGAAGGCCCCAAGGAAATCCACGTCGGGCCCGAGTTCATGGCGTGGCTTGGCGATCCCAAACTGAACGGCGGCGGCGCGCTTTACGACTTCGGCTGCTACGGCGCCGATCTGATGACCTGGCTGATGGACGGCCAGCGCCCCATCTCAGTGACGGCCGTTACCCAACAGATAAAGCCCGAAGAGTATCCGCAAGTGGACGACGAGGCGACGATCATTCTGACCTATCCGAAAGCGCAGGCAATCATTCAAGCCTCATGGAACTGGCCCTTCGGACGCAAAGATATGGAAGTGTACGGCCAGTCGGGCTATGTAATTACGGTCGCCAATGACGGCTTGCGCGTACGACTGAAAAGCAGAGAAGAAGAGCCAGAGAGCGGCAAGCCGCTGCTCGCGCCGTTCAATGACTCACTATCAGAGTTGAAGGCAGTGGTTCTGGATGGCGTAGTGCCTGACGCGCCTACTTCTCTAGAAACTAATGTCATCGTCAGCGAGATTTTGGATGCGGCGAGAATTTCCGCGAAGGATGGAAAGACAATTAGGTTGGCCCAATAACCCCGCGTGTAGTTTCTGTCCTGTGCCGTTAAACTATGTCATCTCGACGTTGAGCGCAGCGAAGACGGAGAGACCTTACGTAAGCAAAACATTTGTCAGCAATCAACGGGAATATTGATGCCCGCGGGCATCATACGCACTTCGATCCGGCGTAAGGTCCCTCGCAAAATCGGCTCGGGATGACATGAAGTTTGAATTTTGTGATTGGACTCCGGAGTTATGCCGATCTTCACCATGCCAAACGCAAATTAAATCGTAGCCATCCAACTCCACGGAACTACTCCTTGCCTTTCCCAGGCAGCCCCGCCGGATTCTCATGCGTCCGCTCGCGGAATCCAGCCTTCAATCCTGAAGCCAGCGTCACGCTCGATTCTCCAAACCTGTCCCTCAACTTGTCGGCCGCGGAGAGCACATCCTTCCAGCGCTCACGCCGGTCTCCATCCAGCAAATCTCCCTGCCTTGCGGCATTCTCAAAAGAAGCGGCATGCACGCCCAGCAACCGCACCGGCGACCCCTTTGTCCAGTTTTTGCGAAAAAGCATTCTGATCTGCTCGAATATTTCCGTGTCCAACTGCGTCGCCGTGGGCAAGGAATGCGCTCGCGTGATGGTGGTGAAATCCTTATAGCGAAGTTTGAGTTGAATGGTGCGTGCGTGGAGTCCAGCCTCGCGCAATCGGCGTCCAACCATCTGCGAAAGCCGCATTAGTGTGGACTCCAACTGCTGCGCATCTCCGGTGTCTTTGTTATGCACGCCGTGGGCGAGTTATTCGCTTCGCTCTGCTGCTACTGAGCAAGACGACTGATGACCAGTAATAAACATGGCTCAGGCACGCCGCCTGATGTGCTCTTCGTCCCATCCGGCGGCAGTGTGCTCAGCTACGCCAGCCAGCAGTTGCTCCTCCCGCTCGACCAGTACGTGCAAACCGCAAAGATATCTTCCGCCGACTTCTACACTCCGGCCTGGAATGAGAACCTGTACTCAGAAAGGTCTATGCCATCACCAACGAGGTCGATCCCAACTTTGCCCTCGTCTATAACAAGGCGCTCTTCCAGCAGTTGGGTATCGCCAAGCCGCCGGCAACGACGAGGAACTTGATGACGCCAACGCCAAGGTCTACCAGTCGCAGGGCGGTGTGATAAAACGCTTGGGCATCTTGCCGCCCTGGCTGACCTATGGCACGGGCAACTCATTGCTCACCTGGTTCGCCGTCTTTGGCGGCGGCTCCCTCGATCCGAGCGACCCTAAGAAGCTGAATGTCCTGCAACCGGCCGACGTGACGACGATGACCTGGATGAAGCAGTACGCCGACCACTTTGGTGGCTACGATAGTATCACCAATTTCATTCAGTCGTGGGGGCCGTCGTTGATTTACAAGGGCTATGTCAGCGCCTTTGTGAATGGCCAGGTCGCAATGAGCCGATGGTCTCCGCCAACTACAAGAGTCTGCTCGACGCGGCGAGGGGCGGCACCTACGACGGCCAGTTCGCCCTTGCCCTGATGCCGGCGGACCGAACGTCAAGCCCGATCCCTCCTGGCTCGGTGGCTGGGGTCTGGGCATACCCAACGGCAGTAAGAAAGTCGATCAGGCCTGGCAAGTCCTTGCCTGGATGAATGCGTCTCCGGACGGTACGGATCTTTGGGCCAGCCTCAACAACTTCTGGCCCGGCTATAAGAAGTCGCCTTTACGGTAAAATGCCAGCAACCCATTGGTCACCGGCTATCAAGACGTATTGGCCGGCGCCCATCCGGTGCCACCGGCGTTGGCAGTGCCCAGGCGAACCGGCCGGTGACCTGCTACCCAGACGCGCACGCGGGTGGTGCAGGGCAAATCGGACGTGAACACGGCGCTCACGCAGTATCAGGCGAGGTAGTGAGTGCCGCGTAAAGCAAGATAATCTATCAGGTGCCGGGCGCGTTTTAGTAGGGGCGGCCCCCGTGGCCACCCCTACTTCATCAATGCGCAACATATCGCGGCCCGTCTGGGCCGGGCGATCTGTTGACAGATCGCAGCATACAGGGTACAGTGCGGCCGGTAACGCACTGACCTCGCCGTGGCGATTGCGTTGCGCAATCGCCCGTTCCTTCGTCGCAGAGAATAGGAGTGCCAGCATGCTCCCTCAGCGATGGTCCCGGCGGTACATCACACGGCGCACAGCCTTGACCGCAAGCGGGAGGTTCTTGCCGCTATCGGCCTCGCCGCCTGCGGGGCGTCCGCCACGGTGTCCAGATCGTCCGAGTCCTCAGCCGCGCCGACGACGGCATTGACTGCAACTTCGACAGCGCCCACCACGACAGCGTCGGCGGCGACGATAACCGCCGCCACGACATCGGCGTCAAGCGCGGAGAGTACGTCCGCAGCGTCGACATCCACCGCCGCCAGTGCGGCATCGGCGGTCGCCAGCACGTCGAAGGCGACGACGGCCAGCGCGACCACTACCAGCACGACGACGGCCAGTACGACCGCCTCGGCCTCTACCGCCGTCCCCACGCCGAATCCGACGCGTTGCAGGTCTGGCAGCCGGGCTGGAACGCCACGAGCGACATCGTCAAGGGGTACCAGCAGTCGCTCGACATGCTGACGGCCAAAAATTTCGAGCTGACCGCGCAGGTCCAACTGGGCACGCCGTTTCCTGACAAGTTCCTCACGGCATCCGCCACCAGGACTCGCCGACCTCGTCTTCATCCCGCCCGAAGGCGGCTGGCCGCAAAACTGGGCCAATAAGCAGATCATCAAGAACCTCGACAGCAACTTTCAGCAGGCGAAGCTGTCGGTGAACGACTTCTTCGCCCCGGCCTGGCAAGGGAGTCTCTTCCAGGGGCACCAGTACGTCATGCCGATCGAAGTCGATCCGACTTCCCGCTGGTCTACAACAAGGCGCTGCTGCAGGAAGTGGGCATTACGCAGCCGCCGGCCACGGTGACCGAGCTGGACGACGCCAACCAGAAGCTCTACCGGAAGACCGGGAACGACATCAGCCGACTCGGCATTTTCCCGCCCTGGATGACCTACGGGTCGGGCAACGCCTTGCTGACGTACTTCGGCGTCTTCGGCGGCGGCTATTTCCTCCCGGTTCGACCGATCAAACCAAGCTCTGATGACGCAAGCAGGGAATGTCGCCGCGCTCAGTTGGATGAAGAAGTATGCCGACCAGTTCGGTGGCTACGACGCGATCCAGGCGTTCGCCAAGACGTGGGGCAAGGACGGCTACGTCGATGGCGTCGGCCACGCCTTCCTGGCGATGGGCCCCATGGCGTCGGCCAACTATACCTCGGCAGTGAAGGCCGCCAAGGGCAGCGCCTACGCCGAGCTCTTTTGCCGCCGCGGTCATGCCGGTTGCCGATGTCAAGCCGGACCCCGGCTGGCTGGCGGCTGGGCCATGGGCATCCCCAACGGGGCCAAGCGGCCCGACGATTCCTGGACGGCGCTGGTCTGGCTGGGCGGATCGGCGGAGGGGACCGACGCCTGGGCGGAGGTCAACGGCTTCCTGCCCGGCTTCAAGGGATCGCCCTACTTTACCAAGAACGCCGTGTACCGGTGGTGAAGCGTGTACATCAAGGTCTTGCAGCAGAATGCCTACGTGCTGTCGCCGCTCGGCTGGCAGGACATTCCCTCCGAGGCCTACGACTCCCTGCTCCTCGATATCGTGCAGGGCAAGACCGATATCAACACGGCGCTCCAGCATTTCAGCGCTCGCCCAGGCCGCGCTGGACAAGGCGAAGAGTTCGCACTCGTGCCACGCTATCGCGCCGCCATTATCGGCTGTGGTGGAATTGCCCTATGGCACGCCCGTGGCTACCGTGCCCAACCCGATGTTGACCTGATCGCCTGCGCCGACATTTCGGCGGAGGCATTGCAGCGCTTCGGCGATGAGTTTGGCATTGCCGGGCGCTACCTGGCCCTCGACGAGATGTTGGACCGGGAGCGGCCTGGACATCGTGTTGGTCTGCACGCACGAGACGCTCCATGCCGGCGGTGGTCCTGGCGGCGGCAAGTATGGACCGCGCGGCATCCTCTGCGAGAAGCCCATCGCCCTCACTCTGCCCGACGCCTGACGCCATGATCGCCTCCTGCGGCGGCCTGGACACGGTCTCGATCATCGGGACCACGCCCGCCTTCAGCCCGCAGTACGTCGCCGCCAAGCGCGTCCTCGCCTCCGGCGCCATCGGTGACGTGACGACGATCACCGCCCATGGCCACCCCGGCTCCAGCCTGCTGGTGGACGGCACACATACGGTCAGATTCTGGGCGCGTCCTTCCTCGACGACGCGCCGGTGGCCTGGGCTATGGGCAGATCGACGACGCTGAGCGGCGTGTCGCCTGGAGCCATCCGGCGGAGACGGCAGCGCTCGGCTGGATCGGCTTCGCCAGCGAGGCGTCCACCGCCTGCTCACTGCCTGGCGGCGTCCGCCTCAAACTGCCGCTTAAAGGGCTCGGGAGCGGCTGCTGCGCATGGACCCAACTACCACCAACCTCACCATCTTCGGCAGCGCCCGGGCGGATCTTCATTGCCGGCGACGATGTCCGATGGTGGGGAGCCGATGGTCACGATCCAGCGCGGCACAGCGCGCGTAGATTCCCTTACCGTGGCCCCTGCCAGGCGACGAGGCGCACATGCCGCCGTTCGCCGAGGAGATTCGGGTCTTGCTCCGCTGCCTGGAGACCGGGGCAACGCATCCGCTGGCCGCGCCCAGTGCGCGGGCCACCCTGGAGGTGCTCCTCGCCATCTACGAGTCAGCGCGCCGCCGAGCGGTTGTGCCCTTGCCGCTGGCGATCAGCGAGAACCCCGTCTATCGCCCTCCGGGAGTCGCAATACGGGACGACCAGCGAAGGGCCGGAGGGCCCAGCGTCCCCCAGGGGTCCGACTGACCTTCGAAACGATAGGAACATGCATGCTCCTGGGAAATTGCGCAGCACTCGCTCGGCACCGGTCGTGATCCGCTGGCCGCCATCGCCCGTGCCGAACTGGGCGTGGACAGCCTGGCCCTGGGCATTGGGCCCGCCCGCGACGATCCCGCCCTGCTCGGCCAGATCGGCGAGGCGGCCGCGGAAGGCCCGCCTCGCCTTGGAGACGAAGTGGGGGCGACCGGTTTATCGCCAACGGCGCGGCACAGACAGCCGACGGTTTCATCTCTTTCGTCCGCACCTGCTGCCGTCCGTTGGGACATCACCGTCATCGGCACGGCCTCCGGTTCCGACCGCTGGCAACGCAACCGCCCCTGGCGGAGCAACTGGATCGGATGGTAGCGGCGCTGACGCCGCTGGCCCAGGCGGCCGCCTGGAAGGCGTCGTCCTGGCGCTGGAGAATCACGCCGACTATCGCGGCCACGAAGTCGTCTTGATCATCCAGCGCGTCAACAGTCCGGGCCTGCGAGCGCGGCTCAGTACCGGCAACGCCTACGCCGTGATCGAGGAACCGGAAGAGGCGACCGAGGCGGCCCCCTACACCGCTGCGACGCACCTGAAGGACCTGTTGCTCGTTCGAAGCAACAAGGGCTGCTCGGCGCTGGTCGGGTGCGCCATCGGCGAAGGTGACGTGGCGATCGAAGCATGCGACAACTGGCCAAGCATGCCCCGGACCCTGCCAACCTCGGTGCTGTGTCTGGAAAATCGAGCCGCCCCGGGCACCTACCTCTGGCCCATGGCCCAGCAGAGCGTTGCGGGGTCGCGAAGCATCTGGCGACGTATTTGCAGTAGGAGCGCGTATGAACGTCGGGCATACCGGCATCACCTGGGGCATCCCGGGCGATGTGGAGCAGGCCTACCGCGATACGGCGGACTGGCTACCTGGGCTTCGAGACCTTCGCCCAGACGATCCACCTGGAATGAGCAGCCGCGGCTATCGGGCGCTCGTGGAACGTTACGGCATCCCGACCGGCGCTGCCTATTGCCACAAGACGTGGACTTGATCATGAACGAAGAAGATCATCAACAATACAAAA
>CAWHQK010000068.1:0-15515 GCA_963831435.1 uncultured Acidobacteriota bacterium
CGGGCCTTGGGGTTCGTGTTCTTCAGGTCGTAGATCAACTGCGCCAGATCCTCAATCGAGTAGATGTCGTGGTGCGGCGGCGGGGAAATCAACCCACGCCCGGAATGGAATGCCGTAAGCGCGCAATCACTTCGTCCACTTTATGGCCGGGAAGCTGGCCGCCCTCTCCGGCTTCGCGCCCTGCGCCATCTTGATCTGCAGCTCAGCGGCATTCACCAGGTAATTGGCGGTCACGCCAAAACGCGCGGAAGCCACCTGCTTCACCGCGCTACGCCGCCAGTCTCCATTGGCATCGCGTTTGAATCGTTCTTCATCTTCGCCGCCCTCGCCAGTGTTGGACATCCCGCCAATGCGGTTCATGGCGATCGCCAGCGTCTCGTGGGCTTCCTTGCTGATTGAACCAAACGACATCGCACCGGTAGTGAATCGTTTGACAATTTCCTTTGCCGGCTCCACTTCCTCAATGGGAACCGGTTTCTTTCCCTTCTTGATCCTCATCAGGCTGCGCAGGGTCGCCATGTTGTGGTTCTGCTTGTCGATCAGATCGGTGTATTCCTGGAAGGTAGCGAAGTTCTTCCCTGCCGCACCGCATGTTGCAGTTTGCTGATGGTCAGTGGATTCAGCAGGTGATATTCGCCATTCACGCGGAAGTAGTAACTGCCGCCTACTGCGAGTTCGGTGTCCGATCGGTAAGCGGCTGGAAGGCGAACTCGTGCTTCATCTGGGCTTCCCGCGCCAGCACATCCAGCCCCACTCCACCCAGACGCGAGGTCGTTCCAGCAAAATAAGCTGTCGACCAAATCTTTGTTCAGGCCAATCGCTTCAAAAACCTGTGCGCCCCGATAACTCTGCAGCGTGGAGATACCCATCTTGGAGAAAGTCTTCAGCAGGCCTTTGTTGACGGCCTTGATGAAGTGCTTGACTGCGACTTCCGGCGTTCAAGCCTCCGGCAGATATCCACGCCAGGCCGAGATCTTCCAACGTCTCAATCGCCAGGTAGGGATTAATCGCGCTGGCCCCGTATCCGATGAGCAGGCAAAGTGCATCACCTCGCGCGGCTCACCGGATTCAAGGATCAACGCGACCTGGGTGCGCGTCTCCTCCCGCACCAGCAGGTTGTGTACGGCAGCCAGCGCCAGCAGGCTGGGAATAGGCGCGTAGTCTTTATCCACACCGCGGTCGGAAAGAATCAGCAACGTGTATCCGATTCACTGCGAGCGAAGCGCGCCGGCCGAGTTCATCCAGCGCCATCTTCAGACCGGCTTCACCATCCGCCGCGCGGTAGAGGGCGATAGCGTCGTCGCCAACAAATCTCCGCGCGAGACCCGCCGCAGTTTCTCCAGCTCCCGATTGGTCAGAATCGGATGCAGCAACTTCAGCGTGTGGCAGTTGTCCGGCTTCTCGTCCAGAATATTGCGCTCGGTTCCGATGTAGCTGATCAGCGACATCACCATCTCTTCGCGGATGGGATCAATCGGCGGGTTCGTCACCTGCGCAAACAACTGCTTGAAGTAATTGAACAGCGGCTGCGGCTCGGTCGGAAAGGCAAGCCAGCGGCGTATCGGTTCCCATCGAGCCGACCGGCTCCTGGCCCCTTGGTCGCCATCGGCTCCATAATCATCTTCAAATCCTCATAGGTATAGCCGAAGGCCCGCTGTCGCGAAAGAATGGTCTCGTGATCGCAGCGTGAACTCGCGCGGGCTCCGGCAGCTGGTCGATGGGTAATCTGATTTGCCTTCAGCCACTCGCATAGGGCTGCCGCGCGGCAGAGCCTCTTCTTGATCTCTTTGTCGGCGATGATGCGGCCTTCCACCGTATCCACCAGGAACATCTTCCCCGGCTGAAGACGGCCTTTGCTCTTCACCTTTCCGGCGCAATCGAAAGCACGCCCGTTTCCGAGGCCATCACGACCAGATCTTCGTCGGTGACCACGTAACGGCCGGGACGCAGGCCATTGCGGTCGAGCGTCGCGCCAATCACGCGGCCATCGGTAAAGGCAATCGCCGCCGGCCCATCCCACGGCTCCATAAGCGAAGCATGATATTCGTAAAATGCCCGCTTTTCCGGCCTGATGTGCGGATTCCCCGACCAAGCTTCGGGAATCAGCATCGCCATAACGTGCGGCAGATCCGGCCGGATTGCAACAGCAACTCAACCGCATTATCGAAACTTGCCGAATCGCTTCCGCCCGGTCGCATGATCGGAAACAGCTTCTTAATGTCATCGCCGAACAGCGGTGACGCCAGAATTGACTGCCGCGCATGCATCCACGCCACGTTGCCTTTCAGCGTATTGATCTCGCCGTTGTGCGCGATATAGCGATACGGGTGTGCCAGCTTCCAGCTGGGAAAAGTGTTGGTCGAAAAGCGCTGGTGCACCAGGCACAAGCGCGCTGGTCACATCGGGATCGGAAAAGCTCGCCATAGAAATTCGCGATCTGCGGCGCCAGCAACAAGCCCTTATAAACGATGGTCCGCGCGGAAAGAGACGGAATGTAGAAGAACTCTTTGTCTTCAATATCCGACTCCGCAACTTCCTTCTCCGCACAGTTTGCGGACTACGTACAGCTTGCGTTCGAACGCATCCTCGTCCATCTCCGCCGGACGCGCCGACAAAAATCTGCTCGAATATACGGCTGCGAGGCCCGAGCCACCCGGCCAATAGCGTCGCCATCACACGGCGTGTCACGCCAGCCGAGAACCGTAAGGCCCTCTTCCTGGATGATGCGCTCAAGAACACCTTCGCAGTTCAGCCGGGGTTGCTTCTCAACCGGCAGAAAAGTCATGCCCACGGCATACTCGCCGGGTGCAGGCAGCTTCGAAACCCAACTTCGCGCATTCCCGCGCAAAGAACTTGTGCGGAACCTGGATCAGCACGCCGGCGCCGTCGCCGGTTTCAGGATCGCAACCGCATGCGCCGCGGTGGGTCAGGTTAATCAGGACCTGAATGCCCTGCTCAACGATGGTATGGCTCTTTTCCCACGAATGCTGGCCACAAACCCGATGCCGCATGCATCGTGCTCGTTCGCAGGGTCGTAAAGACCCTGCGCTGGGGGAAGGCCGTAAAGATGTTTGTGGCGCTGCATGGCTCTTGCGTCTCCTACAACAGATCAATTTAGGGAAGAAACCGTCCTTACCGTGACATCTGACGGAAAGACCGAATCGTGCCCTCGTTGATTTCTATTATCAACGAGATTCCGCTCCAACCATACAGAAAAGTGCAATTCAGAATTTCGATGGCGGCAATGGAAATTTTGGTACGATCAGCCATAACTCCATTGTCAAGAGTTATTTAACCCATACCTCGATATTTGACGATTTGCCTTGAATTGTTATGCCGGTAGCTTGCTGTTTATTGCGGCCCGGTTTTGCCGATTGTAAAATTAATAACTCGCATGCGGGAGCCGGCGATTTCAGCCTATATTCACTGACAGTATGTTATCTGCCGGTCGGAAGACGAGCTGGACTACTATGCGGCCCATTACAAGAGGCACTCGAATTATCGTCTTTGGCCCGGGCGCAGTTGAGCAAGCAATAATAAAAAGCACAAACACCCACCGTCAGAACGACTGGCGAGTGGGATTTTTTATGTTTGCAGCAAAAATTCTAGGGAGGGTTATGAAGACCGTAGCTCAAGTATTTCAAGGCTGGTGGTTCGATGATTGTCATGAAATTCGGAGGCACGTCGGTGGAAAGCGCAGCCGCCATTCAGCGGGTAGCTGAAATCGTGCGCAGCCGCCGCAAGCAGGACCCGATTGTGGTGGTCAGCGCAATGGCAAAGGTCACCGATCAGCTAGTGGCGATGGGACAGAAAGCGGCATCGGGCGATGCGGAAGGCGCTCTGGAATTATTGCCTGCGTTGAAAGAACGGCATTTGGCTGCCGCGAAGTCGTTACTCAGTCCGAAAGTTTTTACGAAAATCGCGAGCAAGTTGGAGAAAACATTTCTGCAGTTGGGCGAATTTCTGCGCGGAGTTTCAGCGGTCCATGAGCTTTCTCCGCGCAGCAGCGACTTTTTACTTTCGTTCGGCGAATTGCTCTCCAGTCAATTTATTGCTCCGGCGCTTACCGAACTTGGTTTGGAAGCGCAGTGGGTGGATTCACGCGAGTGCGTCATCACGGATGGGACCCATACCTGCGCCCGTCCCCAGGCGGCAGAGACGCGCCAGCGCGCGCAAGCCGTCATTAAGCCGATCCTCGCGAAGCACCGCATTCCGGTGAGGGTGGGTTTATCGCTTCTTCTGTTGATGGCGTTCCTACGACTCTCGGCCGCGGCGGCTCATTACACCGCAGCCATCATTGGCGGCGCACTGAATGCGGAGTGCATTGAGATTTGGACCGACGTGGAAGGCATGATGACTACCGACCCGCGGGTTTGTCCCGACGCGCGCACCATCCGCCGCATCAGTTTTAATGAAGCTGCCGAGCTGGCATATTTTGCGCGAAGGTTTTACACCCGGCAACTGATTGCCCGCGATCGAAAAAGATATTCCGGTGTACGTTTTGAACTCCCGCAATATTAAAAGCAAAGGGACGCGCATCACGGCGCATGCGCCAAGTGGTAATGAGATGTTCCGCGCCATCACCGCGAAGAATGGAATCAGTCTGGTGAACGTAGTGGCCTCGCGCGGTCTGATGGTCCACAACTTTTTGCGCACAGTGTTCGAGGCGCTCGACCAGCACTCCGCCACCGTGGACCTGGTACCGTTCCCGGAAGTCAGCCTGTCTTTTACGATTGAATCCAAGCGGATGCCCGAGGAACTGCTCGGTCAACTGGAGAAAATTGCCGACGTGACCTGTGAAAACCAGCAGGCGATCATTCGCCTTGTCGGCGAAGACATCCACGGGCGTCACGGAATTGCCGCCAGCGTGTTCAGCACGGTTGCCGACGCCGGGGTAAACGTGCGCATGATTTCCCAAGGCGCTTCGGAAATCAATATCAGCTTTGTGGTGAAAGAAAGCGAAGTGCCGCAGGCATGCGTCATCTGCATGCAAGATTTTTCGGTGAACCTGAGAGCAGCAAGGCAGAGGTAAAACTCTCGTTGCCTGAGGCGAACGGGCGGCGTGCAAACGGCAAGAAGAGCCGCGTTGTGGTGAATTGGAGCAAACATGAAAACATTCAGTCAGGCTTCCGGCGTCGATGTTCAAAAAGTTGTCGATGTTCAAAAAAAAGAAACGTTGAATGTTGCTATCGTTGGCTTCGGCACCGTGGGCAGCTCCGTCGCAAAAATTCTTTCCAGCCATCCCGCGCCCGGGCTTCGTCTTACGCACGTCTATAACCGTGGGGTCGCTCGCAAAAAGGTTGATTGGCTGCACGGAATAACCTGGACCGAAGACATCAACGACGTTCTTTGCGCCGATGTGGACATTCTCGTGGAAGTCGTCGGCGGATTAAGCCCGGCGGGCGATTGGATCCGCAAAGCTTTGAGTTCAGGCAAATCGGTGGTGACCGCGAACAAGCAGTTAATCGCGCATCACGGGCCGGAATTGATTGCGCTGGCGAAAGAATCTGGTCGTCACATTGCCTTCGGGGCATCGGTTGCCGGCGGAGTTCCGGTGATTTCGGGTTTGCAGGAGGGCTTGGCGGGAGATGAACTCTCCAAGATTTACGGCATTCTGAATGGAACCTGCAATTACATTCTGAGTCAGATCGATAAGCGTGGAATTTCCTTTACCGAGGCGCTGGCGGAAGCACAGAAGCTTGGCTTTGCCGAGGCAGATCCCACAGACGACGTGGACGGTTATGACGCGCGCGCCAAGCTCACCATTCTTGCCCGCGTGGGATTGCACAGTGATGGCAAGCCGGAAAAGGTCTTATGCCGCTCCATCCGTCCCATTGAAGCCAGTAGATTTCGTGTACGCGCGGCAGTTGCAATCCACGATTCGCCAGGTTTCCTGGGCTGAGCTAATCGGAGAAAACCTTCTGGCTGCGGTCCAGCCCGCGATCGTTGCCGAGTCGTCTCCGCTGGCTAGCGTTGAGGGCGGACGGAATCTGGTGATGTCCACCGGGAAATTCGGCGGGGAAATTATTTTTGCCGGTCATGGCGCTGGAGGAAATCCAACGGCGGTTGCCGTGGTTTCTGACATTCTTGCTATTGCCCGCGCCAAACATGGCGGCTCGAATGGCCTCGCGGAGATTACCGCCGTCCCACGCAGCGTAATCAACGACTATACGTCGCGCCACTATCTGCGGTTTATTGTGAAGGATCGGCCCGGGATCATCGCCACCATCGCCACGATTCTC
Source organism: uncultured Acidobacteriota bacterium (assembly GCA_963831435.1). Lineage (GTDB taxonomy): Bacteria > Acidobacteriota > Terriglobia > Terriglobales > Acidobacteriaceae > JAICKN01. The sequence continues at coordinate 6,243 of CAWHQK010000068.1, forward strand.
TCTAAGAATGACATCAATATTGATTCCGTTCTGCAGAAGCCTGGATATTCTGACGCCAGCTTGCCCTTTGTCATTACGCTAGAATCCTGCAAATCGTCGCTGGTGGAAAAAGCGCTGGAGCAGATGTCCAAATTGGATTTCATGGTCCAGCCCTGCGTGCACTTGCCGATTCTCTAGCGAATTACTTTTTGAAGAGATTTTCAAAGGCCTGGCGTGCGTCTTGCACGCGTGAAGGCCGCGCGGTAGAAGCCCCCGCAGATGACGAGGTTTCCTTTTCCAGCATCACTCGCATGGAATAGAACGAACAGTTGTTCTGCTTGTCCTTGGGAGAGATGCGTTGGGGAATAGGTTGCGTGCACTCGAACCGGCTGGAAGGATCGAAGTGGGTGCACTGCTTACAGGAGTGTAGATCAAAACCGCATTTCGGACATTTGCCGATCGGGCCGGAAACGTTCTGTAACAGATTCCCGCATTGCGAGCAGCGGGACACCGAATGCGTGGCCGCCATTTGCAGCGGTCGAGGGCCAAAGGTATTTTCTTTTCTCGGAGCGGCGGGACCTGGGGAGGACTTTTGCTTGGGAGCCTCGTCGCGATCCTGGTATCCGTGTTGGCGGTACTTCATATCGGGAAAAATCAACCTCCGTTTGGCGTGACATTGTCTCGCGTGGGAGCGGTTTCTTACAAGCGTTAATCCTTCAAAAAGATCCTCGTTCGACGGTATCGGGGTGAATTGTATTTCCCTAGGTCGAATGCTACCATCCGATTAGTGCCAGCCATAGTTGGAGGACGACATGTCAGATCGAGATAGCGGCAGCAGCTTTTTTTGGTTTTTGGCGGGACTCGGCATCGGCGCGGTAGCCGGAATATTGTATGCGCCGCGCGCCGGCAGCGAGACTCGCGAAGTGCTGCGGGTAAAGGCCGAAGAAGGGCGCGATTACATGCGCTCTCGCGCCAAAGATGCCCGGGAACAGGCCGAGCAATGGGTGGATCGTGGCCGCGAAGTCATGAACGAGCAGAAAGAACAATTCCGCTCGGCGTATGAAGCGGGCCGGCAGGCGTATCAGGAAGTGACGACCCAGCCCGGCAATTCACCGAAATCGTAGGAGTGTTTCTTTCGTGGTCCGGTAGCCGGGTCATGAGATGGAGCCATCATCATGGATTACTTGCCAATCTTTATCGCGGTGACTGCGGCAGCGGTAGTGTTGCAGGCCGCGATACTCGGAGCGATGTTTTTCGCCATGCGCAAGACCAGCTCGCGCGTGGAAAAACTCGCGGCCGACCTGACCACTAAAGTCCTGCCCACGGCGGAGCTTGTGCACTCCATGGTTACGGAGCTTCAGCCGAAAATTGAAAGCGCTGTTACCAACGCGAGCGAAGCTACGGCGCTGGTGCATTCTCAGCTGGAACGTTTTGATGTAACTCTGAACGACATCATTGATCGTACGAGGCTGCAGGTAATTCGCGCCGATGAGTTCGTGGGCCGTACGCTGGACCGTGTGGAGCATACAACCGAAATAATGCACCGAACGGTGGTGTCGCCGGTGCGGCAGATTTCCGCTCTCATGCAGGGATTAAGCGTCGGCTTCGGCTCGTTGTTCGGAGCGAAGCGCACCCGCCGGAATGGGTCGCCCGTTCCCCAAGACGAAATGTTTATCTAGGCAGATCAAAATTCAAAAACAAAGGCAGCGGATGAATCCGCTGCCTTTTATCTTGCCGGCCAATTTACTTTGCGCGTAGCAAAATCTGCGTGCCGCTGTCCAACTTCACGTTATGGTCCTGCGAACTGACAAGAGAATCCTGCATGGATCCCTGGCTCAGAGAGAGTCCATGCAATCCGCTAACTCCCTGAAAGTTTCTAGGCAGAGGAGCGACCTTTTTCCCGGCGGGCATCCCTGCGTCGGCCTCTTGATTAGGCATGTTGGGGCTGGCAGATCCGGTCGCGGATGTTGAGCGATTGTTCCCCATATTGCCATTGCCTCCCATAGGAGAGCTTCCGGTCATGCCGCTGGGATTCCCCGATGAAGGCCCTCCCATATCATCACCATAACCGTTGGTGCCAACCGATGAAAGCGGAGCGCCGATTCCCTGCACCACCGCGCTCAGCGGAATTTCTGGAGCATCCTTCACTTCGATTTTGTCGAAGACGATTCCGAGCTTGGAACTCTTATCGTCATGGCTGGAGGGTTTGGCCTCGACCACGTGCCCCATCACTTTGGAATTTCTAGGGATCACAATTTTTCCGTTGGCCACCAAATCCTGATCAATTTTCGCAACCAGCGGGTCGCCAGGTTTAGCCTTCTTGGCGTCAACGGATTTATCCAACTCAACCGGAAGAATGGTACCCGGAGAAAAGTGCAGTCCAGGGGCATTTGCCGTGGGCGCATTTGCGGCGGGAGCGCTCCCGCCGCAAATGCGCCCACGGCAAATGCCCCTGAGACTGCACTTTTCTCCGGGTACCATTCTTCCGGTTGAGTTGGATAAATCTGTTTACGCCAAGAAGGCTAAACCTGGCGACCCGCTGGTTGCGCAAAATTGATCAGGATTTGGTGGCCAACGAAAAATTGTGATCCCTAGAAATTCCAAAGCTGACGGGGCACGGTGGTCGAGGCCAAACCCTTCAGCCATGACGATAAGAGTTCCAAGCTCGGAATCGCTTCGACAAAATCGAAGTGAAGGATGCTCCAGAAATTCCGCTGAGCGCGGTGGTGCAGGGAATCGGCGCTCCGCTTTCATCGGTTGGCACCAACGGTTATGGCGATGATCATGCGGAGGGCCTCTCCATCGGGGAATCCCAGCGGCATGACCGGAAGCTCTCCGACGGAGGCAATGGCAATATGGGGAACAATGCTCAAATCCGCGACCGGATCTGCCAGCCCCAACATGCCGAACATGAAGAGGCCGACGCAGGGATGCCCGCCGGGAAAAAGGTCGCTCCTCTGCCTAGAAACTTTCAGGGAGTTAGCGGATTGCATGGACTCTCTCTGAGCCCGAAAGGGATCCATGCAGGATTCTCTTGTCAGTTCGCAGGACCATAACGTGAAGTTGGACAGCGGCACGCAGATTTTGCTACGCGCAAAGTAAATTGGCCGGCAAGATAAAAGGCAGCGGATTCATCCGCTGCCTTTGTTTTTGAATTTTGATCTGCCTAGATAAACATTTCGTCTTGGGGAATGGGCGACCCATTCCGGCGGGTGCGCTTCGCTCCGAACAACGAGCCGAAGCCGACGCTTAATCCCTGCATGAGAGCGGAAATCTGCCGCACCGGCGACACCACCGTTCGGTGCATTATTTCGGTTCGTATGCTCCACACGGTCCAGCGTAATCGGCCCACGAACTCATCGGCGCGAATTACCTGCAGCCTCGTACGATCAATGATGTCGTTCAGAGTTACATCAAAACGTTCCAGCTGAGAATGCACCAGCGCCGTAGCTTCGCTCGCGTTGGTAACAGCGCTTTCAATTTTCGGCTGAAGCTCCGTAACCATGGAGTGCACAAGCTCCGCCGTGGGCAGGACTTTAGTGGTCAGGTCGGCCGCGAGTTTTTCCACGCGCGAGCTGGTCTTGCGCATGGCGAAAAACATCGCTCCGAGTATCGCGGCCTGCAACACTACCGCTGCCGCAGTCACCGCGATAAAGATTGGCAAGTAATCCATGATGATGGCTCCATCTCATGACCCGGCTACCGGACCACGAAAGAAACACTCCTACGATTTCGGTGAATTGCCGGGCTGGGTCGTCACTTCCTGATACGCCTGCCGGCCCGCTTCATACGCCGAGCGGAATTGTTCTTTCTGCTCGTTCATGACTTCGCGGCCACGATCCACCCATTGCTCGGCCTGTTCCCGGGCATCTTTGGCGCGAGAGCGCATGTAATCGCGCCCTTCTTCGGCCTTTACCCGCAGCACTTCGCGAGTCTCGCTGCCGGCGCGCGGCGCATACAATATTCCGGCCACCGCGCCGATGCCGAGTCCCGCCAAAAACCAAAAAAAGCTGCTGCCGCTATCTCGATCTGACATGTCGTCCTCCAACTATGGCTGGCACTAATCGGATGGTAGCATTCGACCTAGGGAAATACAATTCACCCCGATACCGTCGAACGAGGATCTTTTTGAAGGATTAACGCTTGTAAGAAACCGCTCCCACGCGAGACAATGTCACGCCAAACGGAGGTTGATTTTTCCCGATATGAAGTACCGCCAACACGGATACCAGGATCGCGACGAGGCTCCCAAGAAAAAGTCCTCCCCAGGTCCCGCCGCTCCGAGAAAAGAAAATACCTTTGGCCCTCGACCGCTGCAAATGGCGGCCACGCATTCGGTGTCCCGCTGCTCGCAATGCGGGAATCTGTTACAGAACGTTTCCGGCCCGATCGGCAAATGTCCGAAATGCGGTTTTGATCTACACTCCTGTAAGCAGTGCACCCACTTCGATCCTTCCAGCCGGTTCGAGTGCACGCAACCTATTCCCCAACGCATCTCTCCCAAGGACAAGCAGAACAACTGTTCGTTCTATTCCATGCGAGTGATGCTGGAAAAGGAAACCTCGTCATCTGCGGGGGCTTCTACCGCGCGGCCTTCACGCGTGCAAGACGCACGCCAGGCCTTTGAAAATCTCTTCAAAAAGTAATTCGCTAGAGAATCGGCAAGTGCACGCAGGGCTGGACCATGAAATCCAATTTGGACATCTGCTCCAGCGCTTTTTCCACCAGCGACGATTTGCAGGATTCTAGCGTAATGACAAGGGGCAAGCTGGCGTCAGAATATCCAGGCTTCTGCAGAACGGAATCAATATTGATGTCATTCTTAGAGAGAATCGTGGCGATGGTGGCGATGATCCCGGGCCGATCCTTCACAATAAACCGCAGATAGTGGCGCGACGTATAGTCGTTGATTACGCTGCGTGGGACGGCGGTAATCTCCGCGAGGCCATTCGAGCCGCCATGTTTGGCGCGGGCAATAGCAAGAATGTCAGAAACCACGGCAACCGCCGTTGGATTTCCTCCAGCGCCATGACCGGCAAAAATAATTTCCCCGCCGAATTTCCCGGTGGACATCACCAGATTCCGTCCGCCCTCAACGCTAGCCAGCGGAGACGACTCGGCAACGATCGCGGGCTGGACCGCAGCCAGAAGGTTTTCTCCGACGGAGCCGAGCCCAGGAAACCTGGCGAATCGTGGATTGCAACTGCCGCGCGTACACGAAATCTATGGCTTCAATGGGACGGATGGAGCGGCATAAGACCTTTTCCGGCTTGCCATCACTGTGCAGTCCCACGCGGGCAAGAATGGTGGGCTTGGGGCGCGCGTCATAACCGTCCACGTCGTCTGTGGGATCTGCCTCGGCAAAGCCAAGCTTCTGTGCTTCCGCCAGCGCCTCGGTAAAGGAAATTCCACGCTTATCGACCTGACTCAGAATGTAATTGCAGGTTCCATTCAGAATGCCGTAAATCTTGGAGAGTTCATCTCCCGCCAAGCCCTCCTGCAAACCCGAAATCACCGGAACTCCGCCGGCAACCGATGCCCCGAAGGCAATGTGACGACCAGATTCTTTCGCCAGCGCAATCAATTCCGGCCCGTGATGCGCGATTAACTGCTTGTTCGCGGTCACCACCGATTTGCCTGAACTCAAAGCTTTGCGGATCCAATCGCCCGCCGGGCTTAATCCGCCGACGACTTCCACGAGAATGTCCACATCGGCGCAAAGAACGTCGTTGATGTCTTCGGTCCAGGTTATTCCGTGCAGCCAATCAACCTTTTTGCGAGCGACCCCACGGTTATAGACGTGCGTAAGACGAAGCCCGGGCGCGGGATGGCTGGAAAGAATTTTTGCGACGGAGCTGCCCACGGTGCCGAAGCCAACGATAGCAACATTCAACGTTTCTTTTTTTTGAACATCGACAACTTTTTGAACATCGACGCCGGAAGCCTGACTGAATGTTTTCATGTTTGCTTTCAATTCACCACAACGCGGCTCTTCTTGCCGTTTGCACGCCGCCCGTTCGCCTCAGGCAACGAGAGTTTTACCTCTGCCTTGCTGCTCTCAGGTTCACCGAAAAATCTTGCATGCAGATGACGCACCGCCTGCGGCACTTCGCTTTCTTTCACCACAAAGCTGATATTGATTTCCGAAGCGCCTTGGGAAATCATGCGCACGTTTACCCCGGCGTTCGGCAACCGTGCTGAACACGCTGGCGGCAATTCCGTGACGCCCGTGGATGTCTTCGCCGACAAGGCAAATGATCGCCTGCTGGTTTTCACAGGTCACGTTGGCAATTTTCTCCAGTTGACCGAGCAGTTCCTCGGGCATCCGCTTGGATTCAATCGTAAAAGACAGGCTGACTTCCGAGATCGCAACCAGGTCCACGGTGGCGGAGTGCTGGTCGAGCGCCTCGAACACTGTGCGCAAAAAGTTGTGGACCATCAGACCGCGCGAGGCCACTACGTTCACCAGACTGATTCCATTCTTCGCGGTGATGGCGCGGAACATCTCATTACCACTTGGCGCATGCGCCGTGATGCGCGTCCCTTTGCTTTTAATATTGCGGGAGTTCAAAACGTACACCGGAATATCTTTTTCGATCGCGGGCAATAGAGTTGCCGGGTGTAAAACCTTCGCGCCAAAATATGCCAGCTCGGCAGCTTCATTAAAACTGATGCGGCGGATGGTGCGCGCGTCGGGACAAAGCCGCGGGTCGGTAGTCATCATGCCTTCCACGTCGGTCCAAATCTCAATGCACTCCGCATTCAGTGCGCCGCCAATGATGGCTGCGGTGTAATCGGAGCCGCCGCGGCCGAGAGTCGTAGGAACGCCATCAACAGAAGAAGCGATAAACCCACCCATCACCGGAATGCGGTGCTTAGCGAGGATCGGCTTAATGACGGCTTGCGCGCGCTGGCGCGTCTCTGCCGCCTGGGGACGGGCGCAGGTATGGGTCCCATCCGTGATGACGCACTCGCGTGAATCCACCCACTGCGCTTCCAAACCAAGTTCGGTAAGCGCCGGAGCAATAAATTGACTGGAGAGCAATTCGCCGAACGAAAGTAAAAAGTCGCTGCTGCGCGGAGAAAGCTCATGGACCGCTGAAACTCCGCGCAGAAATTCGCCCAACTGCAGAAATGTTTTCTCCAACTTGCTCGCGATTTTCGTAAAAACTTTCGGACTGAGTAACGACTTCGCGGCAGCCAAATGCCGTTCTTTCAACGCAGGCAATAATTCCAGAGCGCCTTCCGCATCACCCGATGCCGCTTTCTGTCCCATCGCCACTAGCTGATCGGTGACCTTTGCCATTGCGCTGACCACCACAATCGGGTCCTGCTTGCGGCGGCTGCGCACGATTTCAGCTACCCGCTGAATGGCGGCTGCGCTTTCCACCGACGTGCCTCCGAATTTCATGACAATCATCGAACCACCAGCCTTGAAATACTTGAGCTACGGTCTTGCATAACCCTCCCTAGAATTTTTGCTGCAAACATAAAAAATCCCACTCGCCAGTCGTTCTGACAGTGGGTGTTTGAGCTTTTTATTATTGCTTGCTCAACTGCGCCCGGGCCAGAAGACGATAATTCGAGTGCCTCTTGTAATGGGCCGCATAGTAGTCCAGCTCGTCTTCCGACCGGCAGATAACATACTGTCAGTGAATATAGCTGAAATCGCCGGCTGCCCGCATGCGAGTTATTAATTTTACCAATCAGCAAAACCGGGCCGCAATAAACAGCAAGCTACCGGCATAACAATTCAAGGCAAATCGTCAAATATCGAGGTATGGGTTAAATAACTCTTGACAATGGAGTTATGGCTGATCGTCCCAAAATTTCCATTGCCGCCATCGAAATTCTGAATTGCACTTTTCTGTATGGTTGGAGCGGAATCTCGTTGATAATAGAAATCAACCAGGGCACGATCCGGTCTTTACCGTCAGATGTCACGGTAAGGACATTTTATTCCCTAAATTGATCTGTTGTAGGAGACGCAAGAGCCATGCAGCGCCACAAACATCTTTACGGCCTTCCCCCAGCGCAGGGACTCTACGATCCTGCGAATGAACACGATGCGTGCGGCATGGGGTTTGTGGCGAGCATTCGTGGTCAAAAGAGCCATGACATCATCCGCAAGGGAATCCAGGTCCTCGTTAACCTGACCCATCGAGGCGCCTGCGGCTGCGATCCTGAAACCGGAGACGGCGCAGGCATCCTCATTCAGATTCCGCATAAGTTTTTTGACCGTGAATGTTCAAAGCTTGGATTCACGCTGCCTGAACCCGGCAAGTACGCCGTGGGCATGACTTTTCTGCCGGTGGAGAAGCACCAGCGACTGCAATCGGAAGGCATTCTCGAGCGGATCGTAAAGGAAGAAGGCCTCTCCGTTCTCGGCTGGCGTGACACGCCGTGCGACGGCGATGCCATCGGCCGCGTGGCCCGGCAGTCGCAGCCTTACATTCAGCAGATTTTCGTAGCATGCCCTCCGGAACTTGACGAAGATGCGTTTGAACGCAAGCTTTACGTAATCCGCAAACTTGCAGAGCGTGAAGTGGCGCAGTCCGAGATGGAAGACAAAGAGTTGTTTTACATTCCATCACTCTCCGCGCGGACGATTGTTTACAAGGGACTCTTGCTTGCGCCGCAGATCGCGAATTTCTACGGCGAGTTGGCCGATCCGGATGTGGTCAGCGCGCTTTGCCTTGTGCACCAGCGTTTCTCCACAACTACGTTTCCCAGTTGGCGCTGCGCATCCTTATCGCTACATCGCGCACAACGGCGAGATCAACACGCTCAAGGGCAACGTTGCGTGGATGCATGCGCGCATCCGTCCTCGCTTCGCCGGTTTTTGGCGACGACATGAAGAAGCTCTTCCCGATCATTGCGCCCGGAGGAAGCGACTCGGCCAGCTTGGATAACGCGGTGGAAATGCTGGTGCAATCCTGCCGCAGCATTCCGCACGTGATGGCCATGTTGATTCCTGAAGCCTGGTCGGGGAATCCGCACATGCAGGCGGACAAGCGTGCATTTTACGAATACCATGCTTCGCTTATGGAGCCGTGGGATCGCCCCGCCGCCATTGCCTTTACCGATGGCGGTGATCGCCCCAACGCTCGACCGCAATGGCCTGCGCCCCGGCCGTTATGTCGTCACAAAAGATGATCTTGTCGTGCTTTCCTCTGAGGTCGGCGTGCTCGCCGTGCCTCCGGAAACCGTGAAGAGCAAAGGCCGCCTTCAGCCAGGAAAAATGTTCTTCGTAGATACGGTCGAAGGCCGCATCATCGCCGACAAAGAAATCAA
>CAWHQK010000069.1:0-7831 GCA_963831435.1 uncultured Acidobacteriota bacterium
CACAACTTCCAGCAGCCAGTGTGGTTACCATGGCAGAGAGCTGATTCCAGAACGCCAAAGCGCCACTTCGACGGTCGGTTCAGCCTCCATAATAGGAGGTTTCAAAATGGCTTCCGTCAGTACTTTGCCTACCTGGTATATCCCGCGCAGAGTTCAATCTTTGATTAAAGTGAGAACAAGGCAATGCCTCGCGCTCACTACGGCGCTGCTTTTTACGATTTCCGGTTTTGCGCAATCATTGCCCACAACGGCTCAACCTAACGCACTAAGCGATTCGCAGAATGTCAGCACGTCCGCGGAAGCGACAATCACCATTCCCGCCAGAACCAGGATTGCTCTTGTGCTTACGCATCCTATCCAGAGTAAGTATGTCCATCGTGGCGATGATATTTACGCGCAAATCGCTTCTCCGGTTGACTCGGGAAATCAAGTGGTGATTCCGCCCGGCACCTATATTCAAGGAAAAGTGGAAAAGCTCGAAAACAAAAGCGGCCGCGGAATACTCCATCTGCAATCTATGTCGGTGACTTTCCCGAACGGTTATGTGGCTCCAATCTCCGGCCCGGCAACATTAACGAGCGATGAAGGTACGCGATTAAAGATCTTGGCAAAGGAGAAATGGTTGGCACATTCGTTGCGCCCGCCGCAGGTCTAGGCGTGGGAGCATTGATAGGCCGCGCAGCCAGCAGTTCTACTCCCACAACGCTTACGGCTTCGCTGCCGCCTAATTGTGGGGTCCCGACGCCCGGTTGCATGAACGGCGTTTCGAACAGCTTGACCGTTCCCGGCAAGCCACTTGAAAGGCATCGCCATCGGCACGATGGTCGGCCTGGCTGTGGGCGGCGCCATCGGTTTTGCGCTGCTCGTACATTCGCGGAATTTCTATCTGGACGAGGGTGCTCCCGTCGAGATGTCCCTCGAACAGCCGCTCATTCTGCAACAGGACCAGGTCACCGGCGCCGTGCGGCAAACTGAAAGGCATCCTGTAGCGGAACAGCCAATCGCGCCACGTCCACAACCGCCCGTGCCGTCATCTGATACAAGCCCATTTCCTGACACTTCCACCACCGGCACCTGCTACGATCCGGGAAGCCCTGGCACGCCGGACATAGACATCCCAGGAACCCCCGCGACCGACGATTCGCCGGGAACTCCAGCGGTACATATTCCCGGCTTTCCGGCCACTCCGCCTTCTGAACATCCGTGTCCGTGATGCGGGAAGTTTCCAGCTTCCTGCGCCACGCGCTATATAATATTGCGAAAGGTCGTTCGAGCCTGAGGAATCGCGGAAGTGATATGCCAAAGTACGTTATTGAGCGTGAAGTTCCCGGAGCGGGACAACTGAACGCTGAACAGATGCAAGCCATCTCGCAAACTTCATGCGGCGTTTTGCGGAAGCTTGGCCCGGAAATTCAGTGGGTGAAAGCTTCGTTACCGGAGATAAGATTTATTGCATCTACATCGCGCCCAACGAAGAAATCGTCCGCGAACACGCTCGCCAGGGCGGCTTCCCCGCGAACAAAGTTTCGGAGATTAAAGCGGTCATTGATCCGACTACGGCGGAGTAGCGCTTTCGGAAAGCATGCGTTTTAGGCTTAACGCATTCTGGGCGGCATATCCGGCCTGATCATTGTCAAAATAAATATATACAGTCTTTAACGTCCTGGCCCAAATTTCGATTTGGCGGCGCCATCGCTGCAAGCTGGCGTGGCTGTAGCTGGCCTGATATTTTTCGGCCCCCGGTCCATGAAGACGCACGTATGCGAAGTCGGTGGTCACCGTAAGCGGCGATTGAAACCCGGCAAGTTCGTAAATGCAGAATGCGGCGCGAAATCGTGCCAGAAGATCATTGATTTCAGGCTTAATCCAACTGTGGTCGCGCAGCTCAAAAACATAACGAAAAGCCGTGGGCAAGACCTCCAATAAGGCCTGCAGCCGTTCATAATTTTTCTGCCATCTCGGCGGAAGTTGAAACAAGACTGGACCAAGCTTTGCGCCAAGGCGCTCAACGCGAGGAAGAAAGTTGTGGAGGGCGTTCTCCGGATCTTTCAGTTTTTTGTTGTGAGTCAGGTACCGGCTGGCTTTTACGGCGAAGACAAAATTCCGCGGCGTAGAGGCGCGCCAATCGTCAAAGGCCGCTTCAGTAGGCAATCGGTAGAAGCTGTTATTCAGCTCCACGGTGTCAAAGCGCTGGGAATAAAACGCAAGCATTTTGCTGGAGGAAATATCTGGCGGATAGAAAGGACCGCGCCAGTGCTTGTAGTGGTATCCCGAAGTGCCAATGCGAATGTCGCAGGCCATCACTTACGCAACCGAGCGCAGCACACATGCGCGTGAGCATGATAGAAAACAGTCCCTATCTTTTCTTCACCCGTCGAACTCCACTTCGCACCTTCGCAGGAAATAGGGGACGCGTCCATACAGCGGGAATTGTATGTAGACGGCAATGATTGTGAATCAAGCTAAGTGTCATGCTTCTCCGGGCAGGAATGGACATTTCATAATCAACGCAGCCGGAAGACTCTTCATTCTACCGCCAGAAAGATCAACAACGTTTTTTCGAGGGATCCACGGTCGAATTGTTGAATTTGGTGAGCGCGGTAGGAAATCGAAGCTACGATCTACTGATTAAGGGTTGGACTTTGGCGGCTCGTCGTAGTAGAAATTGTTTTCGCTCGGCGGAAGAGATCACTAAATAGCGTTGCGGCACTCCAAGAGATTCAGGCCATCCCGGGAGGCAATCCACACCGGGAACACTTTGTATGGGGAACTACATCGGCGCTATCGATCAGGGAACGACCAGCACGCGCTTCATCATTTTTGATTCTTCCTGCCGCATCGTCAGTGTTGCGCAACAAGAACACAGGCAAATTTATCCCAAGCCCGGATGGGTAGAGCACGACGCAGAGGAAATCTGGGGCCGCACGCAGGAGGTCATCCGTGATGCGATGGCTTCTGCTTCCCTGCGCGCCGAAGACCTGGCGGCGATCGGCATAACGAACCAGCGTGAAACAATCGTTGTCTGGAACCCAAAAACGGGCAAACCGGTGTGCAATGCAATCGTCTGGCAGGACACGCGAGTGGCGCCTGCAGTTACAGACTTCGCGGCCCAGGGCGGCCAGGACCGGTACCGTGCAAAAACCGGGCTTCCGCTCACGACTTACTTCAGCAGCCTCAAGCTGCGCTGGATCCTGGAAGAAATTGCCGGAGCGAAAAACCAGGCGGAAGCTGGCGATCTTCTGATGGGCAACATTGATTCATTCTTGATTTGGAACCTCACTGGGGGAGTCCAGGGTGGGGTCCATGTGACTGACGTGACCAATGCAAGTCGAACCCAATTGATGGATCTGCGGACTCTTAATTGGGACACGGACTTGCTCCGTGATTTTGGCGTACCGCGGCAGATGCTACCAAAAATCGCTTCCAGCAGCGAAATTTATGGACACGCAAAAATCTTGCCGATTGCCGGAGTGGCTATCGCTGGCGATTTGGGCGACCAGCAAGCCGCAGTCGTTGGACAAGCTTGCTTCAAACCTGGCGAAGCTAAGAACACGTACGGCACTGGGTGCTTCCTTCTGTTGAACACGGGAGAATCGCCGGTCTCATCAAAGTCGGGATTGTTGACCACTGTCGCGTTCAAGTTCGGCACAAAACCAGCGGTCTATGCGCTTGAAGGCAGCATCGCAATCACGGGCGCGCTGGTGCAATGGCTCCGCGACAATCTTGGATTGATTGAAAAAAGCACAGACATCGAGTCGCTGGCCTGTGAGGTCGAGGACAACGGGGGAGTATATTTTGTGCCGGCATTCTCCGGCCTGTATGCACCGTACTGGAAGGATGACGCGCGAGGCGTAATTGCCGGCCTGACACGCTATGTCAACAAAGCGCATATCGCACGGGCTGTGCTCGAGGCGACCGCATTCCAGGTGCGCGAGGTAGTGGAGGCGATGGCGAGAGATTCGGGAATTGAGCTCGACGTTCTGCGTGTTGACGGGGGAATGGTAGTAAACGAACTCCTGATGCAGTTCCAGGCTGACATTCTGGCTAAACCGGTCGTATGTCCGATGGTGAAGGAGACGACGGCGCTCGGCGCTGCCTATGCTGCGGGACTTGCCGTAGGTTTCTTCAAGAGCACGGATGAACTGGTTGCAAACTGGTCGGCAGACCGTCGCTGGGAACCGACGATGAATGATGCTTCGCGGGAATGTCTCTATCATTTCTGGAAAAAAGCGGTTACGCGGTCGTTCAATTGGGTGGAACTGAAATAGCAACTGGCTCAATTCACTCGCAATATCACAAAGAGGGAATTTGAAACATGCATGGACCACTGCTCGGTGAATTTATGGGGACGCTTGTGTTGATCCTATTCGGCGATGGCGTGGTCGCCAACGTCCTTCTGAAAAAATCCAAAGGCGAGAACTCAGGCTGGATCGTCATCGCAACTGGATGGGGCTTGGCTGTCCTCGCCGGCATCTTCACAGCCATTGCTTTCGGCAGTCCGGGCGCGAACATCAATCCCGCATTCACATTGACCGTCGCGCTTCTGACAGGAAACTGGTCGAACGTGGGATCTTTTTGGCTGGCGCAGACGCTCGGAGGGTTCGCAGGTGCGGGTCTGGTGTGGCTTACCTACCTACCGCATTGGAAAGAGACGAATGATGCAGGTGCAAAGCTCGCCACCTTCTGCACCTGCCCAGCGATCCGCAAATTACCGGCGAACCTTTTGACGGAGATCATCGCCACCACGTTTTTGCTTATCGTCGGCTTCTCCTTTGCCAGCCGTGCAGTCTCAACCACCGGATTGACGCCTGGATTTGGGCCATCACTTTGGGGAATGTTGGTCTGGGCCCTGGGACTGAGCCTTGGTGGCCCCACGGGTTACGCCATGAACCCTGCCCGCGATTTTGGCCCGAGATTAGCGCACGCTATCCTGCCAATCAATGGGAAAGGCAAATCGGATTGGGGATACGCGTTGATTCCAATCGCTGGCCCACTGATTGCTGCTGGCATCGCAGCCGCCGTCATTCACGCCGCCGGCATCAACGGATAGCAGTTGATCGCACAGCCAATAACGCTATGAATCGGACCGAGATGTTGCGCGGCATTGAAAGCCATCAGCAGGCGTGGGACATGGTGGTTGTCGGCGGCGGGGCAACCGGCGTAGGGGTTGCGATTGACGCCGCTTCGCGTGGCTACGATGTACTGCTGCTCGAACAGAGCGACTTCGGCAAAGGCACGTCCAGCCGCAGCACCAAACTAGTCCACGGCGGCGTGCGTTATCTTGAACAGGGCGACATGGCCTGGTGATGCAGGCGCTCAAGGAACGCGGACTGCCTTCTACAGAATGCTCCCCACCTGGTGCACAACCTCGCCTTCATCGTTCCCAACTACGACTGGTGGGAAGCTCCCTTCTACGGACTCGGGCTGAAGCTTTACGATTGCTGGCCGGCAGGTACGGTTTCGGTGAATCGCGCATCTCTCGCGCGAGGAAACCTTGCGACATTTCCCGACGCTCAAGACCGAAGGTCTGCGCGGCGGCGCCATATACTTACGATGGCCAGTTCGACGATGCCCGCCTGCTCATCCACATGGTCGCCACAGCGCATGAACAGGGCGCGACTTTGCTGAATTATGTCGAGGTGACTGGGCTGACGAAGGACGCGCAAGGATTCGTCAACGGCGTCATCGCTCGCGACAGTGAAACGGCGATGAATTCGTGCCGGAGCAAAAGTTGTGATCAACGCCACAGGCGCATTCGCAGACCGCCTGCGTTGCAATGCCGATCCAACAGTGGCACCGATGATCAAGCCCAGCCAGGGAATTCACTGGTCTTCGACTCGGCTTTCCTGGCGGGCGATAGCGCGATCATGGTCCCCCATACCAGCGATGGTCGCGTTCATTTTTGCCATCCCGTGGCACGGTCACACACTGGTCGGCACCACAGACACGCTGATCGAAGCGCCGACGCTTGAGCCGGTCGCGCATGGAGCAGGAGATTGATTTCATTCTCTCGACTGCGCGCTGCTATCTGGCAAAGCCACCTACGCGCGACGATGTGCTAAGCGTGTTCGCGGGCATTCGTCCGCTGGTGCGCGTCCGGCGATGCGGGCAATACTTCGTCGTTGTCTCGCGACCACGTCATCCATATTGACGAACTCCGGACTGGTGACATGTCCGGCGGCAAGTGGACCACCTATCGTCACATGGCCGAAGATTGCGTGGACCAGGCGGCGACCCTCGCGCAGTTGCCGGAGCGTCCCTGCATCACGCAACATTTAAATATCCACGGCTTCCACAGCTCAGCCAAGCAATTCGGACCAATGGCCGTCTACGGTTCGGATGCATATGAATTGCAGAAACTCATCCTGCATGATGCCAGCCTTGGGGAACCTCTACATCCGGCTTTGCGTTACATTAAAGCTGAAGTGATCTGGGCCGTGCGCCAGGAAATGGCGTGCACGGTGGAAGACGTTCTGGCTCGCCGCACGCGTGCGCTCATACTGAATGCACGCGCGGCTTTGGCAATCGCACCGGCGATTGCAGACATGATTGCACCTGAATTGAACTGGAATGAAGCCACCAAAGAGCTCCAAGTTTCCTCATTTCAGAAAGTGGCTGCAAATTACATTCTGCGATAAGAATTTCGACACAAACGGTGACTGGCGCTGAGTGTGGGTTAGTTGGTGAGCGCGGTGGAATCGAACCTACAACCTACTGATTTTCGATCAGAAACCCCAAACAAATGGTTTCGACGGTTTCCCAAGCGTTTTGGTGGTCACAAATAGGCAGGTTTAGGCCAGGTTGTTCCCTAGTGTGTTCCCCCGATTTTTGAATGCCCAAGGTGATTGCGTGATCCACTTTTCCGCTACGTGACGCCCTGGTACCGAACACAAAACTTCAAAAATCCAAGTGCTTCTACATCGGTAATGACCCGCCAACGACCATCTCCCGTCTTTACCCCTCCTCGATTCTTCAACACACTAGGTAATGAATCCATGATTTCGGGCAACCAAGTCGCGCACCAGGGTTGGCTTGTCGCTATGGCGGGGACCATGACAACCGGCGTGTCCTTGATCGCTTGGTGCGCGGCGCAAGTTGCCAACCGCGCAGTGAATCGGCCGCTCGGGCGTCGGCGACCAGCGATACGACCTCGTTGCCGGCAGGCAGCCGGGATTTCGTGATGCCCGCGGCCACCATCGACGAATCGCACAGCACAGGCGCGCCTGCGGCCGCGCGGCATGAGTTTTGGCGACGACGTCATCGCTGAAGGCGACGTGCTCGGCGACGTCGACCTGCCCGCAGGTATGGATCAGCCGCACCACCACGCGCGCGATGTCGTCGGGAAAGCGCGAGAGGTCCGCCTCGGCGCGGATTGTCGCGAACGACTGCCGGTAGATCTCGGCGGCGTCGCGGATGTAGTCGAGCACTCGCTCACCCTATCGGCGGGCAGTCCCGGCGTAGCTCGCGACCAGCACCAGCGCGCAACCCGCCAGCTGCAGCGCCGAAGGCCGCTCGGCGATATCCACGACCCGGGACGACGGCACCGATCGGCGTGAGCAGAAGCAGGGCGGACCCGACATCGCTGGGAAGCCGCGGAGTGCAGAAAGCCACAAGCAGCCACCCGAGCAACTGGCCGGTCACGGTGACCACGATCAGCCACCCGGCCGTGGGCCAGCCGGGTGAGATGTCCAGACTGCGCGACGCGAACCCGACGGCCACCGCGACGACCGTCAACAACGCCAGCACCACGGCGTACATCTGCAGCGGCCGGCCGTCCTCGACCGCCGCGTCGCAACAGGAACAAGAAACCGGAGTAACACAGCGCCAGTGA
>CAWHQK010000070.1:0-58931 GCA_963831435.1 uncultured Acidobacteriota bacterium
CGCCACCAAATCCATGAATTCCCTGGCGACCTCATACGGTAACGTGGCGGTCGCGTCTGATACCACGACGAAGTCGACCACAATCGCTGCGGCATCCTATAATAAGCTTCAGGGTCAGCTCGATCCGGCCTACCGTGCCGCTACGCAGCTGAGCAACGCGCAAACGTTGCTGGGTAAGTCTTTCGACCAGGGGCTTGTCTCGGTCGACCGCTACAATCAACTGATGGCGCTGGCCTCGCAGCGCTTCGACGATGCCGGGAAAAAGGCTTCGCCGTTTGCGGTTGCTCTGTCAGGGGTCAAAACCCAGATGGTCGCGCTGTCGGCCGGTCTGGGACCGGTCGGAACCGGGTTGGCTGCGTTCGGGCCGATCGGCCTCGCGGTCGGTGTCGGCCTGGCTGCAGTGGCGGCCGGATTTGATGCCTTGAAGGATCAGGCCAACGAGGCCGGCCAATGGGCTCAAACCCTCACCCAGGCTGCGGCGATCATCGGCCTGAACACGACGCAGATCCAGGCCCTGAACGAGGCGGCGGCACAGGTCGGCGTTTCGGCCAACGACAACGTATCAGCTTTTGAGAAATTCTCGGTCGCTCTCGGGCAGCTTAAAGATGGCTCGGGCACGCTCTACACGGAACTTTCAAAGGTCAACCCGCAGCTCGTCAGTCAATTGTCCGTCACAAAGGATTCCGCAACTGCGTGGAATTTGCTGGCACAGGCCTACGCGGCGGCGAATGCTCAGCAGCAGGCTTTGATCACTCGGGCGGCGTTCGGCCGTGGCGGTGCGGCTGAGGGTCAGGTCCTTAGCGCTACGGCCACCGCTGGGGGGATCTCTGGTTTAACTTCCGAAAATCAAGCCAATTCGATTTCACAGCAGCAAATCGCTCAATGGGCACTCCTCACGACACAAATCAACAGCGCGACGGAAGCGGCATCGCACAATTTCCAAAGCGTCTTCACAACGCAAATTCTTACGAGCGAAAAGAGTTTCGCCGACACGATGCTGTCGATCTCGCAGTTTGCGAAAGAGTTCGCTCTATCGGACGACTTCCGCTCGCTCTTGGATTTCATCAAGCTGAGCGGGGCCGTCTTCTCCACGACGATTGCGGCGATGGGGGCCTTTTCGGCACCGGCCAGATCTGCGGCATCCAGCAGCAGCTCGCTTTTTGGCAATGATTTTGGAGCTAACTTTAATCCCTCGCATGCGGCGGAAGGGCCGCGATCACCTTCTTTCTCATCAGGATCATCCTCTACTTTAGGATCACCTGGCGATCAGGCCACACGGGCAAAGGAGTTGGTGAGTGCGCTTGGGAGCGCGGCAACGGCGCAAGACAAGTTGGATGCAGCGACGAAGCAACTTGCGGTCGATCTTGCGGGCGGTAAAATCACGCTGGATACCTACAATAAGGCGCTGGGCGGTGCTCAACTGGACGCGGCGATAGCGAAGCAGAGCACCCAAAACAAGAGCCTCGGTGCGTCTCCAGGCGCATGCGAGTTGGCCGCTGTCGTGGAGAGAGTTGGCAAAAGTGGGGTGCCGAAAGAGAACCGCACTCCCGCTCTCATCAATCAGGACGAAAAACGAAATGTCGGTGACGAATATAATTTGCCAGCCGCGGCATAGATGCGTCCATGTCATGACGGACGCGGCGGCCTACGATGACGACGGCATTTTGCTGTCGATCGGGGACAAAAGCTACCCGATGCCGCATTGGCCGGGCGTCGTCGCGACGCGCGGATCGGCGATCGGTGGGGCTTTGATCGCGTGGTCGCTGAGCAGCCTATTCCAGAATTTTGATGATGCGGTCGACCGTATCGCGGAGGAACTGCCGGCGATTGTCGACATGTTCAATCTGGCTGAGCACCATGTCGAGCTTATTTTCGCCGGCTGGTCGTCGCGACGCGAAATGCCAGAGGCTTACGTGATCGAAACCACTGCCAAGCTACCGCGCAATTTCACCGAAGAGCAGCGGGAAGGCATCGCGAAGGGCACAAACATCGTGCCAGGCGAAATGAACCTGACGAAACTTGGCGACGTCATCCAGGGGCCATGCCTTTCGCCGGCAATTGTCTTGCAGTCGGGGTTTGAGCGCTTCGACGTGAACAGAGATCCGGAAGCCGCGATCGAAGCGCTTCGCTTCACGATCGAGTGCCAGCGCCACGACGTCAATCCGGATGGTCGCTGCTATGTCGGCGGTTTTGCAGCGGTGACGACAGTGACGCCAGAACTCAATAACCCAGCGCGTCCTGCACCGCTGGGAAGAGGATCAGATCGGTCA
The DNA here is from genome assembly GCA_963831435.1 of uncultured Acidobacteriota bacterium. GTDB lineage: Bacteria > Acidobacteriota > Terriglobia > Terriglobales > Acidobacteriaceae > JAICKN01. Next base: position 2,271 of record CAWHQK010000070.1, read on the forward strand.
ACACATCATGCCTGTGCCGATCGACTGGCAGGCATGGAAAGCTGCGCGATCTGCCAGTGATACCGGCCGGATTGAGCCGAGTGCAGCGCGAGCGGATGGAAAAGAAAGCCCGCAAGGGAACGCTGCGGGCCGTCTGAGAAAACGGATTTTGAGTTTGCCGAAGGGGCAGGCAATGCCAGCGCTGTGAAGCGCCGGATCTCTTCGATCAGAGGCCCCAAAGAATAGACAGCCCGCCGTGATGGCGAGCTAGCCCATTGATGGAGACCGCCATGCGCGCCAAACTTCTCACGTTCCTGATTGCTCTGGGGGCGATCGTCTTTGCGGTCGTCTCGCCGGTAAAAGCCGGATCGATGATGCTGATGGGGGTGGGATCGGCACCTCATGCGGCGTCCTACCAAGGACCTGGCGATGTTTTTAGCACAAGCCCCTATGCGTGGTTCAGTTGCGCTCGGGCTTATAATGGTTCTTACGCTGCTTCGACTGGCAATCTTTGCGATGTGGTTCTGACAAGCGGTGGCGCGGCAGCTTGCACCATCAAGGCGGCGACAAACGGCTTTGCAGATTTAACGGGGACGTATTGCGCGGGGTCTGTAAATCTGCCAACAGCCTGCGCCGCTGGGTGCAGCGTATCGAAAATGTACAACCAGATCAGTCCCGGCACTTGCGATGTCGTGCAGGCGACCTTGGCATCGATGCCGGCGCTATTGCTTAATTCAACCCCAACCGGAACGCTTCCCGCTGTTCAGCATCGGGCACGGTCGGTACCTTGCAGGTTTCAACCTGTGCCGCAGAAACACAGCCGATTGCCTTCTCAGGCGTGATCATAAGAACAAGCGGCACCACCAATATACCCATGATCGGAGTGAGCGGGAGTGCAGGCATGGGATTTGACACGACGGGAAATGCCTTCGTAGGTGCGGGCACCAACTTAGATTTGGCAGCGGCGAATAGTTCGTGGCACGCCATTAACGGCCTGGCGAACGGCAACGGTACGGCGTCAGCCATCAACGTAGATGGTACAGATCAGACCGGAGCTGCGGGAGTAACCGGGTCTATTTCCGCAAACAATCTTCGCGTGGTGCGGGTGTCTTCCCTGACAGGGACGGTCGCACTGGCCGAGGCGGGGATTTGGAACGCTGCGACTGCTTCCACCGATCGAGGTAACTTGAACGCAAATCAGCACAGCCCGGCCAATGGATATAATTTCTAGGCGAACGAGAGAGTGCCGCGCTTGCGGTAGGTCATGAAGCCGATCCCTGCGAACCCGATCAGCAGCATTGCCCAAGTGGAAGGTTCAGGGATATCGGCTGTGATGACGAGAGTGGTCCAGAAGAGTTGTTGGAGAATCACCCCTGATCGCGTCATGTCCTCCGCAACAAATACTATTGTACCCCTCGTCGATGGTGTAACCTATGCTTCCTGTGTGATCCGAAGAAAAAGACAACCAGCCTGTCTCGTCGTCGTAGGTCTCGCCATCTAGCTGACCCGTGGGATCATAGAAGTACTGAACCTGATCTACCTGCCAGTAGGCGCTGTTGGTGGTGTTTGAGGTTGGCTCGCCCAAACCGAAATCAACACTTAACGTCGCACCCACTCCCATGCCAAGCACCGTGTCGTAATACAGAACTTCTGTGAATTCACCTGCGCTCGGATCGTAGGATGATCCGAAATTCCCAGTGTAGGTGTAAGTTTCGACGAACGCCGATGCAGGTCCGACCAAGGTGACAAAAAACAGTCCTGCTAAGAGGATACGGCGCATGTGACTTCCCCCCAGAGAAAGGGACCATCCGACGCTCCCGCCTCGGTTGAGTCAATCACCCCAGACTAAAGATAGCGGTGGATCGGCGGGGTAGGCCAAACAAAAAGACCGCCCGAAGGCGGCCTCTCGTGGAGCTGATGGACAGGAGATCAGGCGATGCGAAGCGCCGGTCCGTTCTGCTTCCGCCGATACGCCATGAAGCCGATGCCGAAGAAACCAAGGATCATCATGGCCCACGTGGAGGGCTCGGGGACGCTACCAACGCCGGTCGTAACATTCGCCGAAATGTGGTCAGTGTTGTCACCATTATTCTGATCAAAAAACCACAATTGCAACTCTCCGGACGCAGGCGCGACGCCCGAAAATGATGTTCCAACCAGAAAGAAATTTCCCCCGCCGATTGAGCCGACCAGACTGCCGAATGGCGCCGTTAATCCGCCCTGCGTCCAATTTACGAAGGGTTCGCCAATTAGAGTTCCTGCTGGTTGGCCGCTCTCATCGGTGCCGGTCGCGTGGAGATCAGCGATTAATCCGTTTACGTTGGACCAACGCGGAAGCGCTCCAGCGCTCCAGATATCTGTAGGAGAGACGCTGACCGAAAACGTTTCACCCAAACTCAATAAACCGGCGTCGGCGCCGGTGCCGCCTGTTGTGCTGTTTGCGAAGGCGTCCACCACGACAGTACTTGCGGTTGCAGGAGCCACAAACACTAAGCCTGCAACTATCAGGGAGGTCGCAAATACGAAACTCTTTATTGCTTTAAACACGATGACCCCTCCACGATGATATCGGCAGCAACTCGTTGATAGTGAATTGGATTAGATTTTGAGTCAAATTCTCATTGTTCGTTCCACCGGGTTCCTCATTGGTCTCTTCAGCTTCCGCTTTCCCCAATGATGATCCTTGCGATCTGGGTTGAACACCCGTTCCCGATGTCGATTCAGCGCCCGCATAATTCCGATCCGCGCGAACATCGTCGGGCCGCCGAGATCAGCCACCAGGATCAGGGCCTCCATCGCCGCCTGCCATTCCGGCGCGCTGTGCTCGGCTTTCGGAAGCCCGATGATGTAGTCGCCGGCATCGCGTAGCGTGCGCAACATCCGACCGTCGGGCAGCGCGACGGGCTCGTCGAAGTGACGGGACCAGCCGGCCTTAACCTGGCGGTTCATCCCGTGGTCCCCATCCTTGCTAGCCCAAACAGCGGTCTGACATCGGCGCCGCGCTTGCCACAGACCTGACACACGCATCGCGGCTCGAGATCGGACAGCCGGACATGATCAGGCCAGCGATCGGCGGGCACCGCGACGTGATGGTTGCAGGTATAGTCCGCGCAATAGATCAGGATACCGCGGACGCCTGATGAGCGCATTTCTCCAAAGGTGATCTTCTGGTTGGGCGCCGGCATGGCCCCATGATCCCGCCGATCGGTCTTGAAGGGAAGCTCCCGTGACGTGCATGGAACGTTCCGAGAAGGACAGTTTGTGCCAAAGTCCGCGACAGGGCGGTGGGTCAATAGCCGCGCCACCGCCGCGCCTTGGCCGCGATGGAACCGAGCTCGATCAGCCGTGCTTCTTGCCCTTATGTACAGCAGCAGGATGATGCGGGTGCTGCGGTGTTGTCGCTGCATGTGCAGCTGGGGATGGATTTGGGCTTGCCTTCATCGCATCCTCACCCATTGCCATTGCCGGGCTTGAAAGCAGGATCATTGCTATCGTTATCGAAATGATTTTCATCGCTTAGCTCCGTTCTGTTATTCGCGAAACGCTACGTTCCCTTGCCTTCAGCCCGAGCTCGACCAGGCGGCGGATGGCCTCAGCGCGCGAAGGCTTGTCATCCTGTTTCAACCGCCACTTGTCGACGGACTTCAAAAAATCCGCAGATGCCCTCATCTGAAAGGGAATGCTTTGTATTCGACCTGGCGGGCGGCCCATAAATGTATTGACCTTTATAATAAGTGTCATTACATCTATAGCAAGCTGGGGCAATGTTCGCAAGACCGCGCCCAGTGCTAACCCAAGCAAGGATAAGATCCCATGCCCACTAAGACCACTATCGAGCGAGACGACATAGAGAAAGATGTCAACGACGTCGCCGACATGTCGAATGTCTGCAATCTGCTGGTCGACCACCTTCACGCGCAGATCAGTGCTCTGCAAAACATGGGTTTGACCGGAAAACAAACTGCCGATGAAGCCGAGCGAGCTTCGGAGCCTCTGGCCTTCGCGGTGCAGCACCTTTACGAGCTGGTGATGAGCCTGAAGAAAAATTATTACCGCGCTCTGGAAGCTTGATCCTGCCAGACTACTCGACCTGCAGCCCGCCGGTTCACGCCCGGCGGGTTTTCAATTTGTCACCGCCAAAATCAGGTTTTCCGGAACTTGCCGTTCTCTTGCTTGACGTGGACAACGCCCTCGGGTGCGAACTGTTTGGCCCGCTCAATAGCTTTTTGCTGGGTGGGCTCTACAGCGCTGGCGCGTTCCCCATGGGGAAGTTTCACCTGCCAGTCCCCGTCCTTGCGCTTTTCGACAAAATACTCGCTATGCTTGGCCATTGTGCCGGTCCTTCTGGATTTGAAGCCGGCCCCGCCGGCAGCCTAACCCCACATATATCGGTTCCGGCGTGGTTCCGCACAAGATGTAGGCCAAAGAAAATCCAAAGATGTCCGACCCAGTTTGTGGGTAAGCTTGTGGATTAGAAAACGGCCGAATAAAAATAACAGTTTTTACAGTACCTTAGGATGGTATATTGCGGCTGCAGCCGCCGCTCGCGCCATTGCGGCCCGGCAGTTACGACTTTGCCCGCGACATGTATTTCCAGGGCATCGGTGCTTCCGGTTTCGTGACCGGCACCATCCAGAGCGTGGCCCCGCCGTCGACCGGCGGGCTGTCGTTGCGCTATGCCGCGTTCATGCAGGGACTGCGCGATGCCATCGACGCGCGCATCCGAACCGCACTCGACGGCGACAAGCGCGCCATTGCTACGGCGCTTTTGACCGGCCGCCGCGACGCGATCACCACGCCCGTCAACGATGCGATGTTCATCTCAGGGCTCGGCCACGTCCTTTCGATATCCGGATATCACATGGCCGTGGTCGCCGGCGTGGTGTTCTTTACCGTCCGCGCGCTGCTCGCCCTGTTTCCGTTGCTGGCCGCCGGCTTTCCGATCAAGAAATGGTCGGCGGGCGCCGCGCTTTCTGCCGCCACCTTCTATCTGCTGTTGTCCGGCGCCGAGGTCGCGACCCAGCGTTCGTACTTCATGACGGCAGTAATATTGATCGCAGTCATCGTTGACCGCCGCGCCGTGACATTCCGGACGCTGGCGGTGGCGGCGATGATCGTCTCGCACTCGCGCCGGAGGCGCTGGTGCATCCGAGCTTCCAGATGTCATTCGCCGCGACCCTCGGGCTGGTGGCACTGGTGCAATTCGGCATGCCGCGCCTGTTTGCCTCGCCCGACAACTCGCTTGCCGCCAGGGTAGCGCTGTGGGGCGGGCGCGAGATCATGACGCTGGCGCTGGCCTCGCTGGTGGCCGGGCTTGCGACCACACCCTATGCCGCCTTCCACTTCCACCGGGTGACGCCCTACGGGCTGCTTGCCAATCTGGGAGCGATGCCGGTGGTTTCGGCGGTAGTGATGCCGGCCGGGCTGCTCGGTCTGTTGGCCATGCCGTTCGGGCTGGATCGCGTGTTCTGGTGGTTGATGGGGATCGGCATCGACTGGATGATCGCGGTCACGGAATGGGTCGCCGCGTTGCCGGGCGCGGTCGGCCGCATGGCGGCGTTCGGGATCGGGCCGCTGATCGCCGCGAGCGTCGGGATCGTGCTGCTGGGGCTGCTGCGTACGCCGCTGCGCTGGTCGGGCGGAGCCATGCTGCTGCTCGCGACCGTGTGGGCGCTGGCGGTACCGCGGCCGGACGTCCTGATTTCCGGTGACGGTCACCAGGTCGCCGTTCGTGGCAAGGATGGCCGCCTGCATATGATCCAAACCACCAAGGATGCGTTTCGGATGAGGGAATGGCTCGCCGCCGATGCCGATGGCCGCCTGCCGGCTGATCCTTCGTTGCTGGACGGCATCTCCTGCGACGAGGCGGGTTGCGTGGCAGAAATGGCCGACGGCGCCCTTATTGCGTTGGCGTTGCGGCCCGACGCCCTGGCGGATGATTGCGAACGGGCGGCGCTGGTCGTGACGACGAGGCAGGCACCGACGTCATGTTCCGCGCCGGTGATCGACCTCGACCATCTGCGGCGGCAGGGGACGATCGACCTGCGGCGGGCCCATGATGGATTTTCCCTGGCGTCGGTTCGACCTGATGGCTTCGACCGGCCGTGGTCGCCGGCGGCCGAAGGCAACGACGCATACCAAAGCGTTCTCGCGCGCCCTGTGGCCAAGCGGCCCGTGGACGCCACGCCATCCGAAGCCGATCTGCAGGCTGACGAGTGACCAACGCCTCGCCAACCGCTCGACAGCTACCCTTTTGAAATCAGCCGCTGATAGCGGCCGCCGGCACCACGTCTGTGGCGGCGGTCGGTGGCAGCGATTCCATTTTCCGATGCAGCACCGGCAATTGCAGCACGGTCACACGTTGCCCTTCGCAGAGCTGCGTCACCAGCAGGCGGCTTCCATCCGGAAATTCGATTGCATCATGGTGGCGATGCGGAACATCCCGCTCGATCGCGCCAAATTTTCCGACGCGGCAATGGATGGTCTTGGTCCATATCCAACGGTTGTCGTATTGGACATCGCTTCGCGAACGCCAGTTCGGTTCCCGGGAGTATGCAGACCGCCACGCCGGGTTCGGCTTCGGAGGCGAGGCCGCGGGTAGACGTACCGGGAAACTTCGCCGTCACCAGCGTCTCCCCGACCTCGGCCGGGCGGCTCGCCAAAGCGTGCAGACTATAGTCACACATCGGATTGCTCCTCGTTCGAGATAGCCAACCCGCGCCCGTTAGAGGCGCAGGCCTCTATCAGAGTGGACAACAGCGTCGGAGGTTTCGCCCCGTTATGGGCAATTCTGCGGCCCCAGTCGGCGGGGCCAATCACAACTACGTTTGAGCCGCGTGCTTGATCCGCCGATGCGGTGCCGACCCGCCCGGCTTTCGTCGCCCATCGCGGCAGCCAAACCAGTTCGCGCCCCATCCTTCCGCAGTGTGTGGCTGGTATGTCCGGGAGCGTGCCCGCTCCGGGAGCGTGCCCGCTCCGGGAGCGTGCCCGACTAATACTTCCGGTAAAGCCCGATCAGCTTGCCCTGAATCTTCACCCGGTTCGGCGGCAGGATGCGGACTTCGTAGGAGGTATTGGCGGGTTCGAGCGCAATCGATGCGCCGCGGCGACGGAAGCGCTTCAGGGTGGCTTCCTCCTCGTCGATCAGCGCCACCACGATATCGCCGGTCTCGGCGCTCTCGTTGCGCTGGATCAGCGCCATGTCGCCGTCGAGGATTCCGGCATCCACCATGGAATTGCCGCGCACCTCCAGCGCATAATGTTCGCCGGAGCCGAGCATGTCCGGCGGCACGCTGATGGTATGGCTGCGGGTCTGCAATGCCTCGATCGGGGTACCGGCGGCGATGCGGCCCATCACCGGTACCGCAACCGGATGGTTGCCGTCGTCCTCGGAACTCACGGCGGTGCTGCGCACCCGGCCAAGCGTGCCCTCGATCACGCTCGGGGTGAAGCCGCGACGGCCGTTGCCATTGCCGTTCCCCGACAGCTCGGGGAGCTTGATGACTTCAATGGCGCGGGCGCGGTTGGGCAGCCGGCGAATGAAGCCGCGCTCCTCGAGCGCGGTGATGAGGCGATGAATCCCGGACTTCGAACGCAGATCCAGCGCGTCCTTCATCTCGTCGAAGGAGGGCGGGACACCGGCTTCCTTCAGCCGTTCATTGATGAAACGGAGAAGTTCGTACTGTTTGCGCGTGAGCATTTTCGACCAGTCCCCAGGTTGGCGGCGTCGTTCAATTCCGAGACATCGGAGCCGCAGACTTTTGCTCCGGACTCCGATTTACAGGCTTCAACATTCGAAACAAATCATGAACAGACACTATATGTTCGATATGTGTTCCGCAACCACTTAATTTCCAGTGAATGAGATCGGGTTTCGTGGGGCGACGCCCTGGCGAACTCAGAACGGCAGCCGCAGGATGTCGCAGGGCGAACCCGCCGCCGCCGGCGGCGCAAACGGCGGCCGTATCACAAGTGCCCGTGCCGCAGCGAGATTCCCGAGCAGCGAGCTATCCTGATGAGGGATCGGCGTCGCGGTCAGGACGCCATCGGCACACATGTCGAGTCGGGCCCGAAGATAGTCTTCGCGGCGGTCATTGGCGGCGACATCTCGCCCGAGACGCGCCGTCTCGCCGGCATGATGGACCATGGAACGGCCCGACAGGCGGCGAATCAGCGGCACCAGGAACAGGAACGCGCAGACATAGGCCGACACCGGATTGCCGGGCAGGCCAATCACGCGCATGCCGCCCAGCCGGCCGTGCATCATCGGCTTGCCCGGCCGCATCGCGATCCGCCAGAACGCCATGGCGACGCCCTCGGCCTCCAGCGACTGCTTGACGAGGTCGTGGTCGCCGACCGACGCGCCGCCGGTGGTGATGAGGATATCGGCGCCGCTGTCGCGGGCGCGGCGGATGCCCCGCGTGGTGGCCTCGATGGTGTCGGCGGCGACGCCGAGATCGATGGTCTCGGCGCCTTCGGCCCGCGCCAGCGCCCGCAGCGCGTAGCCGTTGGAGTAGACGATCTGCCCCGGGCCCGGCTCGCAACCCGGCATCACCAATTCGTCGCCGGTGGCGAGGACGGCGACCGTTGGCCGCCGGTGCACCGGCAGCTCCGGGTAATTCATGCCGGCCGCCAGCGACAGGTCGCGGTCGGTGAGGCGCGTACCTGCGGTGAGCAGAACGTCGCCTTTGTTGAAATCGACGCCAGCGGGGCGGATATGTCGCCCGGCGACGGCGGGTTCCATGAATGTGACGCCGTCCCCGTCGGCCACGGCGTCCTCCTGGATCACGACGGCGTCGGCGCCCTTGGGAACGACGCCGCCGGTGAAGATCCGCACCGCTTCGCCCGGCCCGACCGCGTGTTCGAACGGCCGGCCGGCTGCAATCGCGCCGATCAGCTTCAACCGCGCCTTCGCCTCGGAGACGTCCCTCGCGCGAACTGCATAGCCGTCCATTGCCGACATCGCCTGCGGCGGCTGGGTGCGCAAGGCCGCGACGTCGCGTGCGAGCACGCGATGAAACGCGCCATCGAGTGCCGCCATCTCCGCCGGCAGCGGCTCGGCGCCGGCGAGAACGGCGGCAAGGGCGTCGGCGACCGGCATCAAGGCCACGGCAAGCTCCTAAATTCCCAGCGCAGCAAGCGCGTCCGCGACGTCGGTCGGCGCACGCACATGAATGGCCTGAAGGCCGCGCGCTCGTGCGCCTTCGACATTCTCGGCGAGATCGTCGAAGAACACGATGCGCGAGGCCGGCACGCCAATTGCCTTCACCACATGATCATAGGCTGCGGCATCGGGTTTCCGAAGTCCAATTCTCGATGAAAGGTACAATTCGCGAAAATGGCCAAGCAGATCCGCATGGAGCCTCGAGAAATGCTCGACATGCGGTTGGTTGGTGTTGGAGAAGGCGTAGAGCGGCAGGCGGCTTGCCGCGCGGGCGAGCAGGGCGGCGATGCCGGGCATTTCGCCGGCGAAGATCGCGTTCCAGCCTTCCAGCAACTGGGCATCGGAGAGGTCGATGCCGAGCGCCGGTTCGCAGGCTGTCAAAATAGGCGGCGTCGCTGATCCGGCCGAGCTCATGCTGGCGATAGGTCTCGCCGCGCACGAAGCGCGCGACAATGTCGGATGGGTCACAGCCGGCATGACCGGCCCAGCAGGCGATGGCCTTGCCGAAGTCGATATCGATGACCACGCGACCGAGGTCGAACAGCAGCGCGTCGGCCGAGCCGGGGGAGAGGGCAGGCATCATCACCGCAGGGATCGCTCAGTACCGGTAGGGATCGATCTCCAGCAGCGGGAATGCGCTGAAGACGTGGGGCAGGTTGGTTGCCGTGGCGGTACGCAGATAGGATTTGTCGAGTTCGGCGAAACTGCGGACCCCCAGCAGCCCGAGCGACCTGATCACCTCGTCTTCGAGCAGCTCCAGCATGCGCAGGATTCCGGCTTCGCCGTTGGCGGCGAGCGCCCAGCATTGCAGGCGGCCGATGCCGACGAGATCGGCGCCCATGGCAATGGCCTTGACGATGTCGCTGCCGCGGCAGAACGAGCCGTCGACCATGATCTTCGCCCGACCGCCGACGGCGCTGACGATCTCGGGCAGCACGTGCATCGAGCCGAGGCCGTGATCGAGCTGGCGCCCGCCGTGGTTCGACACATAGATCCAGTCGACGCCGTGATCGACCGCCAGCGCCGCGTCTTCCGCGGTCGCGATCCCCTTGATGACCAGGGGGATCCCGAACTTGTCCTTGATCAGCTTTACCGTGCGCCACTCCAGCCCCTTCTGGAAGTCGCCGCCGGTGGCGCGCTGCCGGCTCTCGCGCACATAGCGCTTGGCGATATCGCGTTCGCGGCGGCTGTAATGTGCGGTGTCGACGGTCAGGCAGAAGGCGGCATAGCCGCCCGCGACCGCACGGCTAACGCAGTCCTCGACAAAGGCGTCGTCGCTGCGGACGTAGAGCTGATACATTCGCAGGGCGTTGGGCGCCGCCTGCGCGACCTTCTCCATGCCCGGCTCTGAAACCGAGCTCAGCATGTGAGCGGCGCCGAACCTTCCCGCGCCGCGGGCCACGCTTGCGGCAGAGCCGGGGTCGAAGATCTCCAGCGCGCCGACTGGCGCCAGCACCACCGGCAGACGCAGTTTGCGGCCGAATTGCTCGACCGATGCGTCGACCTTGGCGACGTTGCGCAGCACCCGCGGCCGGAATGCGATCTCATCCAGCGCCATGCGGTTGCGGCGCAGGGTGGTCTCGGTCTCCGCGGCGCCGACGATGTAATCCCACGCATTCTGGTTGAGATTGGCCCGCGCCTTACGGACGAATTCGTGCAGGTTCTGGAACTCCTCCGTGCTGGCGCCGAGTTCGACCTCAACCGCCGGCCGGATGCGGGTTGCTTCGTTCATGGTCTCCTCCCGGGAATGCTTGCCTGCTACCTGGCGGCCGATGGTCTTGGCATTTCGCTTATCGCTTCCGAAGCTTCCACACCATCCGGAAAATTGCTATGGCTGCCAGCGGCGGGACGGAAGCAGAATGATCCCGGTTGACCGAAGGGGAGGGTTGGCATGGCCAAAATGACGGTTTGGAAAGCGGCGCTCGGCGGCATCCTCATTTCAGCATGGACCGTGAGCGCGGCCAGTGCGCAGAGCCTTTCCCTGAGCAGTCCCGACATCAAGGAAGGCGGCACCATTGCCAATGAGCAAGTGTTCAAGGGCTTTGGTTGCACCGGCAGCAATATCTCTCCGGCCCTGAACTGGAGCGGGGCGCCGAGCGGCACCAAGAGCTTCGCCGTCAGCATCTACGATCCGGATGCGCCGACCGGAAGCGGCTGGTGGCACTGGGTGGTGTTCAATCTTCCGGCCGGTACGGCGTCATTGCCCAAGGGCGCCGGCGACGTCAAAAAGGAACTGATGCCCAAGGGCGCGATCCAAAGCCGAACCGATTTCGGAAGCGACGGCTATGGCGGCCCATGCCCACCGGCCGGTGACAAGCCGCACCATTACCAGATTACGGTCTTTGCTGTGGATGTCGACAAGCTGCCGGATGCCAAGAACGATGCGGCCTCGGCGGCGCTGGTCGGCTTCGATCTGCATTTCCACACCTTGGCGAAGGCGACGTTGACGGGTCTCTACGGCCGCTAGCGGCGGGCGCTCCGACCGCGGCTCGCGCTGGAACCGGCCGCGGCTTTACGAAAAAATGTCGATTCGTGGGCGGTGCGCTGGAACCAGCCGATTACAAATTGGACAGGAAGCCGGATTCCGGCTGCGCGCTGGTGGCCCGGCAGGTATAGCCTTGTGCCGATGCCTCAATATTCCGCTGCGATGGGCAGTTCCGGCCTCAATGCCACCAGAATGGTATTGTGAGGCTATCGGGTCGGAGTTAGGCAAATTCACCCGGTCCCCGGTGGGCAACAATTCAGCGAAGGTTCGCCAACAATGCGCAAAAATTCGGTCTTTTTCCTGGGCGCCGTAGCAGGAACATGTCTAACCCTTCTCGCCACCGGGCCTCGAAGCGAGTTCTGGGTTGCGGCCGCGAGGGCGGCGACCAACGCGGAAATCTATTCGCAACTCAATCTGTTCGGCGACGTGTTCGAGCGGGTCAAGGCCGATTATGTCGAGAAGCCCGACGACGCCAAGCTGATCGAAGGCGCCATCAACGGCATGATCACCTCGCTCGATCCTCATTCGCGCTACATGAATGAGCAGGCCTGGCACGACATGCAGGAGACGACCCACGGGGAATTCGGCGGCCTCGGCATCGAGGTCACCATGGAAGATGGCCTCGTCAAGGTGGTCTCGCCCATGGATGGCACGCCGGCCGCGAAGGCCGGCATCATGTCGGGCGACCTGATCACATCCATCGATGGCGACGCGGTTCAGGGCCTTACCCTGGAGCAGGCGGTCAACAAGATGAAGGGGCCGGTCCACACTTCCACCAAGCTGAAGATCGAGCGCAAGGGGGCCGACAAGCCAATCGACGTCACGATCGAGCGCGAAATCATCCAGGTCAAGCCGGTCAGTTTCCGCACCAATGGCGGCGACATCGGTTATATCCGGATCAGCTCGTTCAACGAGCAGACGACCGACGGCTTGCACAAGGCGGTCTCCGACATCATGAAGGAGATTCCGCAGGACAAGCTCGCCGGCTACGTCCTCGATCTGCGCAACAACCCCGGCGGCCTGCTCGATCAGGCAGTGTCGGTGTCCGGCACGTTCCTGGCACGCGGCGAGGTGGTCTCGACGCGCGGCCGGACCCCCGAGGAGACTCAGCGCTACTCGGCGCGCACCGGCGACATGACCAAGGGCAAGCCGCTGGTCGTTCTGATCAACGGCGGTTCGGCTTCGGCCTCCGAAATCGTGGCCGGCGCATTGCACGATCACAAGCGCGCGACCCTGATTGGCACCCGGTCGTTCGGCAAGGGCTCAGTCCAGACCATCATCCCGCTCGGTGCCGGCAATGGCGCCCTGGCGCTGACCACGGCGCGTTATTTCACCCCGTCCGGCCATTCGATCCAGGCACAGGGCATCACACCCGATATCGAGGTGTTGCAGGATGTGCCGCCCGAGCTGAAAGGCCGCGCCGATATCAAGGGAGAGGCGTCGATGCGCGGCCATCTCTCGGCCGAAGGCGCCGAGCACACCGGCTCGCAGGCCTACGTTCCACCGGACGAAAAGGACGACAAAGCGCTTGCCGCTGCGTACAACCTGCTGCGCGGCATCACCGTCAACGCCGGTGTCCCGGCTTCCAAAACCGCGGTTCCGAATTAATTTCCGCGATCGCGACGGGTTCAATCGGGGCGGCCACGAGCCGCCCCGATCCGTTTCAGGGTTGCCGCGGCGGCGTTGGGCGTTCTGGCGGGAGAGCGCAACATCAGGCGGATGGCGGCGGCAGGTTTGGCCTGGCTGAACAGGTAGCCCTGCATTTCGGAGCAGCCGAGCGTTTGCAGCAATTCGCGTTGCGGCCAGGTCTCGACCCCTTCGGCCGTCGTGGTGATGTGACGCGCGGCGGCGATGTTGACCACCGCCTGCACGATGCAGGAGGAACCGTCCGGGTCTTCGATGTCGTCGACGAAGCAGCGGTCGATCTTGATCTTGTCGAACGGAAAGCGCTGCAGATAGCTCAGCGAGGAATAGCCGGTGCCGAAATCGTCGAGCGCGATCCGCACCCCGATGCCGCGTAGCTGATGCAGAATGGCGAGCGCGGCTTCGTCGTCGCGAATGAGCACGGCCTCGGTGATCTCGAGTTCGAGCCGGCTCGCCGGCAGGCCGGAGGCGGCCAGCGCGGCGACGATCTTGAGCGCCAGCGTGCCGCTCCTGAACTGGACCGGCGAAACGTTGACGGCGATCTTGACGTCGTCGGGCCAGGTCGCGGCCTCGGCGCAGGCGGTGGCCAGCACCCATTCGCCGATGTGGTTGATCAGGCCGGTCTCTTCGGCAATGGGGATGAACTCGGCGGGCGAAATCATGCCGCGTTCCGGATGCCGCCAGCGCAGCAAGGCCTCGCAACCGGTAATGCGGTCATCCCTGAGGCTGACGCAGGGCTGGTAGTACACCTCGAGCCCGCCGTCGGCGATCGCCTGGCGCAGATCGGTCTCCAGAATGTGGCGCGCCTTGACGCGGGCGTCCATGCCCGGTTCGAAGAACCGGTAGGTGCGCCGCCCGGCCGACTTCGCCGCATACATCGCCAGGTCGGCGTTCTTCAAAAGCTGGTGCAGGTTCGCCCCGGCTTCCGCCAGCGCAATGCCGATGCTCGCGTCCGTGGTGATGAGGTGACCCTCGCATTCACAGGTTTGCCGGATCGACCGATGGATCTTTCTCCGCCAGGCGGGTCTTGAGCTGGCGCAGTACCGCGAATGGCGGCATTCGCGCAGTTCGGCAGCGATCTGGACAAGGCCACGCAGAGCCAGCTCAATCGCGGCCAGCGCTCACCGAAGTGTCTGAAGCAGCCGCAGTTCTCCGCTGCCGTGTCGAAAAGCAGGTCGTGGTCGTCTGGCGGGGACGACTGGTCTCGCTGACGATGTGCCGGCAATTGACCATGCGTCGACTTCGAGGATGGACTGAATCAATATCCTGGATTCGGCCGAACCGGGCTGCTGAATCAACTCGCCACAAGAAGGTTCGTCGATGACGGGCTGCAGCGCATGTGGCATTGACGCTCGATGAGTACAAGAAGCCTCACTGTGCGCACGGCCGGGGGCCCTCGCAAAAATGTCGGAGTCCGCCGTGCAAATACAAGAACAAGTAACCCACAGACAACGACCAACGACTGGCTTATGCCAAACGTCCTCGATCTACGGCGGCGCATTCGCAGCGTGAAGAACACGCGGCAGATCACCAAGGCCATGAAGATGGTTTCGGCGGCGAAGTTGCGCCGGGCGCAGGAGCGCGCCGTCTGCGTCGCGCCCCTATTCGGCCATGCTGGCCAGCGTCATCACAGTCGCTCAAGCGGCGCATCGAGGTCATTGATCCGAAGACCGGCGAATTGCGGCATCCGCTGCTGCGGACACGGCCAGAAAAGCACGCGCTGGTCATCGTTGTGTCGGGAGACAAGGGCTTTGCCGGAGCTTTCAACTCCAGCATCTTCAAGGCCGCGGTCAATTTTCTTGACGGAAATGCGGACAAGCAGATTGACGTGGAAGCCATCGGACGCAGGGGGCGCGACCTGTTCCGGCGGCGCTATCCGAGGGCGCAGTTTGCCAGAACGGCGACGGTCAGGACCCTCAGCAGCAGGCCTCCAGAATCAGGAGCAGGCTCGAAACAAGTCCGCGCCGCGCCCGGAGCGGCAGCAGCGCGCGGGCCGCATTGAAGTGACCGGCGATCATCCGGACATGCTGGAGAAGCTGAGTTTGAGCGCGTGCGCGATCTGGGAGCCGAAGTGGTGGCCCGCTACGAACACGAGGAGATTGACGCCGCCTACCTTATTTACAACGAGTTCAAGTCCGTCATTCAGCAGCGGGTCGTGGTCGAGCGCATTCTGCCCATCATCAAGTTCGGCCAGCACGATGTTGCGCTAGCCGCGAAATGAGTCCGGAAGAGCGCACGCACGCCGCCCGCGCCGCGATGACCGCCGGCGTCACGGTTGAGCCGGGCGAGGCCGAGGCCGATATCAAGAGTTTGAGGACGAGGCGAATAAGTTCGGGACTTCCGGCGTGGACTACATTTACGAGCAGACCGCCGGGGGAAATTTTTCATGCCGGTGCTGCCGCGCTACATTACCTCGCAGCTTTATCACGCCATGCTGGAATCGGTGGCCGCCGAGCACGCCGCGCGCATGACGGCGATGGACGCGGCAACCAACAACGCTTCGGACATGATCGACCGCCTTACCTTGACCATGAACCGCGTCCGCCAGGCCGCCATCACCAAAGAAATTATTGAGATCGTAAGCGGAGCCGCAGCGGCGAATTTAGCGGTTGCTAAGCTGGCAGCCTGCCGAAAACAATCGGAAGTGTGGGGTTAACGAGAACCTATGGCAGAGAACATCGGTAAAGTCATTAAAATCTCCGGCCCGGCCGTGGACGTGCAATTTGAAGAATCCAAAATGCCTCGCATTTATCAGGCGCTGCGCGTCGTCAGTGACGGATTTCAGGTGCCCATCCGATCAGCGTGATCGTGGAGGTGCAGCAGCATCTTGGCGAAGGACGCGTGCGTTGCGTCGCCATGGAAGCGACCGATGGCATGGTGCGCGGCATGAAGGCAATCGACATGGGCTGCGCCGATTTCGGTGCCGGTGGGCCATGCCACGCTGGGCCGCGTGATGAATGTTATCGGCGAACCTGTGGACAACCTTGGGCCGATCCAAACGAAGGAGCGCAATCCCATTCACCGCCAGGCTCCGGCCTTTGACGAGCAGGCGACCAGCGCTGAAATGTTCGAGACCGGCGTAAAGGTCATTGATCTTATTCAGCCTTTTTTGAAGGGCGGCAAAATTGGATTATTCGGTGGCGCGGGCGTGGGAAAAACTGTCGTCATCATGGAACTCATCAACAACGTCGCCAAGCAGCACGGCGGATTTTCCGTGTTCGCGGGCGTTGGCGAACGCACCCGTGAAGGCAATGACTTGTGGCTGGAAATGTCGGAGTCCGGCGTCATCAAACCGGGCGATTCTGATAAATCCAAAGCCGCGTTAATCTACGGGCAGATGACCGAGCCTCCCGGCGCGCGTCTTCGCGTCGCGTTACCGGCATTGACCGTAGCCGAATATTTCCGCGATGATGAAGGCTCGGACACACTTCTGTTTATCGACAATATTTTCCGCTTCACCCAGGCTGGTTCGGAAGTTTCCGCTCTGTTGGGACGCATGCCTAGCGCCGTGGGTTACCAGCCTAACCTGGCCACGGAGATGGGCGAGTTTCAGGAGCGCATTACTTCCACCAAGAAAGGCTCCGTCACATCGGTGCAGGCGATTTACGTGCCTGCGGACGACTTAACCGATCCTGCTCCTGCCACTACATTTGCTCACCTTGACGCGACCACAGTGCTTTCCCGTGCGTTGACCGAAATTGGAATTTACCCCGCGGTTGATCCGCTGGCTTCCACTTCCCGCATTCTTGATCCGCGCATTGTGGGTCAGGAGCATTATGACGTCACGCAGCAGGTCAAGAAAACATTGCAGACTTACAAGGACCTGCAGGACATCATCGCGATTCTGGGAATTGATGAGCTTAGCGAAGACCAGAAGCTGACCGTCGCCCGCGCCCGCAAAATCCAGCGCTTCCTTTCGCAGCCGTTCTTCGTGGCCGAGCAGTTTACCGGCGCTCCCGGTCGCTACGTGAAAATCGCCGACACGGTGAAGGGCTTCAAGGAAATCGTCGAAGGCAAGCACGACGCCATTCCCGAACAGGCTTTTTATATGAAGGGGACCATTGACGAAGTGCTGGAAGCGGCAGAAAAGATGAAGGCAGCAGCATAAAAGCGTCGTTGGCTGTTGGTCGTTGGTCTTTGGCCCACGGCTGGCAACCATAGGCATTTGCCAACGACCAACAGCCAACGACCAAAAGACGTAAAGCAAGAATTGCGATTAGCGATCAAAATGCCCGACACTCTCCAACTCGAAATCGTCACCCCGGAAAAAATGGTGGTGAAGGATGTGGCACTGGAAGTCCAAATCCCCGGCAAGGGCGGATACTTGGGAGTGTTGCCTGGTCACGCGCCATTGATCACAGAGTTGGCGATTGGCGAGATCGTTTATAAGAACGCAAGCGGCACTCAAACTCTTGCTGTCGCATGGGGATTTGCCGAAGTGTTGCCGGATAAAGTCACCATTCTTGCCGAGAGCGCGGAGAGGCCAGCTGAAATAAATGTGAAGCGCGCTCAGGAAGCCAAAACCCGCGCGGAGCGGTTACTCAAAGCCGGTGGCCCGGATCTTGACTACGGTCACGCAGAAGCCGCGCTGCAACGCGCCGAGACACGGTTGCAGGTCGCGGAGAAGAAATAACTCAGCCGTTCACATTTTCCCATCCGAACAGCCCCACCTTTATTTTGAGTTGGTCCCCGCCACAATCCAGGCTCCTCCGCACATTGCGAGAGCAATGAACGCGCTAGTCCATTCATTTCCGTTTCTCAAGTGTGCGGCGACGCGTGGCGCATGGACAATGATGACCCACGAAAGGAACATCGCGCCCAGTAGGATCGCCGCCAGCCGCGCTTGCCCTTTGGTGGCGATGCTTACGGCAGCAGCAATAAACGCCGTGCCCACAAAATAGGCCCAGAAAAGATGGCGGGGAATCCATACAGGAATTAGCGTGGAGATGAACTGCGCGTAAAGAAAATGCTGGATGCCAAAGACAATCAAAGGCACTCCATAGAAAACGCGTCCAACCGATCCCAGGCCCGCCAGCACGAGCGCGGCGCCGCACAGGCATGTAAGTTCCGCCGCGCTTGTCCAGCGGCCAGCATCGTGCAGATTCCTAATCAATCCGGGAACGTAGAGAAATATCACGTACAAAAAAAACACGGCTGCCAGCAGGGACGCCGCAAATTGCGTCATTCGCTTGGTGGCCAGCAGCGCGCCAACAAGGAGCAGAAATGCGCCCATTACCGCCGCCCACAAGGGACGCCCAAGTATCCAGGGTGGCCCTGCTACCGGGCCATGGGCCGCCACGACATAAAGAAAGTGCTGGAGCCCGAAGAACATGAACGCGATGGCGAAAAAGATATGACCGAATTTTGTCGTCATAAATTCTAAAAAAATGTGTGCTGCTCTCGTTAAAATCTGGTGCTATAAAATCTGATTCCTATATAACAAAACGCGGGGCAGAAGCACCCCGCGTCTTAGGAAAATTTCAGCAAGCACGCTACTCTTGCACCTTCATGTCCTGCTTCGCCGGGGCTTTGCCAGCATCTTTGCCCGCGTCCTTGCTCTGGATGGAAAGCAGTTCAACTTCGAAGATGAGCGTTGAATTTGGCCCCAGGTCAGGCGAAGGCGACCGCTCGCCGTACGCGAGGTCCGAGGGAATAAAGAGCTGCCATTTTGACCCCACCGGCATTAGCTGGAGGGCTTCGGTCCACCCCTTGATGACGCCGCTCACCGGGAAGGTAGCCGGCTGTCCGCGTTTGTAGGAGCTGTCAAATTCCTTGCCGTCAATCAGTGTGCCTCGATAGTTGCAGACAACCGTGTCGCTGGCGGTAGGTTTAGCACCGGTACCTGCCGTAATAATTTTGTATTGCAGGCCGCTGGGCAGGGTAACGACTCCTGGTTTGCTTTTGTTGGCGTCGAGGAATGCTGCGCCCGCCTTTTTGTTGCTGTTGGCTTCCTGCTGCATCTTCGCCTGCTGGGTTTTCTGAACTTGCGCTCGCACTTCCGTCATGACCTGGCGGGCTTCGTCCTCCGTGAGCAGGGGCTTGGCACCGGCGATGGCGTCCTTCATTCCGCGGGCCACGATGTCGGGGTCCACCTCAACGGATTGTTCATGCATTCCCGTACCGATGTTCATTCCCAGAGCGTAACTGAATTTTTGTTTTTGCGTCGTCAGCGTCAAAGCGTGACTTTTCGCCGTTGTTGC
Source organism: uncultured Acidobacteriota bacterium (assembly GCA_963831435.1). Lineage (GTDB taxonomy): Bacteria > Acidobacteriota > Terriglobia > Terriglobales > Acidobacteriaceae > JAICKN01. The sequence continues at coordinate 21,742 of CAWHQK010000070.1, forward strand.
CGTATGGTGCGTGGCCGCAGTGGCGGATTTAGGTTTCGTGGATTGGCTCTTCGCCGGCGTCGCCGGAGTCGAGGATGTCTGCGCCAGGGAACCGTTGGTTCCCGCGAACATCCCGAATGCCAGCAGGGGGATTGCGATGGAAAGTTTTTGCATATGGGAGATATTGTCCCATTGAAGCGCGTTTTTGGCGAATCAATGAGGGGACCGGAAGTGCAGTAATCAACAGTCTTAACTAGGGCAATAATACACTTGGCTAATCCACAGTCGAAGATTTACGATATGTGCCCATGAAAGATGCAGTGCTGAAACCCAACGCCAAGACACACATCACTGCGGATCAAGCTGCTATGAGTAATGACACTAAAGCATTCTGCCCAGAATGCGGAAAGCCTGTCAGGCTCCATCGCAAACGAAAACCCGGCGGACAACCAAATCATTTTGAGCATTTGGATCGGGCTGGAAAATGTCCTCGGCACTACAACCGTTAGCCCTTCTTTTTCCGCGCCCACTTCCGTGCGTTGCGGTGCAGTTCTTTCTTTTCTCGCTTCAAGACTTCCGCCTTAGGTACTGACATGACGGAACGGAAGACACGCTGGAAATTGCTTAACTGGTTATCGGCATTACATTAAGCCTTCAATTCTTCGGAAGGCTTAACTAGCACGGTTACCGGTTATTTTTTCGAGGATGCGCCTGGCTCTCCGCCGGCGGGCGCTATCGTCTTCACCTTGATCGTCTTCGCCGGAATGCCCGCCACAATGTGGAAGGGCTCCACGTTCTTCGATGCCACGCCCATGGACCCGACCATGCCATGTTCGGCGACAGTCACACCACTCAGGACGGTCGCATGATAAGTGACCCGCGCCTTCGGCCCAATTTCCGTTTTGTGATTTGTAATGATCATTCCATCGTTCAAATCGTGGGAGTGCGTATACACGTTGGCGTAATCCGAGATCGAACTGCCCGTGCGGATGATCAACTCGCCGCGGTCATCAAGCAGGACGTATTTGTGAATGGTGCAATTGTCTTCAATGGTGAGGTTGTAGCCGAATGTGACTTCGACGCCATGAAAAATCTTCACATTCTTGCCGCAGTGCTTTAAAACGTGCCGGGCCAGCATGGCACGCACGCGATATCCGAGACCGTGGTTTATTCCTAGAGGAGACCGGTCATACATCATCCAGAACCAGATCAGCGGTTTGCGCTCGGCGTACTTCGCCGCGTCTACGTCCCCGTAGTATTCGGGTTCGAGCGTGGCATTGCGCGGATCAAAAGAGTGCACCAGCGTTTGCGCGGCCAAAGGATCGCCTGCTTCCGGCGTCCGGTAGGGCTTTCCAAGATAAAGCTCGTGCAGCGCATCGCGAACCACATTGCAGCGATGCTCGGGATCGCGGTTGGCAAACTCGCGGTCCAGTTGGTCAATCCATTGCTGAAAACTTTGCTCCGCTTCGGGAGTGATTTTCAGTAAACGATATTCGTATCGTGGCATGTTTGCCTCGGTTGTGGGATGGGGTAAACCATAGCATATTGAGTTGAAGTGGCGAGTGTAAGTGCGAGGCCGATGCTGGCTTCATGGGCGAGGACGCCCCTCCTCCATCGCGCCAATAAATTTCCTCATTTGTTCCGCATTCGTTACTGATCTGTGCAAAACCCAGAAAATTTTTCTATCTCCGCTGCGGAAAAGAAGTTATATTGATTTTGCTCGCGGTTCCCTGACGACAACTGACCGGCTGATGGCGCGAAAAAGTCCGACCATCCTGCAGGAGGAGTTGTATTCCCCGGACGAGGAGACGTCGCGCGAAGAAGATTCGCGCATGTTTGACCTCGACGTGGAAAAAGAAGCGCCTTTTCTGCGCGCGCAAAAGCGCGTCTCCGCGCGACGCGGCACCCTTCCTAAAAAGACCGCCACACGGCTGTTGTGGGCGGCGCTTGCCCTGAGCGTGCTTGTGCTCGGCGCAATCGCAGCGGCAACCGCATACCACTATGGCGAGCGAGATTGGCGCTTTCGGGTGGAATCCAGCGACGACATTGAAACTTCCGGCCTGCAGAATGTGACCCGAGCCCAGGTCATGGAAGTCATGGGCGGCGACATTGGCCGCAATATATTCTTTATTCCTCTCGAGCAGCGCCAGGCGCAACTTGAGCAGATTCCCTGGGTGCAGTCGGCCAGCGTGATGCGCTTTGTGCCCAACCGCCTCAGGATCGTCATTCACGAACGGACGCCCGTGGCCTTCGCCCGGGTCGGCTCAAAAATTCTTCTTGTGGACGCAGCCGGAACGCTGATGGATTTGCCGCAGACGAGAACTTACTCATTTCCAGTGATTGTCGGGATGAGCCCGAGCGAGCCGCTTTCCACCCGCGCCGCACGCATGGAGCTTTACGACGACCTTATCAGCCAACTCGATTCTGCCGGCGGACGCTACTCGCAGGACATCAGCGAAGTGGATTTGAACGATCCGGACGACGTGAAGGTTTTGACGACCGGGCCCGATGGCGAAGTGCTCATTCACTTGGGATCGTCAGACTATTTGCATCGCTATAAAGTTTATGTGGCCCACGTGCGCGAGTGGCACCAGCAGTTCAGCAAGATTGATTCCGTGGACCTGCGCTACGACCGTCAGATAGTGGTGAATCCTGACTTGGGGAATCTAAAGCCGCAAGCGCCGCTCTCCGCGAATGCGGCAAAGGCCGCGATGGCAGCCGGAGTAAAGCAGGCTGCGCTGGTGAACTATGAGCACATCGCTGCTAGTGCGTCTGCCGCGGCGGCGGCGAAGAGCAATCCCTGGCCTAAGAAAATACCGGTGAAGGCTGAAATTAAACCACCCGCGTTCCATGCAGTAAGACCATCAACTTCGAAATGGGTGCGCAAGCCAGCGTTCAAAGCGAAGCCGAAATATCAGGCGCGAATTGTCAGACAGCCCGTCGCGCATACCGCACATCCGGCGCGGCGCGTAGTGCGAGCTTCGTTGACCAAACCCGTGAGCGCACCGCGAACAACGACAAGGCTAAAGCCGGCGAATTCTCATTCGGCGAATGTGACGCGTGCGGCGGTCAAGAAATCATCGAAGCCCAGTCCGTCTATTCCCAAGGACCGGAACGAAGAATAATGAGCAAAATTATGATCAGCGAAATTATGACCCGCAAAATTATGATTCGCAAATTTATGGGGCAAAGCGAAAAGCATGAGTAACGCGTACCAGAATTTCGTGACGGCGATTGACGTAGGCAGCGCCAAGACCTGCGTGCTGGTCGCCGAGATGACCGACAGTGGCCTGCGCTACCGCGGCCATGGATTCGCTGAATCGCGCGGATCGCGCAAGGGCATCATTGTTGATCTCGACAAAGCCGTGGCCTCCATTCAAAAGGCAGTGGAGCAAGCGGAAGATGCTTCCGGCGCGCCCATCGAGCATGCAATTGTTGGCGTCGCGGGAGCGCATATTCGAGGCATGAACACACACGGCGGCCTTACTTTCGGCTCGCGCGCCCGCGAAATTGCCCGCGACGAAATCCGCCTGGCCGTGGACAAGGCGCGTGCCATTCCTCTGACTGCTGACCGTCAGGTGCTGCATCTTTTGCCGCAGGAGTTCATCCTCGACGAGCAGAGCGGCGTGCGCGATCCGCTGGGCATGATGGCTACGCGGCTGGAAGTGCGTGTGCACATGGTAACGGCCGGTTCGAGTGCGGCGCAGAACGTGATCACGGCGGTGAATCGCGCCGGGGTTCATGTGGACGACACAGTCTTTGAACCGCTCGCCTGCGCCGACGCCGTTCTGCGTAACGATGAACGGGAAATGGGCGTTTGCCTGGCGGAGATGGGCGCGGGTTCGACCAGCCTGATCGTTTTCCAGGAGGGTGCGGTCGCTCACACCGCTGTCATTCCAATCGGCGGCGACCATTTCACCAGTGATCTTTCAGTAGGCCTTTGCACTCCGGTCGCGGAAGCCGAGAAGATCAAAAAGCTTTTTGGCAACGCCGTGGTCACGCTAATTCCTGACGGAAATGAAGTAGAAGTGCCGTCAGTGGGCGACCGCGCTTCGCGGCTGATTTCGCAGCGCGTTGTCGGAGAAATTCTGGAGCCGCGCGCGCGCGAGCTGTTTGAAATGATTCGCGACAATTTACGCCATAGCGGCATGCTGGACCTGTGCGTGGCTGGGATCGTGCTTACTGGCGGCGCGTCGCGTCTGGCTGGCACATTGGATGTAGCGGAATCCACGCTGCGGCGCGAGGTGCGGCTGGCGTGGCCAACGCCTTTGCCCAAGATGCCGGCGGCGTTCGCGGAGCCGGAATTCGCAACGGTATTGGGCATGATTTTTTATGGGCAGCGTGCGCGCTCCGCCCGCGGCGGGCAGGACGGCCGCTGGAGTTCGCGATTGAAAGCGATGTTTGTAGGCAAGGGTGCATAGGTTTGTCGTGCTGAGCGGAAACAAACTTCGCGATGGCGAAGTTCGTTGAAGTCGAAGCATCCCTAAGGCAAAGAGGGTGCCGATAGCAGGGGTTCTTCGTCGCTTCGCTCCTCAGAATGACAAGTCGTGAGGAATGGTGACAGGAAGCGAAAAGGGAAACAAAAGCTCGACAGTAAGCAAATTCATTCAGGGGCGGTAACCATGAAAAAAGAAAACGACATTCGCATCAGCTTTAACGAAGAGGCCCGCAATGACGCAAAGATCAAGGTCATAGGCGTGGGTGGAGGCGGCGGCAACGCCGTAAACCGCATGATCGAGGCGGGGATGGAAGGGATTGAATTCATCGCCGCCAACACCGACCTGCAGGCGCTTCGTCTTTCCCGCGCTCCCGCGAAAATTCAGCTGGGCGTAAAGCTCACCAATGGACTTGGCGCCGGGGCGAATCCGGAAATCGGCCGCAAAGCCGCACTTGAAGATTCCGACAAAATCATTGAAGCGCTCGAAGGCGCGGACATGGTTTTCGTCACCACCGGACTTGGCGGCGGCACGGGAACGGGCGCGGCTCCCATCATTGCCTCGCTCGCCAGCGAAATGGGTGCGTTGACCGTTGCCGTCGTTACCAAGCCATTTGCCTTTGAAGGCAAGCGGCGCATGCAGCAGTCCGAGCGCGGAATTTCCGAGCTCATGGATTCGGTGGACACCACCATTGTCATCCCCAACGAAAAACTGCTTGCTGTCGCACAAGATGCCGGGTTCTTCGAGTCCTTCCGCGTCGCCGATGACATTCTTCGCCAGGGCGTGCAGGGCATCTCCGATATCATCACCATCCCCGGCATCATCAATCGCGACTTCGCCGACGTGAAGGCGATCATGGCGGGCATGGGATACGCCGTCATGGGCGCGGCCACGGCCAACGGCACGCGGCGCGCTACAGAAGCCGCGCAGAAGGCAATTGCCTCGCCGCTGCTCGAAGCTGGGGCCATTGACGGCGCCCGCGGCATTCTCATTAACATTACTGGCTCTTCGTCGCTGAAACTTGCGGAAGTGCAGGAAGCCTGCTGCATCATTCAGAACGCGGCCCATGAAGATGCCAACATCATTTTCGGCGCTGTGCTCGATGAAAAGATGAAGGACGCGGTGAAGATTACGGTAATCGCAACTGGCTTCAAGGATTCAGACATGCGCAGCCGTCAGGAAAGCCGCCTGGGATTTGCCATGCCGGAGATTAATTATCCGCCACAGCGCGATTATTCCCACCGCGAAATAATGCCTGATCCAGAGCCTGCCATGGTGATGGAAGCCCCCGAGAGGCCCATTGCCGAGGCTGTCGCTCAACAGCCGATGCAGCAAGCCCAGCAGTTTGACCAGGATGATCTCGAAGTGCCGGCGTTTCTGCGCAAGCGCAACGAGATGTAGAGAAGTTTTTCGCCGCAACGCGAAGGGGAGCAGGGCACGCCCTGCTCCTCATTTTCATTGGTGGTAAATAGTCTTGCGGTGAAATATCGGAAAGTCCCTGCCAAGCAATGCACCCAGTGCGCCTCCACCTATGCCGATAATGAGGCCTGCGGCAAAACGACCTCGCGGATCTCCGGAGCCCGATGCTCCCAGCGCTCCACCGATGGCTCCACCGATCGCGAACCCAACAAGTTCATTGTGAGTGTCGCTGTACTCAAGCCTGACGGCACGAATTTGTTTGCGGAAATAGATTGCCCCAGGAGGAATGAAGATTCGGCCCGACCGTGACAATTGACGTCTGCACATCAGCTTGTCATTCACGGCATTCTGAAAGGTGCACGGGTTGTGAATGGGAAATCCTCCGTAAAGAACTGAAATCGGCGTGCCGTAAGGAAGTTCCTCGACAGTTGTCCAATCTCCTTTCTGTGCCGACGCGTTCGAAGCAAACAAAAGCAGCAGAGCTACCAAAATTGTTATTGAACTCCTCATGAATTCTCCAAGGGCTGCGACCACCAACCAGTTCCGCATCCTACCGATGTGGCAGCCGTGCGCGTGAAGATCTGGGACACTTCCTGAAGTGTCACAAGCTCACGCAAGAGGAGACTGAATAAATTCCTGATGGCGGCGGAGTTCGGCAATTGCCGTTTCAGAAAGAAGCGGGAAGGGGATTGCGCGCAACTTCTTGGGCAACTTCAAAGCGGTGAGGGAATCGCAGATTACCGCTGCTGTTTGCTCTAGTCCTCTGTGCCAATTTGGTTTTTGAACATCGCGAGGGATAAGTACATCGGGATGAAAACCTGCGGCAATCAACATTGTGCGGGCCAGCTTTAAAAAATCAGGCCAGCGCGATGCTATGCCGACGAGCGCGCTTGATGGAGCCGGAAGCCACGCTGCAAGGGAAGATGGAACCGAGCGAACTTGCAAGACGAGCAACTCATTTCCGACAGGCAACAGTTGCTGTACTGTGGATGATCTTCCTGGCAACGAGACAGGAATTGCGCCTTCGAGTGAATCGCCGAGTTCCTGCAAGCCGCAACCTTCAACCGGAAACTTGACTGCCTGTTGCATCTCCATCACGATGATCTGGCGCAGTTCCTCGTCCGGCTCGATCAACAGAAAATGATCGGGTGGCTGCAGTTCGAGCCAATGTTTCAGCCGGGAACGTACCACGGAAAGAGGCGCGTGTATTTCTCGGGCGGAGCGAAAAAGGCCGGCAATCAGTTGATCCAATTTGAGCGTTGCCGGGAGCGCTGCCTCAGTTTTGTCTCCTCGCACGTACACGCCGCTGGCGCGGCGGAATTCAACCCACTTATCGCGCTTCAATTGCTGGTAGCCCGCACTTACCGTGTTGGGATGGAGTCGAAAGCGCCGCGCCAGCTCTCGCGTACTGGGCAAGCGCTGACCGGGCGCGAGGTCCTCGCTCAGAATGCCGAGAATGATTTGCGTTACGAGTTGTTCCCGAATGGAAAGCTTACCTTCGCGGGCAAACCAAAGTTGCATGGCGAACTATCTTAAATGCGTTTTACGGGTTGCGGCGAATTTCTCTATTCTTTTTATATTCTCCCGCGTCTCTGCTGCGCTGCTACTTTTTTCGGACGCATTCATCTTCCACAAGATCTGCCGCAGCATTCCCAGCCAAAGTTCGGCGTCGCCCTGCCGCAGGTTCAGCCGCCGCACCATGCGGCGTAATTTTTCTTCACTCGACGGGGCTGTGCGAGCATTAATGAATTCGCTCTTGAGCAGAGTTTCGACCAGTAACGCCGTCATGCGATCCAACTCACGGCCCGCCGCTGTAGCATCTTCCTTTTTTGAAATCGCGATCTTCGTTTCGCGCGCCAACTCGTAGAGGCAAACGGCAACAGCCTGCCCAGGTTCATGGATATATGGTCATCGCGCGTGGGAATATGCATAAGCCAGTGGCAGTGGCTCATATCGTCATTAGATAGTCCGAACCGCTCCGAGCCAAACAGCAACGCCACAGGACTGGCCGGAAGTCTTTTAAGAATTATCCGTGCGCCATCTTTCAGCACCTTGAGCGGATGCTGTAATTCGCGGTGCCGAATCGCCGTGGTCCCCACTACAAGTTTGCAGTCGGCGATGGCCTCAGCGACCGTCGCATATTCCTGTGCTTGCGCGAGCAGGTCGGTGGCATGTACTGCCGAACGCGCTTCGCGAAATGCGACCTGATAGGGATTGACCACCCGCAAATGGCGAAAGCCAAAGTTGCTCATGGCCCGCGCCGCCGCGCCAATGTTGAGTGGATTGCGAGCGGCCACCAGCACCACGCGCAGATTGTCGAGTTTATTGGAGGCAGGCACGCAAAATCATTTTATAGCCTTCCACCTTTATCTTCCGCCTTCGTTAACGCTGCCTCAATGCGGACGCGCCGCAACGGTCAGCCCCTTGTCATACATCGACCCGTAATCCAGATACTGTTCCACCACGCCGGGATAACTGAGATCCACTTTCTGAATACGCCCATCTTTTCCAAATTCCGCGGTCAGCTTTGCATTGATGCCGCCCCAATAGGTGGGAATGTCCAGTTTTTGATAACGGGCAACGATCTGATCGCGCAGCGCGGGATCAAAGTGAACGGCGTATTTATTCACCAGCGCTTTGATCGCATCGTAGTCGCCCTCGGCCTTAATGCGCATGAGTTCCGCCAGCAGCATGCCAACGCCTTGGTGCATTTTCTGATAATCCGTTACTTCGATATACGTCTTGCCGTCGCGGTCGAACTGGCAAATCGCGCCGGGCACTTTGTCGCGAATGTAGTTGACGATCAACTGCCGGTCGCGCGCGTGGTCTTCTTCAATCGTGTCGCCTTTGGGCATGCGGCGAAGCTGAAGCAGCGCAGTGCTAGCGGCAATGTCGTACATGGCTTTGCCCACTTCTTCCTGGTTCGAGATGAGTCCCAGTTCTTTGAGTTTTGGGTCCCAAATGTTCCAATAGGCCATCAGGTCGGCGCGGCCTTCTTCGAGCGTGGAAAAATATTCCTTTAAATAAGATTCCGCGCCGCCCTCGAGCCGGTCGCTGAGCTTTCCGGAACCGTGTCCGATCACTTCGTGCATCGCGGTCAGCAAATCTTCGGCCTCATCGCCATATTTCTTGTTCCGTTCCGCGATCTCCGGAGTGGCGGAAAACTCGTCGGCGGCTTTATGGCCTACGGCTTTATTGAAGGCGCGAGTGCTGCTGGTGAAAAGAAAATTCTTAGTGCCGTACTTTTCGTGAATTTCGTTCTCGTTGGGAAGGTTATCGCCGATGGTGTTCACCTCCATGTCACCGGTTTCGACGACTGTCTCAATGGCTTTCACGAGCGGCGGTTTGAAATCGTGCTTTTTGTACTTCGCGTCCCAAGGCGCTTTTTCTTCGAAGTACTCGGCGTTTTGCGCCAGCTTCAGCATTTTGTCGGTCACCGGCTTGTCGGTGATGCTCACAAAGCTCTCCGCAGCAGCCTTGGTTCCATGCGCGTCCCGGTAAATCTCAACAAAACCATTTACAAAATCCACGGTCGCGTTGTTCTGCACCCAGTCGGTGCCAAACTGAATCCAGTCTTTGCGATCTCCGGTCTGGTAGTAACGAATCAAGTCCCCGATCACTTTGGCCTGCGCGGGGTCTGCCACGCGTTGCGCCTTGGCGAAATATTCATTGGCTCGCTTCAGATAAATTGCATAAAGCCCGGGAGGAATTTTTCCATCCGGCGTTCCCGCACGATAGACCTCTTCATGCAGTTTGCCGTCTTTGTCTTTAACTACGCGCGAATTCAAAGCGTGTACGCTATTGAAATCCTTAAGATCGTTCAGCGTGACGCCGCCCTCATAGAACGTGTTTGAACTGGCCTGGATAATGTCCTTGCCATTTTGCGGGCTCTTCGCGGTGATCATAGACTCGAAATTTGGATCGAATAATGAGGGCCACAGGTCTTCCAGTTCCTTGTTCAGTTGCCCGGCGGTGGTGAGCGGAGGCAAGTTGGCGTAGCTGGTTTTGAACGCCCCGTCTTTTTGCGCGGCAAGGGCCGCACTTTTCAGTTCCTCGAAGGTGAATGCGGGTAAAAATTTCTGCGATGTTTCCTCACTGTGATTTCCGCGATTGGCCCAGAACAGTTCAGCGAAAGAAATAATCTTGGTCCGCGTAGAGGGATCGATGACCCCTGAATGTGCGGCGATTTCTTCGAGCAGCCGCTTTTGCCGCACGCCGAAGCGCGAGAATTGATCGTAAACTATGGGATCAATTGCAATGGAGGCCTGGCTTAACCAATACGCCAATTCCTGTTGCCGGGCATCGAGCGACTTAAAGCTGTCGGCATCCACGCGAATAAACCCGGTCGAGCCCACGCGCGCCACCAGCGAATTGGAAGCGCCGGCTTGCTCCTGGCCGAATGCAAATGGCAAAAAAGTAAAAATAGAAATAAAGACAAAAACCGGGAGTGCCACTTTGTTCTTATTCATGCAACCTCCATATTTAGCGCGTTGGATGCAAGTTTAGTACGCTCAGACGGATGCCGCCATTCCGTGCGAGTGGAAAAGCTGCTTTCGGAAAAAACGCGCTAACTTTCGCCGCCGCTTTAGGTCAAAAGAAATCGCGGAACGAAGTGTCACTGGCATTCGTATTGACAGCTATATTCTGCGACAGGGAAGGCACCCATGAAGAAAACTTCACTTGGTATTTTGCTGGCATTTTTTGGTCTGGCAATGTTAGCGGCTGCTCCGGAATCGTCTTCCGACCATCCGCAATTTACCGCCAAAAATGAACTGATGGCGCCCGCCGACTACCGGCAATGGGTCTTTCTTTCTTCCGGGTTGGGCATGAGCTACAGCCCACAAGGCGCAGACCATCCCATGTTTACCAATGTTTTTGTGCCGCAGTGGGCCTATAACGAATTTCTGAAGAGCGGCAAGTGGCCAGACCACTCGATGTTCGTCGTTGAAGATCGCGGATCGGAAACGAAAGGCTCTATCAACCACGGCGGCCGCTTCCAAACCGAGCGCATGGGCATGGCCGTTGAGGTGAAAGACGAAGCTCGCTTTCCCGACAAGTGGGCTTATTTCGGTTTCAACGGAGATGCGCAGAGCTCCAGCGCTGCTCCTAAACAAGTTTGCTGGCAATGCCACGAAGATCACGCAGCCGTAGAGCACACGTTCGTGCAGTTTTATCCCACGCTCAAGCCCATCGCCCAGAAATTTGGGACCTATAAGGCAAGCCGGGAACAAGTGCAGTAGTTCCTTGCAGCGGCGCTGGGGGACGAGCGAAAGGGATTTATGTGCAAAACCTTTCCACATTGGGGAGTGTCATAAGAGTAACCCGCCCCGTAGGTTACGAAAGTTCGTAGCACGCTAGAAATTACGATTAAATGTATTCCCATCAATCGTTTAGAAGTTCCACCCCGGAGTGTTCTGCGAATTACTTTTATATTGCCTCAAGCTGAGAATCTCCCGTACTATCAGAGAGTTGCAGGAAGTTGGCCAGATTCCCTGAACGCTGGCCAGATTTTTGCAGTCTAAGTAGCTGTACAAGATTCCGGGGACAGGGTAAATAAGCTGTGACATCCTTAAAAAATTCCGCAATCGTACATTTCTTATTCTCCGCCATGGTCATTTGCGCGGTGGCCGTTAGCGGCAATGCGGCCAGCGTCAGTACGCGGTCCATGACGACGAAACCCAAAGCTCAAAGAGTACATGAAAGCGCTCATGCGCGACGCCACGTGCGGCGTCTGGCGCGCAGCCGCGGTCATGTGGTGCGACGCAGGCATACAGCGGTTGCAAGTGCACGGCAAAAGAGCGTGGTCACACGGACGGCTGTCATTACGCGGACATCCATTGTGCACCGTCGGCACCATCGCTATGTGGAGCGCTTTACCGCCAGTTCCTTCGCCGATGATGTGACGGAAGGCGACGTCACGGGTGGTGAAGATCCGGTTGTTCGTCAGGCGGCGATTGATGCTCTTGGAGATATGAATGGCACAGTAGTCGCGGTTGAACCGACCAGCGGACGAATTCTGGCCATGGTGAACCAGAGATTGGCCCTTTCCAGCGGCGCTCAACCCTGTTCGACCATTAAACTTTCCGTGGCACTTGGTGCGCTCAGCGAAGGGCTCATTACCCGCGACACGCCGGTTTCACTTGGCGGCCGTTACCGCATGAATTTGACGCAGGCGCTGGCTCACTCCAACAACGCCTATTTTGAAGCGTTGGGACGCCAACTTGGTTTTGAAAAAGTCAGCCACTACGCCCACCTTTTCGGTCTTGGCGAACTGGCTGGATACCGAATTCCCGGAGAACATCTGGGAACGTATCCCACGCAAGTGATTCCCGCGAGTCTGGGCGGAGTAGGGAAGATGTGCTCCTTCGGCGAGGGAGTTTCCATGACACCGCTGCAACTGGCGGCCTTGGTCTCCGCGATTGCCAACGGCGGCACGCTCTACTACTTGCAGCATCCCACCACGCCGGATGAAGTCACTGATTTCGAGCCGCGGGTTAAGCGGCAATTGAACATCGCCGGATTGATTCCGGAAATGTCAGATGGCATGGCCGGGGCCGTGAACTATGGCACAGCGCGGCGTCTGCACTTGAACTTTGACGAGGAGCAAATCCTCGGTAAAACAGGGACCTGCTCGCATGAAGGCACTCGCTACGGCTGGTTTGCCTCTTACGCCAACACCAATGCAGGACGCATCGTAGTCGTCATTTTCCTTGAAGGCGGACGGCCAACATTCGGGCCGAAAGCCGCGGAGATCGCGGGGCACATGTACCGCGCGCTCTACGATCACAACTTCTTCCTGGAAAAGCCGACCGAAGCCGGCATCAAATCCGTCAGCGAACAGCAATAAGTTCTTATTAGTAAAAAAAGGCCCTTTGTTATCGGGGCCTTTTTTGTTGTCCGGGATTTATCGCGAGCGCTTCTCGAGTAAGTGATCGATAAGCGGAGAAACCTGGTGGAAGCGCTTCAGCATTCGGAGAATATCTTCCTCTAGCTTGTCTGGAGCGAATTCCTCCCAGCCCTCCATCAATGTGAGCGGGCCATAGTCTACACTGACATTCGGCCATGATTTTTTCACGAAGTTGTTTCGAAACTCTTTTGCGAAGTCTCGGCTGGCGATACGATAACCCTTCAGCTCTCGCAATTTCAAAGCATGGATGTTGTAATGCGCCCGAGATCCCTGAGCTGATTTCGCGTTGATCCAGATGGAAAAGAAAATTCCTGAACGGTTCCGCACCTGCGCCATGGAATCGCTTGTCCAGAAAGGTTTTTGGAGTTTCAGCACGGTACAGTTTGTATAAAACCCCTGCTTGCAGACCAGGCCATGGCCCCGGTGCCGTTCATCATAGCGCCGCTTGACCTCGCGGAACGATGTGTCAATAGTACGCAAAGCGATCATGTTCAGGCCGTCTGGGACACCGAAATTTAAAACACGAAATTTAATTGCTGGCTTTCACCGTAAGCGTACCGATCTTTTTGCAGTCATCTGTCTGCATGATCGGCGTGAGCGTGGCTGTGTCTTTGTGGAAAGTTCCGTGCAGCACGCATTGCTGGAACGTTCCGGCAACCTCTTCTGGAGGCGTAAAGCCAAACGCCGCAATTCCTCCGTCAGCGTCGGTGGTCATGGCGGCAAGGCGGTTTCCTGTGCTTTCCACGTGGCTCACTGTCTGGGTCTGGCTCTTGCCAGTGCTGGTCGTGAACTTCCAAGCCTTGCTGTGGACGAAGGCGTACATATCAGGCGCGCTCTTCTGCCAATAATCAGGATCGGCAGAGTAGGGAACATCAACGGCGGAATAGGTTCCCTTGGCCGTGCTGGCCAGTCCGATATAACAACTTCCATCTTCCGGCATGGATGGAATATTCAACGTGACAGTATAGGCGCCAGCGCCAGTTTTCTGAGGAGAGCCCTGGATCGTGCATCCGTTGCCGCTGCTGGTGGTCACGCCCTTGCTTTCATCCAGATTAGTGACAGTGAAAGCGACTGGCTGGGCCGCGCCACTACGGTATCTTGGGGTTTCAGCATTCGCGGCGGGAGCAAGTTTTACCTCGGGCGTGGCGGAAGCCGTTCTGCTGACGTTGGTGTTAGGCTGCGCTGAACTGCTTTCCTGCTGGGCGTTTGCTGCCTCCGGCGAATGCGACGTGCAAGCCAATCCGCAACACAGAGCCAGAATTCCCGCGACCAATCCCATTCTTATCATGAGTAATACCCTCGCAATAAATTAATTGCCAAGACTAATTGCTGCCAGGCATGCTTTCCTGTTGCAGGCGCTTCGACCAGGGGAATTCCTCGCGCGCATGCGTCAATTCCTCTCGCGCCTGCTGCGTTCTTCCCAGCATCGGCAGAACGCGAATGCGAATGACGTGCAATTCCGCTTCATTCACCCAATCAAGCGCCTTCTCCGATTCCGACAGGCTTGCCTGGTACTTCCCAGACTTCGCCAGCACGCGCACCAGATTGTAGCGGGCATCGCGTTGTGCAGGATTAAGCCTCAGAACGGTCCGGTCCAAACCCTCAGCCCGAGCCCAATTTCCTCTGTCTTCCGCCTGCTCGCTCGCACGGACTGCATAGTTGGTGAATGCGGTAATTGCCGCTGCGCCGAGCAGAAGCATGAAAATAAACGGAGCAATTATAGGAAAAGCTTTTGTAATACCCGAGCGCGAGGATTTTATCTTGAAACTCTCTGAATTGTGCGGGAAAAGATTGTCCCGCAAAATAAGCAGCGCAGGCAGCGCCAGCCATGCTGCCAGCAGGACCATGCCTTCTGGGCGGGATAGAGGATCGTCACACACTCCTGAGGCAAGGAACGCGGCCACGCCAGCCAGCGCGTACCTCCCACGCACATCTTTGCGCGCGTGACAGGCGATGCGAAACCAGGCAACAAAAAAAACAAGCATGGCTGTCAGACCGAACAGGCCATTTTCCACGAGCGCCTGTACGAAAATGTTGTAGGAATCCGTTTCGTAGTTGATGAAATGAAATTGGCTTGGCGGAATAGCGGCGGCAGCCTCGCGCAGATTTCTGTTGTAGACACGATAAAAACTTCCCGGCCCGCTTCCGAGCAACGTGACGTCACGGAGCGAGTGCTTCCATAGAAAGATTCTTCCCTGTGCAGCCTCGGCAAGCGAACGCGGATTGTGATCGTGGCCGGATGCGTACCATCCTGCGATTAAAAGTAAAAGTGCCAACACAAGAGCGCGCTGCCGGAAGGTCGCTCCTACTTGGCTTAGCGCAAACACGATTGCGCCTGCAGCGAATGCAAATAGAGCGGTGCGTTCGCTGGTGGCGGCCATGCCTCCCAGAACCACCATAGCGGCTGCGATGCGCCACACGGGGCGCAGAGGCAATGCCAGCACCGCCCAGATGGCGGATGACAAAAATGAAGCCACAAATAAGGGATTGCCGAGAGTGGAAGCAGAGCGCATTCTGCCCGGCGCGGCAACTCCGCCGAACAGGCGCGGCAGGTCGTATCCGAAATGACCGGAAATCGCAAGGGCCGCCACGGTGAGGGCGCTCACGGCAATCGCCGCGACCATGACTTCCGCCGAAATTCGGCGACGAATGAATGCAATCAGCAGGAATGCCGCCGCGGCGTAAGGTGCGAGCACATGCCAGGCTTCAGCCCAGTTGTGCGCGTGCAGGGTTGAGGCGATGACTATCGTTATCCAAAGCGCCGCACTCCATAAAAAAGATTTGAGCGGGAATTTTGGAAGGAATTCTTCAGAAGCGATTCTTGATATGCCGCTCCATGTGCTGCAAATGATGCAAGCCAGCGCCGCCATTGCGCCCACGACGAGCAGCCAGACAGTTTTCGCGCCGAGAAAAGGAGATGCGAACACCGATATGACGGCCAAAGCGACTCCGGGAATCGCTGTTGGTAACAGCCATTGCCATGCAGAGACTTTTTCTGCGCCGCCGTTCACTTTGCTTTTCTGACGACCATCAAATGGAATATGATTCTTTGCACAAAGCCAAGCCGCTGGTAGATGTCCGCTGCACGAGTGTTGTCTTCACGCACATGCAGAAATGGCCGCTCGCCGCGAGCGCGGATTCTCTCCGCTATTTCCTCCACGAGCCGAGTGGCGTAGCCATGGCCCGCGTGTTTCGGATGGGTGCAGACCGCGCTGATTTCCGTGTAGCCGGGCAGCTTTAACCGTTCGCCCGCCATGGCCGCAAGTTGTCCATTTTTGCGGACTCCGAGGTAGGTGCCCAGTTCGCGGGTGCGCGTGCAGAAGGGACCCGGCTCAGTTAACTTGGCTAGCGCGACCATTTCAGGGACATCTTGTTCATGCAGGTCCTCTTCGCCCCAGTCATGTTCCTCTTTAACGGAAGAGGCTGGGTTACCCTCCTGCCACATTTGAACCAGAGGAAGTTCACGGACCGCAGCAAGGCCCTCAGGCGGCGATGCAGGCCGCAGGAGGAACAATCCGACAACCTCTCCCGGAGCCATTACCTTTGCCAGCGCGGCGAATGCTTCTGGTGCAGGTTCCTCCATGCCAGCCAGCGTCGTGACCTCGGCAGGAAATTTCTTTGCCAGAGCATTGCCTTCGGCGAACCGTTCTTGACGGCTGCTCAGTGCATTCCAGATGGGATTGTCGAGAGGGTGCATGAGTGCGTGGTCGCGTCCATTTTGCGATCGCACTAAAAATAGCAGAAAGGCGATTGTAGAAGGATGCTGAATCAGTTCGTCTGGGATCCCAAATGGCACCGGCGAATTGCGGAGTGCAAAATACAGCAGAAAAAACTGAGAGTAGCGAAAAGTATTGGAAAAGATAACAAGAAACTTGCGCGCCCTATCGTTGCAACGCTTTGTTCTTGAGCCAATTCACCAGATACTCGCGGCTGCTCCCGTGAAACAGGCGAAACTCCAGGCCCATCACCCCGGCGTCATTCATCCACATTACCTGGGCTTGGCCGGCAACGCGGGGGCCAAAGGGCAGCTCAAAGGAAAATTCCACTGACAGGGAACGGGCCAGCGGATTGCGCATGGTGACGGCCATACCACCTTCGCTCAAATTCTCCATCATGGCGCGCTGTGTTACCGCGTCCACGACGAACGAGACGGGAATGGTAACGTGGTGACGGAAATAGCGCCGGCGTTCGGACTCCATGATGCCGTGAAATGTTTTCACGCTTGCGGCAATGGTCGCGGTGTCCAGCGGTTTCGGCCACACGACGTTTGCTCCGCCTTTGAGCGCCTCCGCTGGTTGGCGTCCCAGAGCGGAACAAACAAACACAAATGCGCGCCGGTTCGCGCCGGTGCGGCGGACGGTTGCGATCACGTCCAACGCGGAGGAAATAGGCAGGTCCAGAATAATTCCATCCACGCGGTGGCTGGATAGATACACCAAAGCCGCTCCGCCGGAGGTCGAACAAGTCATGTTCGAACCAAGAGATTCCAACGCACTTTTCACAATTTTCAGAGTGGAATGATCGTCAGACACAAGCAGAAACTGCAGCGCGACTGCGGTCGTTGTGGGCATCGTACCGGGCTTTCTTTTTGAATGTAAGGAATCACGTAAAGAAATAAAAACACAAGATGGGAAAAATACTGTTGTCAGGTTGAAAAGTGTTCGGAAAACGGAACAGTCCCGTTTTTGCCCCGTTAGAGCGTGTCTGATTGCGCTGCTTTCGGGTGCCTTCTGATCGCTATGGTGGGGTCTTTTCTCTACTTCTTGGGCGCATTCATCTCATCGCGCTCCACCACGCCGTCCTTGATGTAGATCGTGCGCTGCGCATATTCGGCGATGTCGTGCTCATGGGTCACCAGTACGATGGTGTTGCCCTCGGAGTGCAAGCGGGCAAACAGCGCCATAATTTCGTTTCCGGTCTGGGAGTCAAGATTTCCGGTCGGTTCATCAGCGAGGATGATGGAAGGCTTATTGACCAAGGCACGCGCGACTGCCACGCGCTGCCTCTGTCCGCCTGAGAGTTCGTTGGGCTTGTGGGTCATGCGCGGCCCCATGCCTACGGCGTTCAGCGCTTCGGATGCGCGTTCGGTACGTTCCGCGGCAGGAACGCCAGCGTAAATCAGCGGTAGTTCCACGTTGTGCAGCGCGGTGGCGCGGGCGAGCAGGTTGAAGGTCTGGAAAACAAACCCGATTTCCTTATTGCGGATGCGCGCAAGTTCGTCATCATCCAATTCGCTGACCAATTGCGCATTCAGCCAATACTGCCCTTTGCTGGGAGAATCAAGGCAGCCAATCAAATTCATCAGCGTGGACTTCCCCGATCCGCTGGGGCCCATGATGGCCACATATTCATTGCGGGCGATCCGCAAGTCAACTCCTCGCAGCGCGTGGACCTGCTGCTCCAGCCCCATATCATAGGTCTTCCACAAATCCTGCGTGCAGATCATGCAGGATGCGGGCGGCGCTGAAATTGCAGGGGCGGAAAGATTCAATGTATCGGCTGTGGCCACGCGATTCTCCTCGTAATGCACTTACGGACCTGGTTTCCTCTAGTTGGACGCAACATACGGACGGATGTCATGGGACGAAAACGCCCTTCCACAATATACGGGTTGGCCCCGCCGGAAGTTCCCGCCGCAATCCTGGGGCGATGAAAAGCCGCCGTCAGCACTTTTATTATAGTCCTCCCCAGTTGTTGTGGGCGGTCAAAAAGGTTGCATGAAAAGGTGTCGGAAGTCCCGGAAAGAAGGCCTGAAAAGGGCGATAATTTGACAACGAAAAGAAGCGAGTTAACCTTGATTTGACGATGGTTAAGACATACAATAGTTCCACTATTGAACTGCCCATAGGAGTACCCTTTATGTCCCGGGTAGGTTTAGGCTTACGCCTTATTCTGGCCTGTCTCTTTGCCTGTTTGTTGGTCTCAGTGTCGGCCTTTGCAGCGCAACAGGATCAAGCAAAAGATCAGTCACAAAAAGATCAATCGAATTCCATCGGCACGCCCGATCAGCCGACGGCCGCTCCAGCTTCCAGTCAAGATCCGCTCGTCCGTCCTCTGTCCACAAAACAGAAAAAAGAAAACGAGAAGCGATTTAAAGCGGAAGTCAGCGATGTATTTAAGAAGTGGATGAACGAAGACGTGGCCTACATTATTACTGACCAGGAAAAACAGGCCTTCATGCAGCTCTCGAACGACGAAGAGCGCGACCATTTTATTGAGGCCTTCTGGCAGCGCCGCGATCCCACCCCTGATACGCCCGAGAACGAATTCAAAGACGAACACTACCGCCGTATCGCCTATGCCAACGATCACTATGCATCGGGCGTTCCCGGATGGAGGACGGACCGCGGGCGCATATACATCAAGTACGGCGAGCCCACTGAAATCGACTCCCACCCATCGGGCGGCAGCTATGAACGTCCCATTGATGAAGGTGGCGGCGAAACCTCCACGTATCCGTTCGAAGATTGGCGCTACCGCTACATCGATGGAATTGGCAACAACGTTGAAATCGAATTTGTGGACAAGTGCATGTGCGGCGAGTATCGCATGACGCTGGACCGCGGCGAAAAAGATGCGCTTCTGGAAGTTCCTAACGCTGGTCTTACCTGGGCCGAGCAGATGGGTACGGCCAACAAGAATGACCGCGTCGGCGGAGTTGGTTTGGAACATCTGGGGCTCGATCCTGCCGATCAGACTTCTCTGCAGGCCAAGGAATTCGACCGTTTGTCGGACTTTGCCAAACTGAATGCGCCTCCTCCTGTAAAGTTCAAGGACCTGGAAGAAGTGGTTCTGCACAAGCTCAGCTACAACCTGATGCCTTTTGACGTGCAAACGGATTTTGTGAAGGTCACAGACGACACAATTCTGGTTCCCATCACCATTCAAATCAAGAACCGCGATGTGACATTTGTGAACAAAGATGGGGTTGAGAAAGGCATCATCCACATCTTCGGACGCTTGACCACGATCGGCGGTTCTGTGGCGCAGACATTTGAAGATACTGTTGAAGAAGATGAGCCGGCAGAGTTGCTGCCCAAAATCGTTGAGCTGTCGCACATTTACTCGAAGGCAGTGCCCTTGCGTCCGGGAAGATATCGCTTGGATCTGGTGCTGAAAGATGTGAACGGCGATCGTACCGGCACATGGAGCAAAGGATTATTGGTGCCGGAATTCGCCGATGACAAACTGGCCACGTCCTCTCTTATGGTTGCTGACGACATGGAACCGGTGCCAACCCGCAATGTGGGAACGGGGATGTTCGTGATTGGCGCAACCAAAGTCCGACCACGCCTGGCCCCCGCAGATGGCAAGCCAGCTTTGTTCAAGCGCAATGAGCGAGTGAATTTCTGGATGCAGGTGTATAACCTGAGCGTCGACGACAAGACACACAAACCATCGGCTACGGTGCAGTATGACGTCATCAATCAGGCAACGAACAAACCCATTATTCACACCGTGGAAAACACCGACAAAATGGGCAATGTCGGAGAGCAAGTAACCCTGGAGAAGAGCATTGCGGCTGCAAATCTGAATCCGGGAACATATCGTATTGAAATCAAAGTGAACGACAATTTGTCCAGGCAGACGGTGGCGCCGGTGGCGACTTTCGCAGTGGAGTAGTTGAGTCGCCAGCGTCACGGGGTGGAACGAATGCTTCGCAAGTTCTGGTTCTTAGTGGTGGTATTGGGAATGGCGCTGCCCGGCTTTTCCGCCGATCGCTTCGCGTCCATCTCCGGATACGTGCGCAGCTCGCAAGGCGTGCCCCAGATGGGCGCGCTGGTGGAAGTCCTCGGCTCCGCATTTCACTCCGTGCATCTGTTTACGGATGAGAATGGCTTCTATTCAGCTACCGGCATCCTGCCCGGAATCTACGACATTAAAGTTTCCGCGCCTTCGTTTTTACCCTCGCTCCGGGAGCGTATTGGCTTGCGTCCCGGCAGCGCTTCCACCATCAACATCACTTTGAGCACGTTGTTTGACGCTATCCAATTTGGACCCATTCGCGACGCAAAGGACCAGGATGACTGGAAGTGGGTGTTGCGCTCCTCCGCCAATCGTCCCGCGCTGCGGATTTTCAGCGGTGCTCCGCTAAACGGGCCTGCTGACCAGCAAAATGCCGACCACGATCTGACCGGCACGCTATCTTTTGTGGCTGGCAGCAACGCCACGGGCTATGGCAGCAATGGAGACATGAGCGCCGCGTTTCGCGTGGAACGCTCCATGTTTGCCTCCGGAACCATGGCCATCAGCGGAAATCTCGGTTATGGCGACTCCATTCCCGCGGGCGTGGTGCGTGCCTCCTACACCCACCGCATGAGTAACGGCTCAGTTCCGCAGGTGGCCCTGACGGTGCGGCATTTCGCTTCTCCCGATGGCGCGCTTCCGAATTCCTCGTTGCAGGCTGCGGAGTTGACTACCGGCGACGAGCTGAACTTCGCCAACGTGGTCCGATTAAAATTTGGCAGCGAATTGGAAACGGTCCAATTCATGGGACGGGTCACATCTACGTTCCGGCCTTATGGTTCCGCCGAAATGCACCTTTCCCCGGACACGGTACTGGAATATGCATATAACGGCTCGGCACCCAATGCGGAGCGGCCGAATGGCTTTGATCCTCTTCCCGCGGAGTTGAGCCAGCCGGGGCCGCGCATGAGCATTATGCAGTTCTCCCCGGAGCTCGAGCGGGTGCATCACCACGAGGTTTCGGTGTCCCATCGGGCAGGGAAGACCAACGTGCAAGTCGCGTTTTTCGCGGACCGGGTTTCCAATCCTGCCCTGGTAGGCGTCGGTGAATTTTCCAGCGCGGATGGAAACGTACTGGCCGATCCCGACTCCGGCACCTTTACATATCGCGGTGGCGATCTGGATACTCGTGGCATGCGGTTGGTGCTGGAACGCAAGATTGCCGCAGACCTGAAAGCCACGCTCGACTATGAGGCGGGAGGAGTGCTCGACATCGGCCCCGGCGAAGATTCGCTCGACAGCGCCGCGTCATCCATGATTGTCCGCAACCGGCAGAGTGTGGCGGGAAAGCTTACCGGAGACTTTGCCAGGACCAAAACGCGCTGGGCGGCATCCTATCGCTGGATCAATGGCCAGGCGCTGACTCCCGTGGACATGTTTAATGTTTCGCCTGGACAGGCCGATCCCTTTTTGAATCTCTTCATCCGCCAGCCAATCCCGGGCACCGGTTTCCTGCCCGGTCACATGGAAGCAGTCATTGACCTCAGCAATCTGCTCGCCCAAGGCTACGTTCCCATGATGGGCCAGGACGGGCGCACGGTCTATCTTGTGCAGTCGGCGCGCACCGTGCGCGGCGGCTTGGCTTTTAGTTTTTGACCTGCGTTCTACCTTCCGAGTTGTAGTTTCATCTTGGACATTTTTACCCGGTATGGAATTTCCCTATTAAGCCTGATCTGCCAAAATTTTCTGCGGTCGCTTTCCTTTGCACCATTATTGAGGCAATTCAACGGTTTGCAAATGCGAAGAAACCCACAAAATTAGAATTTTTCAATATACATGCATCGAATTCGGTGCAATAATTCTGGCCCTTGGATTGCTCTGGCAAAATGTAAATCGCACAATTGGGGTCGAACTGCATGTGGATCGAAAAGCTTTCCAGCGGGGTACTGCGGGTGCTCACTCCGTTGGGCCCACGATATATTCAGCCGTCGTTTTTAACCCGTGTTTACCTTATGTGGCTATTCCGAAATTTTCCCAATCTCCCAGCAGAAGTTTTGAGCACCAGTCAAAAGAAACTGATTGACCGCCTGTGCGCGGAGCAGAAATTCGTCTCCCGTCCGCGGATCAATGCGCTGGAGGATGCTCCCATCCTCGGGACGCTCGAAAGCCGCCCGGCGGCGCCGTCGGAGCCGATGCCTCCGCGTCGTCCGAGCTCGAGTATCGGCGAGGCGGTGGCCCCATTTGCCGCGGATGGCCAGCGCCGCTCTTGAGTTCATACGCGCTCATGACAGTTTTTCTGACGCTGCATTTCTCAGCAAACTCTTCCAGCTCGCATGAAGAAACGCGATCGAAACCCGCGTCTGATTCGCTGTGTTACACTCGATCCTGGTAAAGCGGTGACGTGAAATTGCACGCCAGCGGCCTCCCGGCCGCGAGCCAAAGAAACGCGGACTCCCATGGCGGCGATTCAAGCGGGCGCGTAGCTCAATTGGCAGAGCAACTGACTCTTAATCAGTAGGTTGTAGGTTCGATTCCTACCGCGCTCACCATGTTTCTCAACAACTTGCCGGGTTATCGTTTTCAGGGTGTGCCGTAAAGTGTGCCGTGACTTTACGACTAGGCTCTCTAGGGCGTTAGTCCCTGAGATTCGTTTACTGCCGCGCGTATGACCTCAAATTCCCGATGCTGATATTTCTGCGCGGTTTTGACATCCTTCTGTCCCATTACAACCATAACTGCCTTAAGGTTTCCAGTCTTCGCCATCATCCTGGTCCCGTAATCATGACGACCACAGTACAGAACCAGATTTTTCGGCAATCCGGCTTTTGTGCGAGCTTCCGCAAAATGCTTAGCGATGGAGCCAAGGTGTGGACGCTTCGCCGTTTTTCTGCGAGATGGAAATACCCAGCCCTCCTTCTTTAAAACGCCATTCTTATCGCGACAGCGACGACGCAAAATGCAATAAACCCTCTGAGTCATCGGAACCTTTCTTCGTCCGTCTTTTGTCTTACTGTCAGGAACAAAGATGATTCGATTTTTCAGGTCTAGGTTTTCAACACGCATCCGATATATTTCTCTGCGATTGCGCATTCCTGTGTCCCGCATGAGCTGCACGATGTCTTCAAAAAGCTGGTAGCTCAAAGGTGTCCATCCACATTGAGCAGCAGCCTCAAGCAGTAGCGTCTCCGAACTTTCGTCAAGAAGAAGTTCCCGCTCAAATTCCGTAACCCGCTTCAGCCGCGGAGCCTGGCGGATAAGTTTTTTATCCTCCGCCTTATGGAGCATTCGGCTCAATGTCCGTATGGCGCAGTTGGTGTTCGACGCAGATCCGGGAAATGACTGCCGTTCCGCGACGTCGTTAGTGATACGATCCATCCGCATCACCCTGAGCTCCTTTTTCTGAGAGAGCAGCCTCCAGCCGTCCCTGTAGTATTGTCTGCTTGAATCCGCCAGTCTTGCCTCATTGACCCATTGCAAGAACTCTGAAGAAAATTCCTGCAATGTTGGCGACTTCCGATCGAGCGGATCAGTACCCTCGAGAGCGGCTGCCAGCTTTATGCCAGCAATTTTGGAAGCTCTTGCTTGGTTCACTTCTTCTGTCGAGCCACGATAGCGTTGGCCACGAACCGTAAAGTCATACCAGAAGAACTTTGATTTCCTCTTTCTAAACAGCTTCACGAGATTCCTCCAATGCAGCCCGCACGGAAGGCACTCGTATGTTCTTTTGGATATATTCCGTAAGAACTTTCACATCATAGCTGACACGTCCTTGTAGTTCTATCCAATTCGGCCCAGTTCCTTCATAGCGCCATCGTTTGAGGGTGGCTGGCGATCTTCCGAGAATCTCCGCAGCCCGATGTGTATTCACTAGTTCCGGTGGAGGCGAATTTTTTGTTACTACTTCTAACCGACGCATTTAATTCTCCATTCATGCCTTGACCTGACCCAAACTGGGAAGTTCTAAGGCGGCTGGTATTCGCATGTTGTAAGACACACTTTTCTTTCGATCAAATCCGCCCTTTGACTGAAAACAAATTCGGACTTAATTTCCTTTACTGAAATGACACCTTCGCTTCAAGGAAAGGGCCAACGTGTTTTCAACGATGGAAGAACTTCAACGCGAGATAACCAAAGCTGGATACCTCACAGATCCCGTCACGCTAAGCACGATATTTCTCGCAGCGAGGCTGCATAAGCCACTTCTTTTAGAAGGACCTGCGGGAAGCGGCAAGACGCAACTGGCCTATGCTGTGGCTGCCGCCGAAACAACAGTGGAACGACTGCAGTGCTATGAAGGCGTCAACGAAGAGAAGGCCATTGGAAAGTTTGATGAGTCCCTACAGCGCCTTTGCGTGGAACTGAAAGCCAAATCCGCAGACACAGATTGGGCGGAGATGAAGAAGCAATTGCATGGCGGGGAGTTTTTCAGCGCTGGCCCGCTATTGAGCGCACTGCGACATGACAAACCTTGTGTTCTGCTAATTGACGAGTTGGACAAGGTGTCTCCAGATTTTGAAGCTCAATCGTTTAAACGTGCCGCGAGTTGTTTTGGCCTTGGACGGTATTTGTACTACTTCGCCGGGGTGTGGGTTGACCTTGACAATCGTAAGAGGCCCAAAAGCGTACCTACACTGTTCAGTTGGGCAACGCCGGAAGGCTGGAGAAATGGCCAGCGACCTACGGCCGTTCTGGATGCAGGCTCGCACGGAACTCAGGCACTTGGAAACGCAGAAAACCAAACGACGGTCAGAGAAATTGAGGCAATGGCGGAACCTCTGGGCCGAGGGTTGTACCGAGGACTGCTGCGCGATGTGGCGCGTGTATGGAATCCAAGTGAAATTCAGGATATATCTGTTCGAGAGCGGGTGCTGGAACAAATGCATGCCGCCGACCGAGGACTGCGCCGACTTGAAGCAACACTAAACAACGTGGGTAGTGAAAGGCTTATCCCGATCTTAAGATCGATGGGACTCAGTTCGGTTGAGCGCGTCGATACCCTGGATGGCCTCAAGCGGATTGTGGCTGAACTCGAACGCCAAGCGACGCGACAAATCTAACCTTTTTGCCTGATCAAATCCTTCGCAAGCACACTCCTGCGTTTCCACACCAACAATCCACGCACAAGGAGGTAGCTCACAATGGCTACGGCCATCACGCCTGCAACTTTTTCTATGCCGAAACCATCATTGACTGAAATTCCTCAAGGCCTCAATTTACTAATTGTCGATAAGGACCGTTTTGTTCGTGAGGCATGTAGGGATGCGGCCTTGGCGCTCGGCTGCCGTGCAAGTGCAACGGATTCGATCGACCAAGCACTCTGGTTGGTTAATGCTCAAAATATCGACCTAATCCTGCTTGACTGGAATATCCAGCATCGGGGCGTATGCGACTTCTTGCATCAATTAAAGCGACAACGGCAACAATGCGAAATCGTTGTCATGTTGAATAACGACCAGGTTCGCGCCGCGGTTGAGGCGGTGAGAGCAGGTGGTTTCGACTGCATTTGCAAGCCCTTTGGTCTGATGGAAATAAGGCTCATCGTTGAGAGAGTTTCCGAGCACCTCACAAAAATGGCCGAAAGCAAGACCTTGCCTGCCAACAGCCAATCCCCTGACGGGTTTGGCGATCTCATCGGTTGCACCCGCGAAATGGAAAAGCTATATCGGCTGATTGATAAAGCCGCCCGAAGCAGGCATCCAGTGCTCATACTGGGCGAGAGTGGTACGGGCAAAGAACTCGTTGCACGATCCATTCATCGCGCAAGCCCGATCCGCGAGAAACCATTCATTCCAATCGATTGCGGTTCTCTCGTTCCAACCCTTATCGAAAGTGAACTCTTCGGCCATGTGAAAGGTGCTTTCACGGGAGCCACCCATTCCAAAAACGGATTGTTAAGCATTGCGGAAGAAGGCACGGTCTTTCTGGATGAAGTGGGCGAACTGCCCATCGATTTGCAATCGAAACTGTTACGTGCCATTCAGGAACGGGAGATTCGCCCGGTTGGCGGCACGCAGAACATTCCGATTAATGTCAGAATTCTGGCGGCAACTAACCGCGATCTGGAACACGCAGTCGGCCGGGGAGAATTCCGTCGCGATCTGTATTTCCGGTTGAATGTTCTGACGCTCCGAGTCCCATCCTTACGAGAGCGCCACCAAGACATTCAGCTGCTCGTCGAGCGTTTTCTTGAACGCGAGGAAAAACAAACTGGACGATGCCACGAAATCAGCGACGAAGTTCTGGATGCGATGGTGGCCTATGACTGGCCGGGAAATGTGAGGGAGCTGGAAAACTGTATTGAGCAATGCTGCGCGCTTAACTCAGGTCCAACAATCCACATCACTGACCTTCCCCCTTCAATGGTGAACAAAAAAACTCCGTGTCGTCACTGGCGCCCGACTCAAGGATTGTGTCCATGGCGGATATTGAACGGCGTGCAATCCTTGGCGCAATTGAACGACTAAAGGGTGACAAGTTGAGAGCGGCGCGACTGCTTGGCATTGGGAAAACGACGCTCTACAGGAAACTTAAACAATACCAAACTGTTCACTAGTCCCGTCGGATCGTCCCATCCACGTTGACCCCGTTTCACTCATTCATTGCTTAGGAAGTTCAGGAGGAGGTGCATATGTCTGCTTGCATCTCCGCGATCCAACACCTACGTTCGCTTCGGGGCGGGTCGCAGGCACAGTTAATCCGCGCGTCTGATGGCAATTGCTACGTCACCAAGTTTCAAAATAATCCCCAACACATAAAAGTTCTTGCCAACGAAATGTTGGCTACGCGCCTTGGCCTTCTCCTCGGGTCGCCCATGCCGCGCGTCGAAGTCATCGAAGTCAGCAGCTCTTTAGGTTAGCGTACGCAGGACTTAGAATCCGCCTCGCCGCGACTGACACTGCGTGCGCCGCCGGAAAGCAGTTGGGGTCACGTTATGTTGGGGAATCTGTTTTCCTGACCATACTCACCACAGGAGTCCATGAAGTATGTGAAGAATATTTCCGACTTTGCGCGAGTGCTTGTTTTAGACAAATGGACATGCAATGCAGACGGTCGGCAAGCCATCTTCACGCGGCGCAGTCCGAGGAGCCGATACTGGGCAACATTTATCGACCAAGGATATTGCTTCAATGCAGGCGAATGGTCGTTTCCTGACTATCCGCTACGCGGAGTATTCGCCAACAATTACGTCTATCAGGGAGTGACAAGGTGGGAGTCATTCGAACCCGCACTGACGCGAGCAGAAGAGATGAGCTGCGACGGTATCTGGCGGTGTGTTGCGGAAATGCCGAGGAATGGTACGAAGGCGAGCGTGAAGCATTAGAGCGGCTTGTGGAATCGCTCCTCCGACGCCGACGGATTATTCGCAGGCTTATCGACATATTTCGAGAATCGCAAAGAAACCCATTCCCTGGTTGGAAAGAACGAGCGTATTCGTCGGGTAGTCTTCAAGGATGCGGAGGTATAGCCCAATTCGATAGGATATGAGGCTCATGGAGTTATATATCATTGC
Organism: uncultured Acidobacteriota bacterium; assembly: GCA_963831435.1. GTDB lineage: Bacteria > Acidobacteriota > Terriglobia > Terriglobales > Acidobacteriaceae > JAICKN01. Next base: position 49,679 of record CAWHQK010000070.1, read on the forward strand.
GGGACCGAACGGCGTCGGCAAGACTACCTTCGCTACCAAGTTCTTACCCAACTATGCAGACTGTCAGAACTTCGTCAACGCCGACCTGATTGCACAAGAGAATGTCCCCCTTTGCACCCGAAGCACCCGCGGTTCGGGCTGGGAGACTAGTGTTCAGCGAAATCCAAAACTTTGCCAAGCATCGAGTCTCCTTTGCATTTGAAACCACTTTAGCCGCTTTTCCCTAGATTTCCTCTGAATGGATTCATGAATGGAATATTGGAAGTGTCTTGCGCAATAGCGGTGCAGCTAATCGTTGTCAGGCAAGTGACCGCTAGTCCGTAAATAAACGCTCTGAAAAAATTCATCTTTCTCTCCCGGTTTGCGTGGCTCCCCTTTCTCGAGTCCAAATTGTGTATTAAGTGCGTTGCTGCGGTTACCTACAGAAAGCATCTGGATCGTTTCATTGGCTCGTCATAAAGAATTGGGACATCTCGCGCACAAATACATGAAGGATTCCGCTGTAGCTTGCTCCCCGGTGTGACAGTGCTCGGAATCGGGATTTCGGCCTTACTGATTGTTTTTAATGCTCTTTACTCGATAGCTCACGCTAGACCGAACGGCAAGAAGCCCTAGAGTGATTGCGACTTGGAGGGCTAATGGGAAACGCACTAAGCTAGTGTCCCCAAACGTGGTGTTCCAAGGCGAAAGATGACCAGGAAATCCAGAATAGCTGCAGAACCGAGACTCACTGTGGTTCCTTGGTGATCGCGTCCGCAGCATTACCTGCGACGACCCAGCTTGCCGACCCGGCCACAACGGCTTCATCCTCAAACCAAAGAAAACCGAAGTCGTCAATGCACTCTGGAAAATCCGGCTTAATGATGACGTATCCCGGAATCACAGCGCCAGGAATGTACGAGTTGTCGGCGCGGTTATTGCTGTACGTCTTCATCTTTGAGACGGTGCCGACGCCAGCCACATACGAAGTGCTGGATACCGGATGCGTGCCGAGAATGTAGTTCACTGCACGAAGCGTATATTGAGGGCCCACCAGATCAGGAAAGGCCCTATGGAGAAAGTACATGCGAATGGCCATGTCAACCACGGCGCCCGATCCGCCCCATGAGCCCAGGCTTGGCGGTACGCCGAACGGGGTAGCATCCAGTTGCTTGTCCAGGCCAGCCATGTACTTCTTCACCGCTTCCCGCATTTGGTCTTTCGCGCTCGCATCCAGGTAGGGCAATGCCCGAACCGCAGTCCACCCGCGATACTCCATCTGCTCGGGCGTGATCATCTGAGGGAACAATTCCTTCAGGCGGGACTTATAGGGCTCGGCGCCATGAGTGGCAATGGTCAATTCCAACGCCGCAGACCAGTCCAATCCGACGCTAAACATGCCGCGTTGGAAACCGGCAGGAGAGGCTAGTTGCGCGCTAGCCGTTCCGGAACTTGCGGGAGCTTCCGCCCGATTATGACTACCTTGCGCGCCAGACACCACGCCCTGTGAGGCGGCAAGCACGCCTGCGCGGGGAGCTCCGCCGAGTGGCCCGCCATCCGGGTTCTGCATTGGGTGGGCTTTTTCGTCGTGCCACGCTTTCTTCGCTGAATCCAGGCAGTCCTTCGCCAGCGCGTCATCCCATCCTTTCAGCGTATCTGCAGCTGCCGCCAAAGATGCGATGGCATTCCACTCGAAGAAAGGATTATTGGTGGTGAATATCCAGCGGTCATCCGGTTTGCCGGAGTAGTTACCCTCAACTTCGTTCAGGCCGAGCTTAGGGTCATAGATGCGTCCATCGGTCTTCGACGCTCCATCGCCTACCTGCGTGTACTGGCGCAGATCCGGCTCGTGCGTGCCGCGGATCGCGTGGCCAATATTGTGAAACTGCGCCAGGATGTAAAGCGCGCCATGCCTGACTTGTTCCACCGCATCCGGCACGCCATCAGGGCGGTGCATCTCCACCTCGCGCGCAGGTTCATCCACCTTAAGCTCATCATATTTGAGATCGAATTCGCGATATGCCAACGCCAGGCTTTGGATCACGTTCAGTTGCGCCGGCTCTTCAAGGTCGAAGTCGCCGGCATCGTACCAGCCACCTACGTTCATCCCGGAAATGTGGTCCCCGCCTTTCCACTTCCCGTTCGGTGGCCGTAGCCTGATACCAGCCGTCAAACTGCTCGCCAACAACTGGCGCCATGAGGCCATCGTCCAAGTGCGACGCGCCATGCCACATTCGATAGCCTTCGCGAACCGACACGTGGTCCATCTGCTCCGCAAGATGATGGTCAAGACTGTCCTGCCAGATATTTGCATAAGCGTCCCTGGAGATGGGAAAGGGCGCCGTACGCTGGTCCGCGTACTCGATGACATAAAGGCCCGGGTCATTCACCGAGGTGAAATCAAATTTCGAATAGACGTAACGCAGCCATGGCGTTGAAGGGGTGATCGGGCCCTCGAACACCTGCTTGTAAGATCCGTCTTCCATTAAACGCAGCACTTTGGCGGTTTTCGGGGCATTGTACTTCGGGTCGAGTTCCAGTACCGCCACCTTGGGGAACCCCGGCGCGTAACCGACTTGGCTGTGTGCGATCATTGGCGGCCGAGTCCAGTTCGGAATCACATCCGGCCTGATGTGCCATACGATGGCGCCGGTAGTTTTGCCCGAAGGGATCAGCGAACGCAACACAAACCAGCCGTTCTGGGCGCGGTCCCGCCCATCGAACAGCATGAGATCGGCCGTGTCGGATTTAACATTCACGCGGGCCAGTGCGTCGTCAACCCCCAAGGTGATGCTTTTGCCCTGGGCAAACGGCAGCGGTTCCATGTATCCCTTGGCTTTGTCCCAATCCTCCAGGTAGTACGCCTTTTTCGGCGCGTTGGCCAGCGGCGGCACTTTCACCATCGGATCGTCAGGCGTCCGCGGAAAGATGCCAGCTTTGGTTCCATTGACCAGGTAAGCCTTGCCCATATAGATCGAGGGTAGGAATTCCAGATTGAATCCTGCACGCCCGGCCAGCTTCTCAGGGAGTGGCTTGTCAAGATTAATGCTGACCTTCACGCCGCCCGGTTCTGCTGCGACTTCAAGTGTGTAGCTTAGATCGAAGGTTGGGAAAGCGAGGTCCGCAGTAAGCCGGTTATTGTCCTTATCGGCTTTACGGTGTTTAAGCGTTGCCACCAAATCCCATTGCTCAGGCGTGGGCATCAGACGCACATCGCCATTGGTGGCGATTCGGTGCCCGTGGAGAATTATCTCCATGGCTGTATTCTTTTGATCCACAAAAACGGGATGATAGGTGCTGTCGTAGAGAAATACGCTGAAGCCTTGGGTATCGAGATAACCCTTGTCGTTTACTTTCATGGTGAAATCCGCGCCGGAGAGGCCAGGAGCAGTCACCATGGCGAGGAAGAGAAACACTTGGATTCGCGTGAACATAGATCGAATTACTGTTGCTTGGCCTTAATCTGACACGTATGACGATTCGTACCCGGGAAGCCGACACGCGAAACCCCGCGGCAGGTGTACTTCTAACGAATAGCCAATATTAGTCTAAAACATGTTCGATTCCGCGTGATGGTATGCTTGATACATCGCAACTGAACACTCAACCCCTTGGCTAGTGGTTTAGAGACAATTGCCTCACGCGGCAAGGGCGGACCCGAAGAGGACGGCATGAGCGCTCCTGATGATAGACCGTGGAGAACGAGACTTGTCGAGGGGGCATACCCAGATCGCTCTTTTGACGTCGCGTTTTGGCAGGAGCAAGGAGACGAAGCCATTTTTTCCGCCGCTTGGGAGCTTGTGGTGATTGCCGAGGAAACTAAACATGGCAGAAAACCTTCACTACAAAGAACTATTACAACTCTTAAACGAATTTGAAGTTGAATATTTAATCGTCGGCGGTTTCGCCGTTATGAAGTATGGAGAACCACGCTACACGAAAGATCTTGACGTGTGGGTGCATAACGCGTCGCAAAATTCTCTTCGCCTTGTAAGAGCACTCAAGAAGTTCGGCGCCCCCCTTGAAAAAGATGCCATTACTGAGCAGACATTTAGCGGACAACAGGTTGTCTATCAGATTGGAGTTGCTCCCGTCCGGATCGATATTCTAACGGAGATTACAGGCGTGCAGTTTTCAGATGCTTGGAAAAGAAAAGTGCCGAGCACCTTCTTCGGCGTGCCTGTGCATTTCATATCTCAGGACGACCTGCAAACCAATAAAAAAGCCGTCGGTCGAAACATTGACATTAAAGATCTCAATGGGCCCCAAGACCACGAATACTAAATAATTAATTAAGGCCGGTATGTTCTCTCTCTCGTTTGGGAACGTAGTGGTTCCTCCCGCGCTTTAAATTCCCGCTGAGCTTATCGTGCCGACTTCAGATAGTACTGAGCAAAGGAGATACACTATGCGTCCTCAGGGTCAAACCAAACTCGGATTTTTCCCGTTGCCCATCGCGGAAGCCAAGAGACTCGGCAATTGGTTAAGTTTTCCAGAACGATTTTCTGCGCTTGATCCATGTGTTGGAGATGGCATAGCGTTCAGCGCCTTATTGAGCCATGCTCCCGCCCGGTGTTACGGCATCGAGATTGATTCGAGTCGTGCGCAGCAAGCGCATGAACTGGGAATCGATACCCTTCATGCCGACACTATGGATGTGCATTGTCCGGCTGAGAGCGTGTCACTGCTCTATCTGAACCCGCCTTACGATTGGGAGTGTGGAGAGAGCAATAATCAAAGGCTCGAGTATGTTTTTCTCGAACGCACTTATCGTTGGCTGAAAGCAGCCGGTGTGTTGGTCTTCGTCATTCCCCAACCGCGATTAGAGAAGTGCGCGAGATTGCTAGCGGAACAATTCACAGATGTGCAGGTTTTCCAGCTCACAGAGCCAGAGTCACTTCAATACAAGCAGATCGTGGTTTTTGCCATCCGGCGGAAGCGGCACACACGACTTGCTGACGCCGCTCTGATTCGGCAGACACGTTTCCTTGAAGCTATCTCTGCGCAGAGCGAATTCGCAGCACTCAAAGAAAGTCCCGATCTCAAGTACGCAGTTCCGGTCTCCGGTCCCATAGTTCTCACGAATGCCGGGATTCCGCTGGACGAAGTAGAAGACGTGCTCTTGGAGTCAGCCGCCTATCGCCAGGCCGCTCGAATTCTTCTTCCCAAGATGGGGCATGCGAGAGGCAGGCCGCTAACTCCACTGCACGGGGGGGCCACGTAGGATTGCTTTGCACGGCAGGAATGCTCAATGGAGTCTTCGGGGAGGGCGAGAACCGTCACATTGCCCATTGGCGCTCGATCAAGTTCACCGATCGCTGGGAAGAAGAGGAAGAAGACGGTACGAAAATCCTCCACGACCGGGAAAGGTTTTCCCACGAACTCACTCTTGTGTTCGCCGACGGGCGAACGCAAATCCTCTCCCATGAAAAGAAGGAGGCTACATGAAAAATGCCCATCTTCGATTTGGGTGGCTCAGATATGTGAAGGCCACAGAGAAGGCGACAACAAATATCAGGTTGCGTCTCGACCGATTCTTCGGGGAATTGTTGCCAGAGCCTCCGCGACAGGCGAAGGCGCATCTGATCTCGGTGATCGGCAGCGATACGCAGATCGCAGCGATCAATGCAGCGATTTCGATGGGAGACCCTTTTATTGTCGAAGCGCCGGGTGTTCCACCCGTTCGCGTTTGTCTGGAAGGAAACGCGCAGGTCTACAAAGGTGCGCTTCAACTCAGCGGACGCAAAAAACCATTGCGTCACCTCATTGGCTTGTCTGAGGAAATAGTCGGCGCGAACTGTCCAGCAACTTCCGGCAAAACCCTTTTGGTTTGTTCTGAAGCCCAGTTTGTCTGGTCTGCAACCGCACACATTCACGGTATTCCAGGAATGCCGGAGTGGGATGGGTGGTTTGCGGGAGAATTGAAAACTCACCGCGCCATTGTGCCCGCGCTAGGTGTTGGATGCAGTCCGGCCGTCATCAAGGGCACGAAGGAACAGTTTTTAGATTGGCTGAGCTGGGGCGTCGAAAGCGAGGCCGTGAGACTTCCTCATGAACTCAGCCCAATTCACTGGCCAATCTTCAGGCTCCGCGATATCTTCTGTCCCTCCGCATAGCTGATCCACTTTTATTTCCTTTTGTAGCTCTTCCTAACGTTGCCTCTCAATTGTGTGCACTCATGGGCCGCCTACTTCCCACGAGTTTGATTTCCCGATAATTTAAATCCCGATGTTACTCACAGAGCGCTCATCGAACTAAGATTCTGGGTGCAATGATTTGTTCAGTGGTGAACTCCCCGGCCGCGAGAACAGATCTCCCAGCGAATTGTGCCGAATGAAGCTTCACTTCCTTTGTGCTAAGTGGTCAGCCACTTTACCGCTAGACCATTGGTCAGCAAATGGCATCCAACAGTCAATAACTCCATTTCGCGCAAGGAGTAGCAGAGATGACTAAGTCGCCGGCAAAACCCGTTGATGAAAGAATTCAGAAACGCATCGATGCAGCGCTTTATGCTGGCGGACGACCCAGCGCACAGAAAATTAGAAATTTCCTTAACGGCACATGGTTGGGTGAGCCATTGCATGTGGTGCTTAAGGATGTTCCGATTGGAGCGTGGACTGTCGCCATGATTTTTGACGTCTTCGATTCAATTGGCAGCAGTCGCGAATTTGCTTTGGCTGCCGAGGCATCGATAGCCATAGGGATCCTGGGTGCGGTCGGTGCCGCTGCCACCGGCGTAGCTGACTGGTCCGACGTCGATCCTCCCGCTCCAAAAATGGGTTTACTCCACGGCGTACTGAACGTAGCAGCTACGGCCCTGTTTACGACTTCGCTGTTACTGCGAAGGAACAAAAAAACTGCGGCTGGTCGAGTCGCGGCTGCTTTGGGATATGCGCTCATGACCTATTCGGCACATTTGGGCGGAAAAATGGTTTACAAGCACAGAGTTGGGGTCGATCGCACAGACGGATTGGCATTTCCGGAAAACTTCACGTCCGTGTTGTCAGCATCACAACTGCCGGATGATCGGCCAACTCGCGCAATGCACAATGGCGTGCCCATATTACTTGTCCGTCGCGGACAGCGTCTTTTTGCCATGGCAGAGACGTGCTCGCACTTCGGTGGACCACTTTCAGAAGGCAAATTGGTTGACGGACGCATTGAATGTCCCTATCACGCCTCCCGCTTTGCGCTCGAAGACGGCCGGGTGATCAACGGTCCGGCAGTGCACCCTCAGCCTTGCTTGGAGGTCCACATTCGGGAAGGGCAGATTGAGATCCGCAAACCTCCTTTAGGAACGCGACGGGCTTCTTAGGATTGACGCTTCAGTAATTGACCCCTAGATTTTCGAAACTGATCGCGTTCAGTTGTCATCATGGCACCTTTTCTAAACGCCTCCGTCCAACGTTTAGACTGCTCGCCAGCGAACGAAATCAAACTTAGGTAATCGGTAAGGTCGGGTTCACTCTTATTCTTTTGGTAAGTCTCTGGATAGTATCTCTATTCCCGTCGTCAAAAATGCAGCGCACTCATTGTGCTGAATAGCAGCGACGCCGGGCATGGAGATTCAATGCTTTTGTCCGGCAGTCCTCATCGCTTCTTTACCACTTGTTGTGCGGTTGCCATCTCTCTTCTTGTTGCATCTGCGTCATTTGCGCTTGGGCAAACTGTTGCAAGTCCTTTTTCTTCTCCGAGCAATAATATCTCCTCTTCAGGACGGAAAGCAGCCGGACCCAGAATCTGGCTGGCGGACCGTCAGGCATTTCCCGTGAAGGTAGCAGATACAGAAACGCTTCCTCAGGAAGTTGCCACCGGACAAGCGCAACCTCTGAGACATCGGACCCATTTTACGCCAAGGTGTGTGTCTTGTTTCTCGGATTTCAGCCTAAACACCGTCGGTCAGCATGAGAGGAAGCCAAGCCTGACGCAATCATCATTATTATTATTATTATTGCCGCAGCGAAATAAACCCTCGGCGCGTTCGCACTGTGTTCTGTGAAGGATTTATTTGCCACATGCGTGTCGTGAAAATCATAAGAACTTTAATGTGATGGGCAAACAGGAGGGGAGTATGGCCCTCTAATGAATTGCAAAAACCACGAAGAGGTGCCTTTGAGCCCTGCCTGGATTAAGGATCCGGATAGGGCCTTTTTTGCGGAGAGTCAGGACCTTATTGTTCGCGGCTTTTCTTATCTTTGCAGATTCAATCGCGAGGCCGCTCTCCGCCTAAGTGGCGATCAAAGAACCTAATCATCACACTGAATGCATCCTTAGATTCCGGAATATCTGCATTGTAGAAGAAGCCATGAAAGAGACCTTCCCATACATGCAATTCTGTTTCGACACCAAGTTTCTCCAATTGCTCGTGTGTATAGAGGGCAGAGCTCAACTCGAAGTCGCGCGTTCCCGTAATGATCAGCGTCGGGGGAAACGCCGCTAGAATTTCTGGAGAGTTGATGGGTGAAACCATGGGATCTTTCGGGTCTGCTTCGCTGAAATAAGTAAATGGTGACTTTAGTCCCGATTTGTTGGGCGAAGCCAAGCGAGCTTCGCCCAAGGGCATAGCAATGTAAAGAGCATCGCCGTCTACCGTCTCACCTGCGGATGCGCAAAAAATCCCAATTGCACCAGGTTTGGGCAAAGAATGCTTTTGAAACCAAGCAACCGACATCGCCGTCTGCATACCTCCCGCGGAACAGCCATAAATTCCAATGTGTTCTGACTTGTGCGTCTTCAGAAGCTCTTTATATACAGCCGCTACGTCTTCACTGGCTGCCGGGAATTTGTTGTCCGGACCCTCGCGGTAATCAACGCTTATGACTTCAACTTTCCCCAATGCAGAGACGGGAATGGACTCCAGTTCTGCGCATCCCGGCCAACAGCCCATAAATGCGCCACTATGAAGATTGATTAGTATCCGACCCTTATTCCTAGCCGTCGCGGTGCCGTGCAACGCGCGCTGTGCATAGACCATGAGATATGTCCGGTTCGTTTATTCAACTCGGTGGAATGCAGCTGTGGATCGTTATGACACGCCCACCAACACCTCCTGGTACGGCATGACTATCAACTACCAGATGGATGGGAACAGCCTCCAGCAAGATTATTCGGTGTATTGGACAAATTAAACTTCTAGTACAAATAACTGTTAGCAAATCTCGAAGAGGCGCACGCGAAAGGGGTGCGCCTTTTTTCTCCTCTTCGCGGTCGGCCGGCACATGCGTATCCGGGGATTGGCAAAAGGATTCAGGGGCGACTAGCACGAGGGCTGGCT
>CAWHQK010000071.1:0-11979 GCA_963831435.1 uncultured Acidobacteriota bacterium
GCCTAGGTCCAGATTCTCCCGCAAAATTCCAATGTCTTTGTCTCCGCGTCCCGAGACATTTACCACCAGCACATCGGACTTCTTCATTTTGGGGGCGCGCTTAATCGCTTCCGCCAACGCGTGCGAAGATTCCAGCGCCGGAATAATTCCCTCCGTGCGCGACAATCGCTTGCACGCGTCCAAGGCTTCGGCATCTGACGCGGCTACGTATTCAGCGCGCCCAGTGTCGCTCAGCCAAGCGTGTTCCGGTCCGATAGATGGATAATCCAGGCCGGCGGAAACTGAGTGGGTCAAGGCAATCTGCCCGGCTTCGTCTTGCAAAACATATGAGTAAGTACCTTGCAGCACTCCGGGCAGGCCACCCTTAAAACGCGCAGCGTGTTCGCCGAGTTTGTTGCCGCGACCGCCAGCCTCAACGCCCACCAGCTTTACTTTCGTCTCGCGGACAAATTCATGGAAGATGCCAATGGCGTTGGAACCGCCGCCAACGCAGGCGATGATCATGGTCGGCAATTTACCTTCGGCTTTCATGATCTGCTTGCGGGCCTCCTGGCCAATCACGCGATGAAAATCGCGCACCATGGTCGGATAGGGATGCGGGCCCAGCACGCTGCCGAGCAGGTAGTGTGTGGTGCGGACATTGGTCACCCAGTCCCGCAACGCCTCGTTAATTGCGTCTTTCAAAGTGCAGGAACCGGAACTTACTCCGCGGACTTCCGCCCCCAGCAAGCGCATGCGGAAGACGTTGAGTTCCTGGCGCCGCATGTCTTCGGTGCCCATATACACAACGCACTCAAAACCAAAAAGCGCGCAAACCGTTGCCGTGGCCACTCCATGCTGGCCCGCACCGGTTTCCGCGATAATGCGCCGCTTGCCCATACGCTCCACCAGCAATGCCTGGCCCAGGCAGTTGTTAATTTTGTGAGCGCCGGTGTGCAGAAGGTCTTCCCGCTTCAGGTAGATTTTCGCGCCGCCCAGTTCTTTGGTCAGACGCTGCGCGAAAAACAGAGGCGTGGGACGGCCCGCATAGTTCTGTAAGAGGTCAGTCAGACGCGCCTGGAATTTGCGGTCCCTTTTAGCTTTTTCGTAGGCACTTTCCAGTTCCGCAAGGGCGGCCATCAACGTCTCAGGAACGTAGCGCCCGCCGTAGGCCCCAAAACGCCCGACAGGCTTCTTCGTCGAGGCGCTTCGCTTAGTACTGCCGCGTTTTGTAATGCTTGCTGTGGCCATTACTAAATTGCCTTATCTGCCTGCCTCACGGCTGCTATAAAAGCGCGAACTTTTTCCGGATCTTTTTTCCCCGGCGCTGCTTCTACGCCTGACGGACGTCCACGCCCCAGGGCTCCAGTGTCCGCATTGCTTCCGCTACATTTTTAGGAGTGAGTCCGCCAGCTACAACCAGGCGAAGTCCGGAGCGTTGAATGCGCCCAGCGGTCGCCACAGCTTTCTGCCAGTCAAAAACTTTGCCCGTGCCGCCGGGCTGCAGGGCCGTGCCGGAATCGAGGAATACCGCATGCAGCCATTCTGCCGCATTCGATCCATTTTTGGAAACCGCAAAATCAGCATTGTCGTGATCGAAAAAATCGCTGGCCGAAACTGCGAGGTAATGCTTGCGCCCAGATGAGATGGGGCCGGAAAGCTGGCTAGTCCCTTTTCCCCACGAATGTAATTGTACGGAAGTCAGTTGCGCTTGTTCTGCGATTTCCGCGATGTTGCCGTCAGATCCCAGAACAAATACTCCGACTTTTTCAATATTCGACGGTAATTTGTCAATGATGCGACGCGCCTGCTCACCGGTGATTTTTCGCGGACTCTTTTCAAAAAAGACAAACCCCACCGCATCGGCCCCGGCATCCACCGCTGTCAGCGCATCGTCCAGGTTCGTGATCCCGCAAATCTTGAGCCAAGTCATGCTAACGACTCGCCGCCGGAATCATGGCCTCGGCGAGCAATTTTTGCAGCGCCTGACCGGGAGATTTTTCCTTCATCAAGGACTCGCCGACGAGAAATGCGCCATATCCCGCCACCCGCAAGCGCGCAATGTCAGTGCCGTTATGAATGCCGCTTTCCGCCACGGCTAACACGGTCTCGGGCATCGCCTCTATTAGTTTGAAAGCGGTGGCCAAATCAACCTTAAAGGTCCGCAGATCGCGGCTGTTCACGCCAATCAGATCGCAACCCGCATCCAGCGCGCGCCGCAACTCGAGTTCATCGTGTACCTCGCAAAGCACATCCAGCCCAAGTTTTCCCGCTTGCCCGGCCAGCGATGGCAACTCCCGTTCCGATAGGGAGGCCACAATCAACAAGACCGCGTCCGCGCAACTGGCCCGCGCCTCGAGCAACTGAAATTCATCGACAATAAAATCCTTGCGCAGGCAGGGAAGCTTCACGCGGTCCGATGCAACCTCGAGGTTCCGCAGCGAACCCTGGAAAAATTCCTCGTCCGTCAGCACCGACAATGCCGCCGCTCCAGCCAGTTCCAATTCCTCAGCAAGCGCCACCGGATCGAAATCCGCCCGGATCAATCCCCGCGATGGAGAGGCCTTCTTTAACTCAGAAATTACCGCAACCCCGGTCCGGCCCTTCGCTTCTAGTCCCTGCCGAAAGCCGCGCGGGACGTGCTGTGCCGCCCTGCGCTCCAACTCCCGGATGTCGGCTTCGGCGCGCGCCTGTTCCATGCGGCGACGCGTTGCGGCAACAATTTGGGCCAGCTTGGACGGCGTTTCCAGTGTCATGATCCGATGCTCCCATTATAGGGGAGCGTGGCTTACACGGAGGCCGCGCAGGCGTGAAACATCCTGATGGAAGAGAATTAGCTAAGGCGGTATAGCAGAGAAAGAATAGCTAAAAAGCGGCTAGCTGCCGGTCGAAAAGCCGCTGACATTTGCGAATGTCATGCGCAAATACTTGTGAGGATTGACCGGGGTGTTATTGATGCGCACTTCGTAGTGCAAATGTGGGCCGGTGCTGCGTCCGCTGCTGCCTACGTAGGCGATCGTCTCTCCGCGGTGAACATGCTGCCCTTCAGTCACGGCAAACCCCGAAAGATGGCCATAGCGGGTGGTAATTCCGTGGCCGTGATCAATGGCCATTGCGCGCCCGTAGCCATTCATGAAATCCGCGAACGTCACAACGCCGTCAGCTGGCGCAATGACCGCTTCGCCAATCGGGGCCGAGATATCTACACCCGTGTGGAACGCGCCCTCGCCGTTAAACGGATCCGTTCGCTCGCCAAAGGACCCTGTAATCGGGCCTTCAACAGGCCAAATGCTCGGGGCGGGATTAGCCCGGAACCAGTCCGCCGTGGTCACGTTTCTGATCAGGCCCATAGAGATCCCGGTGGTCGTGGCCCCGGTCAGGGCGGAAGTTTTAAGCGCGTAGAACTGGTCAATCGAGGAATTCACCTGCTCCTGGGGAACGCCGCCCTCGCTGGCCGCCATCATGGGTTCGGCTTTTAGCCCGTAAAGTGAGGAAACCTCGCTGGCAAGGGAGCCCAAAGACTCTACCTGGATGTCCTGCTCCTGCGCCACCTGCTCCAGCTTGGAGTAGCGCGTCTTCAGGTCGTCCTTTTCCGTCCGAAGCTGGTTGAAATGGGAGACTTTGAGTGCCATGCGCAGATAGGAGCTGGCAATGCCAGTCAGGCTCAGGAAACCGATGGCAATGCCTGCGGCAAATACGTACAGATAGTGGGTATGGAGAGGAATGGAAATCTTGCGAAGCTGGCCGTCATCGCCACGGGCCACAAAAAGAATGTAAAAGCGCTTTCGCAATAGAACCTTCCGTTTTTTAATGCGGGCGATTCGGCCAGTCAGGGCCCACTAAGAGTCTTAATTTTTTCTGCCGGTACTTTGTCCTTTTCGGAACGGACTCTATCGGTACCCGCTTGCTACCAGAACCAGATGAGAACAGGAGCTCCGTAGCTGTAATCCAAACGTAATACAGTAGTTAGTTCGGTTCAGTTGTATGAATGGATAGCTTGCATACGGTAACAAAGTAGGTTCCTGGTGTCAACGGCAGGACGCTCGAATTGCCGTTACCGAAGGGCTGATATTACAGACGTCTTAAAGCCCGGTTACTTGGCCTGTTACGTGCTTGCTAGCGACCCTCGGAACTCCGCAAAATGCTCATTTTCCATTTCTCACGACTTTGTGAGATTCAGTAGGAATCGCCTCTGGTTGCTTCTACTTGCTGTATATTGATCAGGTTTTGCCCCTACCAGAAAAAGCTCTGATCGCTCGAATCCGCCGCCAGGCCCGGGTTTGGCCAGGCACTTCTCTTGGTATGGGAGATGACTGCTCGGTGCTGCGGGTACCAAAAGACCACGAAATACTCCTTACTACCGACTTCAGCCTCGAGGGTACCCATTTCCGCCGCAAATGGCATTCTCCAGAATCCGTGGGGCACCGCTGCCTGGCCCGGGGGCTTAGCGACATCGCCGCCATGGGAGGAAAGCCGCTCGCTGCTTTTTTGTCACTGGCGCTCCCCAAGGATTTGCCTCAAAAGTGGGCGGACCGGTTTTTCAACGGTTTTATGGGATTGGCGAACCGATATCACGTGACGCTCGCAGGCGGCGATGTGGCCCAGTCGGCTTCCGGAATCCTGGCCGATATTGTCGTGGCCGGAGTGGTGGCTCGCGGCCAAGCCGTTCTACGCTCCAAGGCAAGCGCGGGCGATTTGATTTACGTTACGGGGGAGTTGGGAGGATCGGCGGAGACTTTCCACCGGTTAATGCGAGGACAGAAGCCCAACCCCAAAAATTACCCACGGCATTTCTTTCCTGAGCCACGTTTGAAGATCGGAAAATTCCTGCGCGAAAAAAAATTAGCCACGGCCATGATTGATGTAAGCGACGGGCTCTCCACCGATCTGGCCCACCTCTGCGAGGAAAGTGGCGTTGGAGCGCGCCTTCTGGCCTCGGCCATTCCACGCGCATTGATTGGAGAATCAGACAAAATTGTTAGCCTTGATCTCGCCTTGCACGGCGGGGAAGACTACGAATTGCTCTTCACGGCGCGGCCTGGCGCGAAAATTCCCCGAAGGGTCGCCGGAGTCCGAATCAGCCAGATCGGCCAGATCGCCCGCAACCGCGGGATGGTACTGAGAACAAAAATAAAATGCTCACACTCAAGCCGCAAGGCTGGCAATATTTCTCCAGGTAGATTCGCTTCGCGGCGGTCACCTCTTCAGTCTCTATTCACCGCTGCCCTGCCGGAATACAGTAGGGCTCATGAAGTTTCTACGTTTAGCTCTTGTCCTCGCGATCCTTCTCACTTGCCTGGTTCCAGTTTCCTCCGCGAAAACGAAAATGGAAGATGCTGCAAAATCGGCTGTCCCAGTCACCGTTGACAATGCCTTTGTCCAGAAAACTTTCGGCGAGGACTGCACCGTGAACGCCGCCGTGCCCGCGCAAGTCGCCGACCTCGACGGCGATGGCGTGGACGACATTGTGATCCCGGCGCGCTGCACCAATCCAATGATCAACGTGGCGGAGCATAACTACACAGTGATTGATCCTGCCAGCGCTTTCTATGGTTTGGGTGATCCGCACATCACCACGGAATTTTCAACATTGCAGCCGGAACAACGCAGCTTGGCGCTGCTGATCATTCACGGTGCGGGAAAGGAAGGCTGGAAGAGTGACGCGCCGAAGGCAAAATTCCTGATCGTAAATCTGGCGTACAAAACCATTACTGTGAAGAAATTTCAGGTCCGAAAAAAGACCATCGAAGCCATCTATGTGGAAGAGTTAAGTGAAGATCAGATGACCTCTGTGATCATGTGGGACGGCAAGAAATACCGATACGAGCCTCTTGGCTCGGCAATGCAGTAACCGACCGCCTAGCTTCGCAAGCCGCTATAATCATCCCGCTATGAACCTGGAGCAAAAGCTTGCCGAGCTGAAACGGCGTGACCAGTTGGCCGTCGAAGGTGGCGGCGCGCAGCGGCGCGAGCGCCAGCACAAAGAAGGCAAAATGTCGGCCCGTGAGCGCATCGAGTTCCTGCTCGATGACGGCACCTTTGAAGAGACCGACAAGTTGGTCACCCACCGCTCCAACGATTTCGGAACCGCCGACCAAAAATACTATGGCGATGGATTTGTAACCGGCTATGGACGCGTCGAGGGCCGCTTAGTATTTGTTTTCGCGCAGGACTTTACCGTATTCGGCGGATCGCTCTCCGAAGCTAACGCCGCCAAAATCGTAAAGATCATGGACCTTGCAGCGAAGATGGGCGCGCCTTTGATTGGACTGAACGATTCCGGCGGCGCGCGCATTCAGGAGGGCGTTCTGTCGCTGGGTGGCTATGCCGACATCTTTCTCCGCAACACACTATACAGCGGCGTGATTCCGCAAATCTCCGCCATCATGGGCCCGTGCGCCGGGGGAGCAGTTTATTCCCCCGCGATTACCGATTTCGTCTTCATGGTGGACAAGACTTCCTACATGTTCATTACCGGGCCGGACGTAATCAAGACCGTCACGCACGAGGAAGTCACGAAAGACCAGCTTGGCGGGGCCGCCACTCATAACGAAACCTCCGGCGTCGCGCACTTCGAGGCGCATGACGACGCCGAATGCCTCTCGATGGTGCGAGAGTTGTTGAGTTTTCTGCCGAGCAATAATCTAGACGATCCTCCGCGCAAGCCGTGCTCCGATCCCGCGGACCGCGCCGATGCTGCGCTGGACAAAATCGTGCCGGAAGAATCGAACCGCCCTTATGACATGAAAGACGTCATCAACGCGATTGTAGATGATGGCTATTTCTTCGAGGTCCATGAGCACTACGCGAAAAATATTCTCGTCGGCTTCGCGCGCATGAGTGGACGCCCCGTCGGCATCGTTGCCAACCAGCCCGCGGTGCTCGCGGGAACGCTGGACATCAATGCGTCGGTGAAGGGTGCAAGGTTCGTGCGCTTCTGTGACTGCTTCAACATTTCGCTCATCACCTTTGAAGACGTTCCCGGATTTCTTCCCGGCACCCAGCAGGAGTACGGCGGAATCATTAAGCACGGAGCGAAGTTGCTGTTCGCCTTCGCCGAAGCCACGGTCCCTAAAATCACAGTGATTACGCGCAAAGCATACGGTGGCGCATATTGCGTGATGTCGTCCAAGCACATCCGCACCGATGTGAACTACGCGTGGCCGACGGCTGAAATTGCGGTGATGGGCCCGGAAGGCGCCGTGGACATCGTGTACCGCCGCGAACTGCAATGCACCGATGATCGGGAGCAAGTAAGCGCGCGAAAAGATCGAAGAATTCCGCGACCGCTTCGCCAATCCCTACGTCGCCGCCGAACGCGGATACGTGGACGCCGTCATCCAGCCCCGCGAAACCCGCAAGAAATTAATTCAAGCGTTGGAAATGCTGCAAACCAAGCGCGACAAGAACCCGCCTAAGAAGCATGGGAATATACCGCTGTGAGATTACGGTATGGCAAATAGTATTTGTGCACTGTGCCGCAATGAGGCTCCCCTCCGACAAAGCCACATAGTGCCATCATTCTTTGGTACCTACCTTAAAGAGACATCTGCGACAGGCTATCTCAGGAGAGCGCTAGCGCCGAATTTGCGGAAGCAAGACCTTTTAAAGGAAGAGTTACTTTGTGACAGTTGTGAAGGGCGGTTTTCCACATGGGAAAAGATCTTCAAGGAAGAAGCATTCGAGATAGTACAGAACGATTCTTTTCGAGAACTTGAGTACGGCCCATGGCTCTTACCATTCATAGTTTCACTCAGCTGGCGGGTTCTCGTAACACAGCGTCAGGGATTCATCGAAGCGCACCCACAATTCTCCACTACTGTAGAACGTACGCTCGAAAATTGGAGATTGTTTCTTTTGGGAGGACGAGCCCAGCCCAGAAGTGAACACCACTTGTTCGTATTCGCGGGATTTCCTGAGTCGATGCCAGCGGGTCTGCACGAGAAAATCCTCCATTATGTGCTTAGGTCGGTCGATGCGACCGTGGTGTCTAGTGGTCGCCGTTTTTTCGTTTTCACAAAACCACTTCGTTCTTTCGTGATCTCTCCCATACTTCCCGGGTCACCGAGTGGTCTTACGAATACGAGGGTTCATGCTGGGGGAGGGAGGCTTATATCGCCACAAAGAATAGCCATGAAAGGATTCGGCGAGTTTTTGGATTCTCGAGCAAAAGAATGTTTCGCTCAACCTCTCTCCGATATGCAAATGGGAAGAATTGACGAAGCGATTCTTCGTGATCCCCAAAGGGCGCTTTCGTCAGAATCATATCAAGTGCACAAGGCCACCCAGCATTTCGTCCCTGAGCCAGGCGAAAAGGAAAGTTGGTAACTTTTTGTCTTATTCCCGCTCCAGCGGCAACCGTGAACCATGCCGCACGTGCAAGACGTAAACCTCGTCACCCAGAATGGCAAACAGGAAACGATAAGTACCACGGTTCCCAGCTCCGAAGAGCAACTCCCGAATGGGTTCCTGAAACGACGCGCTCTCTGGTGCCAGCGGGCAACGCTCCGGATGGTGGGCAAGATTCTTTGCGCTATGTCGTGCTCTGCGTATCCAGTCCCCGGCCGCGACTGGGGCTTGGCTACGGATGTAGCGATAGATTGTCCTGAGATCTGTCTCGGCCTGGGGCGTGATGATGACGCGGTGGGTCATCTACCGGGTCGGGCCTCACCTTCAAGTTCCGCAAATACTTCATCTGCATGCCGCCCCATACCTTTCTTAGCCTGAGCAAGGCCTGAGCGAATGCCGGCCACCGCGTCAAGCTGGCTGGCCACTTGCTGATAGGATGCGGCATCGAGCAGCACAGCCTCTGCTTTACCATTCACGGTGAGCACCAGGGGACGCCCGGTTTTCTTCATGTGCTTCATCAGGCCGGACGAATTACGCTTGAAGGTCGTGAGCGAATGGATGTCTTGTGTAACGTCAATCATGATGCGATTATAGCATTCAATTAGCATCTTTTACGATGCCATAAAACTGCATGCACGTTATGATAAATCGCGTGAAGGACAGCGGTTTTCGTTTCGACTAGAATTCAACCTCCATCATGGCCGCAGCCACAGAAACCCAACAAAAGCGCATCAACACCCCGCGCCAGGTGCTCTTCGCCAGCATGGTCGGCACCACCGTGGAGTTTTTCGACTTCTACATCTACGCCACGGCTGCGGTGCTGGTGTTCCCGAAGCTTTTCTTTCCTGCGACTGACCCGGCGACTTCCATGCTGGCATCGCTGGCAACTTTCGGCATTGCATTTCTGGCCCGTCCTGTCGGCGGTGCCCTCTTCGGCCACTTCGGTGACCGCATCGGACGAAAGAAGACTCTTGTCCTCGCCCTTTCGACGATGGGCTTGTCAACGTTTGCCATCGGGATCCTGCCCGCGTACCGCCTCATCGGATTCGCCGCGCCCTTGCTGCTGGCCATCTGCCGCTTCGGGCAGGGCATTGGCCTTGGCGGAGAATGGGGCGGCGCTGTTCTGCTCGCGGTCGAAAACGCTCCACCGCATAAGCGGGCACTTTATGGCATGTTCCCGCAACTCGGAGCGCCTCTCGGCTTCCTGCTTTCGGGCGGAACTTTCCTGCTGCTCTCGCGCTGGCTCTCCGACACGCAATTCTTCGCCTTCGGCTGGAGGCTCCCATTTCTGGCCAGCGCAGTACTCGTGTTGCTTGGCTTATACGTCCGCCTGACCATCACCGAAACTCCCGTCTTTCAAGCTTCACTCCAGCGCGCCGAGCGGGTGGGTGTTCCTATGTTTACCGTCTTCCGCCGCCACACACGCGCATTGGTCGCCGGCATTCTGGTCTGCCTGGCTACATTCGTTCTGTTTTACCTGATGACTGTCTTTGCGCTTTCCTGGGGCACGACCGCTCTGCACTATGACCGCGGTACCTTCTTGCTTATCCAGCTATTCGGCATCCTCTTTTTCGCCGCCACTATACCTGTCTCCGCGCTGCTCGCCGAGCGCGGCCGCCGCCCGGTCATGTTCGGAGTCACTGCGCTCATCGCGCTGTTTGGCATCGTGCTTGCCCCTATGTTCTCCGCCGGAACTGCCGGAGCCATCGCCATGACGGCCCTGGGCCTCGCCTTGATGGGTTTCACCTACGGACCACTGGGCACGGTTGTCTCGGAACTCTTTCCTACCTCGGTTCGCTACACCGGCAGTTCGCTTGCTTTCAGCATGGCGGGAATCCTGGGAGCATCGCTTGCACCGTACATAGCTACATGGCTCGCCACGCGCTACGGACTTGCGTATGTCGGCTACTACCTCACTGCTTCGGCTTTGCTCACAATCGTTGGTCTGCTCATGATTCGCGAAACGAAAAATGACGATCTAACCGTCGCCTCCACCCCCTGATGCCCAGCACTTCCACTACGCCGCCACATTTCTTTTTACCAATCGCTGACAATCCGAGTACATTCTCGGAACATTATCTTTTTTGCGATTCCTCGAGGAGGCCCATTGAAAACTTCCCAACTCGCTGTAGTCCTATTTCTCTCCCTCGCCGCAGCCTCCGCTCAAACCTCGCCAGCCGACGCAACTTTAACTTCGAATCCCGTTTTCCAGAAAAACTGCGTGCGATGTCACGGCGATAACGCTCAGGGACGCTTTATGCACGGGCCCTCGCTCGTCTCGAACAAAAAAAGTCCATGCCGCGACTCCCGATGAGCTACATGGCATCATTACCAACGGCAAAGGCCACATGCCAAAGTTCGGCAGCAAACTTACATCGGAAGAAATTGACACGCTGGCCCAGCAGGTCAAAACTCTGAATGTGAAATAAGTGGGGACCAAGAACGCCGACCTCCATAAAGCACACGTCAGGAACGCATCCGATTCCTTCAAGAGAAATCCGCTAGAATCGCTTTGTGCCTCTAGCCATTCAATGCCGTGACCTGCGCAAGACCTACGACGGCAAAGTGGAAGCCGTGCGCGGGCTCAACCTCGAGATCGAGAGCGGAGAGTGCTTCGGCCTGCTCGGCCCGAACGGCGCCGGCAAGACTACAACCATCGAAATCCTCGAAGGACTTCTCTCGTCCCAGCTCAGGCCAGGTCACGATCCTTGGAAAAACATGGGAGTCCGACGCGCGCGAGCTGCGCGAATCCATGGGCATCTCCTTGCAGGAAACGCGCGCTGGCCGAAAACTTACCGTCCGCGAAACCATTGATCTTTTCGCCAGCTTTTATCGCGAGCCGCGCCGCTCGGACGACAGTGCTGGAAGAATTGCAGCTCACCGAAAAAGCCGACGCAGGGTGGGCAAGTTATCCGGAGTCAGCGGCAACGGCTCGCCGTAGCCACCGCCCTGGTGGGCAATCCTAAGGTCCTGTTTCTGAACGAGCCCACCACCGGACTCGATCCCCAAAGCCGCCGCCAGCTTTGGGACATTGTTCGCGGATTTCAAAAACGCGGCGGCACCGTGCTGCTGACCACGCACTATATGGAAGAGGCCGAACGTTTGTGCGATCGCCTCGCCATCATTGACCACGGACAGGTTATCGCCGCCGGTACTCCCGCGGAATTGATTGCGCGGCTGGGCGGCCATCACGTGGTTGAATTCCGCCAGCGGAGAGCAGAACAGCGACTCCACGGATCAATGGAAACAACTGCCGGGAGTGGAATCGGTGCATCGTGATGATGACGGCTTGGTTTGCCTGCACGTTCGCGAACCACACCTCACTGTTCCCGCGCTGCTCGATCTGATCGTCAAGCAGGACTCCCATCTCTTGCACTTATCCACGCGGCAGGCAAGTCTGGAAGATGTTTTCGTCCGCCTGACCGGCCGTCATTTGAGGAAGGATCAGCGTGGCTGTCTCTGAACCACTGCCGAGACCAAAAGACGCAAGAGCGCCTGAACAGCCGCGTTTGCTTCGCAACGGACGCTGGTCCGGATTCGCCCACCTGCTGGCCGCGCGCATGACGGAACTTTGGCGCGAGCCGGAAGTCATGTTCTGGCTTTTGCTTCTTTCCGCTACTGCTGGCGCTGGGTTTGGGAATTGCCTTTCGT
>CAWHQK010000072.1:0-10007 GCA_963831435.1 uncultured Acidobacteriota bacterium
GCAGTCAGGTAAAGCGGTCGCACTGGAGCAGGAGAATGGAGTTCAGACCGCTCTGCTCCCGGGCCCGGGAGATTTTTCGGTGGTAGTAGAATCAGGGCTGCCGCTGAACATCGCAACAGGACGCGCTTCTTTCAGCATGCCCGTTCCAGCCGCCGGTGCAGCGCAACTTACGCTGACTGTTCCCGGCGACCGCACGTATGTAACGATCACTTCCGGCCTCATCACCAGTCGAAAATCTGAGAACGGACATTCCATTATTGAAGCAACGCTTGTGCCCGGGCAATCTACAACTCTTTCGTGGGCCACCGGAGAAGCGGCCATACCGGCGGTGCCGCACGAAGTTCGCTTCCTGTCGAATATTGAAACGCTGGCTTCGGTTGGCGAAGCGGAAATGCGCGTGGCGGCACTGGTGGACGTCAATGTTATCCGCGGGGAGCCGGCGCAATTCGAACTGGGAGTTCCGGCGGGATACGAAGTTACAGGCGCAACGGGTGCCACGCTCGATTCCAGCGATTCTCAATCCGGCGTACTTGACCTGAAACTGAATTCGGCTTCCACGCATTACCAGTTCCTCATTACCCTGGAAAAAACGATAGGCGATTCCAAGGCTGATGTTCCCTTGCTCAACGTAAAAGGAGCGCAACGCGAAACTGGAGAGGTGCTTGTGGAAGGCGCGGGCACCGTGGAAATAACTCCGGCCGAAGGCGGAGGCTTGAAGCGTATGGACGTTCACGAAGCCAACCCTAATTTGCGTTCACTGGCGCACTTTCCGCCACAAGCAGCCTTTCGCTATCATCGGCAACAGGGAGAGGCCCCCAGCCTGGCCCTCTCGTGGGTGCGTTTCCCCGATAGTCCGGTGCTCGCCGCGGTGGCGGAAAATGCAAACGTCACCACGCTAGTCACTGCTCAAGGGAAATCACTCACAGAAGTCAAACTAACCGTTAAGAACCAGGCACAACCTTTCTTGAAGGTGGCATTGCCGGCGGGCGCCAGCATTCTTTCCGCTGATGTGGCGGGAGAAAAAGTAAAGCCTGTGCAGGCCCCTGACGGCAATCGCGTGCCATTGTTGCGCCCCGGTTTCCGCACCACTGACCCTTACATCGTCTCCTTCGTATTCATGCACTCAGGATCGCCCTTCGCAAAAAAAGGCGATTCGGAACTTTCTTTGCCGGCCATGGACGTGCCTATAAGCCTTATGCATTGGGAGGTGTTTTTGCCGCAGCAGTATAAAGTGAAGGATTTCCGCGGAGATGTGATTTCGGAAGATGCAGTTCCACCGGCATTTCATGAGACCACGGTTGCGGAAAATTACGCTCCAGCCACAAGCATTCCTGTGGGAAATTTTCCGCCATTACTCCAGGGCCAACTCGGCGGGGTCGTAGTGGACCCGACGGGATCGGTGGTTCCCAATGTCCGGGTCACCGTCACCTCGACTGACACCGGTCTGACGTACACTGCAGTGACCGACAATAGCGGACGATGGATCGTCTACGGTCTGTCTTCAGGAGGCGTTCGAGTTCGTGCAGAATCCGCAGGTTTCAAGACTTATGTCAGAAATTTCAACTACGACGCGTTTCGTCCGTTTCAGGATAATTTGACCTTGAGCGTGGGGGCTGTCGCGGAAACCGTCACGGTCGAAGCTAGTGCCAGTTCGGTGATGGAGGAATCGGGGAAATCAGCAAGGAACTTGAAAAGCAGACACAAATAGCTCAGAACACGCCATCCGCGAATGTAATAAATCTGCAACAGCGTGTCGCCGGAGTATTGCCGATCGCGATTGACGTGCCGCACACTGGTACGTCATTCCGCTTCGTAAGGCCGCTTGTAATAGACGAAGAAACCAAGGTGACGTTCAGCTATAAGGGAAAATAAAAGCATCCAGCCGTCAGGCAATCGGCGTATCGCCAACCGCAGTGGCCGGGCAACGCAGCGGGAAGAAGTTGGTCTGCGTAGAAAATTTAAAATCGTAAATTACCAGGGCTCAAAGCAATCGTAATTTCGTTGCGCAATAATTTTGCCGTTCTGGAAATTCAGAAACATCGCGCAGTGCGCGCGCATTTGACTGCCGACTTCGAGTTTGCCGAAGGCAACGGCCAATGTCCCTGTCCAAAGAATTTCAGCAGCAAGGGCGTCGCCATGGAAGGCGTAGCTCTTGATTTCGTAAGTCTGGCGGGAAAATAATTGGCGGCCCTTCTGAAAAGCTTCGTTCATTCGTGAGGCGTTGGAGCGAACGCCGTTGGGATAAATCCGATTGGGCAGCTGTTCGAACGTCGTTTCGGGCGTGAAGAGATCAGAGATATCTTCGAATGATCCGGTTTCAATGCCCTTGAGATAACGGCGAAGCTTGCTCAGGTGATCGTCATTTGTCGTGCTCATGAGGCTATTTGTCTTTCTTCCGTTACTGTTATGCGATGGGTGTGCCTGCGGCCTTATAAATCGCTTCGATAGCCACCATGTCCTTCAGGCCCTCTTCGCCGTCGGAGAGTGGCTCTTTATTGTTGCGGATGCAATTTACGAAATGCTTTGCCTCGTTGGTGAACTGGGAGGGCGTTGTGGCGCCTTTATTTTCCTCGTCCACGTTCTGACCCTTCACATTGCCGCTGTAGTGCACACTGCCGTAAAGGAATGCTGGGGCCACAATATAATTTCCGGTTTCGCCGTTGATGTTCACGAAATTCGGCCCGCGTGCGCCATACGAACTTCCGCAGGACGCGATGATGCCGGAGGGGAACTTCATCGTCCACTCAATGGACTGATCCACTTCCGCGAAACGTCCGCTCTTATCCAGCGTTGAAACAACCGCGGTGAAATCGGTAGGCTCCTCGCCAACGATGTGCCGGATGGTGTTCAGCGGATAAATGCCCAGGTCCATAAGCGAACCGCCGCCGCCGTACTTTTTGGTCAGCCGCCACTCGCCAGCAGCCATTTCGCCGTAGAAACCTCCCTGGAACGATTGCACTTGCCCGATTTCTCCGGCTTTGACCGACTGGAAAACGCGGTTCCACATCGGTTCATACTGGATGCGGTAAGCAATCATCAGTTTGACGTTTGCTTTCTTGCAGGCGTCAATCATCCTGCGGCACTCGGCGCTGGAAATTGCCATGGGCTTTTCGCAGAGCACATGCTTGCCTGCTTCCGCGGCGCGGATGGTGTACTCGCAATGCATATTGTTAGGCAGGCCGATGTAAACGAAGTCCACATCTTTGTTGTCGCGGATGCGGTCAAAGGTGTCATAGGTGTAGATACCGGACTTGGGGACTCCATACTTTTCAGCGTACTGCTGCCCTTTGGTGTCAGGATGCCCCGTCACCAGACCAGTGAGTCTCGCACCCGCGGACTGATCCGCACAGGCCCGCATAAAGATGTCGCAGATTCTTCCCAGCCCGACGGCCGCGAACCCCAGCGGCCTTTCCGAAGAGGAAACAGTTTGTGCGAAGGTTGGGAGCGAGCCCCAGGCCATGGCCAGGGCAGAGAGTTTGGCAAAGTCGCGGCGATCCATGGCAGATACTCTATCCTTGCGACGCCAGAAATGTCGAGAGCCCATTTCGCGATGGTGTGTTGCAACCCTATGAAGATTTTCAAGATAACGTATTCGGTGTCAGATGCTCCGCTAACCAGGGATGACTAGAACCGTCGAAGAGATGATGTCCAAGCTATGTCATTGCGGAGTGACCTGCTAAAAAAGATCACGGGGCTATTGGAATGAGACTCTCGTTACTAGCGACATTAATCTACATGGTACTTTGCGCGCCGGTCGTACTTCTCGGACAAAACCAGGACCATCGTCAGGTCCTATCTCTTGACAAGCTTGAACTTCACAATGTCAAGGCTACCCTCACGACATACAGGGGAGTACCGTCGGTTCAGTTAACAGATTCGGGCAAGCCAGATCTGAATGATGCAAGTCGGTTCGCCCTTGTTCGCGGACTCTCATTTCAAGATGGAACGATTGAGATTGCTCTGAGTGGCGATACGGCTCCTGATGCGCCGCCAGAACAACGCGGGTTCGTGGGCGTTGCGTTCCGGGTATCGGCTGACGAATCTCACTTCGAGTGCTTCTATCTCCGCCCCAAGAATGGCCGTTCTGAAGATCCTGTACAACGGAATCACTCCGCCCAATACATTTCAATCCCTGGTTTTCCCTGGCAAAAGTTGCGCTTTGACACCCCCGGCAAGTATGAGGCGTACGTAGATCTGCTTCCCGGTGAATGGACGAAAGTGAGAATCTATGTGAAAGACTCGGTGGCCAAGCTTTACGTCAACGGAGCTGAGCAGCCAATTCTAGTCGTGAACGACCTCAAACAAACTTCGGCAAGAGGTGGAATCGCTTTGTGGATCGGGCCTGGCACAATCGCGCATTTCACCGATCTAAAACTGGCTCCCTAAAAATACGCCGACAAATTAAACGGGCCGACAACCAAGAAGCGGTGACATTCCTTGGCTAGCGGCCCATTCGATCCTGGATAGGATCGGAGGTGATACTTTTATGCTAGTCCCATCCCAATAGAAGTCAACACATGTTTAATATGTTTTTCGGCCATGTACGGCCATATCCGGATAATCCCTTAGGGGCTCCTATCAGCACTTCTTGAGTGCAATTCTTCATCAAAGGCGTCGCCGAATGCACTCCTGATTCGTTGACACTATCCGCCTAAGAATGTTAACTTTAAGAGTTTTCTAACCCTCTGCGCTCGGAACCTTTTCAGCACAACAACATATGGATGAGACAGTCAGACAAATAGGCGAATTACTGCTCGGATCGGTGCCCACGATCATCTATATGCTTTTGCTGTGGGGCGCCTATGCGACGCTCGTGCATCGCCCGTTAATGCGCGTGCTCAAAGAGCGGCACGATAAAACAGAAGGGGCCATCGAGAAGGCGCGCGCGGATGTCGCCGCCGCCGCGGCACGCACAGCGGATTATGAGCAAAAGCTTCGAGAGGCAAGGTCTGCGGTGTTTAAGGCGCAAGAAGCCCGCCGCCAACGTGCGGCACAAGTGCGCGCCGATGCCGTGGCGCAGGCAAGGGAAAAATCCCACGCGCAAATCGAACAGGCCCGTCAGGCAATCGAGAGCGATAAGCAGTCCGCGCAGGCGAGTTTGCAGGCAGAGAGCGGACGGCTTGCAGCGGAAATCATTCGTAGCGTGTTGAAACCTGCAGCAGCGGGGGCCGGCCAATGACGCGAATACTTTTTGAATGTAAATGGCCTGCAAATCATTCACGCTTTGGAACGCGTGCGCGAATTTTTTCGTGCTTGCTCTTCATAAGCTTTGCCATTGCCACTCAACCCGCAAAAGCATTGCAATCAGCGCAGCAAACCACGGCGGCACGACCGCGACCATCGAGTGCGGCTGCGAACTCGCAGCCGGGGAATCAGCAAAACCCGACCAATGCAAGCTCGAAGCCCTCAAGCTCAAATCAGGCAAGCTCAAATCAGGCAAAGCCCTACCACGAAGGTCCCAATCGTCAACTCGTAGAAATGTCGCGCGTAGCGGCTGGGGAATCCGCCAGAAGCGGCGAAAGCACCCAAGAAGTCGAGAAGGATGAAACCTCGGAATTCAAGGAATCGCCAGCAGTGCATTGGCTGGCGAAGATTACCGGCATGACCGTGCGCCAGGCTTCGTGGCTGGGTGTGCTGATAAATTTCGGAGTGCTGGTCATTGTCGTTCTTTGGTTTTCGGTCAAAGGCTTGCCGAAAATGTTTCGCAACCGGACGGCCTCCATTCAGCAAGCAATGGCTGAGGCACGCAAAGCAAGTGACGAAGCGCGGCGGCGACTGGGCGACATCGAAGCGAGATTGGCGCATCTGGATTCTGAGATCGGAAAGATCACGGCATCCGCCGAAAAGGAAGCTGCGCTGGAAGAAGAGCGCATGAAGGCGGCGACCGCGGAGGATGTCCGCAAGGTCGTCGAATCCGCGGAGCAGGAGATTGCTTCGGCGGCGAAAAATGCGCGCCGCGAATTGACCAAATATGCAGCCGACCTGGCGATTTCATTGGCGGAAAAGCAAATTCATGTGGACCCGGCAACGGACCAGCAGTTGGTGCGTGGTTTTTCTGATCAGCTTTCAAATGGCTCCGGGAGCAAGCATAACTAATGGCTTCGGTCACCAATACTTACGCGCGCGCATTCGTGGATGTAGTTTTCGATCGCCGGCTTGACGCAGGCAGGGCGGCGCGCGAGTTGTATTCTCTGGCTCAGTTGGTGGCGAGCAGCAAGCCGCTGCGCGAGGTATTTGAAGCGCCTTCGATTCCGCCGAAGCAGAAGCGCGGATTGCTTGATGCGATCGTGGCTCGCGAAGGAGTTTCTCGTGAGGTGCGTAACTTCATCGCGGTGCTAATGGACCACCGGCGCATAGCTTTTCTGAGTGCCATCGTTAAAGAATTTGAGCAGGAGATGGACCGCCGGTTGGGCTTTGCGGAAGCGGAAGTGATCAGCGCCCGCGAGTTGGGTGAGTCCGAACGCCGTGCGTTGGAAGCGCAGGTGGAGAAATTGAGCGGCAAAAAAGTGCGTCCCCGGTATTCGCGGGACGAATCCCTGCGCGGCGGCGCGGTGGTGAAACTCGGCAGCACCATTTATGACGGATCGGTGAAGGGGCGGTTGGAGAGGTTGAGAGAGCAGTTGGTGGGGAACGGCTAGCATTCAGCACTCGGCATCAGCAATGCGAGGGCGGGAGAGCTTGGCTAAAGCGCATTTGGTAGTCAGCACTTGGCCTTTGGCCGCATTAGGATTTTTTAGAAATCGGCAAGTGCTTCGCACCGCTAAATGCTAATTGCCAAGTGCTGGCAAGCATCTCGAAATTCAGCAGCAGCAAAGACTAAAGAGCGGAAACTATGGCGCAAATTAGAGCAGACGAAATCACAGAGCTGATCCGGCAGCAGATCGAAAACTACGAATCCAAAATTTCCGTGGACGAAGTCGGCACGGTCATCACACTGGGTGACGGCATCGCGCGCGTGCATGGTCTCGACAAGGTCATGGCGGGCGAACTTTTGGCCTTCCCGCACAACATCGGCGGCATCGCCATGAACCTGGAAGAAGACCAGGTCGGCGTAGTCATCTTGGGTGACTACACCGAGATTAAAGAGGGTGACGAAGTAAAGCGCACCGGCCGCATTATGAGCGTGCCCGTCGGCGACGCTTTGATTGGCCGCGTGGTGAATTCACTGGGCCAGCCAATTGACGACAAGGGCCCCATCAGCACTAATCAGTTCATCGAGCTCGAACGCCTTGCGCCGGGCGTGATTGACCGCCAGCCGGTGCGCGAGCCCATGGCGACGGGTCTCAAAGCCATTGACAGCATGATTCCCATTGGCCGTGGCCAGCGCGAGTTGATCATCGGCGACCGCCAGACAGGGAAGACCGCCGTTGCCATTGACACCATCATCAACAACAAAGGGAACGATCTCATTTGCATTTACTGCGCCATTGGGCAAAAGCGCTCTTCGGTCGCGCAAGTGGTGAAGACGCTGAGCGATTACGGCGCAATGGACTATACGATTGTCGTTGCCGCTTCCGCCTCTGAGCCCGCGCCGATGCTTTACATCGCGCCTTACGCCGCCTGCGCCATGGGAGAGTATTTCCGCGACAATGGACGCCACGCGCTGGTTATTTACGACGATCTTTCCAAGCATGCCGCTTCGTATCGCGAAATTTCTTTGTTGCTGCGCCGTCCGCCGGGCCGCGAGGCTTATCCCGGAGACGTTTTTTACCTCCACTCGCGACTTCTGGAGCGTGCGTCGAAGGTGAGCCAGTCCAAAGGCGGCGGTTCGCTGACTGCCTTGCCAATTATTGAAACGCAGGCCGGCGACGTTTCCGCTTACATTCCGACGAACGTCATCTCGATTACTGACGGCCAAATCTATTTGGAAACCGACTTATTCAACCAGGGCGTACGTCCTGCGGTGAACGTCGGACTTTCCGTGAGCCGCGTCGGTGGCAGCGCGCAGATTAAAGCCATGCGCCAGGTTGCTGGCAGCTTAAAGCTTG
This sequence comes from uncultured Acidobacteriota bacterium, assembly GCA_963831435.1. Lineage (GTDB taxonomy): Bacteria > Acidobacteriota > Terriglobia > Terriglobales > Acidobacteriaceae > JAICKN01. The sequence goes on from CAWHQK010000072.1 coordinate 7,989, forward strand.
ATCTTGCGCAGTACCGCGAATTGCAGGCATTCGCGCAGTTCGGCAGCGACCTCGACAAAGCCACGCAGAACCAGCTCAATCGTGGTCAGCGGTTGGTGGAAGTGTTGAAGCAAAAGCAGTATTCGCCGCTGCCGTTCTCGAAGCAGATTTTGATCATCTTTGCGGGGACGACTGGTCTGTTGGATGACCTCGCAATTGATCAAGTGCGCGACTTCGAAGCGGAACTTTATCGCTATGTGGATTCCACCAATCCCGGTCTGCTGAAATCAATCATGGACAAAAAAGTTCTCGATGACGCGCTGAAGGCCGACATGACGCGCGTGATTAAAGAGTGCAAGGAAACGTTCGTGGCGGACCGGCAAGCAGTCGCGGCAAAGTAACGACCAAAGACCAAAGACAACGATCAACGACGGCTTATGGCAAACATTCTCGACATCCGGCGGCGCATTCGCAGCGTGACCAACACGCGGCAGATCACGAAAGCCATGAAGATGGTTTCGGCGGCCAAGCTGCGCCGCGCACAGGAGCGCGCTCTGGCGGCGCGTCCTTATGCCCAGATGCTGACGAATGTACTGAAGTCACTGGTTGCGCGCACCGATATCTACGATCCGGAAACCGGCGAGCCGCGGCATCCGTTGCTGGTACAGCGTCCGGAACAGAATGTTCTCATTCTTGTCGTCACGGGCGATAAAGGGCTCGCCGGCGCATTCAACACCAATATCCTGAAAGCCGCGGGAAAATTTCTGGAATCCAAGCAGGGAAAGAACATCGAGATCGAAGCGGTTGGCCGCAAAGGCCGCGATTTCCTGCGCCGCCGTTATCCGATGGCCGACCCGCGGAAGGCGGACTCCAAAGACGCAGCCTGCACAACCGTTGTCGCCAAAAAGGTCGGCGTGCTGAATAAAGTTGAATACTCGCTGGCCGCTGAAATCGCCGAGCGCGTGATTGAGCGCTACAGCCGCGCCGAAATTGATTCGGTGTATCTCGTGTTCAACGAGTTCAAGTCAGTCATCGCGCAGCGGCTGGTCGTGGAGCAGATTCTGCCCATTGAAAAGGTCGGCGAAACTACTGTGACGCAAGCCGAAGAAATGGACCTGGAAGCCAGGAAGCACGCCATTGAAGCCGCGAAGGGAAGCGGAGTGGGGTTGCGTCCTGCGGACAACACGTGAAGTGGATGAGGCCGCCGCGAAATTCGCCACCGCGCCCGTGGATTACATTTACGGCAGCCGCCGGAAGAATTGTTCCGCTCCGCTGCTTCCGAAATATATTGGCGTGCAGATTTTTTATGCGTTGCAGGGAATCAGTTGCCGCAGAACACGCGGCCTCGCATGACGGCCATGGAAGCCGCGACAAACAACGCAACAGACATGATTGACTCGCTGACGCTCATTATGAACCGCGCGCGCCAGGCGAAGATTACGAAAGAGATTATTGAGATTGTGAGTGGAGCCGCAGCGGCGGGCTAGCGGTTGCTAAGTGGCAGCCTGCAACATCAAGTGAAGAGTTAAGCAACCTATGCCAGAGAACATCGGACAAGTCATACAAATTACCGGCCCCGCGGTGGACGTGCAATTCACCGAAGCCAACATGCCTCCTATTTACCAGGCGCTGCGCGTCGTCAGTGACGGCTTTCAGGTGCCGCACCCGATCAGCGTGATCGTCGAAGTGCAGCAGCATCTTGGCGAAGGACGCGTGCGTTGCGTCGCCATGGAAGCGACCGATGGCATGGTGCGCGGCATGAAGGCAATTGACATGGGTGCGCCGATTTCGGTGCCTGTGGGCCAGCCACGCTTGGCCGCGTGATGAATGTTATCGGCGAACCTGTGGACAACCTTGGGCCGATCCAAACTAAGGAGCGCAATCCCATTCACCGCCAGGCTCCGGCCTTTGACGAGCAGGCGACCAGCGCTGAAATGTTCGATACCCGCGTAAAGGTCATTCATCTTATTCAGCCTTTTTTGAAGGGCGGCAAAATTGGATTATTCGGTGGCGCGGGCGTGGGAAAGACTGTCGTCATCA
>CAWHQK010000073.1:0-25934 GCA_963831435.1 uncultured Acidobacteriota bacterium
TGGCCGGCGCTCTTCCCGTGCCTATCGGAAGAACGGCCGGATGGCATAAGTTCGCCACATTTGCTTTGCATGTTCGGACGAACTTGCACTGACAATATCACCTTATGTTTGTCCATCACTTGCCACGTTTGAGGCGACCGACCGCACCGAGATGTCGTAAATTGCACCGGGCCACAAAGAAATACTTCCCGCCTGATAAAGCTGCCCGGAAAGGTCAATCCCGAGATGACCATACTCTAAATCAGCCTCGACGGGAGAGTACCAAGAGTGTCTTCGTCAGACTCAAGTGAAGCGGCAGGGCGAATTGATTCGCCTATTGCTAAATAGTGCAGGCAGTGTACGTCCTAGAATTCAAGCGAAGTAGATAGTTGTTGCGAATCCGCATTTTTTCCGACTAAGTTGGGAATCGAAATAACTCAAACATCTGCTTTCCAATGAAAAAGCCCGCCGAAAGGCGGGCTTTTTCACACAACAATCCAACTAATCCCCCGAAACCGTCTCCTCAACTTCGGTCTTCACAGGAGCACTCGGAGCCACCGGCTTAATCCCGCTGTTAGTCAGAGCGCCCAGCGGAATAAATCCGCCTCAGACTGCACCGGCTTTTCCTTCAATACGACTTCGCGATACAGCGATGCCATCCGCGCATCGTAAGCAGCATCGTTCTTCTGCGCGCTCTCCGAGCTTTCGCATCCCGCGCCCGCGTCTTTTCTTCGCGAGCATTTTTTGCGATGCCCAGCTTGTCCAGATCGTGCTGCTCTTCCATCGTGACCAGCTCATCTTTCAGCAACAAGTCGAGTGCTCAGTGGTTTCCATCTTCACGTTCTTGCCGCCGGCGAAAATTTCATGCCGTCCATGCTCTTCGTACCACTTGGTGAGCGTGGCCGTCATGTGCATCTTCTCGATGATATTCCGCCATCCCACACCCGTGTTATAAGCGCAGAATGAAATTTCGCCTTCCTGCGTAGCGTAAGGAATAATGCACTGCTCGGTGCGCCGGAAGTCGTAGTTGAACAGATCCTGGAACCACATTCCCGCGATGAACAGAAAGTTCCAGCGATCGTTGCGGCGCTTCATCGACATCATCAATCGTGCGGTCCGGACCAACCTTGCCATAGTTCTTGCCTGTCGCATTGAAGTTCTTGTCGAACTTCTTCAGCAGATCCATCAGCTTGAAGTGCGTCGGCGACTTGAACGGATCGTAGTTCTTCATCAAGCACAGCGCCATGCCAACCACGGTCAGGAACTTTCCGCGAGCCGCATCGTTCACGCTTGCGCAATGTCCTTCGCCAGTTGATCGCCCTTCAGGAACGCCGTAACCGGCACCGCTTCCTTGGTTTCTTTATCAATCATCATGGCCATCCCCGTCCCGCAATTCGGATGGCATCCACATGACAACTGGCCCCAGTCGTTATTTTTATCTTCCACGTGCATCAGGTCAGCCCAGTCGCAAAACGTGGACATGAAGCTGATAGGGAACCAGTCGCGCGCGGGCTCGCCGAGCGCGGTCTGATTTTTCACGTCGTGCGCCAGGTGCGAGAGCGTATAGCGCTGCGCCTCGCGACGTTCATCGGTTACGGCCTCATCGCGTCCTGTAAACGAAACCGGCTGGAAGCGAGAGGAATCCGATCTTCTTGGGATTATCCAGCGCGAACTTGATGATGCGTGCCGACCTGCTCATTATTAATGCCGTTCACAATCGTCACGACCGGAACGATTTCCACGCCGGCCCGTGCAGGTTATCGATAGCCTTCAACTTCACATCAAACAGGTTGCCGACTTTGCGATGCGCATTGGCAGCGTTGCCGATTCCATCAAACTGCAAGTAGGCGTAACGCATGCCAGCTTCCGCAGCCTGCTGCGCAGAACTCAAAGCTCTTAGCAAATTCAATTCCGTTGGTCGCGGCCTGCACGGAGTTGTATCCCACCTTGCGGGCGTAGCGAACGGCGTCCAAAAAGTACGGAGACAATGTCGGCTCGCCACCCGAGAACTGCACCGACATCTGGCGGCGCGGCTTAATGGTGATGGCGTTATCGAGCATCGTCTTGATTTCTTCCCAGGTCAGCTCATGCACAAAGCCAACCTGGTTCGCGTCCATGAAGCAGGGATCGCACATCATGTTGCAGCGGTTGGTGAGGTCAATGGTGAGCACCGATCCGCGGCCATACTTCACCGTGGAGGAGCCATGGTTGTGCAGCTTCTCGTCGTTGTGGGCCTTGATGTCGCGCCCGGGGAACACTTCTTCCAGGTGCTGCGAGAATTCCGTATCAATCGACATCACATCTTCAAAGTGCCCGTGCTTCGGGCAATCTTTCACCATCAAAATCTTGCCGTCGCGCTCAATGATGGTGGCCTTGATTTCGCCGACCTTTTCGTTCATCAGAACTTCATGCGGCAGGTGGCCATCGAGAATCTGCTGGCGGATTTCCGGCACGCACTTCGGACAAAGCGAGTCCGTCGAGCGCGGCCAGCCAAGCGGCGGCTTCGACTTCTCGTAGGACTTAAGCAGCGGCTTGTCCGACCACTTCGGCGTCGGCGAAGGATTCGGCTTGATCCGGTTGAGGCGATCAAAAACAACCCACGCGCCCCGGGCTCCAAGTGTCGCTACTTTCTCCACGTACTTTACTGGCTTGTGCATTTCCTCTCGCTTTCTGAAGCCGTCAGCTATCCGCCGCCAGCCCACAGCTAAAATCTTGATGTTTACCGCTCCATGTCCACCTCATGATGCCCACATCATGATGTCCACAGTTGAAGGCCTTGTCGCCGCGTCCGCCCGATTTTGGCAGAACGTACGAGAACCTGGGCCCTACGCACTAGGTGGATGACTGCACCTCTATCCTATTGGAGCGTAAAGGAATCCCAATGTGGAACCCAATGAAAGGGGAAAATCAGGGGTTTAGCGGTGAAATAGGGCAGTGGGCGGGGTTAAGTTGTTGAAAAGATTGGAAGTGCTAGCACCAACGTCACAAGGCTTTGTGGTAGAGCGGCGCTTTAGCGCCGCGTCAGCGATCCGCTTGATTTGGGCTTTAGCCCCTGAGGTCGATTGTAAAATTCAGTACCTGAGAACACAAAAATGAAATCCTACAGCGACTCTGAAGCCCGCAGAAATTTTTCGACGGTGCTCGACCAAGCCGAGCGTGACGGAGCGGTAGAAGTTCGCCGCCGCGACGGAAGCGTGTTTCGCATTCTGCCTCTGCGGAAATCCAAGACCTCAGCGTCACCGCTTGATGTGAAAGGCGTGAAGTTGGGAATGTCTGCTGCTGCTGACCTGGTGGCCATCGTGCGTGAATGCCGCGAGCGGGGATAGATACTAAGAAAAGCAGAACGAAGTGGAAGAGCGGCACTTTAGCGCCGCGTCCACGATGCCCCTGAAATGGGCTTCAGCCCCTAAGGACGAGCTTTTTCATCCCTTATCCTCAGGCGCTAAAGCGCGTGAATTGTGCGTTCCGTAGACGCGCCATCAATGGCCGCTCTTTCACGTTAGAACTCCAAGTGGTAAAAGAGATTGTGTTGGGTGTTTTGTGAAAGAGCGGCGCTTCAGCGCCGCGTCCACGATGCTCCTGAAATGGGCTTCAGCCCCTGTGGCGCAAGCTGGATGTGAAAGGCATGAAGTTAGGATTGTCGGCCCCCACCTAATAGCCATTGTGCGCGAAGGTCGTGAACGGGGATAGACATTTACCAACTGCCCGTTTACGCTAACGCCCGGATTAAATGCGGCACTTCCGAATGGTGTTACGGTTTCGTCGGTAATATCTTAGAGTGCAGACCTGCGAATAACTAGGGACGCAAAAGTGGTTGCTCGACGTAAGAGAACAAGCTTTTCGACAATCCAGAGCAAAAGGCAACGGCAGATCATTCTTGCGAATGCCCTGTTGTTTGCCGTGCTATGGTAGCCTTCTTTCTGTCGAAAGACTTTTCGGTCTATCTCCGTTCCGTTGCGACTCATTGGCTCTCATTAATGGGCGGGGCGGTATCGGTTGGGATTACATTTTTGGGAAAAAGTTCGTCGCACAATTGGTAAGTATGTTCTGTTCTCCATCGCTGTGCTTTGCGTATTTTGGTCTGGCTTTCGGGCGTGGCAAGAAGAGCACAACAGAGTAGACCTCAATGCCCCTCATTTACACATAATCGCCCAGGCCGTCTACGCAATACCGGACGCCAGTAACTCATTGTTGGTTATTCTTATGCATATTAAGAACACTGGTGCTCCCAGCACTGTGGACAATCCACAGGCTAACGTTGTCTGCCCAATGGAGCAGTGATTCAGGGAAAATGGCTTCCAAGACCGCAAGAAGGGATTGTTGTTAAGCAACCGAATGGAGCAGCCATAAAGTTTAGCTCCAACGATTTCTTAACTGGGAAAGCAGGAGAACGCCCAATAGCAACAAACGGAGCGGTAAAGGTTACTTTTGGGTCAAGCTCGAAGGTGTGAAACATGCTGACGTGGCAAATTCCATTGTAAGGGTCACGATCAGAGACTCGCTCGGACAAACCTATTTTTCAAGACACGCGCATGGGTCAAAATCTAGATATTTTCAATTCACCCTAGCGGATACGTAAGCATCAAGGGATGGCAGAATTGAAATGGTCATTATGAATTAAGCAGGTCGTCCGCATGACGTTGGTCACGTTGTAATCTTCCGCGCACTATCACATAATCGCTCTGCAATATCGGGCCCCGCTTTAAATCTCCTCAAAAAATCGTTTTCAACGTCTGCGACATTGGCGCATGTCGATCTCACAGGAGTAGAAAGTGGCTTTACGGAAGCCTGAACGCGAAGAAGACGAGCAACCGAAAATCGGGCTGACGATTTACCTCCTTAAACCCGAAATGGTTACAAACTTTGAGAAACTAAAAGAAGGTCGTACCGTTCTGCAATTAGCATTGCCGCTTGACGGAGAATTTGTCGTGTTTCCTCCATCCGCTAACGAACCTGCTTGGGTTGACACAGTACGATCAGCGCTTAAAGAGCCCACTGCACTGAATACATTAAATGCTCAATCACCATCTGGCCTATTGATCGTTAAGCGAGAAGAAAATACTTTTATAGTTAGTTTTGGTCACGCATGGCAAAAACTCGACGATCCGTGGCTTGAACCCGACTTCGGTTTACGTGTCGCACTGAATTCAATTCCACCAAATAAGATCGTAGAAATTCGCGCGGAGCAAGTTTTTGCAAATTGGCATATGGCCAGTGAGCGAGCACCACGTGCAACATTCCTGCATGATTTCGGAGTGGAATTCGACAGAGATTTGGTCGCGACGTTCAATGGTATTCCATCCAACACCCCAATCCTCGGCGATCATCTACGTAGTGGAACGAATCTGCATATCAAAACCTCATTTTCAAAACTAGGCGACATATTAGACAAAACTGCGACATTATTTCGTAGCAATGCGTACAAAAAAAGATGGCCGGAGATCGCGAACGTTAAGACCGTGAGAGACCCATCTGTGATTGAAAAGCTGGATCAGCGTCTTGACTCGGAGTTTCAGTCAGGCGAAGCGAAAAAGAAGCTTGTACTGTTTACGCCGGTCCATCGTCAAACTGAGAACTTGGACCTTGCTCACTCATACGTGTATGGACGGCTGTCCTCAAACCCTACAAGCAGCCCTTATTTGATGGTCGGAAGCTGGCTTAACTATCTGGAGTCAAAGGAAAAAATTCCGTCGACTTCCGAAGCAAAAGAGACACGAATCCATTTTCTTGACGAGGCTAAAGAAGAGATCAAAAACTACCGAATCTATGATTGTTTCGGTTATGAACTTAGCTATAACGCGAGACCGCATATTTTGTCCTCAGGAATTTGGTACGAAGTAAATGCAGATTTCCTTGAGCGTATTAATAAATATGTGACTTCGCAGATTAAAGAGCCTCCTGTCACACTTCCGAAGTGGAACAAGCAAGAAGATGAGAGCGCCTACAACATTCGTTGTGGCAATCTTGCATCGTTTTTACATTTCGATTGCAAGAATGTAATGTTCGGAGGAGGCCAATCAAAATTTGAATTTTGTGACTTTTTGGATACAAAGACAAAGACTCTTTTTTTCGCGAAAAACGCTTCAAAATCTAGCAGTATGAGCCATCTTGTGGAACAGGTTCGCAGAACAGCTGAATTGTTATTTGACCCTGACCAAACTTATAGGGATAAATTGTCAGACTTATTTAAGGCAAAGCATCCTACTGCGGAGAGATCATGGCTCAAGACTAGGCCCAAAAATTGGGATTGGAAATTATGCTTAGTCTCGCTTGACCGAGCAGCTGAAGATTTGCCGTTCTTCGCCAAGTGTGCGTTGTGGAGACTTCACAAAAACCTAATATCGAGAGGCCATGAGGTCTATTTTGTTTCGGTTTAAAGATCGATGTAGGAGCTGAGTGCAGATGAAATCAAGCTATCGTCAATTTCTTGTCTAGAGAGATTTCGTAATGGCAGACACCCGTATACAACTTGAGGTAGAGGACTGGGTCAGGCGGAATTGGATGCCTACCCAATATGGCATGAAGTTTTCCCGTGAGCGACTAACATTACGTTCCGGTGGCGTGTTTGATTTCGATGCTGTGAGTGCAGACCATTCCATCGTAGCTACCATCTCGACAAGCGGATCCAAAACATCCAGCGGAAATCACGGTTCAGGGAAAATTCTAAAACTCCGCTCAGATATGTTATTTCTGACGATGGTGAATGCGAGACTCCGGATTATCATTCTCACGGAACAAGACATGTGTGATCAGTGTGAAAAAGAGGCCGCTGGTGGGCGCGTTCCGCCAGAGATAACCTTCATCTGTGCTGTGATCCCAGATGATCTCAGAAAACGGTTGATTGCCGCACGAACCAAAGCTTCGGGGGAGAATCTAGGCACATCGTAATCACGAATAGTAGGACGTGGAATGTACCCGCCACCTTCCCGTCTTAAAACCTCTGAGTGCTCCATACGTGACGTAGACTCCCGACCGCATTCTCCGCGATAACTGTCATAAGACTATTTTCATGAAGAGGTTTATAAAATGCCTGTAACTATCTGGCCATCAATATTTTACCTGCAAGTCAATCAATCCAATAGATTTGCATTTTCGCCTTCGTCTATCTCCATGATTCCAACAGATTCCGTGGATCAAATCAGGGGGAGGGGGTAATCCCATGTTCTACAGCCCGAATATTCCCCGCTGCCAATACATCAAAGTCAACGGCACGCAGTGCGGATCGCCCGCCATGCGCCGCAACCGTTTCTGCTTCTTTCACAAGCGATGGCACGAGCAGCGCGTAATTCTCGGCGCACCAGGCTCAACGCCCCGCAAGGGACGCTCCAAGCCCGCACTCGATCTTCCCGTCCTCGAAGACGCCAACGCCGTTCAAGTCGCCCTCATGCAGGTCATGCGCCTCCTGCTCTCCGGACAAATCGAGCACAAAACCGCCAGCCTGATCCTCTACGGATTGCAGACTGCCTCCTCCAACCTCCGCCAGGTCACCTTCGATCCAGTGATCAAAGAAAAAATCGTCATCGATCCCCGCTCCGTGGACGAAACTCCGCTCGGCGAAAATCCCTGGGACCGCGAAGACTGGCTCGACCTGGACGGCTCGAACGAAGACATTAGCGCAAGAGTAGCTGCCCTTAAACCTGTTGCGAGCGCTTTTAGCGCGCCTGAAAACTAATGATGCGAAACTTTCAATCGCAGGCAGGAATGCCCGCGTCACACGAACAACGTCGGCGGAGGAGGTGCTGTCCGGATACAATATGGCCGGTAAATTTTCCAATGACTGAGGTCCGAACGATGATCCGACAGAAGATGCTTCGACGAGTGCGATTGAACGCTATGATGGTTGCGTGTCTGCTGTTGCTGCTGTGCACACAACTGCTGGCGCAGGGAATCGCCACTCCGGGCGATACGTGCAAGCCGACGAACGTGCGAACGCAAAAGATCGGATGCTGGATACTGGCCGAAAATCCCATCGGTCAACTTGCGGAGTCGCCAGTGTTCTGGCACCTGGATCAGTATCCAACCCGCGCCGCCGCCGAGGCCAACAAGGGACCGCGGGGCACGGTGGTCGAGTCCTACGGAAAAAATTGGTTAATGACTATTGCGGACGAGAAGTGGAGACCGGCGCATGGAACTCGCATTTCTGAAATCGGACCGCTGCCGGTCGTGGCCGGAGAAGAGTACACGGCGCAGTTTATGGAAGCGGATTTCACTCCCGGAATGACAGCGCCTCCGCACAAACACTCTGGCCCCGAGGCCTGGTTTGCGGTGGGCGGGCTAACATGCCTCGAGACCTCGGACGGCCGCATGCAGGTGAGCCGGGTCGGTGGCGCTCCGGTGATCGTTCCCATGGGATTAGCGATGCACCTTACGGCCATTGGGAGCGAGGAGCGCCGCTCCATCGTGCTTATTCTTCATCAATCATCGCAACCACCGGTCACAATGGTGCATGATTGGACGCCGAAAGGTTTGTGCAAGAGCGACAAGTGAGCGGGGCATTGTGCACTTTCGGGAGGTCGAGGTACTGCCTGATTTCTAGTGCGTTTGAGAGTGCAGGGCCTGCCGGCTGATGGCTGGCGCGGAGGCTTCCGATGGGGAGGGCTGGTGAGGCTGCTGGTCGCGATGGAACAGGACCTTGGCGTCGTCAATGCTGGAGAGGATGAGGACGAAGACGCATCCGATGAGGCCGATGGCGAACATAGCTTCGAGCAGATAGATAAGAATTGTGATTGCAAGTTCCATAGCCGGAAGCGGTTGGGCCTCCAGCTTTATTGGAAATGAATGGGAGTAAGGATCGGCTAAGGGAGATATAAGGAGTTTGTAAAGATGAAATGGAGAGGAATGGATTGTGTGGCCAGTGTCTGTGATCAGAATGTGTGCTTCAGAATGTGTGCTTTAGGATGTGTGGCGAGGGCACTCCTGCCCGCGGATGTTTCCGGCTTGTCGAATTCGGATGTTACGCCACTTGTCCGGCACTGAAGCCCGAAGCCCAGGCCCATTGGAAGTTGAAGCCGCCGAGATGCCCGGTGACGTCCACGACTTCACCGATGAAAAAGAGGCCGGGGACTTTTTTGCTTTCGAGAGTTTTGGCGGAGAGTTCGTTGGTGTCGAGGCCTCCGGCGGTGACTTCGGCTTTGGCGTAGCCTTCGGTTTCAGCCGGAGTGATGCTCCAGGCATGGGCGGTGCGTTCGAGCGCGGCGAGGTCGTGGTTGGTGAACGACGGCGGAGCGTGGTGGTCGAGCCAGCGGTCGGCGAAGCGCGCGGGAAGAACTTTGCGGAATTCGGATTTGAGGGCGGGAAGTGAGCGGGGAAGTTTGGGATCGGACAAAGCGGCGGTGAGCTCGTGGCCGGGAGCGATGTCGAGCGAGATGGCGCTGTTGGGTTTCCAATAAGAGGAGATTTGCAGGATTGCGGGGCCGCTGAGTCCACGATGGGTGAAAAGCATTTTTTCGCGGAAGCTTGAAGAGAAGCGCGAATCATGGCAGCTTGCTTCGACTTCGGCGGAGAGTCCGGCGAGGGCGGCATAGTGGGAGCTGTCGTTATTGTTCCAAAGCAAAGGAACGAGCGCGGGGCGCGGAGGTTGAATGGCGAGCCCGAATTGGCGGGCGAGGTCATAGCCGAAGCTGGTGGCCCCCATTTTCGGAATGGAGAGGCCGCCGGTGGCAACGACGAGCGCGGGAGCGCGAAATTCGTGGGCTTCGGAGTTGTGCATGGCGCGAATGGTGAACTCGGAAGACTTGGAGACGTCTTCGATTTTGGTGTTGAGGAAGAGTCGGACGTTGGCTGCGTGGCATTCGGCTTCCAGCATGGTGACGATGTCACGCGAAGAGCGGTCGCAGAAAAGTTGGCCCAGAGTCTTTTCGTGGTAGGGAATCTTGTGCTTTTCAACCAGCGCAATGAAATCGGCAGGAGCGTAACGCGCCAGCACAGATTTTGCAAAATGAGGATTAGCGGAGAGGAAATTTTCCGGGGTGCAATGGAGGTTGGTGAAGTTGCAGCGTCCGCCGCCGGAGATGAGGATCTTTTTCCCGGCGCGCTCGGCCCGTTCCAGGATAGCGACACGGCGCCCGCGCTTTCCAGCCTCAATGGCGCACATAAGGCCGGCAGCCCCCGCGCCTAGGATGAGAACGTCGAAGTTATGCGTCATGGAAATGCGCGTCCGTGAATTGGGCCTGATGGCAAGGTGTTCAGAAGAGCGCAAAGGATTATTTCAGACAGATGAGTATAAGCGAGTACGGGGTAGAAGCGTGTTGAGCGCGTATGGACGAGAGTCGTGGACGCGCAGGAAGGAATGTGGCGCGGATTTTGAATCCGCGCCATCAATGTGAGCGCGAGGTTAGTAGTTCTGCCAGGTGGCAGTGGCCTTCTTTGCGGTTTCGTGCTCTTTGCGGAGGTCCCGGGCAATGTCGCCGAGCGGGACAGCTTGAACATCGGGCGCGACTTCCCATAGCGGGCGCTCGCCGCGGGCGTAGGTATAGCCTGATGAATCGAACAGGCTTTGCTGCCGGCCCATTTCTTTAAAGTCCGCTCTTTGCGGGTGGCTGACGAAGGTATAGGAACTGACCTGGCTGCTGAGCGAGCCAATTGCGGACTGCGCGAATGCGCTGGTGGCGAAGAGAAAGCAGGTGGCGAACAGAAAGCAGGCGGCAAAAAGAATGGTCTTCATGTTTAGTTTCACGTTCACGCTCCAATAAAGCCTGAGAGAATCGTTCCGCGTAAGCGTTTGGCGAACGAGGATGGAAGCCTTCCTGAGTGCCTGGCGGCTTCGCTATGGTATTAAGCAAGCCCCGTTCCAAACGCTATTGCGTTAAGAAATGAGTATTTATGCGTGAGGACCAAAAGTAGATCGCAATTCTTTGCACAATAATGCCACGGTTAAATTTGAGTGCTCGCTGTGATGTTAACTAGCGTGCTTCGCCAGCCTTTTGGCGATGGAGCAATAGAGGTCCACGGCGTCGTGCAACTGTTTCTTTTCTATATATTCGGCTTCGGTGTGGGCCACGTGGATTGAGCCGGGGCCGACTAAAAGCGGCTCGCCCCAGTTGCTGAGCGCGGGGATGTCAGTTGTGAAGGCGGCTACCATGGTGGTGAGATCGTCAAAGCTGCGCAGGCGGGTGAAGGGGATTTCAAGGGTGAAGTCCACGCTGGCCAGGTTGCCGACTGTCGCCCGAATATTTTCGCGCAACTGCTCTGATGGACCGACCAGCCTGTAGAGCAAGAGAGCGCGGGCTTTGTCTGAGATAACGTTCGGCGCGCGCCCGCCCTCGATGACTCCGATATTCATGGTGCAGGGACCAATGCCGTCGGTGGAAGGCAAGTCCATGGCGCGCAGTCGGGCCAGCGCCTGTAGGAGTTTGTCTATAGCCGACTCGCCGAGTTCCGGATAGGCGGAATGGGCCATGCGGCCTTGCGCGTTGAGTTCGGTGCGCAATGCGCCCTTGGAGGCTACGGCGATGCGGTTCTCGGTGGGTTCTCCGTTGATGAGGAATTTGCAGCCGATGGGCTTTTCATTGGCGACTTTTGCGCCGAGGCTGTCGCGCTCTTCACCGACTAGAAAGAGAAGTCCGACGTGGATGCCTTGTTGGCGAAGGCGTTCGGCGGCGGCAATCTGCGTGGCGATAATGCCTTTGGCGTCGCATGAGCCGCGGCCGTACACGCGCTCTGCATCTTCCCGCGACGGGATGAATGGAGGCACGGTGTCCATGTGGGTGGAAAAGACGATTTCAGGTTTGGGTTGTTGTGGGGAGGTGGCGAGGATATTGGGGCGATCCGGGGCGGCGGCCATTTTTTGGCTCTGGTAGCCGAGGCGCGTGAGTTCCGCGTGGAGGAAATCCGCGACCGGGGCTTCGTGTCCGGTGATGGATTCGATGTCCACTAACTGGCGCGTAAATGCGACAACATCCATGGGAGAGAGGATAACCTACCGCGCGGGAGAGCGGGAAATTGATGGTTTCGATGGGATGGATTTGTTCTGGATGAGCTCGGGAGTTGCAAAATCTGAAGAGCATCTCTTCCTCTGTGGTTGCGATGGCTTTTGGGATGAAAGCCTACGCTGAGGTCGTGCGTGATATTCCCCTGTGCTCCATCCAGGCGGCTGGCCGTCGTACGGTCCCTCCGTTTTCGCTGCGCTCAACGGTCGGAATGACATGTTTTTAGGTAGTAGTGCAGTGTGTTCAAACTGCGGCACGATCTTTCCGGGCGATCATGAGGAGGCATAGCGGTCGCGCTGATATGCTGGATGCGCATGGAAACTGCGAATTCTATTCGGTCACTTTTTTTGGATGGGCCTGCGGGCCATCTGGAGGCTTTGCTGAATGAAGGGAGGGTCGGCGCTACTCACGCGGGGCTCGTTTGTCATCCTCATCCTTTATATGGCGGGACTTTTCATAACAAGGTTGTGTTCCATGCGATGAAGGCGCTGAATGGCTTCGGCTTCCCGGTATTGAGATTCAATTTTCGCGGCGCGGGATTAAGCGAGGGAGAGCATGATCGCGGGACTGGGGAAGAGGGCGACGTGCGCGCGGCGCTTGACTGGCTCGATGCTGAATTCCATCTTCCGATTGTGTTTGCCGGATTTTCTTTTGGGGCGGCGGTGGGATTGCGGGTGGCTTGTGCGGACGAGCGAGTCAAAGCCGCGGTGGGACTTGGAGTGCCCGTGGTGCCGATCGAGGACCGGAATTATGATTTGAGCTTTCTCCAAGGCTGCGGCAAACCAAAATTGTTTGTAAGCGGCGATCGGGACCAGTATGGACCGCGGGAGCGGCTGGAGGCGATGGTGAGTGGGTTGCCAGAGCCGAAAAAGTTGGTGTTTATTTCTGCGGCTGACCATTTTTTTGCGGGGCGGTTGCGGGAGATGCGCGAGGCGGTTGAGGGGTGGATCAGGGAGACAGGGCTTGGGTAGCGTCGAGAACATCGAACCTCTGAGGCTAGAGCCCACATTAATATTTCATTCTTATGTATGGGCTGAAGCCCGTACTTAATTAGGAGCTTGGCGCACGAGATCGTGCAGTCGTGCTGGCAAGTCATAGAAGCGCGCCTCAGGGGCTAAAGCCCATATGGTTGGACGTCGTTACGTAGGGGCTGAAGCCCCTACCTGATACGAGCCTGTAACTCCAAAAGCCGCATGCATGGATCCGGCAGGCGAGGGCGGCTAGCGCTATGTGAGCGAAGGCAAGATTTAGGTGAGCGAAGGGCAAGATATATGTGAACGAAGGCAAGATTTACGTGAGTGGAGCGTCTTGATTGCCGCAAAAAGACACTCGTCGCTATGGCACTACCACTTTGATTTCATTTGAATATTTGCTCTCGCCATTGTCGTTTACCGCCGTTACTGCGTAATAGAAGACCGCCTTGCTGGGTACGGGTGCGTCTTTGTATGTGGTGATGGAAGGACTGGCGATGAGCTGATAATGCGCTCCGTCGGTTGCGCGGTAAACCTTGTAGGATTTTGCGCCGGGGACGGCCTTCCAGGTAAGCGTTACCGAATGTGAGGAAGATGACACGCTTGCCAGTGGGGACAGGGAAGACATGAGCGGACGGTTCCAGGCAAATATGAGCACCGCAACCACGACTGCCGCCGCTATGATCAGGATAGTTTTGAAACGCGCCATAACCAGATACAGGAATGATAACCGCAGAACTTCCGCGCGCAAGGTACTTTTACAATGGCCCCCGGTACGGAACAAACGGACGAGCAGGGAAGAATGCGTGATTTAGCGCGGGCATTGTTTGCGAAAAGTCTGGCGCAGTCAACGGTCGCGCGGGCCTTCGAGAAGCATGTAGGCTGCGATCATGGCGTGCTGCGCATTGGGGACGATCTTTACGATCTCGGGGCGTTCAGCCGGATATTTGTTGTGTCGCTGGGAAAAGCGGCGCACACCATGTTGCAGGCGTTGATCGCGCAGGCGGGGGAGCGCTTTGAGGGCATTGTAGTCAGCCCGATGTTGCCTTTATCGCAAATTCGCGGCTTCCGTTATTTTCATGGCGGACATCCCTTGCCGAATGCGGAATCGGTTCGCGGCGCTGAGGCGGTGTTGAAGTCATTGAACGCGCAAAATGCCGCGTCACTGGTGATTTATCTGGTGAGTGGAGGAGCGTCAGCCGCTATCGAAAGACCCATTGACGATGAAATTTCGCTCGACGATGTGATTATCACTTACGAAACGCTTGTACATTCGGGCGCGCCGATCGCGGAGATCAATGCCATCCGCAAACATCTTTCGGCGATCAAGGGAGGAAGATTGGCGCAGGCGGCGGCACCGGCGCGGCAGGTTTCGATATTTATTTCCGACGTGCCTGATGCTACGCCGGACGCGCTGGGTTCGGGGCCGACCATGCCGGATACGTCCACTGTGGAAGACTGTTATGCCATTGCCGCAAAGCATGGGTTGTGTGAGAAATTTCCCGCGTCGGTGAGGGAATTGTTTGAGCGGCGTGCGCTGGAGGAGACGCCGAAGTCGAACGATCCAGCGTTTCTTAGTTGCCGGTGGTGGACGGTGCTTTCCAATAAATCAGTGCTTGAGGCGGCCAAAACGGAGGCAGAGCGACAGGGATTCGCAGTGTATGTGGATAATGGCTGCGACGATTGGGATTATTTGCGTGCTGCGGAGTATCTTGTGGGAAGACTGCGCGAGGTGCGGCAGAAAAATGAACGCGTGTGTCTGCTTTCAGGCGGAGAGGTCACGGTGAAAGTGAGCAATGGAGGCGTAGGCGGGCGCAATCAGCAATTTGCGCTGGCGTGCGCGCGCAAAATCGCTGGCGAAAATATGGTGGTTCTCTCCGGAGGGACGGACGGGATTGATGGCAATAGTCCGGCGACTGGGGCGGTGGTGGATGGAAGTACAGTGATGCGCGCTCTTGCCGAAAAAATTGATTTGGAAGATTGTTTGGCGCGGTTCGATGCGTATCCCTTGTTTGCGAGGTTGGGGGATGCTATTGAGACGGGGCCGACGGGAAATAATGTTCGGGATTTGCGCGTGTTGATTGCTTATTAAGAGATCCTCGGGGGCTAAAGCCCCTATCTATTTTGGTTGTTGCGTAGGGGCTGAAGCCCCTACCTGATACGACCCTGTGTGGACGAGTGCCGCTGCGGGCTGTCGAGGGACCTCGGGGGTCTAAACCACTTATTTTTGGATTGGAGCGGGACGACTGAAGTGGTGCGTTTCCCGTTCGTGGTTTTCCCAACCATGTGGTTTCCAGCACGAGCTTACGCAGGGGCTAAAGCTCCGTGTTTTGCGGATCGAAGCGTTACGACTGAAGTGGCGCCCGTCCCGAGTGGTGTCGTTCGCAAGTCATGCTTTCTCCAAAAGATCCTTGAGGAATGTTTCAGCTCCGGGGCTAAAGCCCCTATGTGTTTTGGTTGTTGCGTAGGGGCTGAAGCCCCTACCTGATACGACCCTGTGTGGACGAGTGCCGCTGCGGGCTGTCGAGGGACCTCGGGGGTCTAAACCACTTATTTTTGGATTGGAGCGGGACGACTGAAGTGGTGCGCTTCCCGTTCGTGGTTTTCCCAACTCATGTTGTTTCCAGCACGAGCTTACGCAGGGGCTAAAGCTCCGTGTTTTGCGGATCGAAGCGTTACGACTGAAGTGGCGCCCGTCCCGAGTGGTGTCGTTCGCAAGTCATGCTTTCTCCAAAAGATTCTTGAGGAATGTTTCAGCTCCGGGGCTAAAGCCCCTATCTGTTTTGGTTGTTGCGTAGGGGCTGAAGCCCGTACCTGATACGACCTTGTGTGGATCCGGTCTGAAACAGGGACGATCTGAAAGGCTTGATTTCTAATCGCGCTTTGCTCAACTGGGCGGACTCTTCGGTCTCGCTCAGGGCGGACGAAAGCGTCCTCCCCTACGTGAGTAGAGAAGTTTACGCGAACGGGCTTGGGTCCGCCCCGTCGTGAGCCGATACGTGCGAGACAGCGTCTTTCCCCGAACACTCTTTAGTTATGCGCTTTTAGAGTTATGCGCTTTTAGGCATTTTGGCGAAGGCTTCTTCCTGCGCCTTGCGCACCTCGTCCGCAGACATGTCACGAACGTGCGCGGCGAGGGACCATTTATGTCCATAGGGGTCGGTCAACAGACCGTAGCGGTCGCCCCAGAATTGATCCATCAGAGGCATGCTGACGGTTGCACCGGCGGCGACGGCGCGATCAAAAGCAGTGTCCACATTGTCGGTGTAAATATGCATGGTCACGCCTGCGCCGTTGGTGGAAAGCGGAGAGAGGCTTCCCATCTGCGGATACTCGTCATTCAGCATAAGGATGGAATCGCCAATTTTAAGCGCTGCGTGCATGATGGAGTCGCCGTCACGCATGATGTTCAAGACTTCAGCGCCGAATGCTTTCTTATAAAACTCGATGGCTTGGGCCGCGTTGCGGACAGTTAGATGTGGGGTGATTGTGTGGAAGCCTTCGGGAACAGCTTTTACTTTAGACATAAAACCTCCTTTGGGGTTTGGAGGCCCACAGTGTACTCCGGAATCAAAAGAATTTTGTCACGCCCTCTTCAAGGACGACGACGTGGTCGCTGATGCCAGCTTTTTTCGCTTCGTGCTCGAGCAGTTGCAATGGTTCGTCAATGGGCTCGTGCGACAGGCGGAAGGTGCCGTAGTGCATGGGGACCATCCAGCGGGCGTGGAGATCGAGGAAGGCGCGGGTGGCGTCGGCGGGATTGGTGTGGACGTTGCGAAATGAAGGTGGATTGTAGGCGCCGATGGGAAGCAGCGCCAGTTCGGGATTGAGACGCTGGCCGATTTCACGGAAGCCGGGGAAGTAGGCGGTGTCTCCGGCGTGATAAACGGAGTGCTTGCCTGACTTGAGGACATAGCCTCCGTAGCCGCGGTGGGCGTCTTTTAATACGCGCGCGCCCCAATGACGCGAGGGAACATGGGTGACGGTCAATCCGCGATGTTTGTATGAACCCCACCAATCGAGTTCCACGATGTCTTCAAAGCCCAGGTCTGAGACGAGATCGAATACATGGTGAGGAACGACGATTACGGGGCGCTCGCCACGGCGGCGAAAAGTTTTTTGGACGATGGAACGTAGGGAAGGACGATGAAGATGATCAAAGTGCGCGTGCGTTACCAGAATAAGGTCGATTGGAGGCAAATCAGGAAGGCGGATGCCGGGGTTGCGCAATCGCTTCAGGATGAATAGCCAGTCGGCAAAGTTGGGGTCAATAACGATGTTCTGGCCGCCGAGCTGAATAAAAAAACTGGCATGGCCTATAAAGGTGACACCCATTTCTCCGTTGGTCACCAAGCGAGGCTTGTGGCTGCTGCCTGTACGGGGAGTGACTGCTGAGTGGCGCACCAGCCGTCCAAAATCCTTGGCTCGCTTGCGCAATGCGGGATTGCGCAGACTTCCTTTTTTTAGCATACGCGGCTCGGAGCCAAACTGCGGGTAAGAGCACCGCAATCCAACCCACTTTTTTGATGATAAAGCGCGGCTAAAGTTGCACTAAGGTTTGGTTATAACCGCCGCCCAGACTATGCCGCTGCGGCGGCAATTGCCGGGTGATACAGGATATTGGCGAAGGAGTCGGCGAAGCGCCTTATCTGCGCAAGCTCCTGGGGCTCCATGCTGCCGGAGTGGTCCGGGCCGTGCATGGATTTGCTCATGGTGAAATGCTTTTCGAGCATTCTGGCTCCACGCGCAATCGCGATGAGCGAGGCGTCAATATTTACGGTGTGGTCGCTGAATCCCGAATAGCGGGCGAAGTCAACGGAATTGAAATTCAAGTCCTCGGGATGGGTGGGATACTTGGCCACGCAGTAGAGATAGTCGAGACGGGCGCGGGCGGGGATGGCAGGGAAGTGGGGGCCGTCCCACATGCCGAGCGAAACGATCATGTCTTTGCCGGTGGCGGCGACCGCTTCGATGAGCGGACGATGGCGCACGCTTCGGCTGGCGATTTTGTAGCGCTTCATCTGGATGGCTTCACACCAACTCACCCGCTCAAGGTCAAACACCGAAGCCATGAATTCTATTCCGGCGGCGTCGCATGTTTCTGCCAGCTCAAAGGCCTGGTCTCTGCTGACTTCGGATTTTTTGGTTTCGTTATACCACTCGAAATCTTTCGGGAAGATGGAATCTACGTCATAGAGTTGGAATTTGGCGACGTCCGCGCCGTTTTCTTTGGCAGCATAGATCAATTCCTTGGCGAGTTGCATGTCGCCGTTATGGTTCTGTCCGATTTCAGCGATGATCTGTATGGGGCTGACTACTGAGGTGTCATGCATCGCGCGAGTTCTCCATGCTTCTTTTCCAGAAGCTCGAAATAGTAGGACTGCTTTTCCTTGTTGTTGGTCATGTTCTGAGCATGCCGGCGATACCGGTACAGCGGCAGTTCGATGTGCTTGATGGAATGCTTCTGCAGGAAGCGAATGCGTAAGTCGAGATCTTCGTGCAACAGGAATTGTTCGTCGTAGAGGCCGATGGAAACCAGGGAATCGAGACGGAACATAACGCCGCAGGCAATGGGATGTTCTTCGGAGTCGAGGCGCTGGACGACTTCTTCGCGGTCGTTGACGACGGTGTAGTCGCAGCAGACGGCGTCATAGCGGGAATTCATGGTGAGGAAAAGATATTCGATCCGCAAGAGGTCTTCGTGCACGTAGTCATCGGCGTCCACACGCACGACAAAGCGGCTGTGGGCGTTGCGAATGCCGACGTTGCAGGCTGCGGGCAGGCCGATCTGCTGGTCGAGGTTGATGACGCGAATCCAGCTGCCGAACGATTCCAACACCCGCGCGGTGTTGTCGGTACTGCCGTCATTCACCACCAGAATTTCGAATTCGTTGCGGGGCATGCTTTGGTCCAAAAGACTGCGGACCGCGCGACCGATGTGGAATTCGGCGTTGTGCACCGCGACGATGACCGTGACCTTCATGTTCAGGGCCTCTTCTGGCCGCAATCTAACATGAGGAGTGCGCGGCGCGGCCTGTTGATATGAGCGAGGAATACAAGTAGTTATCGCGGCTTAACTTTTTGGTGACTCAGTGGCATACCGGATTTTCCCGGTGTACTCCTGTTGCTTGACCCTTCGCGCCCGACTCATTTCTAATTCGAGCAGAGAGGGAATCATATGCGCGTTGCTTTTTTAGGATTGGGAATCATGGGCGGGCCGATGGCCGCGAATTTGGCGAAGGCCGGTCATGAAGTCACCGTGTGGAACCGCACGCCCGGCAAGACTGTGGAAGGGGCGCGTTTGGCGGCTTCTCCCGAGGAAGCGGCGCGGGGGGCGGAGGTTGTGTGGATGTGCGTATCCGATACCAACGCGGTGGAAAGCGTTTTGTTTGGCGCTGGCGGCGTGGAGCCGGCGCTGACGGACGGGATGATCGTGGTGGACTCCAGCACTATTTCTCCAGCGGCGACGCGGAAGTTTGCCAGCCGCGTGCAGGCGCGTGGCGCTCGTTATGTGGATGCGCCGGTGACGGGATCGAAAGTGGGCGCGGAAGCCGGCACGCTCATATTTATTGTGGGCGGAGAAGAGACCACGATTGACGCACTGAAGCCGTTGTTCGCCGCGATGGGTAAAAAGATTTTCCGTATGGGAGAAGTGGGGAAGGGGCATGCGGCAAAGGTCGCGATGAATCTGCAAATTGCGTTGATCTATGAAGGCTTCGCGGAAGGGATTACGCTGGCCACGAAACTCGGCGTGGATCCCGGGACTCTGATTCCCTTGATTAATGCGTCCATGGTGCACTCGGGAGTGGTGGAATACAAAGCGCCGTTTGTGCTGAATCGTGATTTTTCTCCGAACTTTCCGCTTCGGCTTATGCACAAAGACATCCGGCTGGCGCTGGAAGCCGCGAAAGAATCGCGGGTAAAGCTGCCGGCGCTTGAAACTGTCGAAGAAATCTACGAGATGGCCACCGAAGACGGCCATCAGGATTTGGATTTTGCCGCGACTTTGAATCTGCTGGAGAAGTGGGCCGGGATGGAAGTGACGCAGGTACTGGCGCCCACAGCGTAGTTTTCAATCAATAAAAGTTGAACTTTCCTTGAGGGCTTCCGTAACTCCCAACGTAGTGCAGGAGGACGGAGAGGCTCGTTCCCAGAACATTGCGTGCACTGTTCACGAATGCACACTTGAGTCCGAAAGCGAACAGGATGCCGACGCGAACTGCGCGTTCGCCCCAAAAGAATGTTGCGGTTAGGCTCTTTGCCGCATGGCATGAGGTTTGCAATCCAAGAGCTTGTCGCGCGCGATCCGGGGACTGCCCGCACTCGGCGGAGTGTCCTTCGGAAGGCGTCGTGTAACGGCAGAATTGTAAGGAGGCGTCATGGGGAGTTTGCAAAGCCAACTTAGGCAAGTTCTTCGGCGGCTTGGCCGGGCGCCGCTTTTTGCGGCCGTCACTTTGATCACGGTGGCGATTGGCATCGGCGCCAACATCACGGTGTTTAGCGTGGTGGAAGGTGTGTTGCTTAAGCCGCTGGACTATCCGCAGGCCGACCGCCTCGTTGGCGTTTGGTACAAAGCTCCCGGGATCAACATTCCTAAGCTCAATATGGCTGAGTTCTTGTATTTGATCGACCGCGACCAAAACAAATCGCTCGAAGATATCGGAATGTACAACGGCTCTACTTACAGCGTAACCGGGAGCGCGCGGCCCGAACAGGTGCAGGGCCTTGACGTGACCGATGGAGCTTTATCGATTCTGGGCGTCCACGCCGCTTACGGCCGACTTTTTACCCGGAAAGACAGTCTGCCCAATACGCAAAAGACTGTTGTTCTGACCCACGGCTTTTGGCAACGTCATTTTGGCGGTGACCCGGCAGCCATCGGGCGCACACTGACGCTCGATGGCCAGATATACGAGATTATTGGGATTCTGCCGAAAGGGTTTCGATTTCTCGACCAGGACCATGCCGAGATCGTGGTGCCCATGCAGATTGACCGCAGCAAGACCAAGCTTGGCAACTTCAATGCTATGGGAATAGCGCGACTGAGGCCGGGCGTTACGCTGCAAGAAGCCAACAGCGATCTGCAGCGGCTCATTCCCGTCGCCATTCAAAGCTTTCCGCCGCCGGAAGGGTTCAGTGCATCATTATTTGAAAAAGCAAATTTTTCGACGGATGTTCACTCGCTGAAAAAGGATGTAATTGGCGATGTGGGCAATGTTCTTTGGGTATTGATGGGATCAATCGTGATCGTGCTGCTGGTAGCGTGCGCCAATGTGGCCAACCTGCTGCTGGTACGTGTTGAAGGACGAAGGCAGGAACTCGCGGTGCGTTCCGCTTTGGGAGCGGGCCGCAAAAATATTGTTGCGAGCCTGCTGCTGGAAAGCCTGGTGCTTGGCTGCGCCGGAAGCGCGATAGGTCTGGCGCTCGCCTATGGCGCGCTTCGCCTGCTGATCGCCGCGGCGCCTACAGGTTTGCCCCGACTCCATGAGATCGGCATTAATGTTCCGGTACTTCTGTTTACGCTGGGTCTGGCATTTTTCGTGAGCCTGGTGATCGGCATGATTCCGATACTGAAGTACTCTGGCATCACAGCCAGCACCGGATTGCGCGAAGGTGGCCGAACATTAAGCCAGAGCCGCGAGCGTCACCGCGCTCGGAATGCCCTGGTTGTTGTTCAAGTGGCCCTTGCGCTGGTGCTGTTGATCTGCTCGGGGCTGATGATTCGCACGTTCCGCGCGCTGGCGCAAGTCTCCCCGGGGTTCCAAAATCCGAATTCAGTGCAGGCTTTTGATAGTTACATTCCTGAAAGTCAGATTCCCAACACACAAGCGGAGCAGGTGATACACAGGCAGCAAGCCATCCTGAACCAGATTGCCGCAGTGCCGGGAGTCTCGTCGGTGGCGATTACCACGAGTGTGCCCATGTCAGGGATGAGCAACTTTGATCCGGTTTACGCGAGCGACCGTAGATACAAAGAGGGCGAATTGGCGCCTTTGCGCCGGCACAAATTTGTTTCGCCGGGATTTTTCTCGACCCTGGGAATACCGCTCGTGGCAGGCCGCGACATGACCTGGCCGGAAGAGTTTGAGAAACGTCCAGTGGCGATTGTTTCCGAGAATTTCGCGCGGGAATATTGGGGTTCGCCTGGCAATGCCCTGGGCAAACTTATCCACATTGGCTCGACCGACCCGTGGCACGAGATTATCGGTGTGTCTGGCAACGTGTACGACGATGGCGTCAGTCAGGATCCGCCTTCCGCAGTTTACTGGCCTCTCTACCAGGAGAACTTTGAAGCACAAAAAGTAATGATCAAGCGCTATGTGAGTTTCGTTGTGCGGTCGCCACAGGCAGGATCGGCTGCATTTCTGAAGGAACTCCAACGCGCCGTCTGGTCGGTGGATCGCGACTTGCCGCTCGATAATCCGACCACGCTTGGGGTTTTGTACACCAAGTCCATGGCGCGAACGTCGTTTGCGCTGGTCATGCTTTGCGTGGCCGGAGGCATGACGTTGCTGCTGGGCATTGTTGGGCTTTATGGGGTAATCGCCTACGCGATTTCGCAACGCACGCGCGAAATCGGGATCCGCATGGCTTTGGGGGCGCAGCGCGAGGCGCTGACTGGAATGTTCGTACGCCAGGGACTTGCACTCACCGGAATTGGAGTTGTGTGCGGCATGGGGGTAGCGTTTGCAACGATGCGATTGATGAGTTCGCTGCTTTATCACGTGAGCCCTCTGGACCCATGGACATATGGCGTGGCCACACTTTTCATCATCGCCATCGCGTGGTTCGCGACTTACGTGCCATCGAGAAGGGCGGCGATTGTGGATCCCGTACATGCCTTGCGGGCGGAGTGAGGCGGAATCTCTGACTGATGGTTAAGGGCCGAGGGTTTCTACGGTTCGCTTAGAAGCATGGTCGAAGACTTCGTGTCGTGAGGCGTCGTTTCAGGAGGAAGCATGGGGAGTGTTGGCAGTCAACTCAGGCAGGTTGTTCGGCGGCTTGGCCGCGCGCCGCTTTTCGCGGCCGTCATTCTGATTACGGTGGCCATTGGGGTTGGCGCCAATACCACGATCTTCAGCGTTGTGGAAGGTGTGCTGCTCAAACCGCTTCCTTACAAGGATGCGGGACGGCTGATCGGCGTTTGGTATAAGGCCCCGGCAATCAATATCCCGAAAATCAATATGGCCGAGTACCTGTATTTCACGGACCGCGAACAAAGCAAAACTCTGGAAGATATCGGCGTATACGATTTCTTGTCCTTCCACATTACGGGCGGCGCGCAGCCGGAACAGGTTCAAGGGCTCGAAGTAACTGATGGCACGTTGCCGATTCTTGGCGTTCAACCTACCTTCGGACGCTTGTTTAACAAGCGGGATGATTCGCCGAACATGCCGCAGACCGTCATTCTTACTTACGGCTTCTGGCAGCGTCATTTTGGCGGCGATGCTTCAGCCGTAGGCCGCCCTCTCAAGTTGGATGGCACGATGCACGAGATCATCGGCGTTCTGCCCGCGAACTTTGAGTTCATGGATCGTTCTGATGTGGATGTTGTGGTGCCGGCGCAAATTGACCGCAATAAAACCATGCTTGGTGGTTTCCGCTTCAACGGTCTGGCACGTTTAAAGCCGGGAGTTACTTTGCAGCAAGCCACCGCTGATTTGACCCGCCTGGTTCCGATTGCCACGCACAGTTTCCCGCCGCCACCAGGATTTGGCCTGAAGATATTTGAAGAAGCCAATTTCACCCCCAGCCTCCAGCCGCTCAAGATTGACGTAATCGGCGATATCGGCAATGTGCTTTGGGTGTTGATGGGATCCATCGTAATCGTTCTACTGGTGGCGTGCGCGAACGTGGCCAACCTGCTGCTGGTGCGCGTTGAAGGACGCCGTCAGGAACTTGCCATTCGCGCTGCTTTGGGAGCCGACCGCAGAAATATGGTTGCGGGCCTGCTTCTGGAGAGTCTGGTACTCGGATGCGCAGGCAGCGCCATCGGTCTAGGCTTCGCATACGGCGCGCTGCAGTTAATTGTTGCTGCCGCGCCAACGGGCCTACCTCGCCTGCACGAGATCGGCATTGATATCCCAGTCCTTCTTTTTACGGCGGGCCTGGCTGTTTTCGTCAGCCTTGTGATCGGCATGATTCCGATCCTGAAATATTCCGGCGTGAAAGCTACCAGCGGGTTGCGTGAAGGCGGACGAGGACTCAGCCAGAGCCGCGATCGGCATCGCGCGCGGAAAACGCTGGTCGTGGTCCAGGTGGCGCTGGCGCTGGTCCTGTTGATTTGCTCGGGATTGATGATTCGCACCTTCCGCGCACTCACCCGCGTTTCGCCGGGATTCAGCGATCCCAATACCATTGCGTCATTTGACATCTTTATTCCGACATCTCAAGTTCCTGACACGAACCGCATTGATGTTCTGCGCATGCAGCAGGCACTCGTGAACCAGCTGCAAACTGTTCCTGGAGTGAGTTCGGTCGCCATCAGTACTAGCCTTCCCATGCTCCCAAACCCATCTCTGGATCCTCTCTATGCCAGCGACCATGCCTACAAAGAAGGGGATCTTCCGCCCTTGAGCGTGGAGAAGTTTGTATCGCCAGGCTTCTTTAAGACCATGGGCGTGTCGGTTGTCGCCGGACGAGATATCACATGGCAGGAAGAGCTTGAGAAACGTCCAGTCGTGATTGTCTCGGAAAATCTAGCGCGCAAATACTGGGGATCGCCTGGCGCTGCGATCGGGAAACTGGTGCATGTCGGCGCGAACGATCCGTGGGAGCGAAGTCATCGGAGTGGTTGGCGATATGCACGATAACGGTGTGAATCAGGATCCGCCAACATCGGTCTATTGGGGGCTGTATCAGAACAGATTTTGCCACGCAAAAAGAACTGGTGCGCCGCTATGTGCATTTTGTAATTCGCACGCCACGCGCGGGGTCTGCTTCATTCTTCAGTGACAGCGAACGTGCGGTGTGGTCCGTGGACCACGATTTGCCGCTTGCTTATAACAAAACGATTGGCGAGTTGTACACCAAATCCATGGCGCGGACTTCGTTTACTTTGGTTTTGCTTTCGGTGGCGGAGCGATGACGTTGTTGCTGGGCATCATTGGACTCTACGGCGTAATCGCTTATGCGATCTCGCAGCGGACGCGTGAAATTGGCATCCGCATGGCGCTGGGAGCGCAGCGCGAGGCGCTTACTGGGATGTTTGTGCGCCAGGGACTGGTCTTACCGGGATTGGAGTTCTTTGCGGCATTGGCGTGGCTTTCGCGACCATGCGATTGATGAGTTCGCTCTGTTTCATGTAGTCCAGTGGATCCGTGGACAGATATTGCGGCAACGATTTCGATTGCGATCGTGGCGGGGCTTGCGACTTACCTGCCGTCGCGAAAGGCTGCCGTGGTAAATCCTGTGCATGCGTTGCGGGCGGAATAGCGGGAACCTCAGGGGCTAAAGCCCTGTGTTCTGCGGATTGGAGCAGCACGACTAAAGTCGTGCCCTCCCGTCCGTGGTTTTCTCCCTCATGTGTCTGAGCCCGCGATCTTACTTATGGGCTGAAGCCCGTACCTGGTACTACACTCTTGATCCTCGGATACTCGGAGTACAAGTGAGCGAATTGACAAGGGTCGTAGGGGTCAGGCGTGTAGTTGCGAGACTTTTGCGGCACAACAGGTTAGAGGGTATGGCTCGACGCGAGCCCGGGTTATGAGAGCACGAGACTGCGTACGTCGGGGATGCGTGCATACGGTAACTAAGATGATGCTCTAATACACTGAGAACGATTGGTTGGATCCATTCGAAAACGGGACACTCCCGTTGCTGGCCTAACGTTACCTAAGAGGCACGCTATTACAGAACTATTACAGTCAATCAAAAGCCGAGTTTGATAGCTTCAAGAAGACGTTACTACCGTACAGGGGCCCCGGGAAATCATGGAACTAGAAGCTCTCAAGCGCCGTCAACCAAAAGAAAACGAAACCAACTGGGTTACAACCGGCTTCATGGTTGCCTTCCACCTGGGCGCTGTCGCTGCCCTGTTTTTCTTAGCAATACATTG
>CAWHQK010000074.1:0-5851 GCA_963831435.1 uncultured Acidobacteriota bacterium
ACTTCGGACTCGGGCACGACCATCCGCTCCCGCACCTCGATCGGCGCGCTCACATGGTTTACGCCGATGAGTTGAAAATTCATGACCGGACAAAACCCGGTGGATGGCGCTAAAGTAATTCGCCGCCCAGGCGATGATGGCCGTGGCAAAGGCCCCGGTCGCCAAATAGGCCGCGCGGCGTCCGCGCCAGCCTGCGGTCCAGCGCGTATAAATCAGCACCAGATAGACGGCCCACATAAGAATTGAGAGCAGGATTTTCGGATCGGAATATTGCACTCGCCCGTAGGTGGCTTCGGCCACCACGATTCCCGCGAGCAGCCCCAGCGTCATGCAAGGGAATCCCACCATGAGCGAACGGAAACTGATGTCATCGAGCACCTGCAGCGCAGGCAGGCGGGAAAGCAGTCCGTTGGATCGCTTGGATTTCAGAGCGCGCTCCTGAATCAGGTACACGAAGCTGGCTCCGAAACTCAATATTAGAGCGGCGTATCCAAAAAAGATCAGCGCGATGTGGACGATCAACCAATCCTTGCGGGTGCTTGGCACCATCGAGAGAAAGCGTTCTTCTCCAGTAGCGGCGACGAAGGTCAGCAGAAACACCACCGGAAAAACGATGATGCCCGGCGAGGTGGTTTTGTAGATCAGGTAGACGACCATGAACATCGCCATGATGAGAAAGGCAAGCAGAGGTTCAGCATTGTGCTCGGCCGCCAGAGCGATCTGGCCCGAGGGAAAGATGTTTTCCGCGAGTGCAACAAATTCAAAAATCATCCCCAGATACGCCGCCTGCAGCGCAATCCGATTGGCCCACTCGCTGGTGCGGCCAAGCGCAACCAGAATATAGAGCAGGCCGACGGCATAACATCCGAGGGCAATTCGCAGCCAAAGCAGCGGCATTATAAAGGTGAATCCTTGAAGTTTCCGGGAATTAAGTGCTTACCGGGCTGAACTGATTATAGTCTGGCAGCAGTCATGCGTAATGAGCAGGCAGGGCCGTGGCGCGATGCAAACGAAATGGAAAAGCGGCGAAACTCCGCTGTCCAAGGAGCCGCCTTTCCGCGGGAGAGAAAAAAATCGTTGCCATAGCCTGCGAAGGAGTCTATGTGCGATCTCGCATCCAAGAACGCCAGCGCCAATTTCGGCGATGGTGAAAATATCCCGCCAAAAACTACTGAGCCTTTTTCCAGCTGACTCACCATGGCGGACAAATGCGTGCTAGCGCCGCGAAGATATTCCCGCCAGCTTCTTTTTCTCATCTGTGTCCATCATGTAAATGGACGCGCCAATGCGCCGCACCGTGCTGGTAATGTCGTCCACGTAATTCATGGTGCGGATCAGTTCTCCTGTAGCTGCCATAATTGCTGTCTCCTTATTTTTTATTGCGAAATACCATTCTGATGGGCGCCAGCGATTTAGTAAAGGCGGAGAATCCTTGCCGACTTCGTTATGCCGAGCAAATTCGCCTGGTTCAGTAGAGCAACCGGTGATTCCTTGTACTCCTGGGTCTAGCTATCCGCGGCGATAATTCCTAAAATAAGCGCATGCGTTTCAAGGCCACTTTGTTTTGTTTCATCTTGTTGTGTATCAGCGTAGGTTTCGCTTCCGCAGATACCGCCGCATTTGATTTGGCTGGGCCTCCGGTGGAAGTTAAAGTTACCCGCAACGGAAAAAGTCTGCCCATCGCCGAGGTGCCCAACCTGCAACCAGGAGACCGGCTGTGGATCCATCCCAATCTGCCGGACAGCCAGTCCGTGCACTATTTGATGATTGTGGCGTTTCTGCGAGGGCCGACCAATCCGCCGCCCGATAATTGGTTCTTTAAAGCTGAGACCTGGAAGAAGTCAGTGCGCGAGGAAGGCATGGTGGTCACCGTTCCGCTGGATGCTCAACAGGCGCTGCTGTTTCTTGCCCCTGAAACCGGAGGCGACTTTGGCACTTTGCGCTCCGCCGTGCAGGGGAAGCCGGGTGCGTTCGTCCGCTCCTCACAGGACTTGGATCAAGCGGGACTCGACCGCTCTCGGCTGGATGCTTATCTCGCCGGCGTGCGGCAGACTTCGGAATATGATCCTAAATCTCTTCACGATCGCTCCGTGCTGCTGGCGCGCAGCCTGAACATCAAGATTGACCAGCAATGTTTTGACCGTCCTACCGAACAGCAAGCGCCCTGCCTCATGCAGAACACCAGCCAACTGGTACTGGAAGATGGGCATAGTCAATCCATGGTCGCGGCGCTGACTTCCGGCCCCAATTCAGATTTGATTGGACAACTCACTTACACCAGGCTGGCTGGCGGAGGCGCATACAGTCCGTACGTGGGAGCGGTGGTGGATGTGGCGCGGATTTTCGCCAGCTACCATACGGCGCAATACCAATACATTCCCGCGCTCGCGGTCCCCAAAGATTTGGACTTGAATCTGCGGCTGAACAATCCGCCTTCATTTCATAACCCAAAATCGGTGCTGGTCATTGGACTCCCGGCGGTCGAGGCAGAGCAGTTTCCTCCGCTGCGGGCCGTGGACACCAATCAAATATTTTGCCTGCAACAACCAGGGCTCTTGATTCCCGTGGAAGGCGCGCCGCTGGTATTTTCCACCGGCTTTGCCCACCACATAGTCCTCCATATTGAAGATAAAAGCGGGCTGCAACTTGATCTTCCTGCTATTGCCGACGCAGCGCGAGGCGGATTTCTAATTCATGCCGAAGATTTGCCTTCGGAGAAACTGCCTGTCGCGTTCACAGCGACGCTGCGCGGTTCGTGGGGATTCAAGTCCTTCACCGGCCCGGTGTTTCAGATGAGCGCGGCGCATCCGACTGAGTGGGCGATCTCCCGCGCCGACCGGAATGCACTGATCGTCGGGCGCGAGGATACGATCCATTTGCGCTCGAACGTAGCCGCCTGCATTTCAGATATTTCGCTGAAGGCTGGAGCACAACCTGTTGTCAAGACGAATTGGAAAGCGGGCAAACCATCGGAGGTAGAAGTCGCGGTCCCGCTCAAAAATGCTCCGGTGGGCACAGTCACGCTGCTGGTAAAGCAATATGGACTGCCCGCGGCTGACGCGATCTCGCTGAACACCTATTCCGAGCTGGCTCATCTCGACGATTTTTCCATCAGCGCTGGAGAGGACCAGGGCACGCTGAAAGGGACGCGCCTGGATGAAGTGGCCAGTCTGGACATGAGCGGCCTACATTTTGTTCCCGCCGGACTCTCCCGCACCGACCAGCAAGACGAGCTTGAGTTGACCGCGCGCCTGACTGGCCAGGGCTCTGCGCTGAAGCCGGAGCAGGACGTGGTGGCACAAGTCGCATTAAAAGACGGCCGTGTGATGGATTTGAAAACCAAAGTCGAGGCACCGCGCCCAAAGCTGAAACTTATCAGCAAGACGGTGCAAGCGGGGCCGGTAGCGTCCGCCGTCCGATTGAAGAACCAGGACGAGCTTCCACAGGACGGCACATTGTCGTTCTTTTTGAAGACAGAAGTTCCGGAAACATTTTCACGCAAGGAAAAGATTGAAGTCGCCACCCAGGACGGCTCTTTCCACACTGCTTTGAGCCTGGACAACGGAAATCTGGTCTTGCAGGATTCCACGACCGTTATGGCGACATTTGATCCGCAGAAAAGTTTCGGGCCTTCTGCCTTTGGCCCGCTGCGCTTCCGGGCCATTGATGCGCAAGGGATTGTGGGCGCGTGGCAGCCGCTAGCCACACTGGTGCGTATTCCGTCTCTAAAAGAAATTCGCTGCCCCGATAGTCCAGATAAGCAATGCTCACTCGTGGGAAGCAATCTGTTTCTGATTGATTCGATCGCCTCTGACGCGCAGTTCACCAGCGCCACTCCAGTTGCGCTCGGTTTCGCGGAAGGGGAATTGAGCGTGCCGCGTCCCAATGGAACGTTGTTGTACTTAAAACTTCGTGACGATCCTTCCACTGTGAATACGGCTGTGCTTCCCGTCATGCCGGAGCAGTAAGTAGCGGGTTAAAGCGTGGCTGGATCCCAGCATGAATCCTGTCGTGCCCGGTACACATCTATAGGGCATGGCGCTTGAAAATTCTGTTATACCGGCCGCGGATTACCCGGAGAGGACCGCCGGGCCACCTCAGTCAATCTCAGTGGACGATGCTCCGCTGCTCGACGCGTATTCCAACGCTGTCGTTTCCGCGGCGGAGAGGGTAAGTCCGTCGGTCGCGAAAATTGACGTGACACATACGACCCGCGGGCGTTCAGGGGAAGATCAGGAGCGACACGGCGGCGGGTCGGGTTTTGTTTTTACTCCCGACGGACTTGTTCTCACCAATAGTCATGTAGTTCATGACGCGAAGCAGATTCACGTTTCCCTGCCGGATGGCCGCCGTCTGCCCGGCGCATTTGATTGGAGACGATCCGGCTACCGATTTAGCTGTCGTCCGCGTTGATGCTCCCAACCTCCATGCTGTTCCGTTGGGAAATTCTCAGAAGCTAAAAGTGGGACAACTGGCAATCGCCATTGGCAATCCTTACGGATTCCAATACACGGTAACTGCGGGCGTGGTGAGCGCTCTGGGCCGATCGTTGCGATCTTACTCAGGACGTCTAATCGATGATGTGATCCAGACCGACGCTTCGTTGAACCCCGGCAATTCTGGAGGCCCGCTGGTCTCTTCAAACGGCGAAGTGATTGGAGTGAATACCGCCACCATTATGGGCGCGCAGGGATTGTGCTTCGCCATCGGCATCAATACCGCGAAGCTTGTGGTCAGCAGCCTGCTTCGCGATGGCGTGGTTCGCCGCAGCTATATTGGAATTCAGGGTCAGACTGTCCCGCTGCATCGGCGGCTGATTCGCTTTTACGACCTTCCAAATGAGAATGGCGTTCTGGTGATTGCGGTGGAAGAAAACAGTCCCGCGCTCCGCTCATTTATTCGAGATGGCGACATTATTGTTGCCCTGGATGGTCACGCGGTTGCGGGAATTGATGATCTGCATCGTCTGCTGACCGAAGAAAAGGCCGGGGTGCAAACGGTGCTCTCCGTGCTTCGGCATACGGAGCGGCTGGAGATCAAGCTGACGCCGACAAGACGCACGAATTAGAATTTTTTCGTCATTCCGAGCCGAAGGCAAGGAATCTGCTGTTCGTTTGAACAAAAGCAGATTCCTCACCGATGAAGCTGGTTCGGAATGACAACGTTCGCGAGAGCTGACCGCACTCGCTATGGACATCCCTCATCATTGCATCCACCGTCCTCGTGTGTTAGCTTCAACATTCAGAAGAGGTTAGCGTTGCGAGCGACAATTCCCGCCGGGCTGGATCGCAAAGAAGCCGAAATTTTTGAAGAGCTTGATCCGACGCGGCTCCCTAAGCATATCGCCATCATCATGGACGGCAACGGACGCTGGGCACGCAAGCGCCATCTGCCGCGCATTGCCGGACATCGCGCCGGAGTAACCTCGGTGCGCGTCGGTGGTGGAAACCGCGTCGCGCATTGGAATTCCGGCGCTCACGCTTTATGCCTTCTCGGAAGAAAACTGGAAGAAGCGTCCCAAGGCAGAAGTCAATTTCCTGATGGGTTTGCTTTGCAGGTACTTGAAGCAGGAAGTTCCCACGCTCGACAAGAACAACGTCCGACTGCAATACATTGGACGCTTTCACGAACTGCCCAAGACGGTGCAGGAAAAAATGGACTGGGCGCGCGAAGCTACAGCGAACAATACGGGGATGATTCTGACGCTCGCACTCAACTACAGCGCACGGACGGAAATCGTGGATGCCATGCGATCCATTATTGATGCCGCCTCCCGCAATGGAGGTGTGGAGCATGTAAAGATTGATGAAGACGCCATCTCGCGAAATCTATATACCAGCCATCTGCCTGA
>CAWHQK010000075.1:0-16171 GCA_963831435.1 uncultured Acidobacteriota bacterium
TTGATTATCGCGATTGGCACATTCCGCTTGGCCGCCGCTTTCGCTCGCTCAAACTATGGTTCGTGATTCGCCACTACGGAATGGAAGGCCTGCAATTCCATATTCGCCGCCACATCGAACTGGCGCAACAATTCGCGGGCTGGGTAAAGGACAATGACCGCTTTGAACTCGCCGCGCCCGTTCCCCTGAATCTTGTGTGCTTCCGGCACAAAAGCGGCGACGCAGCCGATCAACAAATCATGGACCGGCTGAATAGCAGCGGCGACCTCTACCTGACTCATACCAAACTGAATAGCGTGCTGACGCTGCGTTTCTGCGTGGGACAGACAAACACCGAAGCGAAACACGTGATGCAGGCCTGGAAGAGGATTCAGGAAGAGGCGGGAAATTTACGTTCGTAGTTGCGTCGTACTTTCAGCGGCCCTTCAACTTGGGCGGTTCCGCTGATCCGGGCGCGCCGGGCTGGCTGGCCTGCTCGGCGTTTTGATTTGCAGGCGCGTCTGCATTGATCGCAAAATCCCAAACGTACAAATTGATGCCCTCATCCCCAAGCAACTCGACCAGCGCGTATTCTCCCTGGGAAAGCGGCGCCAGCGGCGTTATTTTCACCCACCCGCCTGTAAGTTGCTCGTCGGTGGTTTTCACTACTCCCTGTTGCTCAATCACATCGCCATCGGATGGATTCTTGATGGCAGGCACCAGCCGTTTATCTGGCCGCAAATCCAGGCTCACAATCCGAAATCTGTCCCAGGGCAATGTTGGAGGTTGAGCTCCTGAGGAAGATTGTCCCGTGCCTGGAGTCACTCCGGCATTCACATACAAAGAAGGAAGCGGTACGTGGGCTTGCACGCCAGCATGCGCTCCTGCCAGCAAAATGTGGCTCGGGACCACGCGCGACGTCTCCGTGAAAAATCGTCTTTCTAATGTTGTGCTCGACGGTTCCACTGTCCTGCTTCAATTGCACAAGCTGCTGCTGGCCCTGAAAAGTATCCAGCAGATAACCTGCATTGGAATCCTCCAAACGAAGTCCGGGCGCGACTTGCGGCGCGTTGGCGTCTCGCGCCGCGCGGTCCGCTTCAAGTTCCTTGTTCAGTGCAATCGCTTCCGGCGAGGCCGCTCCTGCCTCACGCTCCTTCTCATACTTCTCCGTCGCAGGCCAGTCCACCATGGAGTTCGGGACTTCTTCCCATCCGTCTCTCTCCGCGCTGTAGTAGCGCACGCGGTCTCCGTGCACTTCCCACTTGGTGGCTGATTGATAGGAACCGTCTTTCAGGATAAGTCGTTTGGCGATCTGCTGGGCGGAAGAATGAACGAGCGGCAGGAGCAGAAAAACCAGCCCCGCGAGGGCCACGTGAGCTTTACCGATTCGGCTGACTTTGCGCGCACACCGCAATTATGGACCGAAATGCGCTGTGCTCGCTGGATATTTCTTAGCGTAGAAACGATCCGGGCGGCTCGCCGCGCGGAACCAGAGTTGCGTGTTGAGTGCCAAACAGGGCAGAATATTCATGGATCCGATGCCACCCGTGTACTTTGGAGTACACAAATCCAAATTAACGATACTTTTTGAGGCATTGGGCATCCAACTAGTTAGTAAGGCAATAAGTGGCTTCAACATCCCCGCAGGCTGGGCGCTGATTCAGATGTTACGAAGATGAAGCGCAGTGAGCCGGCTGAAGTCGCTGAGTGGCTTTCAACATCCCCGTTCCGGTTTGAGCATAAGCGCTTCCCGCCGAAATTGAGCGAAGGCAGTGTCATCGGAGCTGAAAGCAGGACGATCCTGGCAACCGTTTCGGCCGTTTGCAGTTTGGAGAATTATCTCGTCCTTCCCGATCATACGATGGACGAACGTATTCGCGAAGCCCGGAAGGCTTTGGGCCGCGATGTTGTGGTGCTGGGCCACCACTATCAGCGGGATGAAGTCATCCGCTTGGCCATTTCCGCGGCGATTCCTACAAGCTTTCCCAGGAGGCGGCGAAAGCGGCAGGGAAATATATTGTTTTTTGCGGCGTGCATTTCATGGCGGAGAGCGCAGCATCCTCAGCCGTCCTGGTCAGATCACAATCCTTCCTGACCTAAATGCCGGCTGCTCCATGGCCGACATGGCGGAAATTACCCAAGTGGAAATCTGCTGGGAGCAACTTGTACGAACGGGTGTCACCAATGATGAAGGCGATGGCGTAACGCCGGTGACCTATATCAATTCAACCGCTGCTATCAAGGCATTCTGCGGCGAGCGCGGCGGCGTTGTTTGTACTTCGTCGAATGCTGCTTCCGCCATGAAATGGGGCTTCCGCACGGGGACGGAGGGGTCCACTCTGTATAGAAAGAAAATTCTTTTCCTGCCCGACCAGCATTTGGGACGAAACACAGGCTACGCAATGGGAATTCCGCTCAACGAGATGGTCGTTTGGGATCCGTATCAATTGAATGGCGGAACAACTCCAGAACAGCTTCGCGCCGCAAAAATAATTCTATGGAAAGGCCACTGCTCCGTGCACCAGCGATTTCTTCCCGAGCATGTGGAGAACGTCCGCGCCAAATATCCCGGCATTCGCGTGATTGTGCACCCCGAGTGCCGATGGGAGGTTTGCCAGAAGGCTGACGGCATTGGTTCGACCGAGGGCCTTTTGAAGATGATCCGCCAAGCCCCTTCGGGCAGCATGTTCGCCGTGGGAACCGAAATCCACCTCGTAAACCGCATGGGCAAAGAGTTTGCCGCGGAAGGAAAAAGTAATTACCCTCGACGATTCCGGCTGTCTGTGCACCACCATGTTCCGTATCTCGCCGCAACATTTGTGCTGGGTGCTGGAAAATCTCGCGGAAGGGAATGTGGTCAACCAAATAAAAGTGAAGGACGACGTGAAGTATTGGGCGAAAACGGCATTGGACCGGATGCTGGAGGTTCGGTAAGGCGTCGTTGGTCTTCGTCGTTGGCCGTAACTCCACAGCAGCCCGTTCAAGCTTTTGCCAAAGACCAACGGCCAACAGCCAACGACAGTGATGCAGTAAAATATCCACATAGCCTATGTCCGACCGCACCTTCACCCTCGAAGAAGCCAAAATGCTGCTTCCCTTCCTTGAGTCTCTCTTGCGCACGGCAATAACCGGCAAAGAACTCATTGAAGAAGTGGACGCGGAATTTCAGGAAGTTGCCCATCGCATCTTCCTCAATGGCGGCACTTCGCTCAACATCGTTCCGTTGGCGCGTACAAAGGCCGAGCGCGAAAAAACCCTGCAAGGCGTAAAGGACGCCATGGCGGAAATCGACGCCACCGGCGTTCAAGTCAAAGATCTTGACATCGGCCTGTTGGACTTCCCCTGCGAAGTCGAGGGACGCACCATCCTTTTGTGCTGGAAGCTGGGCGAGGACTCCATCACCCACTGGCATGGGATCAGCGAAGGTTTTTCCGGACGCAAGCCCATTGACGACCGCATCGCGAAAGCGAAACGATCGCACTAACGCAATTCAGCCAACGTTATTCCCAAAATTTACCGCAAGCCGGAAAGATTCCTCCGTTCCTGAAAACAAGCGCAGGCAACGCATGCACGAAGGTACATGCGAATGACTCGGCGCGACCTTGCTCTGATACAATTTTCTTCTTAGTTGCGTGAGGAGATCGTGCGATGGCAGTCAGGAATGTGCCGCGAATTCAGCGAAAACTTGCAATATTTGTGACTTTTTCTTTCCTCGCTGTCACCCTGGGATGCAAGGGCTTTTTCGTTAACCCGGTTCTCCAAAGCGTGACCGTTGGGCCTTCAAACCTGAACCTTCAGCAGGGCACCACGCAACAAATGACCGCCACCGGTAATTTTGATGATGGCAGCACAAAGACCCTTACCTCAGGGGTCGTGTGGAGCAGTTCTGATGCCACGATAGCGCCCGTTAGCGCGGCGGGTGTTGTGAACGGTGCGGCGGCTGGGACTGCAACTATTACCGCGGAAGATGGAACGGTTAGCGGCCAGGCGACAGTGAACGTAGCTTTGGCAAATGTCACCTCCATTAAAATTACCCCCACTTCCGAGACGGCTACTGCGAATGGCGGAGTTGCTACATTTACTGCCCTGGCCACCGTTTCAGGGCAGAGCCAACCAATTGATGTTTCCAAAACAGTCACCTGGTCTACGAGCGATTCAAATCTGCAAATTACGCAGGGGCAATCCCCAGCCACAGTTACGGCAGCGGGCGCCGAGGTGGTAACCGTCACGGCAACTTATAACAGCACCACGACACTGACGGCCACTGCCACGTTGACTGTGCAGTAGCGGGTCGCAATCGATTCTGCTTCTAACCTGTCGCTAAAACGCGCCCGGACCCGTTACCTCCGCTTTGGCCACGACCAGAGGTAACATTGCGCCCCGCCTCATTTCAAACGATGATCTTCCTACGAAGGTCGAGGAAGCCGGCGTGGCATTCGCTCTTCCCGCGCACATTTCACCATGTCAAAAGTTCGCTGCATTGGAATTTCCACCGGAGGCGGTGACGCTCCCGGCCTTAACGCCGTTATCCGCGCGGCGGTAAAGTGCGCCATTCTCAAGTACAAGTGGAAGGTGATTGGCATTCCCAACGGCTTTGACGGCCTCATCTGGCCCGAGAAGTCGCGGGAACTCACGCTCGAGCACGTCAGCTCGATTCTGCCGCGAGGGGGCACAATCCTCGGCACCACGAACCGCGGCAACCCCTTCGAGTACCGCGTAACAGAAAATGGCAAAGAGGTGACGCGAGACATTGCCGACGAGGTGATTGCCAATTCCCGCAAACTGGGCATTGACGCGATTATCGCCATCGGCGGCGATGGCTCGCAGAAAATTGCCTGGGAGCTTTTTCAGCGCGGCCTCAAACTGGTCGGCGTTCCCAAGACGATTGACAACGATCTTTCCGCCACCGAAGTCACATTCGGCTTTGATACCGCGCTGGCCACCGCCACCAACGCCGTGGACAAAATTCACACCACGGCGGAAGCTCACCACCGCGTGATGGTCGTAGAGGTCATGGGACGTGACGCGGGCTGGATTGCTCTTTCCGCAGGTATGGCTGGGGGCGCACACGTGGTACTGCTCCCGGAAATCCCCTTTACCATCCAGAATATTTGCGATTACATTGCGCAGCGCGAACGCGATGGCAAGCACTTTACCATCGTCGTGGTGGCCGAGGGCATCAAGCTCCCTCCGGAATTAAAGGAAAACCGCCGCCAGAACAGTCCCGTCGGCAACTTGATCGGCCAGGCGATCTCCACGCAGTCCGGCAAGGAGGTTCGTATCAGTGTGCTGGGCCACATTCAGCGCGGAGGCTCTCCCACGCCGTTTGACCGCATTCTTGCGACGCGCTTTGGCGTTGCCGCCGTGGAACTCATCGCCAATGGCGACTTCGGCAAAATGGTCTGTCTGCGAAACAGCCGCATCGAATCCGTCTGCATTTCCGAAGCAATCGGCCATCTCAAGACGGTTGAACCGCGAGGCGAGTTGGCTAACACGGCCCGCGCCATTGGCATTTGTTTTGGCGACGTCGCGGGCTATGGCGGATAGCCGGCGCTCATCCATTCTCGGAAACTCTTCAGTTGGTCATCGGTCCAGTAATGGCCGCCCAAAGGCATGCGTGGAGGCATTGTTCCGGTTAGATGATTTAACACGTTCCGGGCATGGCTGGGCTTTGACATCCAGCTATGGTCGCCCAGGTGTACCCCGAAAGTATTCATGTGCTGAATGTCGGTGACGCGAAACAGCGGCAAGATATCCCGTACGAAAGACGGCGTGATTGTCGCAACCGGTTTCCCGGCTGCATCGCCACGGGCGGGAATATTGGCAGGAATGCTCATTATATGAATCACTCTCTCGCCGGGCCACAGACATCAACAGGCGGTGCCCGCTTTGCCGGCAAATAAAAAAAATGGAATTATGAATTGGCACAACAGATATGAAGGCTTGAAAAAGCGGAATGTTGAGTTTCATAAAAGAATAGGCCTCAACTCCCCGGGGTAGGCTTGAAAGTATGACAGGGCCGCAAGCAATGTCAAGAATTGTTCCGCCAACGTGTTGATAGAAGAGAGTCAATTTTCCAAACAGTTTCCTGTTTATGGACAGCAACGCAGAAGTTTGTTCCGTCACGCTCTGGCGCTGCTATATTAATTTCGTGATTTGGGTTCGCGCTTCCCGCCGCACGCTGACAATCCAACGCTCACTGTTTTTCGTTTTTGCGTCGACCATAATTTTCTCGGCTTGTGGCTACCATCATGGACACTCGCGAGAAGCCGCTTACGTTTCCGCGCCGCAGGCGATTCTCCGTGATCAAGTGGCGGCGGTTTACAACAAGATGGGCGTGATAAAAAACGCCGAACGCGTGGAAATATTGGACCGCGACCGCCGCTATGTGAAGGTGCGGACCTCCGCCGGTGTGGAGGGTTGGGTTGAGCAGCGTTATCTGGTCACTCAGCAGGTGTATGACGGCTTCCAAAAGCTCCAGCAGAGCGAGCAAAACGATCCTATCCAGGCCACCGGCATCACGCGCAACGATACCAATATCCATCTCACGCCGGACCGCAACGGCGACCATCTTTACCAGCTTTCCGAGGGCGGCCACGTTTCCATGCTCAAGCGCGAGGCAGCTCCCAAGCTGCTGCCCGGCGAGCAAAAAAACAAGCCTGACGCCGACAGCAAACCTGTCGACTGGAAGACTGGTGGCTGGTGCGCGACCCACAGGGCCACACCGGGTGGGTGTTGGGTCGCATGCTGGACGTTGACGCGCCGCTCGACGTAGCACAATACGCCGAAGGCCAGCGGATTGTCGCAACCTTCCCCCTGGACGAAGTCAAGGACCGCGACAAGAAAGTTCCTGAGTATCTTATGCTGCTGACCGAGCCCAAAGATGGCATGTCTTACGACTTCAACCAGATCCGGGTTTTTTCCTGGAACGTGAAGCGGCACCGTTATGAGATGGCTTACCGCGAACGTGGCTTGATCGGCGAGTTGCCGGTAACTGTTTCCCGACAGGACTTTGGTAAAGAAGGGAATCTGCCGACCTTCACCATCCACGCGAAAGATAAAGACGGGGCGGTCACCGCGAAGACCTATAAGTTCGAAACGCCGATGGTGAAGAAAGTGGTGTAGGAAGGCGCTACATATTCCAAATCAATGGAAAGAAGAAACACGGAAGAACTTCCCAGCAACCGCTATCCCCCTGTTTCAACTCGCCGATCAAGCCACGTTCGCGGTAAGCCGTCTCATAACGGTGCCGCTTCACGTTCCAGGAAAAAACCCGGATCTGGTTGAAGTCGTAAGACATGCCATCTTTGGGCTCGGTCAGCAGCATAAGATACTCAGGAACTTTCTTGTCGCCGTCCTTGACTTCGTCCAGGGGGAAGGTTGCGACAATCCGCTGGCCTTCGGCGTATTGTGCTACGTCGAGCGGCGCGTCAACGTCCAGCATGCGACCCAACACCCACCCGGTGTGGCCCTGTGGGTCGCGCACCAGCCACCAGTCTTCCAAGTCCACAGGTTTGCTGTCGGCGTCAGGCTTGTTTTTTTGCTCGCCGGGCAGCAGCTTGGGAGCTGCCTCGCGCTTGAGCATGGAAACGTGGCCGCCCTCGGAAAGCTGGTAAAGATGGTCGCCGTTGCGGTCCGGCGTGAGATGGATATTGGTATCGTTGCGCGTGATGCCGGTGGCCTGGATAGGATCGTTTTGCTCGCTCTGCTGGAGCTTTTGGAAGCCGTCA
Source organism: uncultured Acidobacteriota bacterium (assembly GCA_963831435.1). Taxonomy (GTDB): domain Bacteria; phylum Acidobacteriota; class Terriglobia; order Terriglobales; family Acidobacteriaceae; genus JAICKN01. Next base: position 7,710 of record CAWHQK010000075.1, read on the forward strand.
TACACCTGCTGAGTGACCAGATAACGCTGCTCAACCCAACCCTCCACACCGGCGGAGGTCCGCACCTTCACATAGCGGCGGTCGCGGTCCAATATTTCCACGCGTTCGGCGTTTTTTATCACGCCCATCTTGTTGTAAACCGCCGCCACTTGATCACGGAGAATCGCCTGCGGCGCGGAAACGTAAGCGGCTTCTCGCGAGTGTCCATGATGGTAGCCACAAGCCGAGAAAATTATGGTCGACGCAAAAACAAAAAGCAGCGAGCGTCGGATTGTCAGCGTGCGGCGGGAAGCGCGAACCCAAATCACGAAATTAATATAGCAGCGCCAGAGCGTGACGGAACAAGCTTCTGCGTTGCTGTCCATAAACAGGAAACTGTTTGGAAAATTGACTCTCTTCTATCAACACGTTGGCGGAACAATTCTTGACATTGCTTGCGGCCCTGTCATACTTTCAAGCCTACCCCGGGGAGTTGAGGCCTATTCTTTTATGAAACTCAACATTCCGCTTTTTCAAGCCTTCATATCTGTTGTGCCAATTCATAATTCCATTTTTTTTATTTGCCGGCAAAGCGGGCACCGCCTGTTGATGTCTGTGGCCCGGCGAGAGAGTGATTCATATAATGAGCATTCCTGCCAATATTCCCGCCCGTGGCGATGCAGCCGGGAAACCGGTTGCGACAATCACGCCGTCTTTCGTACGGGATATCTTGCCGCTGTTTCGCGTCACCGACATTCAGCACATGAATACTTTCGGGGTACACCTGGGCGACCATAGCTGGATGTCAAAGCCCAGCCATGCCCGGAACGTGTTAAATCATCTAACCGGAACAATGCCTCCACGCATGCCTTTGGGCGGCCCTTACTGGACCGATGACCAACTGAAGAGTTTCCGAGAATGGATGAGCGCCGGCTATCCGCCATAGCCCGCGACGTCGCCAAAACAAATGCCAATGGCGCGGGCCGTGTTAGCCAACTCGCCTCGCGGTTCAACCGTCTTGAGATGGCCGATTGCTTCGGAAATGCAGACGGATTCGATGCGGCTGTTTCGCAGACAGACCATTTTGCCGAAGTCGCCATTGGCGATGAGTTCCACGGCGGCAACGCCAAAGCGCGTCGCAAGAATGCGGTCAAACGGCGTGGGAGAGCCTCCGCGCTGAATGTGGCCCAGCACACTGATACGAACCTCCTTGCCGGACTGCGTGGAGATCGCCTGGCCGATCAAGTTGCCAACGGGACTGTTCTGGCGGCGGTTTTCCTTTAATTCCGGAGGGAGCTTGATGCCCTCGGCCACCACGACGATGGTAAATGCTTGCCATCGCGTTCGCGCTGCGCAATGTAATCGCAAATATTCTGGATGGTAAAGGGGATTTCCGGGAGCAGTACCACGCGTGCGCCCCCAGCCATACCTGCGGAAAGAGCAATCCAGCCCGCGTCACGTCCCATGACCTCTACGACCATCACGCGGTGGTGAGCTTCCGCCGTGGTGTGAATTTTGTCCACGGCGTCGGTGGCGGTGGCCAGCGCGGTATCAAAGCCGAATGTGACTTCGGTGGCGGAAAGATCGTTGTCAATCGTCTTGGGAACGCCGACCAGTTTGAGGCCGCGCTGAAAAAGCTCCCAGGCAATTTTCTGCGAGCCTCGCCGCCGATGGCGATAATCGCGTCAATGCCCAGTTTGCGGGAATTGGCAATCACCTCGTCCGCAATGTCTCGCGTCACCTCTTTGCCATTTTCTGTTACGCGGTACTCAAGGGGATGCCGCGGTTCGTGGTGCCGAGGATTGTGCCCCCTCGCGGCAGAATCGAGGTGCTCGAGCGTGAGTTCCCGCGACTTCTCGGGCCAGATGAGGCCGTCAAAGCCGTCGGAAATGCCAATCACCTCCACTTGTACTTGAGAATGGCGCACTTTACCGCCGCGCGGATAACGGCGTTAAGGCCGGGAGCGTCACCGCCTCCGGTGGAAATTCCAATGCAGCGAACTTTTGACTGGTGAAATGTGCGCGGGAGAAGCGAACGCCACGCCGGCTTCCTCGACCTTCGTAGGAAGATCATCGTTTGAAATCAGGCGGGGCGCAATGTTACCTCTGGTCGTGGCCAAAGCGGAGGTAACGGGTCCGGGCCGTCCAGCGAGAGGTTAGAAGCAGAATCGATTGCGACCCGCTACTGCACAGTCAACGTGGCAGTGGCTGTCAGTGTCGTGGTGCTGTTATAAGTTGCCGTGACGGTTACCACCTCGGCGCCCGCTGCCGTAACTGTGGCTGGGGATTGCCCCTGCGTAATTTGCAGATTTGAATCGCTCGTAGACCAGGTGACTGTTTTGGAAACATCAATTGGTTGGCTCTGCCCTGAAACGGTGGCCAGGGCAGTAAATGTAGCAACTCCGCCATTCGCAGTAGCCGTCTCGGAAGTGGGGGTAATTTTAATGGAGGTGACATTTGCCAAAGCTACGTTCACTGTCGCCTGGCCGCTAACCGTTCCATCTTCCGCGGTAATAGTTGCAGTCCCAGCCGCCGCACCGTTCACAACACCCGCCGCGCTAACGGGCGCTATCGTGGCATCAGAACTGCTCCACACGACCCCTGAGGTAAGGGTCTTCGTGCTGCCATCATCAAAATTACCGGTGGCGGTCATTTGTTGCGTGGTGCCCTGCTGAAGGTTCAGGTTTGAAGGCCAACGGTCACGCTTTGGAGAACCGGGTTAACGAAAAAGCCCTTGCATCCCAGGGTGACAGCGAGGAAAGAAAAAGTCACAAATATTGCAAGTTTTCGCTGAATTCGCGGCACATTCCTGACTGCCATCGCACGATCTCCTCACGCAACTAAGAAGAAAATTGTATCAGAGCAAGGTCGCGCCGAGTCATTCGCATGTACCTTCGTGCATGCGTTGCCTGCGCTTGTTTTCAGGAACGGAGGAATCTTTCCGGCTTGCGGTAAATTTTGGGAATAACGTTGGCTGAATTGCGTTAATGCGATCGTTTCGCTTTCGCGATCCGGTCATCAATGGGCTTGCGTCCGGAAAAACCTTCGCTGATCCCATGCCAGTGGGTGATGGAGTCCTCGCCCAGCTTCCAGCACAAAAGGATGGTGCGTCCCTCGACTTCGCAGGGGAAGTCCAACAGGCCGATGTCAAGATCTTTGACTTGAACGCCGGTAGCGTCGATTTCCGCCATGGCGTCCTTTACCCGTTGCAGGGTTTTTTCGCGCTCGGCTTTTCTACGCGCCAACGGAACGATGTTGAGCGAAGTGCCGCCATTGAGGAAGATGCGATGGGTAACTTCCTGAAATTCCGCGTCCACTTCTTCAATGAGTTCTTTGCCGGTTATTGCCGTGCGCAAGAGAGACTCAAGGACGGGAAGCAGCATTTTGGCTTCTTCGAGGGTGAAGGTGCGGTCGGACATAGGCTATGTGGATATTTTACTGCATCACTGTCGTTGGCTGTTGGCCGTTGGTCTTTGGCAAAAGCTTGAACGGGCTGCTGTGGAGTTACGGCCAACGACCAAAGACCAACGACGCCTTACCGAACCTCCAGCATCCGGTCCAATGCCGTTTTCGCCCAATACTTCACGTCGTCCTTCACTTTTATTTGGTTGACCACATTCCCTTCCGCGAGATTTTCCAGCACCCAGCACAAATGTTGCGGCGAGATTCGGAACATGGTGGTGCACAGACAGCCGGAATCGTCGAGGGTAATTACTTTCTTCCCTTCCGCGGCAAACTCTTTGCCCATGCGGTTTACGAGGTGGATTTCGGTTCCCACGGCGAACATGCTGCCCGAAGGGGCTTGGCGGATCATCTTCAAAAGGCCCTCGGTCGAACCAATGCCGTCAGCCTTCTGGCAAACTTCCCATCGGCACTCGGGGTGCACAATCACGCGAATGCCGGGATATTTGGCGCGGACGTTCTCCACATGCTCGGGAAGAAATCGCTGGTGCACGGAGCAGTGGCCTTTCCATAGAATTATTTTTGCGGCGCGAAGCTGTTCTGGAGTTGTTCCGCCATTCAATTGATACGGATCCCAAACGACCATCTCGTTGAGCGGAATTCCCATTGCGTAGCCTGTGTTTCGTCCCAAATGCTGGTCGGGCAGGAAAAGAATTTTCTTTCTATACAGAGTGGACCCCTCCGTCCCCGTGCGGAAGCCCCATTTCATGGCGGAAGCAGCATTCGACGAAGTACAAACAACGCCGCCGCGCTCGCCGCAGAATGCCTTGATAGCAGCGGTTGAATTGATATAGGTCACCGGCGTTACGCCATCGCCTTCATCATTGGTGACACCCGTTCGTACAAGTTGCTCCCAGCAGATTTCCACTTGGGTAATTTCCGCCATGTCGGCCATGGAGCAGCCGGCATTTAGGTCAGGAAGGATTGTGATCTGACCAGGACGGCTGAGGACGTCGGCGCTTTCCGCCATGAAATGCACGCCGCAAAAAACAATATATTTCCCTGCCGCTTTCGCCGCCTCCTGGGAAAGCTTGTAGGAATCGCCGCGGAAATCGGCGAAGCGGATGACTTCATCCCGCTGATAGTGGTGGCCCAGCACCACAACATCGCGGCCCAAAGCCTTCCGGGCTTCGCGAATACGTTCGTCCATCGTATGATCGGGAAGGACGAGATAATTCTCCAAACTGCAAACGGCCGAAACGGTTGCCATGTTGTCCTGCTTTCAGCTCCGATGACACTGCCTTCGCTCAATTTCGGCGAAGCGCTTATGCTCAAACCGGAACGGGGATGTTGAAAGCCACTCAGCGACTTCAGCCGGCTCACTGCGCTTCATCTTCGTAACATCTGAATCAGCGCCCAGCCTGCGGGGATGTTGAAGCCACTTATTGCCTTACTAACTAGTTGGATGCCCAATGCCTCAAAAAGTATCGTTAATTTGGATTGTGTACTCCAAAGTACACGGGTGGCATCGGATCCATGAATATTCTGCCCTGTTTGGCACTCAACACGCAACTCTGGTTCCGCGCGGCGAGCCGCCCGGATCGTTTCTACGCTAAGAAATATCCAGCGAGCACAGCGCATTTCGGTCCATAATTGCGGTGTGCGCGCAAAGTTAGTGCGAATCGGTAAAGCTCACGTGGCCCTCGCGGGGCTGGTTTTTCTGCTCCTGCCGCTCGTTCATTCTTCCGCCCAGCAGATCGCCAAACGACTTATCCTGAAAGACGGTTCCTATCAATCAGCCACCAAGTGGGAAGTGCACGGAGACCGCGTGCGCTACTACAGCGCGGAGAGAGACGGATGGGAAGAAGTCCCGAACTCCATGGTGGACTGGCCGGCGACGGAGAAGTATGAGAAGGAGCGTGAGGCAGGAGCGGCCTCGCCGGAAGCGATTGCACTGAACAAGGAACTTGAAGCGGACCGCGCGGCGCGAGACGCCAACGCGCCGCAAGTCGCGCCCGGACTTCGTTTGGAGGATTCCAATGCAGGTTATCTGCTGGATACTTTTCAGGGCCAGCAGCAGCTTGTGCAATTGAAGCAGGACAGTGGAACCGTCGAGCACAACATTAGAAAGACGATTTTTCACGGAGACGTCGCGCGTGGTCCGAGTGACATTTTGCTGGCAGGAGCGCATGCTGGCGTGCAAGCCCACGTACCGCTTCCTTCTTTGTATGTGAATGCCGGAGTGACTCCAGGCACGGGACAATCTTCCTCAGGAGCTCAACCTCCAACATTGCCCTGGGACAGATTTCGGATTGTGAGCCTGGATTTGCGGCCAGATAAACGGCTGGTGCCTGCCATCAAGAATCCATCCGATGGCGATGTGATTGAGCAACAGGGAGTAGTGAAAACCACCGACGAGCAACTTACAGGCGGGTGGGTGAAAATAACGCCGCTGGCGCCGCTTTCCCAGGGAGAATACGCGCTGGTCGAGTTGCTTGGGGATGAGGGCATCAATTTGTACGTTTGGGATTTTGCGATCAATGCAGACGCGCCTGCAAATCAAAACGCCGAGCAGGCCAGCCAGCCCGGCGCGCCCGGATCAGCGGAACCGCCCAAGTTGAAGGGCCGCTGAAAGTACGACGCAACTACGAACGTAAATTTCCCGCCTCTTCCTGAATCCTCTTCCAGGCCTGCATCACGTGTTTCGCTTCGGTGTTTGTCTGTCCCACGCAGAAACGCAGCGTCAGCACGCTATTCAGTTTGGTATGAGTCAGGTAGAGGTCGCCGCTGCTATTCAGCCGGTCCATGATTTGTTGATTGGCTGCGTCGCCGCTTTTGTGCCGGAAGCACACAAGATTCAGGGGAACGGGCGCGGCGAGTTCAAAGCGGTCATCTTCCTTCACCCAGCCCGCGAATTGTTGCGCCAGTTCGATGTGGCGGCGAATATGGAATTGCAGGCCTTCCATTCCGTAGTGGCGAATCACGAACCATAGTTTGAGCGAGCGAAAGCGGCGGCCAAGCGGAATGTGCCAATCGCGATAATCAATTACAGCGCCGGATTCAGTGGCCTGGTTGCGCAGATATTCCGGCAGCACGCTGAGAGTTCGGATTAAGGTGGCCCGGTCGGCGATGTAAAAACAACTGCAATCGAAATTCGTAAACATCCATTTGTGGGGATTGAAACAATAGCTGTCTGTGAATTCGACTCCATCCTGAATCCAGCGAAATTCCGGACACAACGCGGCCGTGCCGGACATAGCAGCGTCCACATGCAACCAAATTTTATTTTCGCGGCAAATGCAGGCAATTTCTCGAATGGGGTCCATTGCATTGGAAGAGGTCGTGCCGACCGTGGCACAAACAAAGCAAGGCGTCAGGCCGGCCTGGCGGTCGGCTTCAATTTGCCGAAGCAGAGCGTCCGGCCGCATAGCAAAATTTTCGTCCACTTCGATGAGCCTTAAATTCTCGCTACCAACGCCTGAGATCTTTACCGCTTTTTCAATGGACGAATGCGCCTGTGCCGAGGTGTAAACCGCAAACTTTGCCGCACATCCTTCGCGATTACAGGCGAAGTTCGTGGCACGTTCCCGCGCCGCCAGCAATGCGCAGAGCACGGCGCTGGAAGCGGTGTCCTGGATAACCCCACCGCCTTCCGCAGAAGACAGAAATTTTTTCGGTAGGCCGAGCATCTCCACCAACCAATCAAGAACATGAGTTTCCAGTTCTGTGCACGCCGGACTGGTGGACCACAACATTCCCTGCACACCCAATCCCGAAGACAATAAATCGCCGAGGATCGCCGGGCCGGAGGCATTCGCGGGAAAATAGGCAAAGAAATTTGGCGACTGCCAGTGTGTGATTCCGGGAAGAATCAACTTTTCCAAATCGGCAAGAATTCCATCAAACGCTTCGCCAACTTCCGGAGGGTGCGATGGGAGCGAAGCGCGGACATCTCCGGGACTGACCTGCGACAGCACGGGGAAAGACTCGATGCGCTTGTAGTAGTCCGCAATCCAATCCACGACGGCCCGTCCGTGGCGGCGGAACTCATCGGGCGTCATATGAAAAGATTTTGGTTCGGGCACGCGAGTCCTCCAAAGTTGCTTTCACATTAGAACAAATTTCGCGACCGAGCAGGATCCGGATGCGCAACCTGTTGAACCGTTTTCAGCGCGGCTCTATGAATGCAAGTTAACCTTCGGGTGATATTTCCACGAAAATATCCAGGATCATCTTGCGGCGACTTGAGAAGGCGACACTTCAGTGCCTTTCCGGCCAAAGGCAAATTTCAGCACCCACTCGCTGGCAACGTTCTGCCCATTCATTTGCGCGGGAGCAAATTTCCATTGCTCGGCGGCATTGTGCGCAAGACGGGCAAAATATTCGCTGGGGCCATGAGAAACGAACGTGACATCCGTCACGTTTCCTGAGGCATCCACGGCAACCTTGACCGCAACGCGGACTTTTCCGTGAACTGTATTGCGGGCGCCTTGGGATGGGGCGGGCATAACTTGATGGATAATTCCCAGCGGAAGGCCAGCTGAATCAGGCTGCGACGAGCTGCGGGCAGCCGGCTTCGGCGTAACGTTTTTGGGGTCCGACACCGGTATCCCTGCCTGCTCCGATTGGGATGACGATGTTTGGCCGCTCTGTAGGTCCGTGGAAGCTTGCGCGGGCCTCTCGGACGCCGATTCGTGACGAGGGCCGCGCATTTCGATCCCTGCCACTATCGCAACAATCACAATGACCGCCGCAATCAAAATCCAAAAACCTCTTTTTGCGGAGGGCTCCCGAGGAACAGGAATTGTGTCTGTTGAAGCTGTGGGAAGACCAGATTGCAGCCAGCCGGCGATTCGCTCTACTGTCCACCGCCGCTGGGGATCAAAACGCAGGCTGTTGCGAATGATCTCTTGAAATGGCTCCGGGATGGCCCCAGAAATGGCAGGGTCCTGCTGTCCAGGCTTGCCCTTCGTCGTAGCAGGCACGGTCGGCAGTTGCTGGGTGAGCGCCTCAGACAAGAGCATTCCCACCGACCAGACGTCGCCAGCAGGAGAGGTCATCATGGTCGCGATCTCAGGGGGA
>CAWHQK010000076.1:0-65733 GCA_963831435.1 uncultured Acidobacteriota bacterium
GTCACCTACAAGACACCGGCTCAACACAAACGGCCGATACGAGCTTCACCGTGCAACGATCGTATCGACTTCGAGCATCGCCGCAGGCGTTGGCAACTTCACCTCCGAAGACACGGGAAATTCTCTCGGGAACAATGGTTCTCCGCTCGGGCAGATCGGCTTTGTCACGACCCCAGCGCGGTGGAATCCCAGAGCCGTCAATCCTCGGCTTAGTGCTTGGTGCCTTCGCCATGCTACGCCGACGTAGCTGAATTGCAGACAAAAGTCACGACCGTCCAGAGTGAGTTCAGAGATCAGATAATGTCTGCTGACCTCTGACCTCTGCCCTCTGCCCCTGCACTGCGCGGGCAATCCATTTTCGTGCGGGTACAGCAGCATCACCGAGATCGCCCCGACGTACAGCGCCAGACCAATCAGCATCACAACCAAGCCGACCCGATACGACTGCGTCTTCATATCTCAATAGCGCAGCGAGCTGATCAGCCAACCTCGCGTGTCGTCGCCGGTCTGCATCGTCAGCCAGTACAGGTGCAGCACGCCCCAGACGACGATCGCCGCCGACAGCAGCACCAGCCCGACGCCCGCGATGATCAGGAACTGCGCCATTGGATTGGTGCCCGCGATGACCCGCCCGGAGAACCCGGTCGTGCTGATCACGATGCCGCAGAGTGTGAGCAGCACCTGCGGCCTGATTGCGCAACACCACGAATTGCCGCTCGAGCATCGTCATGATGCTGGGCAGATCGCTGGCATACACGGAAAGAATTCGATCGGCCTCCTGTCCGCGAGTCAGCGGATGCATAGAGCGATCGTACTCCAAGGCACAAATGCGGTCGCGAAGGTACGAAGGAACGCGAAGAAGACGGAATCGTTGAAGAAATCACTGTCATCCTGAGCGTACTCGGGAAGGATCTTGCCTCACACGTCAGGCTAGATCCTTCGTGGAGTACCACTCAGGATGACATCGCCTCCTGGCTTGGATTGGATTCCTTCGCGACCCTTCGCAACTTCGCTCCTTCGCGTCTACATTTATTTCCCTTCAACCCAAGCCACTCCATCTGGTTGGTTACCTGTGGCGAGCGTCGCGGTCACCTTCATCGTCGCCAGATCGATGCACGCGACCTTGCCATCACTCGGGAGGGCGACGAACTCGCCGGCGCTCGCTGTTGGGCGTCGCGACGATTCCGACCTGCGCGCTACGACTTCGACGCGACCGAGTTCTTTGAACGTCGTCGCGTCGTAAACGATCACCACGCCGCCTTCGGCTTCGGAGACCAGCAACTGCGCCGGCCGTCGGGTGTGAAGGACAGACGGATCGGCACGCCGCCGCAGGCGATCGTTTGCGTGATCTGCTGGGTCTTCATGTCGATCACGACGAGATCGCCGCCCTGTCGATGGCCGACCCACAGCGCGCCGCCATCTGGTGAGATCGCAATTCCTTCCGGCTCCTCGTGCACCGCGATGTGAACCGGTTTCGGATGCTGGCCCTTCGTTTCCAGCACGGTCACCGAATCGCTCATGATGTCCGCCGTGTACAGCCGGCCGCTCTTGCCGTCACGCACAACCATGTGCGAAAGTCCCTGCCCCGTGCCGATGATCGCGTCGACCTTGTCGGCCGCCGGATCGTATCGACCGACGGCGGGGCTGGTTTCGGAGCTGAACCAGATCTTCCCATCCGCCTCCGCCAATCCGTGTGGCCTTTTCAGCGGGAGACATGCAAGGCAACTCACATATAAAGGATTAGCCGGCGCCGACGCCCCCTCGCATCGCTTGGCAAAAATCGTCGGGTGGATCATCCCGTCCGTGCTCACGATGACGGTTCCATTTCCCGGTTGCGGCTTGTAGTCATCCACATATGCCGTCGCTCCCGCCGAAAGCACCATGCCGCCGGGCCAGTAAGTCAATACAGGCGTGAACGTCTGGTTTGCCACCGTGTAACTGGCCAATGTCCCCTCCGGATCGGTTGCCGAGCAAACCGCTCCTGAACATTGCGGTACACCCGTAACCACCGCATAACTTCCCGTGCCAAACGGCACCACACTCAGCGAATTCGCCTGCGCCCGCAAAATGTCATACGTGATGGTGTCTGTTCCCTGCGTCACCTTCGGCCAGGAAAGCGTTATGCTTCCGCTTCCATTAGTGTTCGCTTCACCAAACATGAATGGCGCTGATGCCGTGCCTGTGGTCGTGTCATGAAAAACTGCATAATAAAAATTCAACGTGCTTCCCGTATTCGCGAACACCGGCAACTTTCCTACAGCTTGCGACACCGGATCCGCTCCATGGATCCTGATCGCCTGCCCGAAACTCAGCACTCCCATCTCTCCAATATTTCCCAGCGGATTGCTGCAGTTCCCCGCTTCCATGTAAACGTTGTCCATCTCCGTGCCGTGGAAGCCTCCATTCGGAGTGCCGCCCTTAATTCCATACTGCGCAAAGCCCTGCACCACGCTGTCGGAAATCCGCAATGTGTTTCCACTCTCCCAATCCACGCCGTTGCCGTCGCATTGCGCCGAAAGGTTCAAGTTCTTCAGCCAGCCCACCGCCGCATTCGTGCTGAATGGCCCAGGCGCTGTAACGTACGCTCCACAAAACGTCGCATCGCAACGCAGGCTGCCTTGTACATTAAGACCGTCCAGCAGGAATGATTGATCGTTGTCTACCTTCACATACGTTCCGAACGTTGTTCCACCCGTCCCGGAGCGCGCGGTAACATTCATCAACCGCGTCTTTTGTCCGTTGTCTTCAATGAACGCCTGCGTTCCATTCACCACCATCGGGCGTCCCCGCGGATTCACCAGGGTAATGTCCACAAACGCGTTGGGATTCACCGGGTCTCCCGTAAAAATGCAGGTGTCGTTCATCCAGCACTCCACCACCGATCCCGAAAAATCCACGGTGATGTCCGACGCCCGCACCGAAACTCTCGCAAACGCCTTAAACTCTCCTGGCGGAACAATCACCTTGCCCGATTGTCCCGCTTGCGTCGGATTCGTCAGAGTGATTCGCGCCCCAATCAATGCCTCCTGCAACCCACCCGACGCGCTGGAGACCGTATATCCTGAAGAGTGCACATTTGTCGTCGTGAACTGGAGTGTGCCGGCCGCTCCATTCCCGCTGCATGTGCCTCCGGTCACCAGCACCGCCTCCGGCGTTCCCGTGCCCGCGATGTAAACGTAATACTGCGCTTCCGTCGCCAGCACTCCGGGCGGACACGCCGAAAGTGTCACTGTATTATTTCCCGCTACGCTCAAGTCGCCAGTCGGCGATAGCGACCAGTTAAAGTCTGACGCATACTTCACCGCCTGCATTCCCGCGCTCAATCCACCGCCGGGTTTTGGCTGGTATTGTCCCGCTGATGCCACATAAGTCAGCACCTGATTGTCCGCGGGTGCAGCGGCGTTCACCGGCACTCCTCGAATCGAAGCCGCGTCCGTGCTCGTTCCGCATGCTCCCCACGTGGCGTCGCCTTTCAGACATAAAGTTGAGTCAGGTGTTCCCGTTCCTAACTCCGCCCGTGGCACCAGTCCTCCCAAAACGTCCGCTTTTGAGGCCACTCCCAAATCCACATAATGTTTCGTCGCCGCCTGGCTGGGCGCGGTCGGGTCCGCCGGCAATGTCAGAGGCCCCGTCATCGTGTCTCCCGTCTTGCTCACAAACGATCCCGACCCCGTGCCCGTCACCACGCCGTCCACATACGATTTGTTCACCACATCGGTCGGAGCGACCGGCGTCGGCACGCTCGGAGAAACTGAAAATTGTTTCTGCCCCGTAATCGTTTCTGGCCCCGATAAATGGACTACCGACGCGTCATTCGCCTTGCCCGACAACGCTTGGCTCACAAACTGCTGCGATGCCAGTTGCGTTGCTCCATTGCCCGTTCCCAGCGCCACTCGCACCGCCGACAACGTCGTCGGCGAAGCTGCGGGCACAAGCCAGTACTCTGTTTTTACCGTGCCATCGTTCAGCTGGTAGATCACCGTGTAGGGAGTGTTCGCTGGTGTCGCATTCAAGTTCGGCACAAGTTCCACTGAAAGTGCTCCATTCGAGCCCAGCGTCACACTGCTCGTTCCCGCGGCAATCGCGATTCCATCGGTCGTCGTAAACGCCGGCCAGGTGATGAGCAGCGTTCCCTGCGCGGGGGTGCCGTCCGCTCTGTAGACAACGTCTTGCACCGTCGTGGTGCTGGGGGAAGTCTGCCCTTTCGCCGCCGCGCCGAACAGGACCATCACTGCCAGTAGCAAATAAAAAAGCCGCCCACTAGGGCGGCAAACTTTCCGCATAACTCCTCCACTCAAACTAAATTCGATCTTGTCATCCTGAGCGAAGCGTTTATTCGCGAAGCGAAACAAACGCGCAGTCGAAGGACCCCTACCCGCTTAATGGACCTCGGAGCGGTACACCGCTGCCCCTACTACCTCTCCGCCTCCACCTGCTCGAGAAACCTCTCCACGCTCTGCACATAAACATCCGCGAAGTCCACCACCGGACGCCTGCCTTGTATCAGCTCCCGTGCATCTTCCATCGTCCATCCCGTTGAACACAGGATGGCGAGCGTCATCATCGGCGCCCGGTGAACTCCCGCGGCGCAATGCACATAAACTTTGGTTCCCGCCTCATCCAGCGCCGCGCGCGCGAAATCCACACCCCGCTGCAACAATGCGCCAGGCTTAATCTGGAAATCGTCGTCTGTCGCGTTCCACAAAACTTCAATGCCGTGCGATTTCGCCAATGGAGTGTCGTCAAACTCGCTTTGCATGTCTACGATGTGTGTCACTCCCGCCCGCGACACCTCCGCCATGTTCTCCGCCGACCAAATGCCGCCCCCTAACGCGATCCGGCCTGTGACCCATGTCATGTCCATCGCCAATTTCCATCGCGCGGGCCTCCCGCCATTGCTGGCGTCTTGTTCGCCGCCGAAAGCGCCCCACTTTCTACGCCGCATGATTTCCCATGCGCTCGCGAAATCTTCCACTCTCATTCTACGGCAACATCCGCTGGCAAAACCGCTTCGAGCCCAGTAGCACCGCCAGCTTGCGGCTCTTCCTCCGGCATTCCCAAGCGGCGCAGAAGGGTCTTCGCCAGCGCGTCCTCCCCCTGCGGTTCCGCTTCGCTTGGGCCCGGGTACAACCCAATCATTTCAAACAAATATTTCATTGCGGCAAAGTGTCCTTTGTCCGCCTCTCCTATCGCGGTTTCCACCATGGTCACCGCTTTTCGCGTCACCAGATTTTCAATCTGCCGCCGCAGCTCCGTCACGTCCTTGGATTTCCGCGGCTTCTTTCCCGCTGCGGCCCGCTTTGTATTCCCGCCTTTGGCCCTGCCCGTGGCTTTCTTCATATTGATCGGAAAATTTCCCCAAAAAATTAGGGCGTGCCCTGAAAGCACGCCCACAAAACTTTTTTCTCACTTGTGAATTCAGAATAACAAACTGCATGGGGGAAATGGGACATCACTTACAACTTTTTATTTCCCGCACATTGAAACACTTACGGCCTTTTGCCCGCTTTCTGCCTCTTGACAACTTTGCGCCGGCTTCTTTCCCGCCCCCGGAAAACGGCTCAATACCCCTCCTTCCAGGAAAATTTCGCTCAGCCGATCGAGTGCCTCGGGAAATCGCCGCCCTACCGTGCGCCTCCAGCACCCCATCAGGTGGGCTGCCTCGTCGTGCGTGTATTCCTGGAAAATAATCTTTCCGATCAACTCGCGCTCAAATGCATCCAGTCGCTCCAGGCCATGCTCCACATCGTGAACGAAAATCACCGCATCCTCGAACGTCCGCATCCGATACGCGGTCACCCGCCCTCGAAATACCTCGCGTCCCACCAGCGACGGCAACCGCCCCACTTCGATCGAAATGCGGAAGTAGCGCCGCAGCAGCGCAATCGTCCGGTCACGATACAGCCACACATCGGGATCGTCGGGAATATAGTCAGACTCCCCACCTGCCGCCTCTTGCTTCTCGACAGCCATCCCAATCAGGGTTTCCAGGTTGTTTGTACTTCCCGGACCGGGCGCGTTTTCCTGCTCGCCGGTTGCATTTGCGGTCAAAAACAGAATCGTGCCCATTACGCATTCCCTCCCTGGCGCGAGATGCTGGCAAAGTTCGGAAGCTGCTTGCGATCGCCGTGTCGCCTGCCCGGCAGCTTGGCCCCGCGTTTTCGCACCTGGGCCCCCGGCAAATCCGAAACCTGCAGCGCACAAGAGGCGCAATAGACTTCGCTTATTCCCACAATTCGCAGCCACAGACCTCCACAGCGTTCGCAATACTTCAATTCCAACTCTATGATTTCCGTATTTTCCGTTTCCATAATTGCCTCCATGAATGATTGCCAACGACCAAAGACCAACGACTTTTCGCGCCAAAATAAAAAAGCCCTGCGCCGATTGCTCGGCCACAGGGCTCGTTTCTCTTACGACGACCTGGTTATGAATATTTAGTTATCAGTGCGTTTTAGGCTCTTTCCGCTAGATTGAAGCCTGCTGGCGGAAATAACCCTCTTCGTAACCGGACTTCAACACGCGGCCATTCTGCACCACGATGCTGACCCGGCCCGTAAAATGAATGGACCACAACAGTTTCTCCATTGCGAGCGAGAGCACCTCGGCTGATCGCACCTTGCGGCGAAACTCGACGAAAGTGGTCTCCTCGCTTTGATTGCTTGCTTCATGCGTCATCTGTTTTCTCCAAAGCGAAGGAGCTATAAAGTGCCGCTCATCCTATAGCTCAAAGTTTCCCCGTGTCAAGAAATAAATTTCTTTAAGATGTTTTACGTGGTTATTGAAATAGCTAAATGCTATACTTTGGCCATGAAATTCAAAAACCTTCAGGAAAACCTGCGCAAGGCGCTCTCCGAACGGATTGATGAAGGCGGTCTTACCGGCTTGCAACTCGCTGAGCAGACCGGATTCAAGCAGGCCCACATTTCAAATTTTCTCAACCGTAAACGCGGGCTGAGTGTCCAAGGCATGGACAAAGTGCTCAACGTTCAGCGCCTTTCCATTCTTGATCTGGTGGACCCGTCGGAGATCAACAAACGCGCCAGCATCGTCCCGCCAAGTGAAGATGATTTTGAAAATGTCCTGCTGGTCGAGGGCCGTGTCGCCGTAAAGCCTTTGATTCTGAGCATGAAGGTGAAAGATGTTCTGAAATTCAAGAAGAGCTTTCTGCGCAAACTTCGCGCGGAAATGGAAGGAGACCGGGATCACTGGGAGCGTTTTATCGTTCTGCGCGCCGACGCTCGCGATGGCATGAGCATGTACCCCCGCCTTCTGCCCGGCGCCACCGTGCTCATTGACCGCCACTACAACTCTCTCAAGCCATACCGCAAAAACGAATCCAATATGTACGCCGTCCTCAAGAATGGCGTATGCACAATCAAATACGTGGAGATCGCCGGCAATCATCTCGTCCTGCGCCCGCACAACCCCGCATACCCAGTGGAAGTCCAGCCCATCGAAAAGGGAAAGACCGCGACTGACTACATCATCGGCCGCATCTGCTATGTAGGAATTGAAACCTAGGATTTGTCGAACCTCTTCCGCCATTCACATTGCGAGGGCGCTCATGAAAAAATTCAGTCCGGATGCGGCGCATTCTTCAATTGGACGGTCTTCGCGGCCTCGCCATTCTCATGGTGTTCGCCACCCACGCCTTGAAAATCCCGCTTCTTTGGATGGGCGTGGACCTGTTTTTCGTTCTTAGCGGATATTTGATCACAAAAATTCTGCTGCGATTAAAAGATCAGTTGCGCGACGCGCCGGGAAGTTCTTACTGGGCCGCATTTTACCTTCGCCGCGCGCAAAGAATCCTGCCCGCCTACCTGATTTTTCTGGTGTGTATGGAATTGATCGGGGTGCACTGGCTGCGCACGTGGTATTGGTATTCGTTTTTTACCACCAACATTGGCGCGGCATTCCACAAACTCGGTTCGCAGATGCTCGACCCACTGTGGTCGCTTGCAGTTGAGGAGCAGTTTTATCTCTTTTGGCCTTGTCTGGTCTTGTTTTGTGGAGTGAAAAGTTTGCGGTGGATCGCATTTTCCATCATTTGCGCATCGCCTGTGCTGCGCGCCTGCGCCACGCCATTGTTTTCAGATCACTTCCCCATTTATTGCCTGACGATTTTTCGCGCCGACGTGCTGGCTGTGGGTGCGTGGATCGCAATTGCAGAGCATCAAGACGCCGCTTTTGCCCACACGCGGCGGCGCGCCAGCGCGCTGATTGCCGTTAGTGCAGCGGGCGCATTTGCCGCGCTTAGCATTTTTCCCGAATTCCGCACCGGCGCGAACAGCATGCTTTTCAATGGCATGGCCTATTCGTTAAGCGCAATATTTTTCGGCGGAGTTGTGGTTTATTCATTAGCGATCTCATCTGGTCCTACGCACACACTGCTTACATTTCGCCCACTCGGCTATCTGGGACGAATAAGTTACACATTTTATTTGTGGCATGTGGCTGTCGTGATATTGCTGGAAAGTTATTTGCAGTCGTATTGGCTACGGCCTGCCGCAGCTTTTGCCGCCACATTCGTAATTGCTGCTTTCTCATGGAAATACATTGAATCGCCTGTCCTTAACTGGCGCAGGAACCCCAATCCCGCAATCCCAAAAATTGCTTCAGCGGCAACCTCAGCCGGGTGAAATAATAGAGGCATGCTGACCAATATTCGCGGCCCGGAACAGGCGGCGAACCGAGCCGAAGACGCCGCTTCCATGCTGCTTGGCTGCCACCAACGCATTCGCCACTTCACGGAACTTGCGCTGCGCCTCGTGGGAAACTCCGCCGCTCCGCCGGACGAACGAGCGACTGCGGTTCAGTCCGTGCTGCGTTACTACACCGAAGCCCTCCCCTTGCACGAAGCTGACGAGAATGATTCGCTGCATCCCCGCCTGAGCCGCGCGCTCCCTGAAGGCGCGCTCGCCGAGGCGAACGAAGCCATGGTGCAGCAGCACACGGAAATTGACGCGCTGATTGCGGAACTTGTTCCTGCGTGGCGCGAACTAGAGCGCGACCCGCAGCATCCGCAAGCCGATCTTCTACAACAAACCGAGCGGTTGCAACAGCTTTGGGCTTCGCATCTGCAACTGGAAGAAGAGCAGGTGATCCCGGCCATGCAGCGTTATCTGCGGCCCGATGAATTGCGTGAGATTGAAGCAGAAATGCGGGCGAGGAGGCAGTCCTGATGATCTTCAGTGTGCCTGCATCTTGAAGCCATCCGTAACCGAATGTGTCTTTGGACGCTCTAAAGAATTGAACAGGAGTCCACTTTGGCAGCCCAACCCACAGAAATGATCCGCCACGAAACCGTCGCCGAAGGCACCATGCGCTTTCACTTCGTTAAGCCTGCGGGATTTGACTTTGTTCCCGGACAATTTGTCGAGATCACGCTCATTGACCCTCCCGAGACCAACGGCGAGGGAAATGCGCGTGCTTTTTCGCTGGTCAGCACTCCGGCGGAGCCAGAGCTTTCCGTGACCACCAGATTGCGCGATACCGCCTTCAAGCGTGTCTTCAGGCAATTGGCGCCGGGCGCGAAATTTCTTGTGGATGGCCCCATGGGCTCTTTCACGCTGCACCGCAACAGCTCCAAACCCGCTGTTTTTCTCGCGGGAGGAATCGGCATCACGCCCTTCCACAGCATCATTAAGCACGCAGCGGAGAATCTTCTTCCTCATAAGATCGTTCTCTTCTACGCCAACCGTCGCCCCGAGGACGCCGCATTTCTTGGCGAGCTACAAGCCCTGGAGAAGAAAAACAAGAATTTCCGGCTGGTGGCCACCATGTCAGAGATGGAAAAGTCCTCGCAGCCGTGGAGCGGAGAAACCGGATTCATTGACGCGGCCATGCTGCAACGACACCTGCCTTCGCTCGCCGGGCCGATTTATTACGTTGCCGGCCCGCCCGCCATGGTGACCGCCATGCGCGCCATGCTGGAGAAGGCGCAGGTGGATCCCGACGACATCCGCACCGAGGAATTCAGCGGATACTGAGTTCCGTCGAGGTTCTCTCAGGGCGGATAGAAGTGTCCCGCCCTTCATGGGCGGATACTCGAGCTGCACAAACTTCCTGTACCCGTCTATTGCTTACAGCGGAAGAAACAGAACAATTTCCGCAAACGCGCTGCTAACATGAAGCCGTGCCCGCGCTTCTGAAAGTTGAACATCTCACGGTCCGGTTTCCCTCGTCGAAATCGCGCAACGGACAGTCCTCCATTGCGCCCGCCGCTGTAAAGGATTTAAGTTTTGAAATCTTGGCTGGCGAAGTATTGGGCATGGTAGGCGAGTCGGGATCAGGAAAGTCGGTGACTTCGCTGGCGCTCATGCGTCTGCTTCCGCCCCAGACGGAGGTGAGTGGCGTGATCCGGTTGCAGGAAGGTGACCAACGCCGCGATTTGCTGCAACTGTCCGCGGAATCCATGCGCGAGTTGCGTGGGCGACAGATTGGGATGATTTTTCAAGAACCGATGAGCGCGCTGAATCCGGTGATGCGCGTGGGCGACCAGATCGCCGAGGCGGTGCGGGCGCACCAGAATTTTCAGAGAGAGTTTCAAAAAAAGAAGCATGGGAGCGCGCCGTTGCGGCCATGAATGACACCGCGATTCCCGATGCGGCCCGCCGCGCGCGCGACTATCCTCACCAGCTTTCCGGCGGGATGCGCCAGCGCATCATGATCGCCATGGCCATCGTGAACCGGCCCAAGCTGCTGATCGCGGACGAACCCACCACCGCGCTCGATGTCACCGTGCAGGCGCAAATTCTGGAGTTGCTCGGTGAGTTGCGGGCAAAGTTTGGCCTCACCATGCTCTTTATCTCGCATGATCTGGCGGTCATCTCGCAAATTGCCGACCGCGTCGCGGTCATGTACACGGGAAACCTGGTGGAGGTCGGGAGCAAGCAAGACATTTTTCAATCGCCCGCCCATCCCTACACGCGTGGACTTTTGAATGCCGTGCCAACTCTTCATACATCGCGTTCCCAACCGCTAAAAACGATTGAAGGAACTGTGCCGCCACTTCACGCGCTCCCTGAGGGATGTCACTTCGAACCCCGCTGTGATTTTCGGATTGATGACTGCCGCAATGAGCAGCCCGCGTTGCTGGAAGTGAGTCCGGGGCACTGGGCGCGTTGCCCGGTCATCAACCATTAGACAAACCAAAATTGGTTGCGCGGTGAAGCCCATTCATCCGGATGAAGTACTCAGGCAGCTTTAATCTTTTTCAAGCTGGGAGCGGTTCAGAACGAGTACTAATATCAGAACTGCCAGCAAAACAAACTGCACCCATGCTCCGGTCGTAAGGTACCGGCCCAGCCAGGGATGGACGAAGTAGATATTCTTTCCCCGCAGAATGGCGTAGGTCGCCGAACCAATTGGGAACCGGCTCGCGAACTTCGACAAACTCAGCAGAAGGGAGAATTCTACGATGAAGTTCAACACGATGATTGCAGAGATCAATTTGAAAGAAAACGGAACGCCATTCTTGAAGCGCAATCGTGCGGTCATGTTGTTCTCCTGACGTTTGATCGTCGGCTGATTTGCACTATGGTCGCGCAATCCGCCGCTTCCAAAAAGTGACTAAATCACCTCCACCGCTTCATCCAGCAGCTTCTTGTCGCCTTCGTCGCTTCCGGCCAGTTCAAAGGAATTTGTGAGCACCGCCTTGCCCTTCTCAACGCTCGTGATTACGTACGAGCAGCCAAACCAGTGGGCCTCGGCAAGATCGGTTTGCGACCACTGCGCCGGATGGTCGGGGTGCGAGTGATAAAAGCCGATGATGTCTTCGTTGCGTTCCCGCGCCTGGCGCTGGATTCGGACCAGTTCCTTGGGATCAATGTTGTAACGGTTGTGCGCGGAATCGGTGCGGGTATTGCCGGCGCGCGCGGTTGAAGTCACGATGCGGGCGTCGTCCTCCATCTGGCCGAGGAGCACGCCGCAGCACTCGTGCGGATAAGTTTCTTCGCCGTGGCGGCGGATCGCTTCGTAGTGGGACTTGCCAATCTTAAGCATGATTGAATGCAGTCATTGCAGATTGTAGCTTTCAGATTGAAGATCAAAATCTGAAATCTATAGATCTGCGATCTGAAATTATTACCCTTCTTCCCAAAACCTTTCGCTCAAATATTTATCGCCGGAGTCGGGAAGGATGGTGACGAACACGGCCTTTTCTCCGGGCTTCAATTTCTTCGCAACTTGCAGACATCCGGCGATCGCCGCGCCCGCGGAAACTCCCACTAACAATCCTTCTTCGCGGGCCAGGCGTTTTGAAACCGTGTAGGCGTCTTCGGTGGCGATGCCGATGTCTTCGTCGGCAAGTTTCGGATCATAAATTTTTGGCACAATCGCACTCGCCATATGTTTCGCGCCTTCGATTCCGTGAAAAGGAGAATCGGGCTGCAGCGAAATGCAGCGGATCTTCGGATTCAGTTCCTTCAATCGCCGCGCCGTTCCCATAAATGTTCCGCTGGTGCCGAGCATGGCGACAAAGTGGGTGATGCGTCCTTCCGTCTGTTGCCAGATTTCGTTGGCTGTGCCATGGTAGTGTGCTTGCCAGTTGGCGTCGTTGGAGTACTGGTCGGCATAGTAGTAGCGAGCGGGTTTCTGCGCGGCGAGTTCGCGCGCTTTGCGAATGGCGCCGTCGGAGCCGTCAGCGGGATCGGTGTAAACGATGTTCGCGCCGTATGCGTGTAGAATGCGCTTGCGCTCCACGGAAACATTTTCCGGAATGCACAGTGTGACGGGAAATCCTTCAGCCGCGCCGATCATAGCGTAGGCGATGCCGGTGTTTCCGCTGGTGGCGTCGAGCAAAGTTTTGCCGGTGGTGAATTTTCCCGAGCGGCGGCCGGCGGCCACAATGCTTGAGGCGGCACGGTCCTTAATGGAGCCTCCGGGATTAAACCACTCGGCTTTGCCGAGAATCTCTATTCCGGGCAGATCGTCGGAAGAAAGATCGCGGTAAGAAAGATCGCGGGCAATGCGCTCCAGCCGCAGTAATGGAGTGTTGCCAATGAGGTCAATGCTGCGCCGGATAGCGGGAGCTTGGCTCCCGTTCGCAGATTCTCCCTCAGGCATTGCGCGGGGAGTAGCGTCGGTAAGTCCCGCATTTTTGTAAGTGACAGGCTGCATGATTATGGCGAATGGCCAGTACTATCGTAACGTATTGCAGGGGATTCGTTCATCCCGAACGGCCTTGCTGCTAGATTATAAAGAGACGAGCTAGGTCTGCAAAAGACGTGGGCAACATTTGCACGAAGCTGCATCTAATAGGTTAGGACAGAAAACGAGACAGGCACGAAGCGAAAAAAGCGCCGGACGACGAAGGGACTTGTAGAGAATGGCAACGAAAGTGGAAGAGCGGAGTTATGAAGACGCGCTGAGCTGGTTGCGCGATCATGGATTCGATTTGACGGAAGCGCCCGGTACTGCGGGCCGCGTCTTCGTGCGTAAGTACAACGTGCTCGGCGGCCATCCAGAAAGACGGCAAGGACGGCGACGGCGTTAAGATTTTCGCCTACCCCGGCTATCTGATTGGCAGCGAAATTTCCAAGCTCGTGAACAAGGGATACCAGCAGGTTTTGAAGACCGCCAAAGGCGAAGTTGCCGCTACCGCTGACCACTTGAAAGCCCTGCATCAATTCACCGAAGAACTGAAAGAAGCTCTAGCATTGCCCAGTTTGTACAACGAGTCTTTGGGAACGGTCAGCGAGTCGTATCAATATGACCGTATTAAAGACCGCGACAAGCCGGATGCGCAGCGACCGAAGCGCCCTTGGGAAGTAGCTAGAGTGAAGACCTTGTCGGCCAAAAAGAGCCCGGCGTAGGAATTTCGACTTTCGTATTAGTCCATGCCTCGTTCATTCGGAGCCAGCTTGCCGTTCACTTGTCATGCTGGGCAAGCGAGGGAAGGCGTAGCGCAGGCTTCGCGGCGTCGAAGCATCCCTATCAATTTAAAAGTTTCACGATAGTGCGATTTCTGCAATGAATCTTCCCGGAAGGCAGTCCTGAACTACAGTGATACCGGTTTGCTGCGGCGCAATTTTCCCACCAGCTTAAAGCAAAGCTCCTTTGCGTTCCCCGGCACATCCAGGTGCGTGAGAAAGATATTTCGCAGGACGCCGCGCGAGATCTTCCCGGCAATATAAAAATCATACAGATTGTGGCCCAGTCGATAGCCGAGATCCTGGGAAGTCGCTGCGAATCGCTCATTCGAGTGCGATGCCTGCGCCAGTTCCTCGCACAGTGCTCGTGAAAGTTCAGACCTGGGTAGATCGCCAATTCGTTCATCGTCAGCGGTCGGACGCGCCGGATCCAGCACCAGTGAGCCAAAGTATCCAAGCGCATGCTCCATGATCGCGGTATAAAGCTGGTCGGAGCGGTCCAAGGATGGCGAGTTCTTCCTGCGGTTTGGCAGCCCCTGGCACGCTTGGTGAAGAAAGCGCGCGGTTTCTTCGGCAGCGTAACTCATGCGAAAGTCGTGGATGTACAGCACATTCGCCTGGGGAAGATAAACGCTGCCGCGCTCTTCCACCCGCCGGGCGATGGCCGCGATTTGCTCCTCGTCAAAACCGCCGCGCGTAAGCAGGCGTCGAAGTAAATCTCCCGAGGAGGGCCCGTACACTTCTGGCAGAAGGTCCATGAGAAATTTTGGCTGCGTGGAATTGTGCGCGGAGTAGCGGTTGATTCCGAGAAACTCTGCGAGGCTTTCCATCAGGTTATAAATTGTCGGGCAAAGGTCAGGACCCTCGCCGGCCTCGCGGCACCAGCGGCTCAAATGCAGGCGGTAATTTTCGTATTTTTCCAGCGGCGTGGAATTGAAGACGCAGACCACGTCGTCTGAAACTCCAACCGCCCTGACCTGCTCGCGTTGTTCGCCCGCCGCATGCCAGTAAAGCGCGTCCACATTTTGCAGCACGGTGAGCACTCGCTCTTCTGGCAGCCGCTCGCGCAGTTGTCCGGGAAGGTGAGCCGGGGCCAAATGCGACTCACCAAACAGCACGACAATTACGGCGTTCGGGTGTCTCTGCCTGATCTCGGCAATCTTGTGAGCGGCATGGCGGTCGCGTGCGCCGATCTTGCGCAAGTCCTCCCGAGGCATACAGTCCAGGCCATAAATTGCGTCGGCCTGCTCGCGCGCGGTCAGCATCAGTTCGTAAAAGGGGGCCCAATCGTATCCCCAGTCAAGGTCAAAGCGGATGCGCTCGCGGAATTCGGCTTCGCTGATCTCGCGCCGCCACCACTCGTCGAGAATGTGCTGGTCGCGGGCAAAAATCGTTTCCACACCGAGCACTACCGGACGGTCGCCAGGCTGCACGCGCTGCTCGAGCAGCGAAGCCGCGAATCGCTGAGCGGCAGGCAACGCATGGTAGTCGCCGATGAGAACGGTATCGGCATGACTGACGGCGTTAAGCAACTGCTGCTCGTCCAAAACAGATTTGTAATTGCGGAAGGCGCTGCTGAAATCTTTCAGATACTTGCGGCTTCCATTGTGGTCATTGGCGCGGATTTCACGCTCCACTCCCAGCAGCGCATGGACCTGCGCCTCAGTCCGGCGAATTCGCAAGTTGGAAGTGCTTGCCATATTGTCGTGTGGCGCGGACACTCTTGTCCGCGTGCCCCGGTATTCCGCGCAGCCGCCAGCCCGCCTTGACTTCCGCGCCTTTCCCTCCCTATGCTCCATGCTTCAGAGCTTCACGGGAGATCGCTTGCCAATTCATGCTCCGAGCAACCTGACCATCGCCACGACTGGCGCGAGCGGGTCTATATTTCTCAAACATCTGCTGCTCGCTATGGCAGCCGATGAGCGCGTTAAAACCGTCAACTTCATCGCCTCGGACAGCGGACTGCGCGTCATGGCCGAGGAACTTGGCATCAGCGGCCGCAGCAATCTGGTCGCGCAAATCACCGGCAAGGCCTCGCCGAAAATTCATCAGCAGGCCAACTCCGACATCGCCGCCAACGTTGCCAGCGGTTCGTATCCCGCCAACGCAATGGTGGTGCTCCCGTGCAGCATGGGAACGCTGGCCCGCATTGCCAACGGCATCGCTTCCAACCTCATTGAGCGCGCCGCTGACGTTTGCCTGAAGGAAAAGCGTCCGCTGGTGTTGTGCGCCCGCGAAACTCCGCTCAGCAAAATCCATATCCGCAACATGTACCGCGCCGCCGATGCCGGGGCTACCATCTTTCCCTTAATTCCGGCCTTTTATTACCAGCCCGCCAACTTGGATGCCATGGCCGCCGAGTTCGCTTACCGCGTGCTCGCGCATATCGGACTGCCGCAAGCGGCCGCATTCCAATGGAAAAACCGCATTTAGCTTTCAAAGATCAACACAATTCCAGATCAATTACTTAGGTGGGATCGCAAGTTCTGGGGACTTCCAGTGTAGAAACGCCGGAAGGGCATTCCCAGATTGCAAAGGGACATGTCCTGAAGAATGTATGCGCGAAATATTGACTCGACTCGACTTAGTGGTTGCGTGGGAAAGCCATCTTGACTTGTGACACATTAAGGTGTCACATTTTACTCATGCATTCAGTGAACATCCGGGAACTGCGCGATACCCGCCGCCTGAAAGCTTGGCTGCGGCAGGGAAATACTGTGGAATTACGGGAGCGCGACAAGGTCATCGCGCGTATCGTTCCCGAAAAGCAGGAAGAAAAGCCTGCGCAATGGCCCGATTTTGCCGCCCGTGCGAAAAAGATTTTTGGGAACCGCATACTGCCCGGCGCGGATATCGTGATCGAAGAGCGTGGCCGCTATTGACGGTTTACGTGGACTCCAGCTTTCTCGTTTCTTTGTATTTAACCGACCGGCACTCGCCTGTTTCCCGCCAGCGCGTTTCGACAACTTCGGGCATGTGGCTTACTCCTCTTCACAATGCAGAATGGGCGCATGCCCTCGGGCAGCACATTTTTCGCAAGAGCCTGTCTTCTGCTGAAGCGCAGCAAATGTATGAACAATTCGAATCCGATAAAGCTGCTGGCTTATGGCTGGAAACCAGAATTCCCGATCAGGCGTTCGAGTCGTGCGCCGAACTCGCCCGCCGCTATGGGCCGAAGCTGGGCATTCGCACCCTTGACAGCCTGCACGTCGCCTGTGCACTGGAACTGCAAGCCGAAAAATTCTGGACACTCGATGAGCGTCAAGCAAAGCTGGCGAAGGCGGAAGGGCTGAAGATTTCGTAGGTTGCAAAGATGAGTTGGGTTCCGCCCAAGCGCTTGACCACGATCCAGCACGCTGCATTGTGAGTGCATGCTGTCGTAAGGTCCCTCCGTCTTCGCAGCGCTCAACGGTCGGGATGACATGGCGTTGGAGGTTCTTAAGAACTCACGGACAGTCCAGCGGCAGCTTCCCTACGCCACATCGTCCGTAACTTCCCCACGGCTGGCTTTGTACTTCTCCACAATTTTCTCCTGCAACTGCGAGGGGACGATGTCGTAGTGGTTCATGTCCATGTTGAAGCTGCCGCGGCCCTGGGTCATCGCCGTCAGGTCCACGCCGTAAGTCAACATCTCAGCCATGGGAACTTCGGCTTTCACGATCGTGTTGCCGCCCTTGTTGTCCATGCCCTGGATGCGCCCGCGGCGGCTGTTCAGGTCTCCCATGATGGAGCCCGCGAATTCATCGGGAACCGTGATCTCAACCGCCATCACCGGCTCCAGCAGCGTGGGCTTGGCCGATTCCATCGCTTTGCGGAAGGCGATGCGCCCCGCCATTTGGAATGACATGTCGTTTGAGTCCACGTCGTGGTAGGAGCCGTCATACAAGATGACTTTGAAATCGACAACGGGGTATCCGGCCAAATATCCGCGCGACGCGGCGTCTTTAATTCCTTTTTCAATTGCCGGGATGTAGTTCTTGGGAATGGCCCCGCCAAAAATATCGTTCACAAATTCGAACTCTCCGCCGCGCGCCAACGGTTCCATTTTGATTTTGCAATCGCCGTACTGCCCGTGGCCTCCGGTCTGTTTTTTGTGCCGGCCCTGCACGTCGGCGCGGCCGCGTATCGTCTCGCGGTAAGGCACCTTGGGCGCTTTCAGGTTCACTTCCGTGTGGTAGCGCTTTTTCATCTTTGCGACGACCACTTCAATATGCTGCTGCCCGGCGCATGCGATCAAAAATTCATTGGTCTGCGGATCGCGATAGAAGCGCAGCATCCCATCCTCTTCCATCAGTTTGTGGATGCCAGGCCCCAGCTTGTCTTCGTCCGCGCGCGACTTCGGTTCGATAGCAAACGTGATCGCCGGCTCCGCCAGCTTCACGTGCGGATACTGTATCGGCGCGTTCTTGTCTCCCAGCGTGTCTCCGGTGAGCGTGTCCTTCAGCTTGGCGACAGCGCCAATGTCTCCGGCATGCAACTCGTTGACCGGCACGGCGGTCTTGCCCTGCATCACGGAAATGTGCGCGAATTTCTCCGCGGAGTTCTTGCTGAAGTTTTGCAGCGTCGCATCATTCTTCACGATGCCCGAAAACACCTTGAAGTAGGAAATTCTTCCCGCGAAAGCATCCGACACCGTTTTGAACACATAGACCGAAGCTGGTTCCGTATCCGACTCTTTCCGTTGCGGGACCTCGGCGCCTTCCGAAGTCGCTTCGCCGCGAATCGCCTCATGCTCGGTTGCCATGGGAGTGAAATCCACAATGAAATCCATGAGCCGGTCGGCGCCAATGTTGCCGAGGCCGGAACTGAACAGAACCGGGAAAATTTTGTCTTCGCGGATCGCGTTGTGCAGCGCGGGAATCAAGTCTTCCTCGGGGATCGTTCCTTTATCGAAGAATTCTTCCATCAGCGCGTCGTCGCCCTCGGCGATCATTTCCACCAGCTTCTCATGCGCTGCCTGCGCGACTTCCTGCATGGCCTCAGGGATCGGCCCTTCTTTTCCCTTGCCGTTACCGCCCAGCTCGTATGTGTAGGCCTTCATGCGCACCAAGTCCACTACGCCGCGCAGGTTTTTCTCGCTGCCGATGGGCAGCTCCAGCGGAATTACATTTCGTCCAAATGCCGATTGCAGCGAATTCAGCACGCGCTCTGCGTCTGCGCGTTCGCGGTCCATGCGGCTGGCGACTACCACCCGCGGCGTCTGGTACTCCTCGCAATAATTCCAAACCCGCTGTGTGACTACTTCCACTCCCGCCACGCCATCCACCACAACCACCGCCGCGTCCACCACTGGAAGAACCATCTTGGCTTCGTGGACGAACATATTGAAGCCGGGCGTATCCAGGAAATTGATCTTCGTCTTGCCCCACTCGACGTGCGCCAGGCTGGTGGCAATGGACATTTTCCGGGCGATTTCTTCGTCGTCGTAATCGGTGGTGGCCGAGCCATCGTCCACGCGGCCGTGCCGGGGCGTGGCGCCCGAGGTGTACAGCATCGCCGACACCAGCGACGTTTTTCCCGCATGCCCATGCCCAACCACCGCCACATTCCTGACGTTTGCGCCTTCATACGTTTTCATGGGTCCACTCCTTGGAAAGAGGCTAGGGAAGAGAGTTTAGACGACGCGGCAACCCCGCCTTTTTACTCCGGGCAGGATGCTACCACAGGGAATTTGATGGCTCAACTGGGGCAGGGGTGGTAAAAGGCGCAAATAAGTGCGGCGCTTGCGAATCGCTAAACGTTCGCCGAGGAGTACTTCGATGTAACAAATCCCTTTGAAAAGAGATGTCATCTCGACGTTGAGCGAAGCGAAGACGGAGAGACCTTACGATGGCCGCCCACTTTTTAGAGATCGGCGGGAATATCACTCCTGTTGGCAGCATATGCAGTTTTATCTGACGTAAGGTCCCTCGCAAAGGCGGCTCGGGATGACATGATTTTTGGAGTTTGCGAGAAAGGGAATAGTGAGTTGCAACCGGAACTAATCCGCTACCGCTTACCGTGCTTCTTCCTCAGGCGGCGCATCATCCGCCTTATCCAGTTTTTGCGCCACCGGGCTCGGCGGCAGCTCAGGAGGCGGCTGGAACGCGCCGGGATCTTTTCCCGCCATCGCTGCTTTCATAAAATCCATCCACACCGGCAGCGCGGCGCGAGCGCCCGTCTCCCGCGGGCCAAGCGATTTCTGTTCGTCGTAGCCAATCCACACGCCGCAGGTAGTCGAAGGAGAAAATCCAATGAACCAGGCGTCGGTAAAATTATTGGTGGTGCCCGTTTTTCCGGCGAGCGGCAACTTCAGGCTGCTGGCGGCGACTCCTGTGCCGTGCACCACCACTCCTTGCAGCATAGAGGTCATAAGCCGCGCCGTGCGCGAACTGATCACATCCTTGACATCGGGATAGTCCTCTTCCAGCACGCGTCCTTCGTAGTCGCTGACCTTCAGGATGTCGCGTGGCACGATGCGCACGCCATCATCAGGAAACACGCTGTAAGCGGAAGTCTGCTCCAGCACCGAGACTCCTGCCGCGCCCAGTGCCACTGGCAGATACGGAGGGATGGGAGAGCTAATGCCAAACCGCCGCGCGTAATCAATCACCGTCTGAATGCCAAGATTATTGGCCAGCTTCAACGCGGGAATATTCAACGACTGCGCCAGCGCCCGCCGCAGGGTGATCGTGCCTTCAAAATTCTCTTCGTAATTGTGAGGAATGTAGGGGCCGGATTGGGTCTGGAAGGCCACGGGCTCATCCACGATGGTGTCATCGGGGCGCGCGCCTTTATCAATGGCTGCGGTATACACGTAAGGCTTAAACGAGGAACCCACCTGACGCAAGGCCTCGGTGGCCCGGTTGAATTTTGATTCGTTAAAGTCACGACCGCCGACCATGGCCTTGATCTCGCCCGTGCCGTTGTCAATGGCCACCAGAGCGCCCTGCGCACCTGAGTCCTGTTCGAGGTCCACGCTGGCCCTGCCGTTTGCCGCGAGCGAAAGAATCTTTACGTAAACTACGTCGCCGGGCTTCAGGATCTCGGAGATTTTTCGGCGCGTCCAGGCCGCGTCCGCGGACGTCAACTCGGCAGAATATCTGCCAAATTTGATAACGGCTGAATTTCCCGATGCCGCCGTCACCAGCGCGTGGATGTAATCGCCTACTTCGGCTTCATCGTCCCAATCAGGATTCTCATAATTTTTCAGCTCCGCGCCTTCACTCACAACATTTTCCAGGTGACCCTTCCATCCCTGCCGCTTTTCGTAAGCTGCAAGGCCGTCGAGCACGGCTTTGCGCGCAGCGCGTTGCATGTCCACGTCCAGCGACGTGTACACGCGCAACCCGCCTTCATGCACGCGGTCGCTACCATATTTGTTCTCAAGATAGCGGCGAATATTTTCCACGAAATAAGGCGCAAGTGAATTCAGATCGTGGGCGAGATCCAGGCCAAGAGGGGTCTCCCGTGCCGCAGCCGCGCGCGTGGCGGTAATTTTTCCATCTTCCAGCATGGCGTTGATCACCAGGTTGCGGCGCTTCAGCGCACGGTCGGGATGAACAATCGGCGAGTAATACACCGGAGACTTGGGCAACGCAGCCAGCAGTGATGCTTCTTCCAGCGTGAGTTGCTTCGCCGGTTTGCTGAAGTAATACTCCGAGGCAGCTTCAAATCCATACACGCCATGGCCGAGGTAAATTTGGTTCGCATAAAGCGTCAGAATCTGCTGCTTGGTGAATCGGTGCTCAATCTGAATGGCCAGCAGCGTTTCCTGAATTTTGCGATGGAATGACCTGTCCGGCGAAAGGAACAAGTTACGCGCCAACTGCATGGTTAGGGTGGAAGCGCCCTGCACCTTTCCTCCGGACTTAATATCGCGATAGGCCGCGCCAAAGGTGCGCCACACGTTCACGCCCCAATGGCGGTAAAAATCCTTGTCTTCAATGGAGATGAGCGCCTGCCAAAGCACCGGAGGATAGTCGCTATAACTGGCCACCACGCGGCGCTGCAGCGCGAAAGAACCAATCACCCGCCCTTGATCGTCATACACCTCAGTGACGGAGCTAGGGCGATAACTCTCCAGCTCTTCCACCTGAGGAAGGTCCGTGGAGTAAACCAAAAATAATCCGCCCAGCGAACCCGCTAGGGCGGCGATGAGCACGGCCAAAGCAAAGAGGACGCGATGGATAAGCTGCTTGCCGACAATTTCCACTGGCGGCAGGTCTTGAGAGAGCAACTCCATGGCAGGACACGCTCAGAATAGCAGGATCGCTACTCGCGAGTAAGTAAACGCCATGGTGACGCAGGCGCGAAGCTACCCGCTTTCGCGCACTTGCTCTTAAGCGTCGAAACAAGAAACAATAAAGACAGGAGAAACCAGATGCAGAAGCGCACGCTGGGAAAAAGTGGGCTGGAAGTTTCGGCCCTGGGATTCGGTTGCATGGGACTGAGCTACGGCTTTGGTCCAGCGACCGAAAAAAATGAGGCGATCAAAGTAATCCGTGCGGCCTATGACGGCGGTGTCACATTCTTTGATACCGCAGAAGCCTACGGGCCGTTTGCGAACGAAGAACTTGTCGGCGAGGCCCTTGCTCCGATCCGCGACAAAGTTGTCATCGCGACGAAATTTGGTTTCGAAAATGGCGTCCCGAGCCAGGGCACGAATAGCAAACCGGAACGAATAAGGGCGGTGGCTCAGGCTGCGCTGAAGCGCCTTAAGACCAACGTAATTGATCTGTTTTATCAGCATCGCGTGGATCCGAATGTCCCCGTCGAAGATGTCGCGGGTACGGTGAAGGATCTGATCCGGGAAGGCAAGGTCGAACACTTCGGCATGTCAGAAGCCGGGGCTGCGACCATTCGCCGCGCACATACCGTGCAGCCGGTCACGGCGCTCCAGAGTGAGTATTCGCTATGGTGGCGCGAGCCCGGAGAAAGAGATTCTACCGGCGCTCGAGGAACTTGGTATCGGCTTCGTCCCATTCAGTCCGCTCGGGAAAGGCTTCCTGACCGGGGCCATCAACGAAGAAACGAAGTTTGAAAAGAACGATTTTCGGAATGTCGTTCCCAGGTTCAACGAGGAAAACCGAAAAGCGAACCAGGCATTGGTGGACGCACTCGGCCGCATCGCCGACCAGAAAAAAGCAACTAAGGCGCAGATTGCTCTTGCCTGGCTGCTCGCTCAAAGACCGTGGATCGTGCCAATTCCGGGAACCACGAAGCTGCACCGCCTTGCAGAGAACCTTGGTGGCGCGGACATGGAACTCGCGGCTAGCGATCTGAAGACCATCAACGATGCTGTCTCTACCATCCAGGTTCAAGGGGAGAGATACCCCTCTCACCTTCAGGGACTCGTAAACCGCTAGCATGGGGAAGGGTGCAGGAGACGCTCAAAAGATTTTGTGGCGCGCTTAGCTTCCCAACGTCCATGAAGCCTGCTCGGCGCGCAGTTCGCGGATCAGAATGCGAACCAGCATTCCGTCATAGCGTGTGCCGCTGAGCTTCTCCAGTTCCACAAGCGCCGCTTCGCTGCTCTTTGCGGGACCAAAAGAGCGGTCCATGGTCATGTTCGCGTAAGCGTCGGCAATGAGCAAAATCCGCGCCCAGAGCGGGATTTGCTCTCCGCGAAGGCCGTCCGGATATCCTGAACCGTCAAAGGCTTCGTGGTGGTGGGCAATGGCCTCCCGCAGCGCGTCACTGTGCGGCAACGTGCCCACAATGTCGGCGCCAACGCGGGTGTGCAGTTTGACGAAATAGAAGTCATCATCGCTCAAGGGATGCATCTTGTTCAGAATGCGCTCCGGCACGAATATCTTTCCCACATCATGCACCCGGGCCACGTATTCAAGATCGGCAATCTGGTCGGGGGTCATGCCAATTGCCCGGCCCAGCACGCCCGCATAACGGGAAACCATTTCTCCGTGGCCGGACGCGTTCAACTCCCGTGCTTCCGCCGCCTGCGTAAGCGCTTCAATGGAATCGCGCAGCATGTCCACATTCAGATTTTTCTCGCCGCCCGCCAGCTTCTTCAAAGTTGCCAGTAACTCTTCCAAGTGCTCCAGTCCGGCGTGTTCACGATGCAAAAATCCTTCAATGTAGCCGGCGATAAGTTGACGCTGCAGGGCCGCGCTTTCGCCTTCGCTCGATTCGTCCGGAGTAGACACGCGGTCGCCGCCGGCATGTTTTGATATGTACATGCCCGAGTCGGCCGCGCGGATAATTTCCTCCGAAGACGAACCATGCGCAGGAAAACTGCCCACGCCAAAGCTTCCCGTAATGTGCTGCTGGCTGAGCATGGGGTCGGTGGCAATCCACAGCCGCAGGCGTTCCGCCAGTATTTGCGCCTGCTCCGCGCCGGTTTCCGGCATCAGGATAATGAATTCATCTCCGCCGTAGCGGGAAACAATGTTGGACTGCCTGCTCTTCTGCTCCAGAATGCGGCCCACGCGCGCCAGCACCAGATCGCCTTCCAGATGGCCGAGCGTGTCGTTCACTTCCTTGAATTTATCCAGGTCCATCAGCACCACGGAGAATGGTCGTCCCGAACGCGCCGCGCGCTTCCACTCCTGGCTTAATGACTCCCAGAAATATCGTCGAGTCTTCAGGCCCGTCAGACCGTCGGTAATGGATTGCTGCTGCAATTTCTGGAAGACGAAGGCATTGTGCAGCGCCGTCGCCAGCAGGTCAGCCATCGTGTTCATGATCAGCGTGTCTTGGGGCGAAAATGCATCTTCCTTCGCGCTTTCCACGTTGAGCACGCCAAGCAGCGTTTCACCATAAGTGACCGGAATGCACAGCACGGAACGCGAGCCCGCGATGATTCCCTGCAACTGTGCGGGATCGTGCGACTGCACCAGGGCCTTTTCGCCGGTGCGCGCCACGCGCCCTAAAATGCCCGCACCCAGCGGAATGCGTCGCCCCAGCGCCTGGTTGGTGCTTCCGGCTTCGGCCTTGATTTCGATTTCCTTGCTCACGTAATCGAAAATGCCGATGCCGATATGGTCGTAGTGAAAATTCTTCTGGATCTCACTGACGATGGAAACCAGCATCTGTTCGGAACTCTCGCTGGAAATCGCCATCTTCGAAATGTTGTTCAGGAATCCCAGTTGGCGGGATCGGCGTTGCTCCTCCTGAAACAAACGCGCGTTTTCGACGGCCACCGAAACCTGGCCCGCCGCAGTCTGCATTACTTCCAAATCGCGCTGTTCGAAAACGTACTCGCGATCAGAGCTCAAAGCGGCCATGATTCCCACTGATTTTCCGCCCAGAAAAATCGGCGCCGCGCAGAAAGACTTAATGACCCGGCCGGGATTCACATAAACCACCCCGAGGCGCTCGCGCACTTGCTCGACGTTGGAGCGGATCAGCAAGGGTTGGCCAGTGCGGATTACATACTCCGACAAGCTGGTCTCAAACTTGCGGGTCCGTTTGGGCAGGATTTTGCCGTCCACCAGTTCCAATTCAAAATGCACCTCATCGCCCGACTGGAAGGCAATGAAGAACGTACTGGTATCAAAAATCTGCCCAAGCTCTTTTTGAATCGCAGAAAAAATTTCCTCCTGGTCCAGGTGCGAGCTGATGGCCTGGCCGATCTCGGTGAGCAGTTCGTACTCTTTTGTGCGGCGCTGGGCTTCGTGCATGACCACATAATTTTCCAGCGACAAACCGATTTGCAACGCGAGCCCATTTAGCAAGCTGAGCTTTGAAGAGCCCAGCACCCGCCGCTCCGCGTAGGCGAACATGATGACGCCAAAAATGCGCTCCCGCGTCTGCAGGCTGACGGCGGTAAGGTTACGCACATTCTCCTGGCCCATATCGTCGCGCAGTTGCGCAAAACGCGCTCCGGGAAAAGCAGGCAGCGGCTCGAGCATTTCCTGAATATTCCGCAAGGTAATCGGCGCGCCCCGCTTGTAAGCCAACTCCGAAAGGTATTCGCCCGCGCCACCCTGTTCCATCCGGGCGAGAAAATCCTCCGAAAAGCCACGCTGCACCGAAGGCAGCACGCCGCGCCAGCGCTCTGAGATGTAAATCATGGAACGGCTGATTTGCAGAGATGAGACCAGGCGGTCGAGCAGGTTCTGCATGCTGGGGACCACGTCGTCTGACGAGAGCTGGCCCGTGGGGTCCGAACTGAGCGTGGAGAACGCAAGCGCGTTTTCCTGCACAGCCTCGCGCTCGTACTCCGAGAGCACCATGACCATGGAGATGCCGAGCAGCATTTGGGGAATGGCGCCAAAGGTCTGGCCGCCCGCTCCAAAAACCTGAAGATAAGCGCCGTGTGAGACGCGGACGATCATGATCCCCGCCCATAGCAAAAGCGACATCGCCAGAAATGTAAATGCCAGCGAGCCCTTGCGGTAGGAATGCCGGTAGAAAAACGCGGCGCAATAGAGCAGCGCGAGTGCCACGAACCAATCCACCAGCAAATGCGGATTCGAAGCTGCATCAAAATGCAGCGTTCCACCGATACT
Source organism: uncultured Acidobacteriota bacterium (assembly GCA_963831435.1). Taxonomy (GTDB): domain Bacteria; phylum Acidobacteriota; class Terriglobia; order Terriglobales; family Acidobacteriaceae; genus JAICKN01. The sequence continues at coordinate 26,327 of CAWHQK010000076.1, forward strand.
CTGCCGATGCAAATTCCAATACGCCAGCGCAACCACGACCGCAAATAACGCTCCATCGAACCAGCGAAAAGAAAACTTCTGCCGTAGCAGGCGTGTGGAAACCACCAGGCAAATGGCTGTGGTTCCCAGCAAAACTGAACTTATGAATGCAGCGATTGGCGAGTTGGAAAAGGCATGCCAGCCGACAAAGAAATAGTGCAGCGCATATACCGTCCAAGCGATTTGCCACGCGCGAAAATATGCCTGCTTGCTCTGCTCGTACAAATAGGTGAAAACCAGGAACAGAAGCAGAGAGACTGTCGCGGGAATGAAGACGGCGTTAATCACAAGTAATCAGGCAATCCAGGAAAGCCGTAATGATTAGGATTTCCTTACTAATGGTTTCATAGCGGGAAGGCTAAAACAATAGATTTGATAGCTTCCATGCACTGCTAGATTAGTCTATGTAGAACCATTAGAATCAATTGGATAGCGGTGGCTAGCCTCGGCGTAGAATATCCGGTAGCTGCTTCGATATCCCCTGGGTTCCCATAAGAAAAACTACAGAATTCGCGTCATTTCAGGCCAGCTTTTGCTCTCCCCTAAGAAATTCTTGCCATGCGGGATGATGGTTGTCGCCGTCCGGCAGCGAATGGTCTCTCCAGAACCTGCCATTCGCCATAGGGTTAGCGTTGCTGGATGGAAAAAGTGGAATGGCATGCGTCGTGCGAGTAGGAATACGAACGAAGTGCGCAAAGTTGTTGCGAGGCTGCAGAGCGAAAAGAGCACGCGCATCAAAATTGCCGGAGGCAGTTGTGAAGAGTTGGAACGAAGGACGGCTGAAGCTGGCGGAATTTTGGGCGATCGTAGCTTTCGTGCTGTTGGTGTGCGTAAGTATTTTGTTTATCAGCGTGACGGTTGCATTTGCCGTGCGCAGGTCGGTTGTGAATTCATCCCTGGTAAATCAGAGTGCGCCTGCGCCGAAGGCTGCCGAACAGAACGCATCCGTAATGAATGCCGCAGTTGCATCATCTCAGAAGGCATCAACCCAGAGTGCATCGGCTTCGGGTACGTCCGGCGCGGATTCATCGGGTACACTGGAGTTGAGCACTGTTTCGGGGATGGTCACTGATTCTTACTGCGGCGCGCGGCACTCGCGCAACTCCAACCGCAGTTCCACCGAATGCGTGCGCTACTGCACGCATCGCGGCGCAAGCTACATTCTGGTGAGTAGCGGCGGGGCATACATGTTGCGCGGTAATAAAGCGATGTTCAGCAAATTCGCGGGCCAGCGGGCGAAGGTGACGGGCACGCTTGACGGGAGAGTCATCGGCGTTCGCTCCATGGCGGCGAGCGAATAATTTACTATTCCGCGGAGGGTTCCGCGACCAGTGATTCCAATTTTTTAGCTTCGCCGCTCACTGCAATTGCCGCTGGCTGCTGGGGGCGTTGTTCCACGCGCGGCGCGGTTCTTTCGTCCCACTTCCCAAAGATCATTTTTCCCGCCGTCGTTTGCAGCACCGAGGTCACGGAAATGTCTATGGTCTTGCCAATCATTTTGCGGGCATTATCCACCACGACCATGGTGCCATCGTCCAGGTAAGCCACGCCCTGGTTGTATTCTTTGCCTTCTTTCAGAATAAAGACCCTCATACCTTCGCCGGGAAGCACAATGGGCTTCAGGGAATTTGCGAGTTCGTTGATGTTGAGCACGTCCACACCCTGCAACTGCGCGACTTTATTCAAATTGAAATCGTTTGTGATGATCTTGGCTTCGTAGACCTTCGCCAGTTCAATCAGTTTCAAGTCCACTTCGCGGACCGCGGGGAAATCGTCTTCGACAATTTGAATTTGCAGATGCGCGGATTTTTGCAGGCGCTGCAGAATGTCGAGGCCGCGACGGCCGCGGTTGCGCTTGAGCGAATCCGCCGAATCGGCGACCAATTGCAATTCACGCAGAACAAATTGTGGAATCACTATGATGCCGTCCAGAAACGCCGTCTCTGAGATGTCGGCAATGCGGCCGTCAATAATCACGCTGGTGTCGAGGATTTTAAAGCTCTTCTTGAATTGCTTCTCTCCGCCGAACACGCCGCCCAGCGCGGAAAGGTTGAGCAAATCACCTTTGTTCGCGCCGACAATGAGCCCGACGTAGGCCATCAGCAGCATCACCATAATTTGCATGAAGCTGCGCGTTTGATTGTCGGGAAGGCTGTTGCGGATGACGAGGCTGAACATGTACGCGCCGATAATGCCCAGAATGCTTCCGATGGCCGCTCCGATCAGCCGCTTCAGGCTGACGTGACGCAACCTCCATTCAAACAGGACGATGGCCAAGCCGAGAAAAGCCCCGGCAACGGCGTCCCAGGGATGAACAAGCCCAAATGGGCGGATGAGATAACAGGTAATTCCTACGATGATGACGAATAAGAGCCGAACCAGAACTAAGTCCACGCGAAACCTCCCCCTCAAGAACCCTCCGCCCCGCGCGGCAGAAAATCCGAAAACGCCAACGGCAAAAAACATCGCAGCTTCTGAACGAAGCTTCTATGAATGCAGTTAACAAAAATGCAGCCAAACCAGCGGCGCCCCGCTCACGGCCCGAGCGTCCAGAATATTTGCAAGAGTATATACCTGCTTTGACCGCCAGCGTAGCAGGATCATAAAGCACGTGAGGAGGAGACAAATCCTGCCTCCGATCTGCTGTAAACTTTTGATATGAAAGCTATTGTCATTACGCGATTCGGAGGGACGGAAGTCCTCGAATGGCGGGATGTCGAGCCCCCCGCGCCCACGCCGGAAGGCGAAATTGTGCAGGTAAAAGCGGCGGGTATGAACTTTGCCGACTTGCTGACCGCGCGCGGCGGGTACGGCGGAACGCCTCCGCCTCCGTTGGTTGCGGGAAGGGAGTTCTGCGGTTCCCGGCTTTCTGATGGCAAGCTGGTGATGGGCTACTCACAATGGGGGGCCTTTTCCGGGGAGATCAACGCAAATCCGGATTTGCTATGGCCTTTGCCCGATGGCTGGAGCGTGGAAGAAGGCGCGGCGTTTCCGGTGAACTATTTCACGGCCTACCTCGCGTACTGGAAGGCGGGTGTCGCAGGCCAGAGCCCATCTCCCAATTTGGTTAAGAGCGGGGCGACCACGCGAGTGCTCATCCACGCAGTGGCGGGCGGCGTGGGGACCGCGGCGGTGCAAGTCGGAAAATTGCTGGGACTGGAAATGTACGGGACTTCTTCATCTGACGAAAAGCTGAGACGCGTGCAGGAACTTGGCCTTCAGCATCCGATTAACTACAAGCAGCAAGACTATGAGCAGGCAGTCAAGGACCTGACCAATGGTGAAGGCGTGGACGTCGCGCTTGAGATGCTGGGCGGTGAGCACGTGGCCAAGAGCGTCCGCTGCCTGCGCGATTTTGGACGCGTCATTACTTACGGCAACGCCACGGGCCAGCCCGCGACTCTGAATCCGCAGAGTCTGCATGCCCGGTGTACCAGCGTCCATGGACTCTGGCTCACGTACTTGGCGCGCAATCGGGAGGTAATGAACAATGCCTGGACGCAGCTTACGCAATGGACCGCGCAAGGGCATCTAAAACCTGTGATTGGAAAAGTTCTACCCATGGAAAAGGCCCGCGCGGGTTATGAGCTGTTACAGAATGGCAAGAATTTTGGGAAAGTAGTGCTGCAGATCGGCTGATGCACTTCAGATGATTGTAGGGGTCCTTCGCTACGCTCAGGATGACACCGATAAACCGGTATAGCGATAACTAGTAGTGACGAGATTGAAAGAACAGTAATCGTGGCGACCCTCTACACCATCGGCCATTCCACGCGAACGCTTGATGATCTCATCGAAACCCTGCAAGCGCATTCCATTCAATTGCTCGTAGACATCCGCGCTTTTCCCATGTCGCGGCGGCTGCCGCACTTCAATCGCGAGAATCTGGAGAAATCCTTGCCCGATGCGCATATTCGATATGAATGGATGAAAGCGCTGGGCGGTCATCGTAAAAAAATCCGCGATGACTCGCCAAATACCGCACTGCGCAATGCGAGCTTCAGAAACTATGCCGACTACATGCTCACGGAAGAATTCGAGCGTGCGATGGGCGATCTTGTCAGAATGGGCGAAAAATCCAAAACTGCATATATGTGCGCCGAACGGGTTTATTTTCGATGCCATCGAATGTTGGTCTCCGACTGGCTGGTAGCCCATGGCCACGCGGTATTGCACATTGACGGACTAAAGCCGCCCAAGGCGCACGCGCTTATGGCTGAAGCCCGCATGGAGGATGGAAAGCTTGTCTACAAGGGAGACCGGCTGCTTTGATTTGCGTTAGATTTCCTGGAATCACGCGCGGAATCAAGCCTTGGGATTCTCGAACGCCTTCTTCAAAAACGACGCCAGATGCCAGCCGTCAATGTACTTGAAAGGCGTTTCTCCAATGCTGTAATGGCCGCAGGGAAGGACGACCGCTTTATGGTCAAGGCGGTGGCGCGCGAACTCTTCCACTACCTGGCGAGAAAATTCCGGCGGAAAAGTGAGATCATACCTTGCATAAATAATCAGCGACTTCCTGGGCCAGCGGGAAAATTGCTGAAAGTACGACATGGGACTGATGGCCGTCCATAGGTCGCGCAAGCGATCCAGGTCAATTTGATCTTCCATGCCGGCGCGGATGTGGCGCGTGGATTGGCCCGTCCACACAACGTCGGCAAAATAAGTGGAGGCATGGTTAAAAGCCACGACGCGAATGCGCGGATCATGCGCGGCGGCAAGGAAGGCATAGCACGATCCCAGACTCGTCCCGAGAATGCCGAGTTGACCGTAGCCTTGCTGCTGGAGCCAGTCAAAACAGCAGCGCACATCAATCACGCCTTGGCGGCAGGAGTCGAGGGTGCGCCCAATGTTGGCGGAGACGGCGTAATCCGCGCGGCGGATTTCCGCGGGACGCCGAATGTCGTGGTAAGGCATGCTCAGGCGCAGCACCGCGATGCCCAATTTATTCAGAAGACGGCAAAGACTGTTGTAGCCAAGCGCGTCACAGTTCCAATGGGGAATCAGAACGATGGCGTCGCGCTTATTCTTTCGCGAATCGCCAGGGAACCAGCGGGCATTTACTAAGTTATTTTCTGGATACGGCGTCGCCACCGGCGAGGTGAATCGCAGAAATTCCGCGTGCGTGCCGCGAACTTTTTCTTCCAGCCGCGGATCGGGAACATCGCGCGTGCTGAAGACCTGGACGTCGCGGGTTTCGAGGCGGAAATCTGTCGGCCGCCGATAAGAATAGAACTCGTCGCTGGCGGCAATGATCCGCCGGTTATATTCGCGGAGAAATTTCTCGGGATTGGCGATGTCGCTACCCGGCCTGTGCCGGTTGCGGCAAGGCCAGTTTTGCGTCCACTCCAGGCCCCATTCCAGAGGGCGCACCACGCGGTTGTTGTCTACCGAGGTGAGCCGCGTTTCCCAGTTATACATCCAGCGGGCATAGGGGGAAGGCATTCCACTTGAGGATAACAAACGCTTTGCCAAGTACTCATCCGCGAACAGCGAACGGTAATGCACGCACTTAGATCGAGCCATCCCGACATTGAGAGCAGCGGAAATGTGGGAATTCCGCTCATTTCATTCCTGCAAGAAACGGGCGTTGCATTACACATTATGATGTGTAACAATCTACACATGGCAACAAACCTGGCATTGGACGATAAGCTGATTGAGGAAGCCCGCCGGGCGGGGCATCACAAAACGAAGAAAGATGCAGTCACGGCAGCACTGGCAGAGTACGTCAAACGGCGCAAGCAATTGCGCATTCTGGAAGTATTTGGCCAGTTCGACTTCGACCCGGCTTACGACTATAAAGCAGGGCGCCGCGGACGGCCGGCATAGTGGCCACAGGCACTGAATCTGCTTCGATCGCGAGCATGGTGCTGGTGGATACTCCGGTGTGGTCGCTGGCCTTGCGGCGAAAAACGGCCGACTTGAACGCGCAAGAGCGCGCTGCCAATGAATCGCTGGCAGAGTTGGTACGCGCGGGACGGGCGCAGATGGCGGGAGTAGTGCGTCAGGAGTTGCTCTCCGGCATTCGCGAGCCGGAACGGTTTGAAAAGCTCCGCGGTTATCTGCGCGCCTTCGATGACCCGCAGCTCCAAGCTGCCGACTACGAAGTGGCAGCTCAGATGAACAACCGCTGCCGCAGCCGGGGCATTTCGGGGTCGGCAATTGATTTTCTAATCTGCGCCGTGGCGCAACGCCGAAGCTGGCAGATTTTTTCTACCGACCGCGACTTCGAACACTACGGCAAAACATTGGGACTGAGCTTGTATCCGGTCGGGTCGTAGCGATATATGTGGCCTTGGCGATGCCGAAAGTGACTGTCTCTCACTACGCTCTCCGCTCCGCTGACACTTCTCATCCCACGACGAGCCGCCAGGCAGCCTTTAACGACTCCGGCAGGCCGTAAACGTCCATACTGGTTATCAGGATGGCGCTGCACCAACCGGCGGCTAAAAGAATCCAGCCATTCTTCCAGACTCCCATGCGCTTGCGGGAGCTTGTGAAGTGCAATAAAGGAAACATGGCGAAGGGCAACTGAAGGGCGAGCACAACCTGGCTTAACGTGAGAAGGTCGGTGACGCTGCTGTCGCCCCTGATTCCGATAATTAAAACAGCCGGCAGAATGGCCAGGGAGCGGGTGATGAGCCTCCGCACCCACGGTCTGATCCGCCAGTGCATAAAACCTTCCATCACTACCTGCCCCGCGAGGGTTCCGGTAATGGTGCTGCTCTGGCCACTGGCCAACAGCGCCACCGCGAATAGCGTGCTGGCGAAAGCGGTTCCGAGCAGCGGCGCGAGCGTCAAGTAAGCGACGCGAATCCAGTCGCTCGCGGCGCTGAAGTGGATGAGTTGTCCGCCGGCCATGAGCACGCTCTGCTTGCCGTAGAAGACCATCGCTGCGAGCACCAGGATCGCCGCGTTCAGAAAGAAAGCGATGGTGAGGGCCACGACGGAATCAATGGTGTTAAAGCGGAGCGCGCTGCGGACCGAAGCCTCGTCCTTTTGCAGCTTGCGGCTCTGTACCAGGGCGGAGTGCAGATACAGATTGTGCGGCATAACGGTGGCACCGATGATGCCGATTGCGACGTAAAGCATTCCCACCTGGCCGAGGTGCGGAATTACCAGAGAACGGCCCATCTCCAGAAAGCTAGGATGGGTTTGAGGAAGAATAAAAATTTCGAGGAAGTAGCAGACGGCCATGGTGGCGACGAGCAGCAGAACGATTGCTTCCATGGTGCGCATGCCGAAGCGCTGCAGGAGCAACAGCAATAGAACGTCAAGGCTGGTGATGATAACGGCCCACAGCAGCGGAATATGGAAGAGCAGATTGAGAGCAACAGCGCTGCCCAGTACCTCAGCGAGGTCGCAGGCGCCGATGGCCACTTCGCTCAGCAGCCAGTTGGGCCAGCGCGTCCACTTCGGATACCAATCGCGGCAGCATTGGGCGAGGTCCTTGCCGGTGACGACGCCCAGGCGGGCGGAGATAATTTGCATGAAGATCGCCATCAGGCTGGCGAGTCCGACTACCCACAGGAGTCCGTACTTGAATTGCGCGCCGGCTTGCAGATCGGTGCCCCAATTACCGGGATCCATGTATCCGACGCTTACAAGAATTGCCGGGCCAACAAATGCGCGCCACTGCTCCCAGAATCCGGCCCGGTAGTCGGGGACGACGATTGTGCCGTGGATGCCCTCGAGGGACACGTGGGTCACGTGAGCGGGGCTTGAGGCTTTGCTCGAGACCGTTGCGCCGCGATTGACTTCTTCGTTTGTATTTCTCATGCTCGGCCTGCGGGCACGACCCTCGCGGCTACGTTTTGTGGATAACCGGCGTACATATTTATGTATTAACTGTAGTTAATTCTACAGGCGAGATGTTGAATGGGAAACCCAAATCTTTTCAGCGGCAGGAGGGCCTAGAATCACGGCTCCGGTTGAGGTGCGAAGGGAAAGAGTCTTGTCATAGTTGCGCCCCAGGAGTCCGAAATCTGCTCCGGGGCGAATGCCGCGCGCTTCGAGAAATTCCAGGAGTTGCCGGTCGCGCTCATAAATTCCGCTGACGCGGTAACGCTTGCCTGGCTCCGCCTGTGAAAGCAACAACAATCCGCGCCGGCGACGGCTCTCGGGACTTTCCATTTCGCTCAGATTGCCGTGCGGGCAGGCCCCGCCTTTGCCGAGCTTCACCAGCAGGCGGGCCTCGAAATCGGGGGAAACAGCGTGTTCCAAGCGCTCGGCTTCATCATGCACCTTGTACCATTCCATGCCAAAGATTTCGGAGAGCATGCGCTCGATGAGGTGATGGCGAAGAGTAAGCTTGCGAGCGATCTTGCGCCCGGCTGCGGTGAGGCCAACCTTGCCGTCAGCATTTACGCGGACGAGGCCGTCTTTTTTCAGACGCCGCAATGCCATCGTTACCGCGGGAGGAGAAACAGAAAGCCAGTGGGCAAGCGTTGCCGAGATAACCGTCTCGCCCTCGCTTTCGGCTTCGAGGATGGCCTTAAGGTAATCTTCCTTGGAGACGGTGATCATGTGAAACATTATAAGTTAAGCGTGATTAACCTTTGGACAAACCCGAAACGCCGAATCAAGTATGAATTGTGGGCGGCTTGAGAACAAGCGGAACCTTTTCCCGCTGGCGAGCGAAGGACGCATATCTCATTTTTCGCAACGAGCTGTCATCTGGGCCATCCCTCATGGGGCTGAGCCGCACTGGCGAAATTGAGATCCGCACCGTTACACTGCTCGCATGAGCAAGGGCTCGGTTCTTACAACGACAACCGCTACGGCGGAGGAGACGCGACGTTCGCTCGCGCAGAAGCTTCTTCTGTGCGCCGGTTTTGCGGGCCTACTTTTTATAGCAACATTTGTCGCATTAGGGCTGGCGGCCCCGAACTACAGTTCCATGCGCGAAACGATAAGCGCGATTGAGCTCACATCGTTGGGCGCCGGGCAGCGTATCAATTTCTTTGTTTTCGGCCTATTGCTTTGCGGTTTTGCGATTGCGCTCCGCAGGGAACTGCGCCCCGGCCGAGGCTCGGCGGTCATCCCGCTGTTCCAGGCGGTATCCGGAATTGCCGTGATAGGCGATGCAATTTTTATTCATTTCCCCCTCCATCTTGTGTGCGATCTGGTGGCTTTTCTTTCGACCCTCGCCGTGCTTTTCGCGTTTGGATGGTTCTTCCGTAAAGATGCTCACTGGACGGGGTGGAGCGCCTACTCGATCCTTACGGCGATACTGATGATGGCACTGCTCACGGGCTTCGGCTATGCGAATCACGCGGGTGGTCCAGCAGGGTTGATGGAAAAATCGGCAACCGGGATGCGCACGCTGTGGTCCGTCTTGTTCGCTGGGAAGTTGCTGGCCGGCGCACGGCTCAATTTTGGTTCGCGGATTTGATATTGTTTCGGAACGCGGTAGTTCCAGACACGTTATAAAAGTTACTGGATCGAAGCTCCCACTGCGGGGAAAAGTGCGAACCGGGCATCTTCTGACGGGAGTTTGTTGCGATTTCCGCCATACGCGGACAGGAGTGTCCGCGCCACATGGGTTTGACACAACTTCCGCACTGCCCCTAACCTAATTCTTCTCTCTTGGCTGTTAGATTATGGTTGTCAAATTATGAAAGTACTGGTCCTGGGAAGCGGAGGGCGCGAGCACGCGCTGGTATGGAAGTTGCGGCAGTCTTCGCGCGTCAGCAAGGTGTATTGCGCGCCGGGAAACGGCGGGATTGGCGACGATGCGGAGTGCCTTCCCGTGGACATCAAGAGCGTGACGGGAATTGTGAAACTCGCCGAGCAGTTGAAACCCGATCTTATCGTGGTGGGTCCCGAGTTGCCTCTCATGCTAGGCGTGGTGGATGAGTTGACTGCCCGTGGATTCAGCGTCTTTGGCCCCACGCGCGAGGCGTCGCAGCTGGAATCGAGCAAGAGTTTTGCCAAGGAGTTCATGCAACGCCACCGCATTCCCACGGCACATTATGCGATCTGCAACTCCCCGGCGGAAATTCAGGAGGCTCTGCCGCACTTTCATACGCCCATTGTGGTGAAGGCGGATGGCCTTGCGGCGGGCAAGGGTGTGGTGATCTGCAATACGAAAGAAGAGGTCATCCAGGTTTCCTCGGAGATGTTGAGCGGCAAAATGCTGGGTGATGCGGGATCTAAAATTGTTCTGGAAGAGTGCCTTAAGGGTGAAGAAATTTCATTTCTTGTTTTGAGCGATGGTGAGCATGTCGCGCCTTTGGCTGCGGCGCAGGACCATAAACGCATCGGCGACGGAGACACCGGGCCGAACACCGGCGGCATGGGGGCGTATTCCACGGACACGCTTCTCGATGATCAAATGCAGCACTGGCTGCTGCATCACGTAGCGCAACCGGTGGTTGCCGGAATGAAGGCTGAAGGGGCGGAATACAAAGGCGTGCTTTATTGCGGGCTGATGATGACGGCGCGCGGGCCCATGGTGCTGGAATTCAACTGCCGCTTCGGCGATCCGGAGACGCAGCCGATCCTGATGCGGTTGGACAGCGATCTTGTGGACGCCATGGAAGCGGCAATTGATGGGAAACTGAATGAGCAGGAACTTGATTGGTCGCCGGATGCCGCGGCCTGCGTGGTGATCGCGTCGGGAGGGTATCCGGGGACGTATGAGAACGGCAAGGCCATTCGTGGATTGGATGAGGCGGCCGAACTGGAAGGGGTCAAGGTATTTCACGCGGGGACGAGCAAGCGAGATGGCTCGTATTACACGGCTGGTGGACGCGTGCTGGGCGTCACGGCGCGCGGCGCGGATTTAAAATCGGCGGTAGCAAGAGCTTACGAAGCGGTGGGAAAAATCAGTTTTGACGGGGCGCATTATCGGAAAGACATTGCTGCTCGAGCATTAAAGTAATTATCTGTGCGCTTTTAATTTAGCAATTCATAAACGGGGAAATCATGAGCAAACCTTTGGTTTCAATTGTGATGGGAAGCGATTCAGACCTTGAGATCATGCGCGAGGCGGGGAAAATACTGGACGAGTTTGGCATCGCCTACGAAATGGACGTTACTTCGGCGCACCGCTCGCCGGACCGCACGGCGGAGTTCGCGCGCAACGCCAGAGCCAATGGCCTTCGCGTCATCATTGCCGGGGCTGGCGGAGCTGCACACTTGGCGGGTGTGATTGCCGCGCACACCACGCTGCCGGTGATCGGCGTACCGATTCCCTCCACTTCGCTGCAGGGGATGGATTCTTTGCTGGCGACGGTGCAGATGCCTGCGGGAATCCCAGTGGCCACGGTGGCGATTGGGAAACCGGGCGCAACGAACGCCGGAATTCTGGCCGCGCAGATGATCGGTCTTGCGGATGCCGAAGTTGCCAAGAAGCTTGACGCATACAAAGGAAAACTGGCCAAGGGCGTGGAAGAGAAATCGAAAAAGCTGAAAGCCGCGCAGTAAAACACGGAAATCGGCGCGTGACTGCGCAGCTAAAAAACAAAACCCTCACCGAAGCGAGGGTTTTCTAACTGATAGAGCCCGCAGCGATTACTTCTTCGCCGGCTCAGCCTTGGCGTACTTGCGGCGGAAGCGCTCCACGCGGCCGGCGGTGTCCACGAGCTTCTGCTTGCCAGTAAAGAAGGGGTGGCAATTCGAACAGATTTCTACGTGGATGTCGCCCTTATGGGTCGAGCGGGTCGAAAAGCTATGTCCACATGCGCATAGCACGCGAATTTCGTTGTAAGCGGGATGAATGGCTGCCTTCATAATTCTCCAAACCTCTGTCTGAGTCATTAGATTCTATAAAATTCGCGGGGATTCAGCAAACCTTTGCCTTCCAGGCCGGGCTGGTAATGATCTGAGATAATTTGGGCTCATGCATAAGTGGAATCGAATCTGTGTCTTCTGCGGATCCAATTCAGGCTCGCGCAGTGCGTATACGAAGGCGGCAGTGGATCTGGGCCGCTGGTTGGCACAGGAGAAACTCTCGCTGGTGTACGGCGGTGGCCGGGTTGGACTGATGGGCTCCATCGCCGATGCGGTCCTTGAAGAAGGCGGCGAGGTAATCGGTGTCATCCCTGAGTCGCTGGTGCGGAGGGAAGTGGCGCACACCGGGTTGACCGATCTGCGCGTGGTGCAGACCATGCATGAACGCAAGGCCCTGATGGCCGAACTGTCGGACGCTTTCATCGCGCTGCCCGGCGGCTTTGGAACGCTCGACGAGTTCTGCGAAATTTTGACCTGGGCGCAGCTCGGATCGCATAAAAAGCCCTGCGGGCTTCTGAATGTGGAAGGATATTTCGATCCGCTGCTCGCCCTTTTCGACCGTGCGGTGGACGATGGATTTCTGCATTCCAAGCATCGCTCGATGCTGATCACAGCGGGCGATCCGGAAAGGCTGCTAGAGGAGATGGTGAAGTATCGGGCACCTGAGGTGGAAAAGTGGCTGGCGCGCACGGACACCTAAAACGCTTGTAGCAAAAGAGCGGGAAGATTTTTACTTTCTTCGTCGCGCTTTGGACCGCTGCTTCTTCTTCGCTTTCGCACGGCTCTTGTTTAGCAGCACCGCGGAATGCGCAATTGCGGCATTGTCCGTCCCCATGCCTTCCGGGGTCTTGGCTTTCAGGCCGACGCAGTCCACAGGAATTTCAAGCAACTTGGCTACACGCTCGCGAATGGCGGCGGCATGCGGCCCAATTTTAGGAGTGTCAAGAATCAGAGTCGAGTCCACATTGGCGATGGAATATCCCGCCGCGCTCACGCGATCTAAAGCTTCCCGCAAGAAAATTGCGCTGTCCGCGCCCTTCCACTTTGGATCAGATGGCGGAAACAGTGAGCCAATGTCCGGCCCGGCAATCGCTCCAAGCAAAGCATCAGTAAGCGCGTGAAGAAGCACGTCGCCGTCGGAGTGGCCGCCAAGCCCGCTATGGTGCGCCAGCCGGACGCCGCCGATTACCAGAGGAATTCCGGACTTGAACTCGTGTGAGTCCCAGCCGTAGCCGATGCGAATAGGCAGTCGCGGGTTCGGACTGGAATTGTTCTTCGGTGGCATCGCTTACGAATCCGATCAAGAAGCAGATTTCAAGTAGAACTCGGCCACCTGCAAATCGGCCGGGGTCGTAATCTTAATATTTCTGGATGAGCCCATGACCACGGCCACCTGCTGGCCGGAGCGTTCCGCGAGCGATGCTTCGTTGGTGCCCATGAAGCCGTTGGCTGTGGCCTCATCAAAAATCTTGCGGAGGATTTTGTAATGGAACCCCTGCGGCGTTTGCGCCATGACCACCTTTTCGCGCGGGATGGTGGACTTGATGACCGCGCCTTCGGGAGTCCGTTCCACTTGCTTGACCGTGTCCACGGCGGGCATTCCGGCGATGGCGGCGCCGTGCTTGCGCGCCGCTTCGATCACATCACGAATGATCTCCTCAGAAACGAAGGGGCGGACCGCGTCATGCACCAGAACAATGTCCTCAGGCGCGGCTGAAACCATTGCCAAGGCATTGGCGACCGATTGTTGCCGGTGTTCGCCTCCCACTATGTAGTGGATGGTCTTCTGCAGAACGTCTTTGGCTTCGCTTTCCAGGCGCGCGCGAAAGCCCGCAATTTCATTTCTGCGCAGGGCGACGTAGACCTCATCCACTTGCGGGCAATTCACGAACTTTCGCAGCGTGTGGACGAGGATAGGCGTTCCGCCCAAGTCGGTGAACTGCTTGGACGCCTTTTTTTTGCCAGCGGCAGGCGCAGCCATGCGCGTTCCCAGCCCAGCTGCCGGAATGATTACCAGAACCTTCATCGCGGGCTGTAAGTATAAGGGGACTGTAGAGATAAGTTCAAATGGACGCCGGCGAACGCTATATCGACTCGACATTCGCACCGTCATTAAGGCCAGACAGCGAGGGGTGTCCTCCATGGGGTCCTTCGTGGCGGCAAATAGAATCGCGAAACAAAAGGCGGCGTCTGAAGTTGTTTCAGATGCCGCTCATTGTTGAATCAGGCTAACGATGTTACTTCCCGTGCTTTCCGTTCATGCTGCCGATGCCGGAACAGAAGTCCCAGCCGCGCTCTGCCAGGAAGCCAGCATAGGGGCCGCAGAATCCGAATTGCACGTCATGAAACTCGAATGGATTTCGCGCATTGCTGTACATGACGGACAATTCCGCATCCGAAGAATGGAAGAGATGCTCGGCGGAGTTCACGATGCCCGCAAGCGATGGAGAAGCAACGCTGGTGCCGCCCACCACGAACCAACCTCCGGCTGCGCCCTGGAACAGATTGCTGTCCCAAACCCAAACGCCAGTATCAGGGTTGGAGTCGAACGACACATCGGGAGTGCCGCGCGCATTGCCAACGACCCTCGCGACGCCATTCTGGTAGTGCGGACGGGGCTCAAAGTCGCTGGCGCCGCCGCCTGCTTCAGTCCAAGGGAGTTCGTACAGAAAGTCTCCGGTGAAGGGACTGCGGGCTGTTGTCGTTCCGCCCGCGGCAACCACGTTGGGCGAAGTGCTGGGATAGCTGGTTCCCGGAGCATCGCCGGTTGAGGCAAAGAAGACAACGCCGGGCATCACGAAAAGGGGATCTGCCGTAACTTCGTCAGCCGATTCCTCGCCGCCCCAGCTGTTGCTGACTTCTCCCCCGCCCGCCGCGGCCACCAGGCTGCTCGCCACTTGTTCCGCCACGAACAGGTTGTCTCCCATATTGCTGGCCGCTTCCACCAAAAATATTTTTGCCTTGGGCGCCATGGCGTGGGCCCATTCGATGTCCAGGGACTCCTCAAGCTCCCAGCCTCCCGTGGGGTCCAGGGCCGGCTGAGTTCCGGTTGCGTACACAACCTTCAAGTTCGCTGGAGCAAGTCCGAATTGCGCGGAGAAGAATGCTAAATCAGCTGCGGCGTTGGGATCGTCGAATGCGTCCACAATGGCGATTGCGCCTTTGCCGCCGGTCGGGTTGGCGATGGCGACATTGGGATTGCAGCCGGGTGTTCTTCGGGTGAGCCCGTAGACGCAGCCCAAGGAGGCCGGGGTCTCAAAGCCGAATCCGGGAAACGGAGGTCCTACCAGCGGCCTTCCTGTGTCCGGCATAAACACTTGGATGTTGGTGTGGAACACCCTACCCGAAGTGCTGGGCTGGGCCACACTGGATTTTGGGATCATGATATGTCCCTTCACGAATCTCTTCTGAGCGGACGCCGGCAAAAGAGAGAAGGTCATAAAGGCCAACAATGTAATCAACAAATTTCTGGAACGTGCCATGGATGGATCTCCTGTCTGATCTGAAAAGTCATCACTATATTTGCGGCCCGAAAACTTAAATGCCTCCCGACGGCAGAAAGGTGGATGGTGCGTGGAGAGCTGTGCGATGAGTGAAACTGCCTATAACAAAACGCACCGAGTCTCGGCTTAAGTGATGTTAAGTGTCAAGTGGAAAGAGACTGTATTTCATGTAGTTCTTTTCCACATTCCGAACGGTCGGGCGGGGCGCGTAGTTTGTTTGCGCTCCTCAGCGGACACCAGAAAAATTTGCAAGATGGCGGAATGGGACTCCGCGAAGTTACTCCGCGTGTTCGAGTGAACTCGCTAAACTCGTATTGTTTTGAAGCGCATACCTTCACTCGATGGGCTGCGGGCCATCTCCATTTGTCTGGTGATTGCGGGCCATTGGACGAACACACATTACGGTGTTGACTCAGCCTCCGCTTACGCAAACCTCGGGGTCCGGATATTTTTCGTAATTTCCGGGTTCCTGATTACCACCCTGCTGCTCAAGGAAGAAGAAAAGACCGGCACCATCAATTTGCGCAATTTCTACGTCCGCCGCGCTTACCGCATCCTTCCCGCCGCTTTCGCCTTTATGCTGCCGATGTTCGTTATCTACTGGCATGAGTTGCGATGGCAGGAGATGGCGGCGGCGGTTTTTTTTGTGATGAACTTCGATTTCCATAAGCCTTGGTCCATCGGCCACCTATGGTCGCTCGGAGTCGAAGAGCAATTTTATTTTTTATGGCCGGGAATTTTTAAGAGCATTCGCCGCCATAGAGTAGGAGTTCTGCTCGGGGTAATTGTTGGGGCGCCTTTCGTCAGTGAGTTTTGCTTCTGGCTCAGATTGCCGGGAGGAGATTACGGAATATTTCCCACGGTTGCCGACAACCTGGCGATCGGATGTCTGCTGGCCGTCGTGATACAACGCATCCCTGCAATCCGGCCGTGGCTTGCCGCTTGCATGTTGCTGGTCATCGCAGCGGTTCCGGCCTTTCCGGCCACGTCCGCAATCCAAACGACTGTAAAGGTCTTTGTGCTGTGGCCGCTCATGCAAGTTTGCATTGCTGGAGTGCTGCTGCACGTAGTCCGGCACCCATACCGGATATTGAATCTGGCTCCCGTCGCATGGCTGGGAAGAATTAGTTACAGCCTTTATCTCTGGCAGCAGTGTTTCACTTTCACCCATAATCCGAAACCCTGGTATTTCATATTTGTTGTGTTAGGCCTTGCTTGCGCGTCCTACTACTTGGTTGAACAGCCTATGCTGAGGGTTAGAAATAGCAGAAAGCCGGAGCTGCCGCCCTCGCGCCAAACGCCTTCGCTTTGCGCTGTACCCGCCGGTGACTAGTTTCTGAGAATACAAACACCGCAAACTTAAGGACTCCGAAAAGTCACTCTGAATCATCGCGTGGGATAGCTATGATTTTTTTTTGAAACGTATCCCATCACTTGACGGGTTAAGAGCTGTCTCCATCCTCATGGTTGTCATCAGCCATTGGCATATGATGCACAATGGCTTTCATTCTCCTCTAACTCCTTACGGGAATACTGGCGTTAGAATATTTTTTGTAATCTCCGGATATCTAATTACCAGTCTGTTACTAAAAGAACAGACCACCACTTCAACCATCAGCCTGAGTGGCTTTTACCGGCGGAGGGCCTTCCGGATTCTCCCTTCAGCTACTGTCTTCGTCATTGCCATCGCGATTTTCCGCTGGAAGGAAGTTCGCTGGTATGACCTGGGGGCTGCACTGTTTTATTTGGCCAACTTTAATTTCTTTATGCCATCTTTTTTGGCGCATTTCTGGTCGCTGGCAGTCGAAGAACAGTTCTATCTGCTTTGGCCCAGCGTACTGAAAAAATGGGGCCAGCATAAGACTGCTGTCCTTCTCGGTGTCATCGCATTTACCCCGTTTTACATGGCATTTTGTGATCTGCTGCGGATCAATGCAAACGTCAGTTTCACTTTTCCAGCCGTTGCCGACAATCTTGCGGTGGGATCTCTTCTGGCGATTTTTGCTCCACGAATCAGGAAAATTCCCGCCAGTCTCGCTGTCTTAATGGCATTGGTCGTCGTGCTGGTTCCTCAGTTCCACGCAACCAGCAAAACGCACACTCTCCTACTGCTGTTTTGTTTTTCTCCGCTCATGCAAATTTGTATTGCCGGAGTTCTTCTGCATGTTGTGCAACGACCGTATCGGTTATTAAATATTGCGCCGGTCGTCTGGCTGGGGAAAATCAGTTATAGCTTGTATCTATGGCAGCAGATTTTTTTCTTCAACCCGCATTCAAAACTCGCGGAAGCGGTAATAGGAAGTCTGGGCTTGGCTTGCGCCTCCTACTACCTGATCGAGCAACCCATGCTGCGCTTGCGTGACCGGAGAAAGGCCGCAGTGCGGCCGATTTCGCAAGCGCCTCGGGCCTATGCCGCGGCGGGCGATTAATTTTTCAGGCGGAACGCAGGGTCATCAGAGTGATTTCCGGCGGGACCCCTAACCGTACCGGCATACCAAAAGTTCCCAGGCCGCGATTCACATAAATGCAGGCGGCTTTTTCGGACCTATTGCCATTGGCAAGTACCGGAGCGGAGCCATTTCCAAATGGCAACCGGTAAAGTCCGGCGACGAATTCCGTGATCAGCCGGGCCGGGGTTACATCATGGTCCACGACCTCAAACTTAATCTGACCGCCATGGGTATGGCCGGCGAGGCTCAGTTCAATTTCCAGATCGGCGGCGCGACGGAAGGAATTGGGATTATGCGAGAGAAGCACGTTCGGCATGTCGCGGCGAATGAGGTGGTCCATGTTTTCGAGCATCGGTCCGGCGGGGCCGCGCGTCATGTGATCGCGCTGGTAGTCCACGCCGATTAAATTAAATTTGCCGCCGTGCCATTCGAGTTGTGCATTTTCCTGGCGCAACAGACGCATGCCAAATTTTGCGAACAGGCGCTGCGCCTCGGCTTCTGCCTGCGCGTAGATTTCGTGGTTTCCGTTGCATCCCCAAACGCCCAACGGGGCGCGCAATTTGCTCAATTCAGCAATGCAGTCTTCCAAAGGGTCGCCTTCATAACTGATGAAGTCTCCAGTGACGACGGCTAGGTCAGCGCCCAGCGCGTTTGCCATGGTGACAGCGCGTGCCACTTCTTCCCGCGGCATAGTGTCGCTGCGGTGGATATCGCTTAACTGCATGATCTTCATGCCGTCCAGTTCCTTCGGCCAGTTCGCAACAGGAAGTTCGACGCGGTCAACCTGGAAATCCCACCGCTCGATAGCGTAGCCGTAAGCCGCGCCAAGGAACGGGATGCTGCCCGCAAGATAAGCGGCATAACGCAAGAATGTTCGCCGCTCGGCTTGAAAACCGCCACCATTATGCGTAAACAGGCCCGCGATGGAATGAAAAAGCCATCCCACGCCAATCACAAACTCGAAGACCAGGAAACCGAAAACGGAAACAATGAGCCAGGTACGCCCGATGGAGAAAAATCGGGAAAAGCCTTCCAGGGGCAGGAACCGTCCCACGAAAGGGTGGAGAAAACTCACAACGACCACAAGCAAGGCCAACGACCACAATATTTGTAGCGTCCGTCGCAGTAAGAGGCGGGGAATGCGCTCGATTCCACCCCACGCGTGGGAGAACCAAAATCGCTGTGCAAACACCATGAGAACGAGAAAACCCAGGAAGACGGCGAGGCGCATTAAGATACGCAAGAAGTTACCCTACTCCTGTTCGATTGGATGCGTCATGAGCAAGATGCAAAATTGTTAATCACAATGTTACCAGCGGAGAACAGAAGATGTATGCGCTCCCTCGCCCGCGAAAGTGGTGACGATGAACTCTCACGGGCGAGGACGCCCGCGCCTACATTGATAGTTTTGCAGGATGATTGCGCAAGAACGCTTCACTAAAAGTCATTCTCCCTGCGGTCCAGCGGGTAGACGGAAATCCACTCCCCGGTCATCATTCTGCTTTTGTGTGGCCTGGACGTTTAGCTCCGAGAGCGCCACACGGCGCGCATGGCCGGGAGTGAAGTCAAAAATCGTGTCCCCGACGATTGCATAATTGGAAACTTCAACCTGATGGCCATCCTTGAAAACCAGCACAGTCGGCGGGTTGCAGTGGCTCGGGTTCAGGGTTCGATTGCGCGGTATTGTCCTGAGAAGGGGGTGCCGGCGGCTGTTCCTCTACACGGTCTGGCGCCGGATATTCCGGACCTCGGCCACTTCGGTCGAAGACTGTGGGACCGTTGTCGGATTGGCCACCATACTGGTTTTCGTATTGAGCATCATAGGAGCCCTGATTGTCAGATGGCGCATCCGCGTAGTCTTCCCAATCGTCATAGGCATATGGGTAATACGGAACTCCGTAAACGACTGTGCCGGGAAAGAACTCGCGGCGGGACCGATGTTCGAACCGGGCTCTCCCCGGATGCCGACCGACCACTGGGCCGCAGCAACCAAAAGATCCGCGTACAGGGCGATTCGGCGCAAAACGATTCGGTGCAAAACGGTTGGGCGCGAACGAACCGTGAGACGTTACGCTTGCAGGCACTCCCGGCGCGTTCCCAAAGTGTCCGCCAAAACCATGCGATGTAACCGAAGCAGCGACGCCCGGCTGATGCATGTGCTGGGCATGGACCGCCGGAACAATAACTGAAAAGGAAAATAAAATTGCGATGGCGGTAAAACGAAATCGGCGGAACAGCGTGGAAAGCATGTGGCAGCTCCCCTTCCCCAAACAACTCTATACCTATTAGAACGCATTGGCGCAGGCTAAGTTGCGCGAAATTTCCGCACGCTATCTTGATGAAAATACACCTGAATCACATTGCATGGATTATCTGCCACAGGTTCGCGCAGGCATTTGCTAGCAATACACCGCCCACAGTGAGCAGGACGATACTTCGATAGCCAGTTTCAAGCAAATCGGCAATGATGCCGGAAATAAACACGAACAGAAATGGAACGGCCATGAGTGCGAAGCCGAAGCCGGGATAGTGCGGCGAACCCAGGCTCAATATAAGCAGAAGCGCGGCGACGATCAAAGGTGCCGTGTTGCCGAAATAGCGCGCACGCCGCCAGTAGGCATAGGCGATCAGCACCACGGGAAGCAGAGCGACCACTCCCGGCCCCATTCGCTCGATATGCCGGAATAAAGCGAGATAGGCTTCGGCCACGGTGAAAGCCTGCCAGATCAGCCCGAAAAAGTTAGCGTTGCGCAGCGCGGCAAACAGCCTTGCGGGATGAAATCCGTAAGCCGCAAAAATCAGAGCGCAGGCGATGACGCATGCGGAAAGCCAAATGACAAACGCCGCGATTCTTCTGCCCGGAGCCAGATACAACATGAACAGAAGCGCCATCGGCACGAGCACGATGAGGGAAAATTGCGATCCGACGGCCAGCGCGAATGAGAGGCCCAGCAACAGAATGCGTCGCCAGTTCCACAGGATCACCTCGCGCGGAGCATACAGCGTGTGGGAGACGGCAATCGCCGTGAAGATGGCCCCGAAGGCTCCCCATGCGGCTCCCATTTCCGGTTGCGCGAACCACATGGCGCTGGAAACGATGATCCCCGGCGAAAAGCAATAAAATACCAGCGCAATATAGCCTCCGGCATTTCCATAAAGGCGCCGTGCCACGTACCAGAGCGAAGCCCCAAGCAAAACTGCAAAGATGAGGTTTGGCACCACCGCGAGCCAGAGGTGGCCTTCGATGCATTTTTCTAAATTCGCAATAGGACAAAACACGAATGGCGCGGAGGCAATCAAGTACCAAAGAGCTGAATGGTTTTTATCAACGCGGGTTATATTTTCAAATCCAACCTCCGATGAACGCCTGTAAATATGACCCGCGTAAGTGGGATCCGAACTATTGCCGATAGTTGTCTCAACTTTGTCGTTCCTCCAAAGCTGAAGTCCCAGTTGAATGCGGTCGAATTGGTTCCAGTTTGGAGACTCATTCAGATTTGTCTTGCCCACCAGCCAGATGCACTGCGCCAGAAAAATCAACAGCAGCAGCCCGGCGAATACCTGCGGTTGACCAAAACGCTCGCGTGTGAAGAATTTACCCATCGGATGGAGCGAGTGTTTTACCATGTTCGAAATTGTTTAGGAAAGCGTCCCTTACGAAAGCGTCCCATTGCCATGGATGAACTAACAGCGGCTGGCACATCCAATCACGTCCCAGAGCCCGATCCATCGGATGCAAGCTTCGCAAAAGGCCCTGAAGAACGCCATCCCATAGTATCGCGGATTCTATTGACCCCGGATGGTTTGCGGCCCGTTTGGCGTCTTGTTTTCTATGTCTGCATGTATAAAGTGCTGAAATTCATGGTGGAACTCATTTTATCGGGACTGGTGCAGCAGCCAATCCTGCAACTGTGGCTGATGATGATCGCTGAAGCAGGGCTGTTGATTGCGGCGCTGGTGCCGGCGCTGCTCCTCTCCAAAATGGAAGAGCGGCCCTTCGGGACTTATGGATTTCCCCACAGCAAAGGCTGGAGCAAGAATTTTGCGATGGGAGGAATTTGGGGACTGGCCGCCATCACACTTCTTATGCTGTTCCTGAGAGCACTTGGAGTTTTCCATTTCGGGCCGCCAGCCCTGCACGGCTTCCGCGTCCTAAAATTTGCTGTGTTCTGGGGAGTAATGTTTCTTCTGGTTGGTTTCTATGAAGAATTTCTAGTCCGCGGCTATACGCAGTTCACACTTTCACAGGAGACAGGCTTCTGGCCGGCGGCAGCAGTGCTCTCCATTGTCTTTGGCGCCCTGCACTTGGACAATCCGGGTGAGAGCTTACCGGGTATCGGCGCGGCCGTGTGCATCGGTTTGTTCTTCTGCCTCACCCTGCACCGCACGGGCAACTTGTGGTTTGCGGTAGGTTTTCATGCTGCCTGGGATTGGGCTGAATCTTACTTGTACTCTGTTCCTGACAGCGGACAACTCGCACCCGGCCGCCTGATGCATTCTTCCCTCCAGGGTCCGAAATGGCTCACCGGAGGCTCAACCGGTCCGGAAGCCAGTGTGTTTTTGTTCGTCGTTCTGCTAATTGTCGGACTCGTTTTTCACCGCGCATATCCTAAAATCGCCCTTCGAGAAAATTGATGTCTCCGGAAATTCTTCTGCAAGTCTTTAGAAATCCAGCTTTTATTTAGATGATCTCGAGTTGACCGGGAATTTACCCGCCGTGCATTGCGAACTGCTCCGCCAGCTTGCAGATTGTCCGCAGGAGGAACGCAAATGGCAGATACATTTACGGAATTTTGCGAGCAGGTCAATCCCGAGATATTAAGGAAATCGCGGCTGGCCCGCTTCAAGCAGGCTAACCGCATTCAAACCAGCTTTTTATCATCGCTTGAGAAAAGGGCATTGCTCTGGCTGGCGGAATGTCTCCCCGCATGGGTCAACTCTGACCACCTTACGTTGTTGGGACTCGCCGGACAAATCATGGCCGGAGTCAGCTATGCGCTGGCAGTTCAAAATCATTGGTGGCTGATCGCGGGAATAGGTTTTCTCGCTGTGAACTGGTTCGGCGACAGCCTGGATGGCACGCTTGCCCGGCTTCGCCGCCGGGAGCGGCCGCGTTATGGCTTTTACGTGGACCACATGGTAGATAGCTTTGGCGCTCTCTGCATAATGGGCGGCCTGGGGCTCTCCGGGTTCATGCATCCCTACATTTCTGGTGGTCTGCTGATTGGTTTCCTTCTACTCTCCATCCAGTCTTATCTCGCAGCCTACTCCATCGGTGAATTCCGGCTTTCATTTTGGAATTTCGGGCCAACGGAATTGCGGGTCCTGCTGGCGGCGGGAAACCTGGCCCTGCTGCGCTGGCCGCGCGTGCTGAAGCAGCAATATCGCCTCTTTGATATCGGAGGGCTGGTCGGCATCGCCGGCATGGCCGCGATGGTTGTCTTCTACACCGCCTGCAATACGTGGCGCTTGTATCACGAGGAATCACGCTAATGGCCGCAGCGCGAGCGAAGTGGGTATGCCTTGTTGCCCGCTGGCTGAAGTTCAACGCTGTGGGGGGCATAGGGATCGGGGTGCAGCTGGCGGCACTGGCCATCCTGAAAAGTGTCCTGCACGTAGATTATTTGGCGGCAACGGCAAGCGCCGTGGAAGCTGCCATCCTGCACAACTTTTTTTGGCACGAGCGCTTTACCTGGGCGGATCGAGGGCGCGGCTCGTGGGCTGCACGCCTGCTGAAATTCAATCTGACCACGGGAGCATTTTCGCTCACTGCGAACTTGCTTCTGATGAAGGTCCTGGTCGGCAGCCTTCACGTCCAATATATGGCTGCCAACTGCCTGGCAATCGCTTCCTGTTCGCTGCTCAATTTTGTCATCAGCGACCAGTATGTGTTTCGCCTTGGGTAATAGGAGGTTGAAGGGCCGGCCTATGGGCCATCAATGGACGGGTAATCAATGCGCGGTAACCCGGTCTTGTGTGTTTTTCGAGAGAGCGCGTTCCATAACGACACAATTTGTCAGTCCGGGAGTCCGGAAGTGCATTTGAAAAGCGCCTTTGCGGAATGCTATTTTCTTACGCAACTTGAGAGAAGATAAGGGGTTGAAGGAACTATGACGATGATTTCCACGTATAGCGAAGTATGGCGGTTTTGCGGCAACCAAATTGCATGCAACGTACGTGGGTACCGCGGAGTCTAATAGGTTGGAGAGATGAGGTCGGAGGTGATAACGACCATGAAAGACAAAGAAAGATTTACTACAACCGAACTTGCAGCCCTGCGAAACGATCTGTTGCAGGGTGGACTGGCCGATTCGCGCGAGGCTGCCGAGTTACTGCAGGTCTTCCTGATGGGGCGGGGTTATGGCGTCTCGCCACAAGCGGCGTTTGATGCGGCCGGCCGTGTTGAAATGGCAGGTTGCTCGATGCCTGTATTGCAGCACGAGCTGGAGAACCTTGCGCTCGTCATGTAATTGAATCAGGCTAATTGAGACATTTGTTTTTAGTCTCACAATTGAGAATGTGATTTTGAAATTGAGATTCTGCGGGGGCCTTAGAACCAAACCGAACCCCGAAGATGGTAGAGCAAGCATGAGCCGGGCCAACCAGCCCGGCTGACTTGTTTTTGGGGCGATTGTGGGTTGTCAGTTCTCGGTTGTCGAGAACTGGCAACTGGGAGCCGGCAACTGCCTCATTCGTACCGCAAACTCTCCACCGGGTCCAGCTTCGCGGCGCGGGTTGCGGGGATGGTTCCGAACAGAATTCCTACCAGCGAAGAAACCACGATCGCCACAATCGCGGAGAGTCCGGAGATCGGGATCCGGTATTCGGTCAGAAAGCGCACTGAGTACGGAATGGCGAGGCCGATGACTACCCCGATCAGCCCCCCGCCGACGGAAATTAGAATGGCTTCTGAGAGGAATTGGAATTTGATTTCGCTGTTGGTTGCGCCGATGGCTTTGCGGATCCCAATTTCGCGAATGCGCGAGCTGACCGTCGCCAGCATGATGTTCATGATGCCGATTCCGCTGACCAGCAGCACGATCGCCGCGATGGCCAGCAAAATATAAGTGAGCGCATTGGCGGTTTTTTCCGCAACGGTTACCAGCTGTGTGAGGTTTTCCACGTTGTACACCGATTCAGGCCGGTGGCGGGACTGGATAATGCGTTTGATCTGCGCTGTGGCCGGCACAACCATGGATGGATCGGTGACGGAAAAGTAAATCTGCTTCACTTTGGACGTGTCGGTGAAATAGCGCGAGACGCTGTAAGGGATATCTATGGTGTTGTCGGTGACTTCCGATTGGCCGAAAGTATCCACGCGCTCTTTGAAGGTACCGATCACGGTAAAGGGCAGGCCGCTTATTTTGATTAGCTTTCCCGGCGCGTTCTGCGGCGAGCCGTACAGTTCCCGCGCAAGTTTTTCAGTGATGACGCCGACTTTATTGTGCGCCTGTTCGTCCTGCGCGTCGAAAAACCGCCCGGAGACGACGACCAGATTTCGCACCACACTGTACTCGGGATAAACGCCAAGAATCTGGACGTCGCGCTCTTTGCCGTTTCCCACGGGAATGCGGTCGGCGAGTGGCACCACCGGAGAGGCCGCGATGATTCCCGGAACCTCCTGGCGTGCGGCATTCATATCGTCGAGGGTTAAAGGATCGTCCGGGGCGTTGGTGACCCGCTGCGCTCCGCCCTGGTATTCGGCGTAAATCCAGTTGGTGCCGATGGATTGAATCTGGTTCAGGATGTACTGCTTACCGGTCATTCCGATGGTGACGACAAGGATGAGCGAGGCGGTGCCGATGACCATCCCCAGCGAGGTCAACGCGAAGCGGACTTTATTGCTGCAAAAGGTGTCGTAAGCAAAGCTGAGGATCTCGCCAAAGACGAGTTGCGGCGGGCTCGGTTTATCGGGCCGGATTTTGTCAGCCAGGGCTTGTGCGGGACTGGTCTTGTTCGGAGGCGCGGATTTTTCCGGAGTGCTCGTTTCCGGGATGAGCTGTGCCATAAATGTCCGCCTGATCCGATGCTAGCGAAT
Organism: uncultured Acidobacteriota bacterium; assembly: GCA_963831435.1. Classification (GTDB taxonomy): domain Bacteria; phylum Acidobacteriota; class Terriglobia; order Terriglobales; family Acidobacteriaceae; genus JAICKN01. The sequence continues at coordinate 52,096 of CAWHQK010000076.1, forward strand.
GCTTTGGGGCGATGCAAACCGCAATATTGCAGCGCGAACATCAAGGGATGCGGCAGACTCGCAGATGGTCGCGGTCATATTGACAGTCCAGGCCAACAGCGGCGCTGCTCGATTGCTGGTCGAGCACAACCCAATCCACGCCAAACTGCTGATGCAGCCTCTGAAAATCGGACGCCTGAAAATTCCGCCATCCCTGCAAAGCCCGCACCTGCTGCTGCCAAGTCTCCGCGAGTGCGGGAAACATGGAGACTGCGCCGCTGTCTTTCACATCATCCGCCAGGCTGGAACGTTCCGCGATGGCGCGAAAACCGTGAACGTCTTCCGCAGGCGACTTCATGTACTGGGGATCGAGCACGAAGTAGGCGTCGTTGGGCGTGTTATTGCGAATCCAGAGAAATGCGTTTACCCAGGTATTGCGGGAATTTGCGCTCGGCCATTCGATATGCGCGCTTCTCGGAAACAGCTGCAACTGCGCAAAAAACATTCCCGCGCAGAGCGGAACAAAAAGCGCGCACCAGCGCAGGATGCTCTTCTTGAACACAAATTCAGCCAGCAATCCTCCAGCAAAAACAAACAGCAGCACATACAGAAGATGCAGGCTGCGCATGGGTTGTAATTCGGAGAAATTGGCAAGCGTGGGCAGGCAGAGCACAAGTGACACGACAAAAAAGAAAAGCTGAAAGGCAATCAATGCCTGGCAAAGAATTCCAAGCGTGCGCCAGCCACGGCTGCAGGCAATCTGCTGGAACCACCAGAGCAGCGCCAGCGGAGCAAAAATTCCCACCCATTCATACCACTCCCAGCGAGTGACGAAAAAATAGGAATGCCGGTTGAGTGAAATGATGTAAGGGGCGGTCACCCGCGGAAACAATCCCATGGGCAGTAACAAAAATGCAGCAGCAGGGCGCGCCAGGGGACGAACGTTCCATTCCCGCGCCATCACCACGCCGCAGAAAATGATGCCGAACACAGCCATGAGCGGATGTATGAGGGCGATGAAAACCGCCCAGAGCGCAGCGCGAACAAATTTCCGCTCCACGGAATTCACGATAAGGAAGATGATGGCCGGCGTGGAAAATGCGCGGGGCGTTAAATACTGATCCATGATGTAAAGCGCGGTGCCAGCGACAGGAATTGTAAGCAGCGATCCCACGAGGGCGACGGCGCCCCAGCGGTCGCGTTCGCTGGGAAAGCACAGCCTGGCTAAATGCCAGCATCCCAGCAGCAGAAGGAAAATGGAAAAAAATTGCCAGCAGAACAACGCCCAGTCAAAGGGAATATGAGTGAGCCGCACGGAGGCCGCAATCAAGTGCGGGAATAAAGTCATACCGGCGTGCGAGGTGAAGAACTGTGAATTGCGCGGATAGAGAGATGGATGAAGAAGCCGCTTGATTCCGGGAACGTAAATTTCCGCATCCTCAACGTAAGGATGGTAGCCGTGGACCAGGAGTGCCCCCACGGTCGCGAGGAAGAGGAATGCAAGTTCCCGCGCGGCCGGATTTTTCGCCTGGGAAGAAACCGATTCATGAACCAGGGGAGCAGGCGCGGTGAGCGTAGCCAAGGTTAGCTGACCGCCGTCTTTGCCGCGCCGCGGGCATAGTAGTCAGCGCTCGCGGGTTCTAAGCGCCGACCCTCGTCGTTGAAGATCCGGAAATGTCCCAACCCGAATCGCTGCAAACCAAACTGCAGCGAGGTCGCCAGCACGCCGAATCCGTATTTCACGCTGCGGCCGAAATTGATGGAAGATGCTTCCTCAAAATACTTCGTGGGGCAGGAGACTTCGCCAATCCGGAAACCGAAGTGCACGCATTGCGCCAGCATCTGATTGTCGAAAACAAAGTCGTCGGAATTTTCCAGCAGCGGAAGGTCAAGCGAGACTTTGCGGCTGAAGGCGCGATATCCGGTGTGATATTCGGAGAGTTTCACGCGAGGAACAAGTTCTCGAATGCGGTCAACAGGCGGTTGGCCACGTATTTGTAGAAAGGCATGCCGCCGCGGAGCGCGGTGCCGCCGATAATGCGCGACCCGAGCACCACATCATAAATGCCGTAAGCCACCATGCTGGCCATGGCCGTTACCAGCAGCGGCGTGTATTGATAGTCCGGGTGCACCATGATGACCACATCCGCCCCCGCCGCCAGTGCCTCGCGGTAACAGGTTTGCTGATTGCGTCCGTAACCGTAATTCTTATCGTGAACAAAAAATTGCAGGCCCAGCCGTTTCGCAATTTCCACGGTGCGGTCGGAGCTGTGATCGTCCACCAGAATACAAACATCCACCAAGTCGGGAAGCTCGCGGACGGTCGTCTCCAGCGTCTTTTCCGCGTTGTAAGCCGGGAGCACCACGGCGATCCGTTGACCGTTAATCATGACTATTTCCGCGCAGAGATACTATATCGGTTTCCATCCCCGGCATGCATTAAAGAATGGTGCTCGGATAAAGAAATGACAAACTCGCAAGGGCCGCGCCACAGCTAAGCATCCGGCGTGCGGCCCAAAACGCCATCTGCTAACGTATCCAAGCCGTGCCTCGATTTCAAAAAAAAAAACAAGCTGACATCTCTGCGCGAAGGCCTACCGCGCTCGTCCACGGCGCGTTGGTGATTACGGGCCTTTGTACTACGATGCTCGGTCCCATGCTCCCGCTCCTTGCCACGCGATGGCATTTGAGCGACCTTGACGCCGGATACCTGTTCACTGCGCAATTTCTGGCGTCACTCATTACCTCGGCTGCTTCCGGAGTTTTCATCAACCGCCTGGGTTACCGTTGGGCGCTGTTTTGCTCATTGCTGCTGATGGCTTTCGGCGTCGCCATGCTGGACCAGAAAAGCTGGCAGGTGGGCATGACCGCGGTTTGTATTTACGGAGCGGGTTTCGGATTAAGCAGCCCCACAGGAAATCTATGGGTTGCGGAAATGAATCCAGAACGCCCTGCCGTGGCCTTGAATCTGGTGAATTTTTCCTGGGGCGCGGGCGCGGTCGGAGCGCCCTTGGCCATCGCGGCCCTCGAACGCAGCGGGCAGGTAATTTGGACTACGTACGCAACGAGCGCAGCGGCGGTTGCGCTTTGCATCTGGCTCGCGTCGGCTAGATTTGCGGCAGTCCCAGCTCCAGTTAAAACACAACGTCTTCCTCACGCGGCCACAGAACCAGAACGAATGCGCGTTCTGCGCGGCCAATTTTATTCAGCGTTGGTTTTGTGCGTGCTCTTCTTCACCTATGTCGGCACGGAAACTTCCATCGGAGGATGGGTCGCGGTCCATGCGCGCCGCTTGAGCGTGGGCGGCGGCACTCTATGGGCAACCGTTCCCGCAATTTTCTGGGGGGCGTTGCTGCTGGGGCGTGCCGCCGCGCCAATTCTGCTTCGCATAGTCCGTCAAAACAGTCTGGCGGTTTGCGGCTTGATCGTCGCTCTGGCAGGAATGGCCTGCATACTGGCCGCTCATTCTCCCCGACTCGTTGCGGCGGGCGCCGGCTTGGCTGGTTTCGGACTGGCTTCCGTCTATCCCATCAATCTTGCATTGCTTTCCGAATGGTTTGGCAGCAAAGCGCCCAAGGCAGGTTCGGTGATATTTCCAGCGTCGGGCCTCGGAGGGGCCGTTCTTCCCTGGTTGGTCGGCCTCACCTCCACGTACTTCGCCGGAGGATTGCGGCTTGGACTGTTCGTTCCGCTGTTCGGCATCATCCTCATGCTGGTGTTCTATTTGACGTATGTTCGCAGCATGACGGCAAACGCCGCCTGACGGCCGCTGCTCCGCGGCCGTCGTTTTCGGGCGCCCATCGTTTTTCACGACGGGTGCATCGTGAATGACTGATTTTCACTAAGGCCGTACTATGGCATGCTTTTTATGCGGTCAACTCACCGCGTGGAGATTGGTAAACTATCTTTGGAATTGTCCTCCGAAAGCGAACTCAATATGCCCGAGAAACGCACACTTTTTGAGAAAGTTTGGGATGAGCACGTCGTCTGTGTCCCCCAGGGAAGTCCAGCCCTTCTCTACATTGATTTGCATCTGGTCCATGAAGTGACCTCGCCGCAGGCGTTTGATGGCTTGCGCATCGCGGGCCGGCGAGTACGCCGCACAGACCGCACTGTCGCCACTGTGGATCACAACATTCCCACCGAGCCGCGCGGAACTCCGATTCTCGATCCCATTGCCGCGAAGCAAATTCAGGCGCTGCAGAAAAACTGCAAAGAATTCGGGGTGCCGCTGTTCGACATGGATTCCCCCGATCAGGGAATTGTGCACATCATCGGGCCGGAACTCGGCGTTACCCAGCCCGGCAAGACCATTGTGTGCGGCGACAGCCACACCAGCACGCACGGAGCTTTCGGAGCGCTGGCCTTCGGCATCGGAACTTCAGAGGTCGAGCACGTGCTGGCAACGCAATGTCTGCCTCAGCGCAAGCCGAAGACCATGCTGATTCAGGTCAACGGCGCATTGCCGAAGGGCGTAACCGCCAAAGATGTGGCGCTGGGAATCATCGGAAAAATTGGTACCGACGGCGCAACCGGGCATGTGATCGAATATGCGGGTGAGGCGGTGCGCGGACTCTCCATGGAAGGCCGCATGACGCTCTGCAACATGAGCATTGAGAGCGGCGCGCGCGCCGGAATGATTGCACCGACGAGACCACGTTCGCCTACGTGAAGGGCCGCCGCTTTGCCCCCAAGGGCGAGGCCTGGGAGAAAGCACTGGCTCACTGGCGTACCTTGCCTTCCGATCCCGGTGCGCGATACGACAAGGTAATTGAAATTGATGCCGCCACGCTGGCCCCGTTCGTGACCTGGGGAACGAATCCGGGAATGGTTGTGCCGGTCAGCGGACGCGTCCCGGAACTCGCGGAATTGAAGACGGACGCCGACCGCGCTGGCGCCCAGCGGATGCTGGAATATATGGGATTGAATGCGGGTACGCCGATCGAGCAGATTCCGGTGGACCGCGTATTCATCGGCTCGTGCACCAACTCGCGCCTGGAAGACTTGCGCGAAGCCGCGCGTGTGCGAAAGGTCATCATGTAAGTGCTAAAGTGCGGGCGATGGTGGTGCCCGGCTCGCAATCCGTCAAGCACGCAGCCGAGCAGGAAGGCTTGCATAAAATTTTTCAGCAGGCGGGTTTCGAATGGCGGAGTCGGGATGCTCCATGTGTCTGGGAATGAATCCCGATATTCTGCAGCCGGGCGAACGCTGCGCTTCCACCAGCAACCGGAACTTTGAAGGACGTCAGGGACGCGGCGGGCGTACGCATCTGGTGAGCCCCATGATGGCGGCAGCCGCGGCCATTGCTGGACATTTACCGACATCCGCGCCTGGCAATTTAATTAAGCCGTGTAGCACTTTGTAGCGCATGCGAACGAGGTATCCATGAACCCATTCCGAGTACATAAAGGTCGCGTGGCGCTGCTCTACCGCGCCAACGTTGATACCGACCAGATCATTCCCAAGCAATTTTTAAAGCGCATCGAAAAAACTGGCTTTGGCGAATTCGTGTCTTCGATTGGCGACGTCGCCCCGACGGCTCGCTCACCCGGAGTTCACTCTGAACCAGCCGCGCTACAAGGGAGCAAGCATCCTGGTCACCGACAAGATTTTTGGTTGCGGATTCACCGCAACCAAAATTCTTGTCGGTGACCAGGATGCTTGCTCCCTTGTAGCGCGGCTGGTTCAGAGTGAACTCCGGGGTCGAGCGAGCCGTCGGGGCGACGTCGCCAATCGAAGAACACGAATTCGCCAAAGCCAGTTTTTTCAATGCGCTTTAAAAATTGCTTGGGAATGATCTGGTCGGTATCAACGTTGGCGCGGTAGAGCGGCGCCACGCGACCTTTATGTACTCGGAATGGGTTCATGGAATCCTTTCGTTCGCATGCGCTACAAATCTGCTACACGGCTTAATTAAATTGCCAGGCGCGGATGTCGGTAAAGTGTCCGGCAAGGCCGCGGCTGCCGCCATCGCGGGGCTGACCAGATGCGTGCGACCGCCGCGTCCCTGTCTTCCTTCAAAATTCCGATTGCTGGTGGAAGCGCAGCGTTCGCCGGGCTCCAAAATGTCGGGATTCATTCCCAGACACATCGAGCATCCCGACTCCCGCCATTCAAAACCGGCTCTGAGAAAGATTCGATCGAGTCCTTCCTTTCGGCTACGCGCTTAACGGTCTGCGATCCGGGCACCACCATGGCGCGAACTGAATGCACTAACGTGTGACCTGTCGATGACCTGCGCCGCTGCGCGCAAGTCCTCGAGGCGCGAATTCGTGCAGGATCCGATGAAGACGCGATCGATCGTAATCTCGAAATCTTCGTGCCGCGGCTTCAAGCGCCATGTATTCGAGCGCGCGCTCGATCGCTCGCGCTCGACCCGTCGTCGATTCCTCGGGTCGGGCACGCGTCCTTGACTGAGGCGACCATTCCCGGACTTGTTCCCCAGGTGACGCACGGCGCAATCTCGCTCGCATCGATCTCCACTACCCGATCGAATTCGCCTCATCGGTCGGAACGCAACGTACGCCAGTAGTCAGGCGTCTTCCCATGACTCGCCGGCTGGTGAGCAAAGCGCCGGCCTTTCAGATAAGCGAACGTCATATCGTCCGGTGCAATCATTCCCGCGCGCGCGCCGGCTCTCGATACTCATGTTGCAGAGCGTCATGCGGCCTTCCATCGATAGACCGCGCACCGCCTGCCCCGCGTATTCGATCACATGTCCGGTCGCGCCGTCGGTGCCAATCTTTCCGATGATTCCCAGCGCGAGATCTTTTGCCGTAACGCCCTCCGGCAACGCGCCCTCGACCTTAATCAGCATCGTGCGCGGCTTGGTCTGCGGCAGACATCTGCGTCGCCAGAACATGCTCGACCTCGTGGTGCCGATGCCGAAAGTCAGCGCGCCAAAAGCGCCGTGCGTGCTGGTGTGGCTGTCGCCGCACACAATGGTCATGCCGGGCTGAGTAAGCCCAGTTCCGGCCCGATAACGTGAACGATTCCCTGATCGTGGGAATCCATGTCGAACAGCGGCACCCCGAATTCTTGCAGTTTTTCTGCAGCGCCTGAATTTGCTTCGCGGCAATGGGATCGATGATCGGAGTTCCGCGCGGCTCGGTGGGAATGTTGTGATCCACAGTGGCGACAGTCGGTCTGTGCGGCGTACTCGCCGCGATGCGCAAGCCATCAAACGCCTGCGGCGAGGTCACTTCATGGACCAGATGCAAATCAATGTAGAGCAGGGCTGGACTCCCTGGGGGACACAGACGACATGCTCATCCCAAACTTTCTCAAAAAGTGTGCGTTTCTCGGGCATATTGAGTTCGCTTTCGGAGGACAATTCGAAAGATAGTTTACCAATCTCCACGCGGTGAGTTGACCGCATAAAAAAGCATGCCATAGTACGGCCTTAGTGAAAATCAGTCATTCACGATGCACCCGTCGTGAAAAACGATGGCGCCCGAAAACGACGGCCGCGGAGCAGCGGCCGTCAGGCGGCGTTTGCCGTCATGCTGCGAACATACGTAAAATAGAACACCAGCATGAGGATGATGCCGAAAGCGGAAACAAAAGTCAAGCCGCAATCCTCGGCGAAGTACGTGGAGGTGAGGCCGACAACCAGGGAAGAACGGCCCCTCCGAGGCCCAACGCTGGAAATATCACCGAACCTGCCTTGGGCGCTTTGCTGCCAAACCATTCGGAAAGCAATGCAAGATTGATGGGATAGACGGAAGCCAGTCCGAAACCAGCCAGACCGGCGCCCGCCGCAACGAGTCGGGGAGAATGAGCGGCCAGTATGCAGGCCATTCCTGCCAGAGCGACGATCAAGCCGCAAACCGCCAGACTGTTTTGACGGACTATGCGAAGCAGAATTGGCGCGGCGGCACGCCCCAGCAGCAACGCCCCCCAGAAAATTGCGGGAACGGTTGCCCATAGAGTGCCGCCGCCCACGCTCAAGCGGCGCGCATGGACCGCGACCCATCCTCCGATGGAAGTTTCCGTGCCGACATAGGTGAAGAAGAGCACGCACAAAACCAACGCTGAATAAAATTGGCCGCGCAGAACGCGCATTCGTTCTGGTTCTGTGGCCGCGTGAGGAAGACGTTGTGTTTTAACTGGAGCTGGGACTGCCGCAAATCTAGCCGACGCGAGCCAGATGCAAAGCGCAACCGCCGCTGCGCTCGTTGCGTACGTAGTCCAAATTACCTGCCCGCTGCGTTCGAGGGCCGCGATGGCCAAGGGCGCTCCGACCGCGCCCGCGCCCCAGGAAAAATTCACCAGATTCAAGGCCACGGCAGGGCGTTCTGGATTCATTTCCGCAACCCATAGATTTCCTGTGGGGCTGCTTAATCCGAAACCCGCTCCGTAAATACAAACCGCGGTCATGCCCACCTGCCAGCTTTTCTGGTCCAGCATGGCGACGCCGAAAGCCATCAGCAGCAATGAGCAAAACAGCGCCCAACGGTAACCCAGGCGGTTGATGAAAACTCCGGAAGCAGCCGAGGTAATGAGTGACGCCAGAAATTGCGCAGTGAACAGGTATCCGGCGTCAAGGTCGCTCAAATGCCATCGCGTGGCAAGGAGCGGGAGCATGGGACCGAGCATCGTAGTACAAAGGCCCGTAATCACGAACGCGCCGTGGACGAGCGCGGTAGGCCTTCGCGCAGAGATGTCAGCTTGTTTTTTTTTTGAAATCGAGGCACGGCTTGGATACGTTAGCAGATGGCGTTTTGGGCCGCACGCCGGATGCTTAGCTGTGGCGCGGCCCTGCGAGTTTGTCATTTCTTTATCCGAGCACCATTCTTTAATGCATGCCGGGGATGGAAACCGATATAGTATCTCTGCGCGGAAATAGTCATGATTAACGGTCAACGGATCGCCGTGGTGCTCCCGGCTTACAACGCGGAAAAGACGCTGGAGACGACCGTCCGCGAGCTTCCCGACTTGGTGGATGTTTGTATTCTGGTGGACGATCACAGCTCCGACCGCACCGTGGAAATTGCGAAACGGCTGGGCCTGCAATTTTTTGTTCACGACAAGAATTACGGTTACGGACGCAATCAGCAAACCTGTTACCGCGAGGCACTGGCGGCGGGGGCGGACGTGGTCATCATGGTGCACCCGGACTATCAATACACGCCGCTGCTGGTAACGGCCATGGCCAGCATGGTGGCTTACGGCATTTATGATGTGGTGCTCGGGTCGCGGATTATCGGCGGCACCGCGCTCCGCGGCGGCATGCCTTTCTACAAATACGTGGCCAACCGCCTGTTGACCGCATTCGAGAACATGTTCCTGCGCGTGAAGCTCTCCGAATATCACACCGGATATCGCGCCTTCAGCCGCAAAGTCTTGCTTGACCTTCCGCTGCTGGAGAATTCCAACGACTTTGTTTTTGACAATCAGATGCTGGCGCAATGCGTGTACTTCGGCTTCCGGATTGGCGAAGTCTCCTGCCCCACAAAGTATTTTGACGAAGCATCTTCCATCAATTTCGGCCGCAGCGTGAAATACGGATTCGGCGTTCTGGCGACCTCGCTGCAGTTTGGTTTGCAGCGATTCGGGTTGGGACATTTCCGGATCTTCAACGACGAGGGTCGGCGCTTAGAACCCGCGAGCGCTGACTACTATGCCCGCGGCGCGGCAAAGACGGCGGTCAGCTAACCTTGGCTACGCTCACCGCGCCTGCTCCCCTGGTTCATGAATCGGTTTCTTCCCAGGCGAAAAATCCGGCCGCGCGGGAACTTGCATTCCTCTTCCTCGCGACCGTGGGGGCACTCCTGGTCCACGGCTACCATCCTTACGTTGAGGATGCGGAAATTTACGTTCCCGGAATCAAGCGGCTTCTTCATCCATCTCTCTATCCGCGCAATTCACAGTTCTTCACCTCGCACGCCGGTATGACTTTATTCCCGCACTTGATTGCGGCCTCCGTGCGGCTCACTCATATTCCCTTTGACTGGGCGTTGTTCTGCTGGCAATTTTTTTCCATTTTCCTTCTGCTGCTGGGATGCTGGCATTTAGCCAGGCTGTGCTTTCCCAGCGAACGCGACCGCTGGGGCGCCGTCGCCCTCGTGGGATCGCTGCTTACAATTCCTGTCGCTGGCACCGCGCTTTACATCATGGATCAGTATTTAACGCCCCGCGCATTTTCCACGCCGGCCATCATCTTCCTTATCGTGAATTCCGTGGAGCGGAAATTTGTTCGCGCTGCGCTCTGGGCGGTTTTCATCGCCCTCATACATCCGCTCATGGCTGTGTTCGGCATCATTTTCTGCGGCGTGGTGATGGCGCGGGAATGGAACGTTCGTCCCCTGGCGCGCCCTGCTGCTGCATTTTTGTTACTGCCCATGGGATTGTTTCCGCGGGTGACCGCCCCTTACATCATTTCACTCAACCGGCATTCCTATTTTTTCGTCACTCGCTGGGAGTGGTATGAATGGGTGGGAATTTTTGCTCCGCTGGCGCTGCTCTGGTGGTTCCAGCAGATTGCCTGCAGCCGTGGCTGGCGCACGCTTGGAATTCTTTGCCAGGCATTGATTGCCTTTCAGCTTTTCTTTTTTGTCGTGTCACTTGTGCTCTGCCTGCCCACGCTTGCCAATTTCTCCGAATTACAACCCATGCGCAGCCTGCATCTTCTGTATGTGCTGCTGTTTGTTTTTGCTGGAGGATTGCTGGCTGAATTTGTGTTCAAGAAGAGCATCCTGCGCTGGTGCGCGCTTTTTGTTCCGCTCTGCGCGGGAATGTTTTTTGCGCAGTTGCAGCTGTTTCCGAGAAGCGCGCATATCGAATGGCCGAGCGCAAATTCCCGCAATACCTGGGTAAACGCATTTCTCTGGATTCGCAATAACACGCCCAACGACGCCTACTTCGTGCTCGATCCCCAGTACATGAAGTCGCCTGCGGAAGACGTTCACGGTTTTCGCGCCATCGCGGAACGTTCCAGCCTGGCGGATGATGTGAAAGACAGCGGCGCAGTCTCCATGTTTCCCGCACTCGCGGAGACTTGGCAGCAGCAGGTGCGGGCTTTGCAGGGATGGCGGAATTTTCAGGCGTCCGATTTTCAGAGGCTGCATCAGCAGTTTGGCGTGGATTGGGTTGTGCTCGACCAGCAATCGAGCAGCGCCGCTGTTGGCCTGGACTGTCAATATGACCGCGACCATCTGCGAGTCTGCCGCATCCCTTGATGTTCGCGCTGCAATATTGCGGTTTGCATCGCCCCAAAGCATTCGCTAGCATCGGATCAGGCGGACATTTATGGCACAGCTCATCCCGGAAACGAGCACTCCGGAAAAATCCGCGCCTCCGAACAAGACCAGTCCCGCACAAGCCCTGGCTGACAAAATCCGGCCCGATAAACCGAGCCCGCCGCAACTCGTCTTTGGCGAGATCCTCAGCTTTGCTTACGACACCTTTTGCAGCAATAAAGTCCGCTTCGCGTTGACCTCGCTGGGGATGGTCATCGGCACCGCCTCGCTCATCCTTGTCGTCACCATCGGAATGACCGGTAAGCAGTACATCCTGAACCAGATTCAATCCATCGGCACCAACTGGATTTACGCCGAATACCAGGGCGGAGCGCAGCGGGTCACCAACGCCCCGGACGATCCTTTAACCCTCGACGATATGAATGCCGCACGCCAGGAGGTTCCGGGAATCATCGCGGCCTCTCCGGTGGTGCCACTCGCCGACCGCATTCCCGTGGGAAACGGCAAAGAGCGCGACGTCCAGATTCTTGGCGTTTATCCCGAGTACAGTGTGGTGCGAAATCTGGTCGTCGTCTCCGGGCGGTTTTTCGACGCGCAGGACGAACAGGCGCACAATAAAGTCGGCGTCATCACTGAAAAACTTGCGCGGGGAACTGTACGGCTCGCCGCAGAACCGCCGGGAAAGCTAATCAAAATAAGCGGCCTGCCCTTTACCGTGATCGGTACCTTCAAAGAAGCGCGTGGATACTTTCGGCCAATCGGAAGTCACCGACAACACCATAGATATCCCTTACAGCGTCGCGCGCTATTTCACCGACACGTCCAAAGTGAAGCAGATTTACTTTTCCGTCACCGATCCATCGATGGTTGTGCCCGCCACAGCGCAGATCAAACGCATTATCCAGTCCCGCCACCGGCCTGAATCGGTGTACAACGTGGAAAACCTCACACAGCTGGTAACCGTTGCGGAAAAAACCGCCAATGCGCTCACTTATATTTTGCTGGCCATCGCGGCGATCGTGCTGCTGGTCAGCGGAATCGGCATCATGAACATCATGCTGGCGACGGTCAGCTCGCGCATTCGCGAAATTGGGATCCGCAAAGCCATCGGCGCAACCAACAGCGAAATCAAATTCCAATTCCTCTCAGAAGCCATTCTAATTTCCGTCGGCGGGGGGCTGATCGGGGTAGTCATCGGCCTCGCCATTCCGTACTCAGTGCGCTTTCTGACCGAATACCGGATCCCGATCTCCGGCTGTCCGCGATTGTGGCGATTCGTGGTTTCTTCGCTGGTAGGAATTCTGTTCGGAACCATCCCCGCAACCCGCGCCGCGAAGCTGGACCCGGTGGAGAGTTTGCGGTACGAATGAGGCAGTTGCCGGCTCCCAGTTGCCAGTTCTCGACAACCGAGAACTGACAACCCACAATCGCCCCAAAAACAAGTCAGCCGGGCTGGTTGGCCCGGCTCATGCTTGCTCTACCATCTTCGGGGTTCGGTTTGGTTCTGAGGCCCCCGCAGAATCTCAAGTTCAAGGTCACATCATCAATGTGAAACTAAAAACAAATGTCTCAATTAGCCTGATTCAATTACATGACCAGCGCAAGGTTCTTCAGCTCCTGCTCCAATACAGGCAAAGAGCAACCTGACATTTCAACCCGGCGGGCCGCATCCATCGCCGCTTGCGGCGAAACCCCATATCCCCGCCCCATCAGGAAGACCTGCAGTAATTCGGCAGCCTCGCGCGAATCCGCCAGTCCACCCTGCAACAGATCGTTTCGCAGCGCTGTTAATTCGGTGCTAGAAAATCTTTTTTTCTTTCATGGCCGTTTCACCTCCGACCTCACCGCTTCTACCTATTAGACTCACCGGTTCCCACCTACGTTGCATGCAATTTGGTTGCCGCAAAACCGCCATACTTCGCTATACGTGGAAATCATCGTCATAGTTCCTTCAACCCCTTATCTTCTCTCAAGTTGCGTAAGAAAATAGCATTCCGCAAAGGCGCTTTTCAAATGCACTTCCGTGATATTTCCTGACTGACAAATTGTGTCGTTATGGAACGCGCTCTCTCGAAAAACACACAAGACCGGGTTACCGCGCATTGATTACCCGTCCATTGATGGCCCATAGGCCGGCCCTTCAACCTCCTATTACCCAAGGCGAAACACATACTGGTCGCTGATGACAAAATTGAGCAGCGAACAGGAAGCGATTGCCAGGCAGTTGGCAGCCATATATTGGACGTGAAGGCTGCCGACCAGGACCTTCATCAGAAGCAAGTTCGCAGTGAGCGAAAATGCTCCCGTGGTCAGATTGAATTTCAGCAGGCGTGCAGCCCACGAGCCGCGCCCTCGATCCGCCCAGGTAAAGCGCTCGTGCCAAAAAAAGTTGTGCAGGATGGCAGCTTCCACGGCGCTTGCCGTTGCCGCCAAATAATCTACGTGCAGGACACTTTTC
>CAWHQK010000077.1:0-11567 GCA_963831435.1 uncultured Acidobacteriota bacterium
TTTGCTGTTATAAAATTCGGGAAGAATATCGTGAATATCCAGAACCACCGGAGTGCCGGAAATGCGCGGCAGCCAAGCCGCAAATACCAGGAAGTCGGGGACCGAGTGCACATGAATCAGGTCATATTTCTGGTGAAGATGTCTTGCCGACACGTGATACATAGCTCGAAACAAGAACTGCGTAATGCGGCTCAGATAAGAAAATTTCCCCTTCTCGTTCACTTCTCGGCGCTGCAGCCGGGAAACATGAACGCCATTCACAACCTCTTCGCGCGGCAAGCCATCGCGCTGAAGAGCCAGGACGTCCACGTGATCGCCGCGCCGCGCCAGAGTCTCCGCGTAACGCATCACCCGGTTGTCGGTTTCGTAAAAGGAGTACGCGATCATGCAAACACGCATCGGTTGGTGCTGCCCGGAAAGTCCGGTTCCATTCCGAGGGAACTATGAGACTCATGTTCTCTTCTGACAGCTATAGACATGATGTGGCGTCTGGTTTCAGAAACAACAGTCTGGAAGATACTGTTTGAGCTGCGAGTAAACGAATTGGGCAAGCGTAGCATTCCATCGTCGTGCTGGAGGGTGCGGTTCTGGCGACAGATTCCGGCTCGCCGGTGTTAGCCCGCGATTGCGGTGCGGCCTCGAAGGAGTACTTCAGGCGCCCATCGATTAAGTGCGCGTACGCGATGCGTGCGCGTTCATTGCCTTCACCTTCGATACGCCATCCCGGGCCGTCCTGGACGAGCCTGAGTTCAGATCGCGTTCTCCACCACTTGTTAATCTCGCCGGGAAGAGTGGTCCACACGAACAATTTTTCCCGCAGATAAGCCAGATGTCCAAGCAAGCGCCGGTAAGTATTATTCGATTTTTTATTGATGATGTAATCGGGATGAACAATTACGTTGATGAGTCCGTGACCGGCGAGAATCATCCGGCATTGCTCTTCCCACAGCGTGGTGGAAAAGGAACCCAAAATGTGAAAAAGCGAATAATCCTGGGTGGCCGTAACCGGGATTTCCAATATCTTGCCGACGAAGTAAGGCATGATGGTGCAACACCCGCCCGTTTGAGCATCCAGGTGGCCGACATTGGGAACCGACATGTCGTAGGAGAAGTTGAAGGCCTCGTACCAGCGTAAATTGCGGTACAGGGCGCCGGAGCGAAAGCCTTCGGCGTCGAATTTCTTAACATACATGTTTATCTTTTCAGCCTGGTGCAGGAATTCCTCGCGGTTCCGAAAAAGGTTTCCGTCGTGGTACAGATCATGGACATTTACCTCGAATCCGCGCCGCCGTATTTCGTCGAGGAATGCCCGGGTTACCTCGTAGCGCTTTTCGGGCACGATCTGGAAGGAGGACTTGACGCCAAATTCATCATCCATGTCCATCAATTGCGAACAGAAATCCCGGCCCAGTTCGGTTTCCACGTCATGAGTGACAACGGCAGCGGCGGGAGCGCCCTCCGGCCAAAACCAGATGAATGGCACGGGCGCATTACCCCGGGATTTCAGCACTAATTTCATCAGTTCCTCGAATAGGCGGTCCACCGAACGATCCACCGGCCAATGAGGAAAAGGTGTGTGCGTGCCGCCTTGCAGCCGGATGCGCTGCAAAATTCTTCGAAAGTGCACTGGGAACGCCGGTCTACCCAGGTAATACATCGCGCGGATGACCGCGTTGCCACCAAAGTGAGTGTGCTCGGCGCGCATTTGCCCCGTATAACATTCGCACCGGAGGTTATTGGCGATCTCATCGGGGTCGAACGGAAGAGTGATCTGCGTACCATTCACACTTACGCCGGAGGAAACGTCGTCCAGGTGGATGCGATAATTCGGAGAGGGAGTACCCGTGGATGACCGCCCATAGCAATCGACTCCCTCGGCAAAGCGAAAGTAGCCCGATTCCTTGTGTGGCGTTCCAACCAATTGGAACGATGCCATGGAGTCGGGGCAACGAAAGTGGGCTAGAAATGTCTCATTCATTTATGTACTCAACATTATAACTCTGATGGTAATAGTCACTGTTCGGAAGTACGTACTCTGAAACCTATTTCGTACAGCGAAGGTAAAGCGGAACAGCGACGGAAGATGGATCCATTTACTTGTAATCGTGTAACCGGGAACTACGCCGGTGAGGCCTCCTGAAAATCGGCGCCTCTCAGCCCATGTGGGGATATAAGAGATTTCCGGCCAAACGCAAGACACTATGCGGGCAGCGCTCAAATACCTTCTTGCCGAGGTTCATGAGTTTCGATGAACTCTGGTCCCGAGCGGCAGCCCGCGCAGGGTAACGCAAGTAGGTCATCTGGCGCCGCTCGGTTCCCCAACGGTCCTTGAACGTTACGAGTCCGGCGTTGGAGCATTCCGAGCGTCCAAAATCGAGCTCGACAAATCCGCGAGCCTTGGCGTCGCGAATCAGGTCCCAGAAAAGAAACTGCATTCCGCCGAGATTGTGAGAATGCGCGTCCGAGCAGCCATATTTGTAAACCATTTTTTGTTTGTGCGCGAGGCTAAGAATAGAGGCAATGGCGCGGCCATCTTTCCGGGCCACACGAATCTGGGCGTCACCTCCCAGACATTTGAGTACGTTGCGAAACCATGCCAACGGATGCGGCGGTAACATGCTGACGCTGGCGGGTAATCACGTGCAATCATAAAACGCCGGTCGAGCAATTGATCTGAAGAGCCGGCCGCCATGCGTTACTTTTTCGCGTTCCGCCCGCTGGATCTTGCGACGGATGGAATCGCCGTGAAACGACTTGTAAATGGCCTCCGCGGGAGGCCGCAAATCCAGAAAATGAATAAAATAGGTATCAGAATTATCGATGCCCGAACTGAACTTCAGACTCAGCGGCCGGATATCGATGTACTTGATTTTGCCTTCCTCAATTCTGACTGTGCGGGGGCCAGCAGCGACTCCAATTCCGGAACGCTATCGACGAGTGGCTCGCAATGGTCGGAAAATGGGAGCGAGACGAGACGCTGGCCGGTAAGCCAGCTTTTGACGCGACAAAAAACAATGCCATTTGTCAGAGCTTCGCCCGGCGCCGCTGTCGTGTACACCAGCGGCTCATACCCGTAGGTATTTTGCAGCGTGCGCAGCCAGCCCACAGTCTGAAATACGCTCGAATTGCAATTACCGGCGAGAAATTCTGGCCAACGCGGATCCTGGACAGGGATCCACCTGATGCACGATCTGATTCGCGTTGACGGGCTGTGTTTCGGTAATCATGAGCAGGCCATAAAGGTTCTGAAAGTGTTGTGTGGCGTGCAGCCGGCGCGCGGATTCAATTCAATACCGATCGGTACGCTTCCAGGAGGCGTACTCCGGCTTCGTCCCAGGTGCATGACGGAGCAGTGGCAAGAGCGCCATCGCGAAGCTTCTGCAGCAGGTTACGGTCGTCGTGCAGCATATTGAAGTGTTCGGTGATCGCAGCCACATCGGCTACTTTGTGAACCAGAGAATTCTCCATGTGGCGGCAGAGATCGGTGCACGCGTCAGAGACCAGCGGAACACTTCCGCTTCCCAGCGCTTCTGTGCAGACCAGCCCGAAGCCCTCTTCGATGCTTGGCAAAACCATGACATCGCTGTCGCGCATTAGTTGAGGAATATCTTCGCGGTGGCCAAGTACGCGAACGCTGGGATGCGAAAGCATGGGCTTCAATTTTTCTTCGTAAGCCGGGATGAACTCTCCAGCGATCAGGAATGTTCCGGTTTCGTGGGCGCGCGATTGCAGCCAGGCTTCTAGGGCAAAATGGAGCCCCTTGCGAACGGCGCAGACACCCACAAAAATAGCGGTCAAGCCGCGCTGGGGATCTCGTTTCACGGGACTCGGAAAAAACCGCTTTTGGTCGTAGCCGTAGATGTGACGCACAAGCTTATTGCGTTGAAAACCCTGGTCGAGAAAAGTCTGCACTACAAACTCCGACGGGCACAGCAACTTATAAGCAGCTTGATACTCCGCTTCCTCGATTCTCAGGATTTCTTCGTTGTATTCGTGTTCGTGGCCCTTGGGCAGTGCGACACCGATGCGCTCGCATTCTTTGCGAACTACTTCGTAAGCAAAACGGGTATTCGCGTTGGGCCTTTCCAGCACGGCTGGGATCCCAAGCTTTTTTGCAGCCTCCAGGGTACGAAGCGAGCCGACCGGCCACGCGTGCACGATGTCGATTTCTTTAGCGATGTGCTTCAGCCGGCGAGCGACGATGGCGTCGTGTATAGCGCAAGCTCTCACCATACCCACCAGCTTGTATGGAAGGCGAAGGCCTCCTCTGGCTAGAGTGGGAACAACGGTCACTCGTTCCGGAATTGACCGGTGCAAAACCCCGGTGTGCACCAGTTACGTCCGCGCCAGCTTTAGCAAGTCCACGGACCTGCTCCCACGCGGTATAACAAATTCGGGCTGCGCCGAGCTTGTGCGGGAAACTGTAAAGAACACGTATCTGTTTTTTTTCAACACTCATGAGTTATTTGTACGGCCTCAAATATTTGATTTTCGGCTTTATGATGGCAAGAGACCGAAACATAGCTATGAAACTGGGACGGGATGCAGGCTGGCCGGACTGGAAACCGGTGCGGCATTCAGAAATTCCCTGTGCCACAGCTCCAGCACCGCCAACGAGAAGATTTCTTTAGGATAATTGCCCGATTCCAAATTGTTCTTCAGCAGCCGCTCCACCGCTTCCTTCTTGAAATAACCTCGAGACAACGTTTCGCTGTCCAATAAGACATCCTGAATCCAATCCTTGAGCTCGACTCCTGATCCATGACTCGTACGGCACGGGAAACCCGGCCTTTTTCCGGTCAAGAATCGCCTTGGGAACGACCCGGCTCAGAGATTTCTTCGCAATGTATTTGGTCTGAAAGCCGTGAACTTTGAAATCAGAAGGGAGCGAAGCGGCAAATTCCAGTACCTGATGATCGAGAAGGGGAACGCGAAGCTCAACAGAATTTGCCATGGTCATCTTGTCGGCCTTGACCAGCAGGTCGTCGGGCAGCCAGGTCTTGGTATCGACATAAAGCATCCGGCTCACTAGGTCTTGCCCTTCACTATGCTGGAGCAGCTGAGTCACCGGCAGAAGAGAATGTTGCTTCTCCACAGATCGAGCGAAGTCCTATGAATAGATTTCTTTGTAGTGGGCATTGAAGAAGCGAAACGGCGTGGACGTCCGGCTGTAATAGTACGAATCAAATGGCGTGTTCAACATGGGGAGAAACTTGTCGACCCTTGGCGAGCGCACTCCTTTATTCAGCAGCGCCAGAACTCCTGTCATGGCGCCATTCAGAGGGCCGGCCATGCGCTTCAGCCGTTCAATCCACAGCATGCTCCGATAGTTGGGGTATCCGGCGAACGCTTCGTCTCCGCCTTCACCGGAGAGCAGCACCTTGACGTACTGTCTTGCCAATTTTGATACGTAGTAAAGCGCTATCGCCGGAGGCTCGCAAACAGGCTCTTCCATGTGCCAGATGTAGCGCGGCAGGAAATCGACAAATTCTTTGCTGCTGATGGTGATTTCGTGATGCGTCGAGCCGAATTGTTCTGCGGCCATTCGGGCGTACGGCCGCTCATCCGCAAAACCAGAATTTGCGAATCCCACCGTGTAGCTGCTGATCGGCCGATCTGTTTTTCCCCGGGCGAGACTCAGCATAGCGGTAGAATCGACGCCGCCACTTAATAAGAAACCCACAGGAACATCGCTGATCATGTGCAGTTGTACGGATTCTTCCAGAAGCTGCAAAAGCTGCGCTTCGGCATCCTCGAAAACTGATGGCGCCCTGCGAAAAACGCAGGTCCCAATACTGCTTGATCTGCTGCTTGCCGTCCTGATGCACCAGGATGGATCCGGGCGGAAGCTTAAACACGTTCTTGAGCAGCGTTTGTTCGCCTGGCACGTAATCGAAGGTGAGAAATCGATCAATTGTGGAGGGCAATAGTTCGCGTTTGATTTCCGGGTCAGCCAAAATCGCTTTCATTTCCGAGCCAAAAACCAGGCTGTGACCAGTGACCGCATAATAAAGCGGCTTGATGCCCACCCGGTCCCTCGCCAGCAGGAGTTTGCGTTCCTTGCCATCCCAGATCGCGAATCCAAACATTCCGCGCAATTTCTCGACACATTTCTCGCCGAACTCTTCGTAAAGATGGACGATCGTTTCGGTGTCGGATTTGGTGCGGAAAATATGGCCCTTGCTGATCAGATATTCGCGGAGTTCCTGATAATTATAAATTTCTCCGTTGAAGACGATCCAGACGGTGCCGTCTTCATTGGAAAGGGGCTGGTGGCCGCCGCTTAAATCGATAATCGACAGGCGCCGAAAGCCCAGGCCAATCTGGCCGGAGAGATAGTAGCCTTCGTCATCGGGTCCACGATGAGCGATGGCGTCAGCCATGGACTTCAGCAATTCGCCGGAGACAGTGGCTCCAGGGTCAAAGTTTAGTTTTCCGCAGATGCCGCACACGTGGCCCTCACAAGTTTTGTAGCTGAGCCTGGTTCAAGATCTCGCGCTATCGAAGCCGCAAGACCATCTCAAAACCGCATTCCACTTGGAACTGGCGCGTCGAATCGCCAGCTTTTTGGAATCACTGATCCCCAGGGGCCGCAGCAACGTCAGCGTCACCAATCTGCCCAGCGCCGCTCCCCCCATCATGACGCGATACATCGCGCCGTAGAAAGGGCCGTGCATCTTGGTGCAGAATTTCTGAACGGCCTTGAGCTTCATGGTGGTGGACCAGTGGTTAACTTTGGTCTGGCTGCTGCTGGTGCCGCCATAATGAATTATTTCAGCTTGGCCGACGTAGTAGTTGTGTAATCCGAGGCGCGTCACCTTATAGCAAAGGTCCAGATCCTCGGCGTACATGAAATACTCTTCGCTGAACATGCCTGCCCGCTTGAAAACGTCGCTGCTCATCAGCATGCAGGCGCCGGAGATTACCTCTACGGGAGCAGGTTTTGGATCGCTGGAAAAGAGCGGTGCGATGTTCCATAGATAGCAACCCGGCCATTTGATCTGGAGATACTCGATGTCCAGCGACTGGTTGAGAATCGTCGGAAACGTTTGAATGCAGCTCAACTGAATCGACGAATCCCGGTTAAGCAACTTGCAGCCGACGATTCCAGCGTCGGGCAGCAACTTTAATTGATCCAGTATGATCCTGATGGAAGGGCCGGTCAGCTTGGTATCGGGATTCAAGAACAGAACGTATGTTCCGGTGGCATGGCGGAATCCAAGATTGTTCGCTCCGGCGAAACCCAGGTTGACATCGCTCTTGATGACCCGAACGTCCGGAAATTCCTGTTTCAGTTCTTCTATCCGGCCTTCCGGCGAAGCGTTGTCGACAACGATGATTTCGAAGCTCAGATTCTCCGTGTGCTGGTAAATGCTGGGCACGCACTCGCGTAAGTAGTTCAGCGAGTTCCAGTTTACGAAAATGATCGACAGGTCCATGGCGAATCAATAGTAGAGCTTCAGCGTGCTGGCGAAGACGTGAGCCTTATTCCCAGATGGTCTTCCTGCCCAGCAGGCGCGCGATTTGCTGCTGGCGCAGATAGCGAATGGTTCTTGGCTCATTCACCTGCGGAATGCGGCGCAGATAGCCGGTTAAGAAGCCATACAGCAACGCCGCGGAACCAATGACGTATGGCCGCTGCACCAGCCGGTACGCGCATTTGCTCAACATAAATAGTGGGTGATATCCGCAGATGTAGTTTGCTCTGCCATTCTTGACCAGGTTTCCCCAGACGCCATCCGCGGCGCCTGTATAGCGATGATGGAGAAGATGCAAATCAGGGAAACTTCGAGTGGTCCAACCCAGCATGCTGGCTTTGACTTCATCCATGGTATCCCAGCCGGGAGCGGGCCAGAATCCGCCGATGGCATCCCAGCAAGCGCGCTTGTAAATTTTCGTCGCGCCGCGCACGTGGAACGCGGGATTCTGCTCGAAGGATTTTTGCCCGTTCTCGATGTAGCAAATCACTCCACCACCGACACCCAGGGATGGCTCGTTTTCGAAATTGTCGAAACATTTTTCGAAATAGCCAGGTTCGAATGACAGATCGGCATCAAGTTTGACGATGAAGTCGAAATCCTTGACGGTAAGCAAGGCATAGCCGTCATTGAAAGCGTCAACAACGCCGCCGCCGGACTTGCGAAAACCGCGATTGGCGCGGTGGCAGGCGCGGATCCACGGATATTTGGCGGCGTATTCATCGATGATCTGGCCGGTTTTATCCTTGGAGCCGTCATTCACGATGATCCATTCGGCGGGCCGGATAGTCTGGGCCGCGACGCTTTCGATGGTACTGGCGAGGTTATCTTCTTCGTCGCGCGCCGGTGTGATGATGACGTACTTGATGTTCGGAGAGGCCATTAGCGGGTATGTCGTTGAATCCTGTGTTTAGAGCCCTGAGAAGTTATGAATTGCTGTTGAGCACCCACGATTCGAATACATCATTGCCGCAAACTGTTCCTGGCGGTGCCGGGCATACGGGAAGGCTCCAGGGCCAGCTTGGCGCCCGGGCGTCGAATGAGTTCCGGCTCAGCGGGTTCTTTGGCTTTCGCTTCGGCTAGGATCGGCGAGGTCGCCGCGGCTACGATCGACAAAAAGGCGCACCACATTATTTTGGTGTTGTCGAAATAGCTGATTCCGAAAAAGCTGACGACGTGGGTGAAGAGGGTAATGCCCAGAAACCACATGAACCATTCCTGCTTCGGATCGCCCTCTACCAGTTTTCTGCATTTGCCAATCCTGCTGAAGCTGAACGAAATTACCAGCACGAAGCAGACAAAGGTCAGCAGACCGCCGGTTTCAGCTTCGGCCACAAATTGATTGCTCAAATCCCACATGTCCCAGCCCCAGGAACCGGAGGCATTGGTGCCGATCAGCCACCAATCCGAAAAATGCCGGATGCATTGATCGATCAGCATGGCCCGGTGATACCCGGAATTACCCACGATTAGATCGACACGCGAAATGAGCATCCACACCGGCGCTTTCATGACCAGATGAAGTGATACCAGACCCAGGGCTACGCCCCAGCGAAATATCCGCATTTTTCTTCGCAACGGCCAGAAGGCCAGCCCCGCGAAGGCCGCGAGGTAGGAGAACAGCGGCGTGCTGGATGCGCACGTCAGCATCATGAGTGTCGACCCAATAAAACCCAGTACCGCGGAGACTTTGGCCTTGCCGCTCTGCCACAGCCACCAGAATAGCGGGACCAGCGTGACCCCAAAAACTCCGGCGAGGATGGGGTGGGCCAGCGCCCCTTGCGCCCGAATGGTGCCCTCACGCATATCCGGCACAATCGGCAAACTACCCAGGTAGCCAAAAATATTCTGACCGCGGAGTTTTTCATTCAACATCGAAAGCCCAAAAACCACCGTTATAAACGAAAAGACTTTAACGGTCCGGGTAATATCCTCTTCGTTCTGGATGAGCATCCGCAACAGGATGTATCCGCCCATGAGGTCCCATAAGAAACCGCCCTGGTTGATGATGGCGCCTGAGTCGCCGCGAAAAAGAATAATGAACGCAATCGATCGAAAAGTGGCCCACAACAAAAAAACCAAGTCGACTGGATTAAACCCGCCGGCAAACCTGCTCTGTTGAGAACTCGGTTTGATAAAAACCGTTCGAAGCAGCCCAACGAGGATAAGAGCGCGGGGCACGAAAAGGTGAACGCCGGCCACGTAAATCTGCTGGTTCCAGGGCGCAAGGAAAGTAATCAGCAAAAACGGCACAATCACGAATTTGCGGGGCAGGACCAGCATCAGGATGGCTGCCAGGATCGCCGCTGTTAATACCAGCGGGTGGATCGAGGACGCTGACATCCCACCGCCGAATGCTGGAACTTCGGGTGTCATCTTAGATAGAGACTCGCTCTGTACAAAGGATAAGCAAATTCACACCGCCAAGCGGCCTATAGAAACATTGCCGTTCGCAATGCTAACTGGAAGACTTCGTAGTCTACGGAGCCTGGAAGACCGCGTGAATGCTTTCGCCTGGACCGACAACAGGCGTCAAATGATAGAACGCCAGGAACACTGTCCAACGCAAAAGTTTGCGAGTTACCTTCCATGGAATGCCTGGCATTTCCGCGGTTGCCAGCGGCGCTCTGGGAAACCCAATTCTATCAAGCGCGGTGTCTCCCATGTAGTGGAGGCTGTTCTCCATTGCGGAATTTCGGTGAGCCTCCAGCGAAGCGACGTTCAGCCCCACCGACTCGGCTAGATAGCGCAACGATCTGAGGGAAAAATGAGAAAGATGGCGCGGCAATTCCAGTCCGTACCAATAAGACTTGAATAGGCGCGCTTCTCCGCATTCGATGTTCGGCACCAGGGTGTAAAAGATTCCGCCCGGTTTTAGCCATTGGCGCACCTTTTCCATGACTTTCCGCGGCTCATAAACATGTTCGAGCACGTCGAAGCAGGTGATCACGTCAAAACTGTTGGGCGCAAATGGCGCGTCGAGAATGTCGCCCACAAATACTTCGGCGCCGCTTCTCGCGGCAGCTTGTTTGGCCGCGCCCTCGGACATCTCAATGCCCGATAACGTCCAGGACCCACCCTTCAGAGTCTCCAGAAATGCTCCGGAACTACAACCGAGATCAAGAAGCGCGCCGCCCGATTTATATTTACTGATGGCATGGCGTCTGTCATTCCAGCGGTGGGCGCTATCACCGGCACGGCCGATGAAGCGGTCGTAGTCCGGGCCGTAATGCAAATACATCTGTGGCGGCTCGGGCGGCCGTTCCAACCGCACCGTAAAGCAGGATGAGCAGCGTTCCAATTGATAGATTTCCTTGCGGCCATGAAACCTGTCAGGTCCCCGGAGCCAATGCTCGGAATCTCCGGAACCACAGACCGAGCACAGCGTGCGCCGGGATGTAAGTGACTCAGGGCTACTCATCGTTTGAATTTGTCTTCCGCTCAATGTTCACAGCGCTTGCGATTCGGGTATCTCGCTCGATGCATCCGCCGTAAACGCTTTCTTGAAGACCGCCAGGATCGCACTGCGCTCTGCGATGGAGAGAGCGCCGGTGAGATAAAGAATTGGATAGCCGGTGACAAGAATTGCGGAGACGATGGCGCAGAATTTAAGAAACTCCACAGCCCGAAAGCCGGTAACCAATGGTGTCGATACGAACGAAGCCAGATAACCGACACCCAGGAGGCAAATCGTGGCGATGGCTACTTTCATTGCTTCCCGGAGAAATGCTGTCACGTCAAAAACGCGATAGGTCTTCTTGAGGCTGAACATCATGAATATCGTACCCACAAGTTCGGCTGCAGCCATACCTGCCAACACGCCGTAAAATCCCAGCTGGCGAGCAAAAATTACCACCGGAATCAGCGCCAGAATTCGCAATACTTCCCGTACGTTATCAAGCACCGCTTTTCCGGTAGCGCGATACAGCACCAGTCCCAAGACCGAGAACGCCTGAAAAAGAGTGGACAGCGAAACGAGATACAGCGCCAAGTGAAAGGAATCGTCAGCACGGCCAATCCATGCTCCGATGGCAAAGTTTCCAAATGCAGAGATCAACGCCAGTGGGATGAGGGTCAGACCCAAAGTGA
>CAWHQK010000078.1:0-57173 GCA_963831435.1 uncultured Acidobacteriota bacterium
CTCAGTCAAAGGCAACGATTTTACTCAGGCCGTGATGGCCAATGTGAACGGCGGCTCGCAATCCTCCACCGCAAAACCCTCGGCAACTCCTGACATGAGCTTCTATAAGGCCGTAGGGCAGAATAACCCCGACCCCCAACTGCCAGCGGCGAACACAAGCCAGCCAGCGGCGGCGGCTACGTCGCCTTCGTCGTCTACTCCAACGGCCGCCGCGGCTGCAACAACCCCGCCTTCCAATCCGGCTGATTCGCTGACAAATACCAACGGCTATCTGGTGCAGGTAGCAGCGGTCACGAAACAAGAAGACGCCGACGCATTAGTGGACGCGTTAAAGAAGAAACAGTATCCCGCCTTTGCCTCAGCCAACGCGGTGGACAAACTGGTTCACGTGCAGGTGGGACCATTCTCCGACATCAAACAGGCGGAAGATACAAGGACGAAATTGATGAATGACGGCTACAATCCGATTTTGAAGAAGTAGTCCGGATTGTTTGTGTTTATCGTCTCTTGCTCAGTTGCCACCGCACTACATTGACACCAATCAATTTTCCATTTACAAACTTTCCGTGGCCACTTCCAGCCAGGACCTCACGCTTAAATTACAAGCAATCGCCGATCCCACCCGCCGCCGCATTCTGCAGGCGCTGAAGGAAAAGGGCGGCTGCTCTCTTGACAAACCGGTTGGCCTCTGCGCCTCCGACATCGAAGTCCGCATGAAGCTTTCGCAGCCAACCATTTCGCATCACATGGCGATCTTGACGAAAGCAGGCCTGGTGGACGCGGAAAAAATCGGCTTATGGCGCTGGTACAGGCGAAATGACGCTGCACTGCGAGAGCTGATGAGGAGCTTGAAAGAGCAACTCTAGCTGATTGCATCGCGGGCGATCAATCCGAAGCCGTTGAGGCTGGCGACCTTCCCCAGATTCGCAACTGGTTCGGAAGTCAATATGAGGAACCGTTTGCAATCAACCGCCGTGGACTTGACGCTGGAATGAAGCAGCAGGGCAAAGTCCCATCCATTGTATGCAGGTTCGCGCAATGGCTCTTACGGCGCAGCGCGGCAGGGCGAGCCGAAAAAATCTAGTACTTTCCTAGTATTGCCGCCGTTGGTCGCTCACTTTACATTCTTTTGAACCACGCCCCGCCTCCTGGGCGGAATGATCTGGGGTGTCTTCCACAATTGGAGAAGTCCAAATGAAATTTTCCGTATCGGTGTACAAATTTGTCGCGATACTTTTTGTGAGCGCCGCGCCCATGTTGGGACAGTCGCAAGGCAATCCGTCCCAAGCAAACTCGCAACCGCAGCAGATTGCTCAAGCCAGCACGCCGCAAAGCGGAGGTACGCCCCAAGGCCAGGCCGCGGCTATCAGCAAATCGCCCTCTGATGAACTCAATGAAAATCTGCCGCGATGGCTGGCCTTCAGCGGCGAAATTCGCCTGCGCGCGGAAGGATTTGACGGCGCTGGTTTCAAGCCCAATGACGGCACAGGCTATCTATTGAGTCGTATCCGTCTGAATATGCGTTTGCAGCCGACCAGTTGGATGCGCCTTTACTTCCAGGGTCAAGACGCACACATTCTCGGAGAAGACGACACCAAGCTCGCTCCGCTTCCCCCTTATCATGATGATTTTGATTTGCGCCAGGCGTACGTGGAATTCGGCGACGTGGAGAACAAGGCATTTGGTTTTCGCGCGGGACGCCAGGAGTTGGCGTTTGGTTCCGAGCGTTTATTGGGAAACGCTAACTGGCTGAATGTGCCGCGCAGCTTTGACGGCTTCCGCGCCAGTTATCGCGGCGATGGATACCGGGTGGATGGGTTTGCGGCGTGCATGGACCGGGCCATCAACGGTCAATTCAATGAATGCGTCTCTGGTAGCAATATTTATGGGGGCTACAGCACATTCACGAAGCTGGTGCCGAAAACCAGCATTGAGCCATATCTGTTCTGGAGGCGGCAGTCGGGATTGCGCTCCGAAGCTGGGACGATTGGGATTATGAATGAGGCTACGATTGGCTTGCACTGGAGCGTGAAGCCAGCCGCGGGCCTCGACTATGACGTGGAATTGGACCGTCAGGCAGGTTCACTTGGTCCTGACAATATAAGCGCCTGGGCCGGCCACTGGCTTGGCGGATATTCCTTTTCCCATTCTCGATACAAGCCTCGCGTGTTTTCGGAATTCGATTATGCAAGCGGCGATCGCAACGGCACCGATGGCACGCGCGGAACATTCGACCAGATCTATCCCTCCGGCCACGATCTCTATACCTTGACCGACCAGGTCGGCTACCGGAACATTGAACTGATTCGCGAAGGCTTTTCATTCAAACCCGCCGCCAAATGGATTCTCACTACCAAGTACGGCTCTTACTGGCTGGCCAATGCCCACGACGCCTTCTATGGCGGCACAGGCGTTGCTGTTGCCAAGTCGCCTACAGGAGTCGCCGGGCGGCATGTGGGCCAGGAAATAGCGTTCGTTGCCGCATACAACTACAACAAACGCACAGCGGTCTCCGCGGGGTTGGGGCACTTTTTTGCCGGGACGTTCCTGAACACTACGACTCCCGGCAACGGCTATACCTATCCGTATGTACAAGTCACATATGGCTTTTAGGGGAAAGACGAGCACCTAGTACAAACCAATTATTGACGGCAATTTGCTTTGGTCTATCTTTGTTGATGCCAATTTCGGATAGGGGAGACGAGCAATATGGCGGTTTCAAATCCAGCGGTTCCCAATCTTCATCTTGCAGCAGAACCAAGTGCCTCGTTTTACGAAAAGCTGAATACTACCTGGCATGAACGGTCCCTTCAGATATTCATGGCCATCGTGCTGGCGCACTGGATGGAGCATTTGGTTCAAGCATACCAGATCTGGGTCATGCACTGGCCTCGTCCGAAGGCTTTAGGACTTCTTGGGTTGTTTTGGCCGTGGCTCATTCAGACCGAAGCGCTCCATTATGGCTACGCATTGGTCATGCTTATCGGGATTTGGGTGCTTCGTAAAGGGTTTACTGGCCGGGCGCTCACCTGGTGGACGATCGCCCTTGTGATCCAGTTCTGGCATCACGTTGAACATTTCCTGCTTATATATCAAGCCACCACCCATCACAATTTCTGGCACAAGCCGGTACCTTGCAGCGTGCTGCAGTTGTATTTCCCGCGCGTGGAGCTGCATCTTTTCTATAACACAGTTGTCTTCATTCCCATGGTGATCGGCATGTACTACCACATGTTCCCGCCCGCGAATGAACAGGGAAATCCGAACTGCACCTGCGAATGGGGCCGTGAAGATGATGTGAAGGCCGCTGTCGCAGCTTAATGTAGCGTTGTAAATTTTAGTAAGAATCCAAGGGGGGATATGAAGTTTCACTTTCGTAGAGGCGGGCGATATTGCCCACTCACGAGAGGGCTTCCTATCCTCCTTATCTTTTTGGCAGGAATTACTGTGGGATGTACAAGGTCGGCATTGCCGCGCTCGATCGTTGTGAGCGATAAGCAAATCACTCCAAAGCCACCGCATGCTGGACCAGTCACAGTTAACTTCAAACTTGCGGATGCCTCTAAACCACTGACCGGAGCACACATTACCCTGGAAGCAGACATGACGCATGCTGGCATGGCTCCCGTGTTTGGTGACGCACACGAAGTTTCACCGGGACAATACCAGGGACAAGTCACGCTCAGTATGGGAGGCGATTGGGTTGTGCTAATGCACATTACCCTGCTTGATGGAAAAAAGGTAGAAGAACAAATGGATGTACCCGGGGTGCAAAGCAAATAATTTGGCGCAGGAATCAGCTAATCCGGAAGTGGAATTCGCCGAAGCGCCTCCATTTGATTTAATGCGGGTTCCCGGGGTGGGTAAGTTCTTAGGCTGGCGGCACTCGCGCACCTTTTTACAGATTCCCCTTCTGCTCGTCAGTATTTTGATGATTCTGCACGGGCTATTTGGACCTTCGCTAGCGCCGAAGAATCTAGCGACAACTTTGACCTGGCTGCACTTCCGTGGAGTGCTGGCGCTGACCATACTATGCGCCGGGAATTTATTTTGTCTTTCGTGTCCATTCATGCTGGTGAGGAATGCCGCCCGGAAGTTCTTTCGTCCACGATGGAATTGGCCACAGCGACTGCGAAACAAATGGATTTCGGTGGCGCTGTTTGTTCTTGTGCTGTTTCTCTATGAGTTGTTTGATCTGTGGTCGTCGCCTCTGTGGACAGCCTGGTTAATTCTGGCCTATTTCGGCACCGTGCTGATTATTGATGGCCTCTTTAAGCACGCCACGTTCTGCAAGTTTGTTTGCCCATTGGGGCAATTTAATTTTGTGGCGTCCACTGTCTCTCCGTTGGAAGTAGCTGTGCGCGATCAGGAAGTTTGCACGCATTGCCACACCAAAGACTGCATTCGCGGCCGCAGGCAGGAAGGGTCAACAGAGTTAGTAGTTTTGCAGCGAGGATGTGAACTTGCGCTCTTCCAGCCGCGGAAAGTTGGCAACATGGATTGCACCTTCTGTTTGGATTGCGTGCACGCCTGCCCTCATGACAACGTTGGCATTTTAAGCCGCATGCCTGCAAGTGAACTGATGGCGGTAGAAGACCAGCGTTCGGGCATCGGACATTTCTCCCGCCGAAAAGATATGGCCGCACTCATGCTGGTTTTTACTTTTGGAGCGCTGTTGAATGCCTTTGGCATGGTAAGCCCGGTTTATGTGGTCGAAAAGTGGCTGGCGCATGTATTGCATGTGACCATGGAAGCGCCGGTACTCGGCGCGATTTTTGCTTTTTTTCTGCTGATCGAGCCAATCGTACTGCTTGGCGTAGCAGCTTGGATGACACAGAAGTTGGGGGGAAGCCAGCGTAAGCTTGTACCGCTCGCTGTGCGATACAGCTACGCGCTGGTTCCGCTAGGATTCGGGATGTGGCTGGCACACTATGGCTTTCATTTTTTCACGGGCATGTTCACGATTGTTCCGGTGACGCAAAGCGCAGCAGCAAGCCTGGGGTGGGCATTCCTTGGCGCGCCGCGATGGTTGTGGACGGGGATCCCCATGAGATTCGTGCAGCCCATTGAATTGGGCTTCATCATCCTGGGCTTTTTCGGATCGTTGCTGGTTACGCGTCGGCTGTCGGAAGAAGATTGTAACCAACATCCAATGAAAGCTTTTATTCCTTGGGCGATTGTTTGTTTGCTGATCTGCCTGGCGGCGGTTTGGCTGATGTTCCAGCCCATGGAGATGCGGGCCACATTCATGATGAACAGTTAGCGCAAATGCGATTTAAGGTCTGATTATGTTCTCAACAAAAATAACCAGCGCTTTCATTTTAATTTGCTCTATCCTGGTGCTGCCCATCCCTGCAAGCGCGCATATTGGGCCGCCCTTTCCTATTATCGAAAATAAAACGGTGGGGCCATGCGTGATTGCGCTTT
Source organism: uncultured Acidobacteriota bacterium (assembly GCA_963831435.1). Classification (GTDB taxonomy): domain Bacteria; phylum Acidobacteriota; class Terriglobia; order Terriglobales; family Acidobacteriaceae; genus JAICKN01. Next base: position 5,428 of record CAWHQK010000078.1, read on the forward strand.
GGACCCATCCCGACATCGGCACCGGAACTTTTTATGTAATGATTGATCCCCTGCCTGGAAGCTCAATTCCCGGCGATTTGAAAATTAAGGTTGGAATACAGCCGGAGAGCGGACGCCTGCCCGAAACTTTCTACAATGCAGAACGCGATGACACAAGGAACCAGGTAGTTTACAAGGCGTTTGCCGACTTTGATCGCGACGAATTTTATCGCGTGCACCTTGTGATCCAGAGCGCTCAAGGCCAGGGCGAGGCTTTCTCACGGGTAGAGGCGACGCCAACAGTGATGGGCCGCTTTGGATTGGTATTTTTCTCCTTGCCTTTCGTGGCGGTAGGTTTGTTGTGGTATCGCGGCGTCTCGCGAAAGCGCAAACAGATCCTAAAACGAAGACAGGCGGCACAGGCGCAAACAAGCACTTAAACTTCAGGGACGAAATCGGATCTAGTCTCGGCCGATTGCTTATAATTGGCGGTTCGTTGAGTAACCCATTGTCTAAGCACATATGCGATATGTAACTTTGAAAAATGATTTGACGTGTTGCCTCGCGGCTATCTGTCTAGTTGCGTCGACGGGTTGCAATTCACGTTCTCGCGTGCCGGAGACAAGTTCCAAAGAATATTCCCAGGCGGTGTCGGATTTCTATGTGGCGCTTGCGGCCTTGGAAGTAGGCCATGACATTTATGCCGAGCAGAAGCTTTCTGATCTTACAAAGGTAGCGCCCGGCGAGCCTGCCTGGCTGGGCAAATTGGGGCATTCTTGCGTTGCGGCAGCGGAAATTTGACGCGGCGGCGCAACGTTTTGACAAGGCGCGGGAATTAGCTCCGAACAATGGCCAGATCAGCGACCTCCTTGGAATACTGGAGAGCCAACGCGGGAATTCCACTGCTGCCATCGCCGATTTGCGAAAAGCCGCGGAACTGAACCCTCAAAACCTGCGTGCACTTTATCAACTGGCGGAAGAAACCGAACGGCAGGGCGCGGAAAATAGCGAGGCGCAGTTCGAGCAGTTGATACAGAAAATCTTGATTGCCCAACCTACTAATTTAGCGGCGTTGCTTGAACTCGCGCGGGTTGCGGCGAAGCGTAATGATGCGCCCACATTGAAATCGGCAGTCGCGCAGATTAAGTCGCAGTCAGCCGCGTGGCCCTCGGAAGTCCAGCAGCAATTGAAATCTGTTCAGACCGCCGTGGCGAATTCGGATTTGCATACCGCGGCAATGCAGACCACCTTCTTGCGCAATGTGTTGATGCGAGTTCCTGAATACCGGTTAAGCCTGCGGGAGATCAAGGCTGCGCCCGGAGAAGAAGCTCAGCCGCTCAACCATTTTGTGCGGATGGAGTCGCCTGCCTTCAGACCTGCGCCTGCCGATACCGCGATCAGCTTTAATTCGCAGCCTATAACAAACCTGAGCGGTCACTGGAATTGGATCCACTCGATTCAACTGGGGAGCGACGGCGCGCCACTTTTGGCGGTGGCGAATGGCCAGGAAGTGCAACTGGCAAGCGGCGCGCATTTTCCATTCCCCGGCGGGGTTTCGAAAATTCCGCCGCAGCCCGAAGGCATCGTACCCCTCGACTTCAACTATGACTTCAAGAATGATCTTGCCCTTGCAGGCGCGGGTGGAGTTCGCCTGATGCGGCAAGACAGTCCGAGTGCATTCACGGATGTGACTCCACAGACAAAGTTGCCGAAATCTGTAATCGACGCTCACTACACCGGCGCTTGGGCCGTGGACATTGAAGCCGACGGCGATCTCGATCTCGTGCTTGGCTCGAACCAAGGTGCTCCTACAGTTTTGCGGAACAATGGCGATGGAACATTCCTGGCCATCCATCCCTTTGAAAAGATCTCCGGCTTACGGCAATTTGCCTGGGCCGATTTGGATGGCGACGGCAACCCGGACGCGGCGATCATTGATGGCACGGGGCATCTGCATGTTTTTACGAATGAGCGCCAAGGGCAATTCCGGGAGCGTCCGCTTCCCAGCAATTTGTCAAAGATCAAGGCCATTGCTGTTGGGGATGTTAATAGTGACGGTCTAATGGATTTGCTGGCGGTGCAGGGGGATGGCACTCTCCTAAGGATTTCAGACAAGAATCAGGGAGAATCGTGGGAAACGGCTCAACTTGGAGCAGTTCCCCATGCAACTGACTCTCTAGCTGGCGACGTGCGCTTGCATCTGGCTGATTTGGACAACAACGGCGCGTTGGATTTGTATTTAGCGCCGGTGACTCCTTCGCAAGATGGGAGGGCATTGTCCGACGCGTTGATTTGGATGGGCGATGGAAATGGAAAATTTGCATTGCTAAGTCAGCCCGCAGGGCCAGCAATGGTTTTTGACGCGGCCGACCTGAACGGCGATGGCAAGCTTGATTTGGTCGGCCTCACCGCAGATGGTCAAGCCACCGAAGGTGTGAACCAAAGCGCGAAGAATTATCACTGGTTGATCGTGCATCCCCACGCAAAGCAGGCAGTGGGAGACCAGCGCATCAATCCGTTTGGTGTCGGCGGGGAAATAGAAGTACGCTCCGGCGTGTTGGTGCAGAAGCAGATCATTAACGGTCCGCAATTGCATTTTGGTCTGGGTGAACAACCGGACGCGGAAGTCATTCGCGTAATCTGGCCCAACGGAACCGTGCGTGCTGATTTTGATGCGAAGGCAAATACCGAAATCGTCACCGAGCAGCGGCTAAAAGGATCATGTCCATTCCTGTTTGCCTACAACGGGAAGCAGATGGAATTCGTAAAGGACGGAGTTCCCTGGGGATCGGCAATCGGCCTACGCATTAACACATTGGGAACGGCAAAAATCGCGGCCACGAGTGAATGGTACAAGATCGGACGCGATCAACTCGTTCCGCGCGACGGTTATTACGATGTCCGCATTACTGCGGAATTGTGGGAGGTTTACTACTACGATTATCTGGCGTTGATGACGGTTGATCATCCCGCAGGAACAGAAATTTATGTTGATGAGCGGTTTGTGATCCCTCCGGCAAAGCTGGCCATCACAACGGTTGAGGAGCCACACGAAATCGCGAAAGCGGTGGACGATAGCGGTAATGACGTCACCGATCTGGTAAGAACGGTTGATGGTCGGGAGGTATACAACTTTGGGCGAGGACAATATCAGGGAATCACGCGCGACCACTATCTGGAAGTCGATCTAGGCAATGACGTGCCGAGGAGCGGTCCTTTGTATCTGATCGCAGACGGCTCAATTCTTCCTACGGATTCATCGGTGAATGTTGCCGTTACGGAAGGAGTCCGCTGGCGGGCCCAGGGAATGAGCCTTGAAGTACCGGATGGGCATGGCGGCTGGGTCACGGCGCAGGAGAATCTCGGTTTTCCCGCGGGCCGCAGGAAAACTGTCTTGTTTAATCTGACGAATGTTTTTCGTCCCAATATGCCGCGCAAAGTTCGTATCCGAACGAACCTGGAAATTTATTGGGATGCAATTCACTGGGCGCAGGGTCTGCCCAACGCTCCGCTAAAGACGGCTACCCTCGATCCCGGCGAAGCTGACCTCCATCATCGCGGATATTCCGTAATGCATCTTCCTGAGGAGGGAGACGCCCGGGAACCGCGTGCACCTGAGGTTCCGGACTATAACCGTCTGGATGGAACCACGCAACGCTGGCGTGATTTGATTGGCTACTACACGCGTTATGGGGATGTGCGTGAACTCCTCTCCCATGTGGATGATCGCTATGTGATCATGAACTCCGGCGACGAGATGTCATTCCGCTTTGCCGAACAGCCTCCGCCGCCAAAAGGTTGGGTGCGGGATTTTGTGCTTCTGGGCGATGGATGGATTAAAGATGGTGACTACAATTCCACATTTTCCAAAACCGTTCTTCCGCTGCCTTATCACGCGAAAAACCTATACGTAGCCCCGCCCGGAAAACTTGAAGACGAGTGGGCATACCGGCATCATCCCGATGACTGGAAGAACTATCACACGCGCTACGTCACTCCTGAAGTTTTTAAAAGTGAGTGGAGGAGTGATTTGCCTCAATGAAGTCCCGCCAGATCGCCCGAGTTTTGCTTACCATCCTGTTTGTCGTGTTGTTGGCCACGCCGTTCCTCATTAAAAAGATCACGGCCAGCCGCGCCGCCGACAAAGCCAAAACAGACGAAAAGACCGCTTTGGCCCGGCATGGATTTTATCTGCAAGAAGTTTCGCATGCGGCGGGCATTGATTTTGTGCATCAGGAGCCGGCGCTCGACCCAAAGCTCGCTTCCATCATGCCGGAAGTTGCCTCCATGGGAGCTTCGGTGTCCATTGTGGATTTTGATCGCGACGGCTGGCCCGATATTTATGTGACCAACAGCGCTATCGGAAGCAAGAACTGTCTCTATCGCAACATGCACGACGGCACATTTAAAGATGTAGCGGAAGAGATGGGCGTCGCTGACGTAAACAAAACGGGAACCGGAGTTTCCACCGGCGCGGTGTGGGGAGACTACGACAACGATGGCTATGAAGATCTGTTTCTGATCAAGTGGGGCCGCCCGGAACTATTTCACAACGATCACGGCCACGGATTCACTCCGGTATCCGAACAAGCTGGATTGCCTCCCTGGATCAACGCCAACACCGCCGTATGGTTCGATTACGACGGCGATGGGCTGCTGGATTTGTTTGTAGGCGGCTATTACGACGAAAATATTGATCTATGGCACATCAAAACAACGCGCATCATGCCGGACAGTTTTGAGTACGCAAAGAACGGTGGCAGAAAGTATCTGTTTCATAATCTGGGCAATGGAAAGTTTGAAGAAGTCAGCGAGAAAGTTGGCATCAACAGCCGACGCTGGGCATTGGCGGCGGCGGCGGCGGACCTTCGCGGAACTGGACATCAGGATTTGTTCGTCGCGAACGATTATGGAGTTTCCGAGCTTTACCTGAATGACGGAAAGAAATTCCACGAAGCCGGAGAACAAACCGGCGTGGGCTTCGCTCCAAAAAGCGGGATGAATGCGGCCTTTGGGGACATTTTGAATCAGGGAAGGTATTCCATTTACGTTTCCAATATTTCGGAAGATGGAATTCTGATCCAGGGAAATAATCTATGGGTGCCGAAACAGGGGACATCGGGAGACGGCATCAAGTATGAAAACCTGGCACGCGACTTCGGCGTGGAGCTGGGCGGATGGAGTTTTGGCGCGCAATTTGGCGACTTGAATAATGACGGTACGCTCGACCTGTTCCTGACCAACGGCTACATTTCGGCCGATCGGAATCAGAGTTACTGGTACGATTTTTCAAAAGTAGCGGGCGGAAACAGCACCATTATCGGCGACGCAAAAAGCTGGCCCTCATTTAACGGACGCAGTCTGTCAGGCTATCAAAATAAAAAAGTCTGGCTAAATGATGGCACGGGAAAATTTATAGACGTAGCCCAGGCAGTCGGAGTGACCGATACGCACGATGGCCGCGCGGTTGCGTTGGTGGATCTATGGAACCGTGGCGTGCTCGATGTGGTGGTCGCCAATCAAGACGGGCCATTGCTGATTTACAAAAACACTGTGACGCACGAAAACCGATGGATCGAATTTGACCTTGAAGGGACAAAAAGCAACCGCAGCGCGATCGGCGCGCAGGTCACGATGTTCTGGAATGGACAACAACAAATGCAAAACGTTTCAGGAGGCTCCGGATTCGCCGCACAAAACGACCGACGACTGCATTTCGGTTTGGGCAAAAATCCTCAAATCGAAAAGGCGGTAATTCGCTGGCCTTCCGGCAAGATTCAGACTCTTGATAAACCCGCTGCAGACCAGATATACAAGCTCAAGGAGCCTGAATGAGTTCCCATACGAGCGCGGCTGCTCTACCTTTGCCACCCAATGCGCCGGGCAAGAAGCGGTTCTTTACGCTCGACAACCGTTACATTGCGCCGATTTTTATCACGTGCATTTTGCTGGTTGGCAATTTAACGTTCGGCATTCTTGAAAGCTACCAGAAAACCCTGCTGGCAATCGTCACCAGCATCGCGCTCGAATTGGTGCTCAGCCGCATTTTTTACGGTAAATTTGCTCATCCTGCCAGCGCCTACATTACAGGAATCAGCGTAGGCATTCTGGTTCGCTCGCCCGCCTTCTGGCCCTATGCCCTGTGCAGCGCGATCTCCATCATGTCGAAGTATGTCGTGCGCATCAAAGGCCGGCACATTTGGAACCCGTCGAACTTCGGCATCTCAGTGTTGCTGTTTTTGGCCCCTGCGGCGGTGGCCAGCTTAAGCATTCAGTGGGGCAATTATCTGTTGCCTATGCTGGTAATCTGGGTTTTGGGATCGGCCATCATCTGGCGGCTGCGGCGCTTTCACATCACGGGAATTTATGTCGTGTCGTTCATTGCCTTTGCATTCTTGCGGAGCTGGATGACGGGAAGTCCATGGCAGTCGGAAGTAGCGCCTATCACCGGGCCTATGTATCAACTTTTTATCTTCTTCATGATTACCGACCCAAAGACTACTGTGCGCTCGAGGAAGTGGCAATGTATTGTCGTTGTCATCATTGCGCTGGTCGAAATGTTGATGCGGCTTGATCAGGTCGTATATGCGCCGTTCTATGCGCTTTTCATCGTCGGCCCCATTGCCATGCTGATTGAGATCTGGCTGGACGCGCGGCGAAAGAATGCGCAATTGGCCGCGGCCCATTGAAGTTTTTGGACGCCATAAAAGGAAGCAGCAGACTGATGCGAAGATTTCGACCCACTCACTATTTATTGCTTGCCGCGCTTTTGTGGACGACGGCATGCAAACAAAAGCCTGCGCCCAAGGTCGAATTCCCAACGCAATCATCGGCGAATACTGCGCCAATGATTTTACCGACGCCTGCTCCGAAATCTGCACCTCCAGAAAAAAACGCGGATGCTCCGACCCCACGCCCCTCCGGGCCAATAACGTTTACCGATATCACCGCGCAGGCGGGCATCCACTTCAAACACAACTCCGGCGCCTTTGGCAAAAAGTATCTTCCGGAGACAATGGGCAGTGGTGTCTGCTTTATTGATTACGATAACGATGGCTGGCAGGACATTTTCCTGGTCAACTCCATGGATTGGCCCGGACACAAAACGGGTAAGTCGTTCCCTGCCCTTTACCACAACAATAAAGATGGAACGTTTACGGACGTAACGAAACAAGCGGGCCTGGCTATTGAAATGTACGGACTCGGCTGCACTGTCGGCGACTACGACAACGATGGGCACGATGACATCTACATCACTACGCTGGGATCGAACCATCTTTTCCGGAATCTGGGCGACGGAAAGTTTGCTGATGTCACCGCAAAGGCCGGCGTAGCTGACCCGGGATTTTCCTCAAGCGCAGTTTGGTTTGATTACGACAATGACGGCAAACTCGATTTATACGTTGCCCATTACGTTGACTGGTCGGTCGCTACGGACCAATACTGCTCGCTCGACGGAAAGAACAAGTCTTACTGCACTCCGCAAACCTATAAGGGCCAGAGCGCCATGCTTTTTCATAACAAAGGCAATGGAACTTTCGAAAACGTGACCAAAAAGGCTGGCCTTTACGATCCGACAAGCAAGTCGCTCGGGATCGCGTTACTGGACTACGACAATGACGGTTGGATGGATCTCTTCGTGTCCAACGACACCGAGCCCAACAAGCTCTACCACAACAATCACAACGGCACGTTCACCGATGTTGGGGTCGCGGGCGGCGTGGCGTACGGCGAAGCTGGGACAGCGCGGGCGGGCATGGGGACAGATGTCGCCGACTTCGACAATTCCGGCAAACAAGGGCTGGTGGTTGGAAATTTTACAAACGAAGGGATGGCGCTTTATCAGAATGATGGATCGGGATTGTTCACCGATCAAGCCACAACAAATGGAATCAGCACCGCATCCACAAAATCGCTCACGTTCGGAACGTTCTTCTTTGATTACGATCTCGATGGCAGGCTCGACATATTGGCCATCAACGGCCATGTCTCCGATGACATCAGCGTCGTGCAGCCAAACGTAAAATACGCGCAGCCGCCGCATTTGTTTCGCAATCTAGGGAATGACAAGTTTGAAGAAGTCACAACCAAACTAGGTCCGGCGTTGCAAAAGCCGGTTGTCGGCAGGGGCGCGGCTTACGGCGACATTGATAACGACGGCGATCTCGATCTGGTCATCATGGCCAACAACGGCCCGGCGCGGCTCTTGCGCAATGACAACGCTAACCAGAATGACGTGCTACGGGTAAAAACGATTGGCACTCGCTCCAACCGCGACGGCATCGGAGCAAAAGTCACTGCCACAACATCCACGGGATTGCGCTTGATGGAAATGGTGAAAACCGGATCGAGTTATTTGTCACAAAGCGAATTGCCGCTGACGTTCGGCTTGGGCAAGCCGTCGAAAGGAAAGACCGTGACGCTGCAGATTGTTTGGCCCAGCGGGCACAAGGACACTATCCCGAATATCCCGCCCAATAAGTCCATCACCGTCGAAGAAGGTAAGGGCATCGTTCGGTCCGAGCCGTTCAATTTTCAAATGACGACACGTTAGAAGCGGCAGAAACAGCAGAACATGCTGCGCGAGCTTTCTATCTTGCTACGCGCTCGGCCTGCAAGTGTTGCAGCGCGTACACGTTCACTTCGCCACGCTGCAGGGCGGAAATTCCTTCAGCGGCAGCGCGCGCAGCGGAGAGTGTAGTTATGGTCGGAATGCGCGCTGTAACCGCGGCGCGGCGGATAGCTTTCTCATCGAAAAATGGGTCCGGACCCTGCGGGGTATTTACGATCAGTTGAATGCGGTCGCCTTTGATTAAATCCACGACATGAGGGCGGCCTTCCTTCACCTTGAAAACACGGTCGCAGGACATGCCGGCCGCTTCGATTACGTCGGCGGTACCGGCTGTGGCGACAAGTTTGAATCCCATGTCCACAAATTTGCGGGCGACTTCGGCAACGTGCAGCTTGTCATGATCGGTCACGCTGATAAAGACGCAACCTTGTGTAGGCAATTTTTGTCCGGCAGCCAATTGGGCCTTGGCAAAGGCTTCGCCGAAGGTATCGGCTACTCCCATAACTTCACCGGTGGACTTCATCTCGGGACCAAGCACCGTATCTACGCCGGGAAATTTATTCCAGGGGAAAACCGGCGACTTCACATAGTACGACGACCCTGTATCGAGATCTTTTTTGTGCTTGATGTTTTCCGGCAGGAATTCACGCAATTTGCGGCCGGTCATAAGGCGCGAGGCAATCTTCGCCATTGGCACCCCTGTGGCTTTGGAAACATATGGCACGGTACGCGAGGCGCGCGGATTCACTTCCAGCACATAGACTTTGCCACCGTCGTTTTCGGTAAACCCGGAACGTGGAATAGCGAACTGAATATTCATCAGGCCGACGACTTTCAGCGCGCGGGCGAGCTTGAAGGTGTAGTCCCGCATGCGTGCCAGCAAGTGTTCCGGTATGTCCACGGCCGGCAGCACGCAGGAAGAGTCACCGGAGTGAATTCCGGCTTCTTCGATGTGCTGCATGATGCCGCCGATGACGACGTCTTCGCCATCAGAGAGCGCGTCCACGTCCACTTCGACCGCGTCTTCCAAAAAGTGGTCGATGAGCACCGGACGGTCCTGAGAGTATTCGACCGCCTCTTTCATGTAACGGACAACAGTCTCTTCGTCGTAGGCAATGACCATGGCGCGTCCGCCAAGAACGTAGGAAGGACGGACGAGCACCGGATACCCGATGCGCTTTGCGCCTTCCACGGCTTCTTCAAGCGATGCAGCCATGGCACCGGGGGCCTGCGGAATTCCAAGTTCGTCGAGCAGTTTGCCAAAGTGCTTGCGGTCTTCCGCGAGGTCAATGCACTCGGGCGAAGTGCCGATAATTTTTACGCCCGCATTCTTCAGCGGCATGGCAAGGTTCAGCGGAGTTTGTCCGCCGAACTGCACAATCACGCCGACTTCCGCCCCCTGCGAGGTTTCGTGCTCGTAGATTGCATAGACGTCTTCGAACGTTAGCGGCTCGAAGTAGAGGCGATCACTGGTGTCATAATCGGTGGAAACCGTTTCAGGGTTGCAATTCACCATGATGGTCTCAAATCCGTCTTCACGCAGCGCGAATGACGCGTGGCAGCAGCAGTAATCGAACTCAATTCCCTGCCCGATCCGGTTCGGGCCGCTGCCCAGAATCATGACCTTCTTTTTCGGAGTCGGCGCTGCTTCATCTTCTTCTTCGTATGTCGAGTAGAGATACGGCGTGAAGCTTTCGAATTCCGCTGCGCAAGTGTCCACGCGCTTGTACACGGGTTGTACACCGTGCTTTTTGCGCAAATGGCGTATTTTTTCCTGATCGCCTTTTCCGCTCAGCCGCCAGGTTCCGGCGAGGCGTCCGTCAGAAAAACCCATGCGTTTGGCGTCGCGTAGAACTTCGGTGGGAACCGATTCCATGGGATGCTTCTCCAACTCCATCTGCATATCATTAATCTCTTTGAGCTGGTAAAGGAACCACGGGTCCATGGAAGTCATTTTCGCGACTTGCTTGACTGTGTGGCCCTGGCGGAGCGCATAGCGAACGTACGACAAACGCTCAGGATGCGGTGTGACCAACCGCTGCGTGAGAATCTTGGGTTCGATTTTTTCGCCGCCGATGCGCTTGCCGGTATCGAGCGCGCGAATGCCTTTCATCAAAGCTTCCTTGAAGGTGCGGCCGATGGCCATCACTTCTCCGACCGACTTCATTTGCGGGCCGAGGTTTTCATCGGCACCGGGGAACTTCTCGAACTGCCATTTGGGAATTTTCACGACAACGTAGTCGAGCGTCGGCTCAAAACACGCTGGAGTCTTGCGCGTGATGTCGTTAGGAATTTCGTCGAGGGTATAGCCGACTGCAAGTTTCGCGGCGATTTTCGCAATCGGAAACCCGGTAGCTTTGGAAGCTAACGCGGAAGACCGGGAGACGCGCGGGTTCATCTCGATGACAACCATGCGGCCGGTTGTGGGATGAACTCCGTACTGAATATTGGATCCGCCGGTATCCACGCCGATTTCACGAATGACCGCGATGGAAGCATCGCGCATCGCCTGATATTCGCGGTCGGTGAGCGTCTGCGCCGGAGCAACGGTGATGGAGTCACCAGTATGCACGCCCATGGGATCAAAATTTTCAATCGAGCAGATGATGATGACGTTGTCTTTCGTGTCGCGCATCACCTCCAACTCAAATTCTTTCCATCCCAGAACGGATTCTTCAATCAACGCTTCGTGAACTGGAGAGAAATCAAGGCCGCGAGCCAGTACTTCGAGAAGCTCTTCGCGGTTGTAAGCAATACCGCCGCCGGAGCCGCCAAGAGTGAAGCTAGGCCGAACAATGACGGGAAAGCCGATCTTGCCTGCGAACTCGAGGCCGTCTTTGACGTTGTTCACCAGCAGGGATTTGGGAACATCGAGTCCAATCTTCTGCATGGCGTCTTTGAAGAAGAGACGGTCTTCGGCTTTTTTAATGGCGCCGACATTGGCGCCGATAAGAATGACGTTGTACTTTTCAAGGATGCCTGTGTCTGAGAGTTCAATGGCAAGGTTCAGTGCGGTTTGTCCACCAACCGTGGGCAGCACAGCGAAACCCGCTCCGGGCGACATTTCACGCTCAATGCGGATGATCTCTTCCAGATATTCTTTTGTCAGTGGCTCGATATAGGTGCGGTCGGCAACTTCGGGATCGGTCATGATGGTGGCCGGGTTCGAGTTCGCCAGCACCACTTCGTATCCTTCCGACTTAAGCGCCTTGCAAGCTTGCGTGCCGGAGTAGTCGAATTCGGCCGATTGTCCAATGATGATGGGGCCGGAGCCGATGATCAGAATTTTCGAGATGTCAGTTCGTTTGGGCATTTATTAAATGTCATCCGCAACTTGCGTTTAGCTTTAATCGGTACGATATTTCAGGATCAGATCGTTCATTCAGCTTTATGACAACTTCTCCCGGCACACAATCTTTAAACGAAGTTGTCGTACTTGATTGCACCGTGACTTCAAATTTATTTACTGAAGCTGCTGTAGTCGCACATCGATTCTCGACAATAAGTTCATATTTACCAATGGATACATTGCCGAAATCAAAATATCCGTTTTCGTCGGTGCGCACGCGGGGAATTTGAGCTGAAAGCGATTTATGAGAATGTAAACTTATTTCTCCACCATCAGCACTCCCACTTGGACAATAAACAAAACCATATACATGACGTTGCAATGCAAATTCTGAAACCTGTTTCTTTGCACCGTTTGTTGGCGCACTTTGCGCAACTCCCCAAATACCGATGAGGAGCAATACCGAAAGTACATGCGCCGAAAACCTCACCTCTTCCACTCCTCCATCATTTTCACGAAATCCTTGAACAGATAATGAGAGTCATGCGGGCCGGGCGACGCTTCCGGGTGATACTGCACGGTGAAGAGCGGCATGTTCCTGTGCCGCATGCCTTCGAGCGTGTTGTCGTTCAAATCGATGTGCGTGAATTCGACTTCGCTTTGGGGAAGCGAATCGGGATCCACGGCAAAGTTGTGATTGTGCGCCGTGATCTCGATTTTCCCGGTGTGCAACTGCTTCACCGGATGATTTCCGCCGTGGTGTCCGAACTTCAGCTTGAAAGTTTTTCCGCAGAGCGCAATCCCGGTTAACTGATGACCAAGACAAATCCCGAAGATCGGCTGGCGTCCCATCAAGCGGCGAATATTGTCCACCGCGTAGGTGCAAGGTTCTGGATCCCCCGGGCCGTTCGAGAGAAACACGCCGTCGGGCTTGAGTGCCAGAACATCTTCCGCAGGCGTCTGCGCGGGAACGACAGTAACTTTGCAGCCTTCGCCGCGCAGCTTGCGTAGAATGTTGTGCTTGATGCCGAAGTCGTAGGCGACCACGTGGTGCTGCTCCGGCAAGTCCTTAACGCCCACTACCTCAATTGGCTCGTGCGAACGCTCCCCGACTTCCCACACATAAGAACGGTTCGTCGTCACGACCTTCGCCAGGTCAGTGCCGTCCATCTTAGGAATTGAGCGCGCCTTGGCAACTAGCTTTTCGACATCGCTCTCCAGCGTTGAAATCACGCCTCGCATCACGCCGTTATCGCGCAAGTGGCGCACCAGCGCCCGCGTGTCGATGTCCGCTAAAACCGGAATTTTGAACTGTTCGAGATACTCTTCCGCAACCTGCTGCGAGCGCCAATTCGAGCTTACTTTCGAAAATTCACGGACGATCAATCCTTCGATATACGGACGCGTAGCTTCGTTATCTTCGCTATTGGTACCGTAATTTCCGATTTGAGGATTGGTTAAAACGACGATCTGGCCACAGTAGGAAGGATCGGTGAAAATTTCCTGGTAGCCGGTGATGGAAGTATTAAAAACGACTTCCCCGTAACATTCGCCTTTGGCGCCGTAGCCTTTGCCGCGGAAGACTCTGCCGTCTTCCAACGCAAGGATAGCTTGCATTGTTGCTCCAGGGAGTGGATTTTATAGATTTTAGCAGGGATATCGGGTTCACGACACAAGGAATGAAGAATTTAGGCGGGAAAAGCTGTGAAAATCTTCGCCGAATGCACCGGCGTTAATGCACTCGTCCCATTTTATCCACGGGCCAGTATCCCAGCACGGCCTTGCCGTAAATGTAGCGGGAGTTAACGGGACCAAAATCGCGACTGTCATCTGACATGTTGCGATGGTCGCCGAGAACGAAATAGCTGTGCGGGGGAACAATCGTATCAGGATAGCTGCGGTCATCCTGGTAAGCGGGCGCAACGTAATCTTCGTCGAGCGGCTCGTTATTTACATACACCTGGCCGCCATCAATGCGCACATGGTCGCCGGAAATCGCAATAACGCGCTTAATGAAACTCTTCGAAGTGTCGCGCGGATAGCGGAACACGATGATGTCCCCCCGCGAGATCGGCTCCAACCGATAGACGAACTTGTTGACGAAAATGCGCTCCTGGTCGTCTAGGCCCGGCATCATACTGACGCCTTCCACTTTTACAGGCTGGTAAACGAAAATTACGATGAAGCAGGCAATCACCAGAGAGATCATGAGATCGCGTAGCCAGACGGCAAATACTGGTTTGGCGCTGTTAGACCCGGGATTTTGTTTTGGCGCGACGACGGCGTCTGGAACTTCTTGTTCTGGCATGAACCTGCAATTATTTTATACAAATTTGGCCTGTCGGGGAAAAATGTCCTGTGTGTAGGCGGGTGTAAACTTCTACTCGCTGTCAGCACGCAAAGAATTTTAGAGTTACAATTACCAAGTAATTTTCGCGAGACTCCTCATGTTCAAGCGCGGATTGAGTCTTACCCTTCTTTTAGCTCTAGTGGTGACCGTTTCCAACCGCTGGGCAATGTCGCAGCAGGAGGAAGCTCCAGTGCCTGCTTACAATGCGAACCCTCCGGCGAAAGGTGAACCGCTGCCTCCGATCCTGAAGAAAGAACAGCTTTGGGGAAGCGGGCCCCTGCATCCGTTTCAAATCCATGCTTATGAGCTTGCCTCCAAGATTCCTGCGGTCATCCATCAACAGCCTTGCTATTGCTATTGCGACCGCATGGGTCACAATAGTCTGCACAGTTGTTTTGAAGGAATGCACGGAGCAGAGTGCTCCACGTGTATGCAGGAGCTTTACTATACTTATCTGCAACACAAAAAGGGAAAAACGGCGGAGCAGATTCGTGCGGGGATTATTCGCGGCGAATATAAGCAGATTGATTTGCGAACCGCAGCCTCCATACAGTAAACACCGATTTGACGGGAAGCCGGGCAAAGTTTAATCTTCTCCTTGGTCTAGCTATTTCCACAGGGCAGCAAGCACAGGCCCTGAAAGACGTTCATGATGGTTATCCTGCGGGAAGCAAGCTCGAGCGCCCTAACCTAGTGGTGTTTTGCATCTAACCTCAATTAGTGGAGAAACTTACGAGCAACCGAGGAAGAGTTCTTACTATGGCGCAAAAGACACCAGCGAAGAAGTCTGCTCCGGAAGATCCGCGTTTTACACAGGCTGTGCAAAATTACGAAGCCGGGTTGCGGGCCTTGCAGGAACACAAATTCGACAAAGCAAAGACCCATTTGCAGAAGGTTTTGACGGGCCCCAACCGTGGACTGGCTGATCGTGCTTCAGTGCATTTGAACGTCTGCAATCAGCATTTGGAAAAGACTGCCAACCAGTTCAAGACTGCGGAAGAGCACTACGATTTTGCCGTCTCGCTCATGAACGTGGGCGATTACGTAGGCGCGCGCGAACATCTCGAAAAACTCGGCAAGCAGGTGCCAAAGGCTGATTACGTCGCTTATGGCCTGGCCGCGCTCGATTGCCTCACTGGCCACGCCGAGGACTCTCTGCGGCATTTGAACGAAGCGATTGAGTTGAATGCATTGCTCCGTTTCCAGGCGCGCAATGATTCAGACTTTCAGAACTTGTCTGAGGACCCTCGCTTTACGGAACTTCTGTATCCCGATCCGGGGGCGGATTCTCCAGCACCGCATTCACATTCTCAAGCTGAAGAAAGTTTCTAGTTTCCCATCATGGCGGTTACTGAGCGGCGCTCGAAAAGTCCGCGGCCAGGAAAGCGCAAAACCGATCGTGCTTATTCTGTGGTTTCCATTGGCGGCGGTACGGGACTCTCCACCCTACTGAAAGGCCTTAAAGAATATGTGCCCCTGCCGGGAAAAAATATTCCGCCGCGGGAGCACTTCATCCGGGAACTCTGCGCGGTGGTCACGGTTACGGACGACGGCGGCTCCAGTGGCCGTTTGCGGAAAGAATTCAACATGCTTCCGCCAGGCGACATTCGCAACTGCATTGTCGCGCTCTCCGAAGACGAAGCTCTTCTCTCCAAACTCTTTCAACATCGCTTCGAGAAAGGCTCGGGGCTGGAAGGTCACAGCTTCGGCAATCTTTTTCTCGCGGCGCTTACTTCCATTACGAACGACTTTAGCGAAGCGGTGCGCCTGTCGTCGGAGATTTTGCTCACCCGCGGACACATTTATCCGGTAACCACTTCCCACGTTGAACTCGAGGCGCTGATGCAGGACGGCAGCCGCGTGCGTGGGGAGACTAGAATTACGGCTTCCAAGGGGCGGATTGAAGAGCTGTTTCTTGTTCCTCCGGAAGTTCAGCCTTTGCCGCAGACTCTCGATGCAATTGAGCGCGCTGATCTCATTACTATTGGACCGGGATCGTTGTTCACTAGCCTCATTCCTAACTTATTGGTGACGGGTATTGCGCGGGCGATTATAGATTCCAAGGCGACCAAGGTTTACGTCTGCAACCTTATGACGCAGGCAAATGAAAGTCTGGGCCGGAGCGTCGCCGATCATATTCGGGCCCTGACCGAGCACGTGGGCGCTCAAATTTTCGATTACGTTCTGATCAATCGTACGCCGGTATCGAAAGCGCTGCTGGCTAAATATGAGGAACAGGGTGCGGCTGCAATTGAGAGCGACTTGGAAAGCGTGAAAGCCCTAGGCGTTCACCCCATTCTTGGAGATTATCTCGAGGAAGCGGGCGCGGCGCGCCATGCCACTGACAAGGTTGCGCACGACCTGATGGCGCTCCTCGCCAGCCGCGAGCCACGCACAGTCTCGAAAGCCTAAGTCTTCAAGGCAGGCATAGTTCAGCTGCGTTTGGCTTTGCTCCCAAGGTTGTCAAAATCTTGTCACCACTTACAGTCATCGTGATGAGCAAGTACAATCTTGCCATGAAAAAACTGTTGATTGTCTGCGCCGCTGCGGTGTTCGCCCTTTTCTCTGCATCCGCTTTGTTGGCAACCTGCGGAGGTGGAGGCGGAGGTGGCACGGGTGGAATGAATTCCATGGGGATTCCTGAGCAGGTTTATAACGTGCCGTGGCGCGTGCACGCGCCTGAGGCGCCGCCTGTGAGCGCCGGACTGGTTCTCTACTGGTTCCCCTCCTCCGCGCAGGAAGTGCAAAAATCCAGCTTGCGGACCTCGCGCGTTCTTTCTCTCTATGCCGCGCAATGCGTTTCCATGGAAATTATTGATGAAAGCTCTGCTCTGGGAAAACAACTCGCTGGCGATGCCAAACTGCCCGTGGCGGTACTGGCCACTCCGGATGGCAAAGCGATTGGCAAAGCGGAGAATCAAGACGGCTTTCTACGCGCGGGCCCCGTGGAAAAGTTAGTGGATGAGGAAGTAAAGCGGCGCGAGAACTCGCTGGAGCAGCAATTGAAGCAGGCAAAGGAGCGGGCGAAATCCGGTGACAGCGCGGGAGCCATCCCTATCTATCGCGCGGTGCTGGATCAAAAATGCCTCTTCCCAAAGAAAGCGAAAGACGCCTCCAAGGAACTCAAGAAGCTTGGCGTAGCCGATGTTGGGGAAGTTGCCGACCCGCCGAATTTCGACGCTGCCGTTGGCGCCCGCATCGAGAGCGTCTTGACACAAGGCTTGCAGGCCGAGAACGACGCGAAGTATGTGGAGGCCGCGCAGCTTTATCAGAAGGCCCATCTGATGGATCCGGCCGACCCTACGCCTCTGCGTTATCTGGGCGAAGTATATCGCCACGAAACCGGCGACTGGGACCAAGCTCGGCAAACATTCAACGCGATCCTCGCTATGCCTGCCGACCCGCTGGCGCGCGCAGTGGCTCTACATGGATTGGGCAAGATGACCATTCACGAAGGCCAGTTCAAAAAGGGATTATCTCTGATGGAGGAGTCGGTGCAGGTATTTCCCATTGCGCTCGCGTACCGCAACCTGGCGGTGTATTGGAACTCCGAAGGAGATGAAGCTAAGACCGACTACTACGTGCGGAAGGCCCTGAGTCTTGAGCCGACCGATGCTTACAATCTGGTGTTCGCCGCCGGCTTTATGGCCGCTCATGGGCATGGCGACGAAGCCCTGAAGATCGCCCAGCAAAACGAGGGAATGCTGCCAGCATCCTACAACCTGGCTGCAATTTATGCGCAGTTAGGCCAAAGAGACAAAGCCCTGACCTTGCTGAAACGCCATTTCTTCGAGTATGAACGCTTTCAGGCGGTGCGTTCAAAAGAAATGATGGAGGCCCGTGTGGATGCGGTTTTCGCTTCCCTGATGAATGACCCGGCATTTATCGCTCTCACGAGCGGAGCGGACGGGCGACTTCCCTTGCCGCAGCGGCGCGGTATGAATGCCGGGGCGGGTACCGCACACTAGTGGCTATAAATGTTGCGGGCACGGCAAAATGAGCGAACCCGCCACGGCCAATGATTGCCGCTTTAGGTGCCCGCGCTGGCGGAATGGAAATTCCGCCAGCCGCAATACGGGTATATTGTTTTCATGAGCAGCAAGCAACCTGCCCGAGGAACCCGTTCCCCCAGCCTGGCTGTGGTCATCATGGCCGCCGGAAAAGGAACGCGGCTTAAATCCAAACATCCCAAAGTTCTGCATGAGGCGGGCGGCAGGCCGTTGCTCGCGCACGTCATCGCCGCAGCCCAGAACATTGTTCCCACGCGTGACATTTTCATAGTCGTTGGACATGAAGCCGCCCGCGTGCAGGACGCAGTCTCCTCCACCGGCGTGAATTTTGTGCTGCAAGCGGAACAGCGCGGCACAGGACACGCCGTTATGGTCGCCCGCGACGCAATCAAATCTTACGACCAGGTCATTGTGCTTTCCGGCGACGCGCCCATGATCCGCACGCAGACTCTTGAGCGGCTGCGGAATTTCCATAACGAAACAAAAGCCGCAATGACGATTCTTACAGCCGTGGTGTCTGACCCTACGGGGTATGGCCGGGTAATCCGCAAAAATGCCGCCAGAGCCGATGTGCAGGCCATTGTGGAACACAAGTCGGCCACCGCGAAGCAGCAGAAAGTCCGCGAAATTAACTCGGGGATTTATGGGTTCTCAGTCAAGCCTCTGCTGCAATACCTCGATAAGATCAGCACCAACAACGCGCACAGCGAATTTTATCTTCCTGACTTGGCTTCCATTCTCAGCAGAGCGAAGCAGCGCGTGGTTGCGATTGACACAGATAACTACCACGAAGTACTGGGCGCTAACACGCGGGCCGAGCTGGCGGAAATGGACCAGAATATGCGGAAAGCGAAGTGCGAGGAATTGATGGCCGCGGGCGCGACAATTTTTTACCCGCAGAGCTGCGTGATTGATTCGGACGTCGAAATCGGGCCCGACACAGTGATTGAACCTTACGTGCAATTGCTCGGAAAAACCAGCGTGGGCGGCGATTGCCGAATCCGTTCCTACAGCGTGATTCGTGATTCCACCGTGGGAGACGGCGTGATCATCCTTCCTGGCTGTGTGATCGATGAATCAAGCGTGCGTGATGGGGCAACGTTGGGGCCATACTCGCGGTTGCGCCCCGGAAGCGAAATCTGCGAAGGCGCGCGCGTGGGGAATTTCGTGGAAACCAAGAAGACCCGGCTGGGGAAAGGATCGAAAGCCAACCATCTGACTTACCTAGGCGACGCGGAAATTGGTGAAGGTGTGAATATTGGCGCGGGAACTATTCTCTGCAACTACGACGGTATGCACAAATTCAAGACAACCATTGAAAACGGCGTATTTGTAGGCAGCGATTCCACGCTGGTCGCTCCCGTCAAAATCGGCAAGGGGGCCTACATTGGCGCGGCATCCTGTATCACGGATGATGTTCCCGCCGATGCTTTGGCCTTGGGACGCACGCGCCAGACCGTGAAAGAAGGTTGGGCGAAAGAGAAGCGGCAGTCGCAGAAAAAAGAGCATGCGGCGAAACATGCGTGAACTTGCGCTTGCATTCGCTCTGATCTTTTGCGGCAGCGTTGGCGCTCGCGCGCAGTCTTCAAGTACGGTACCCAAAACATCCGACGAATTGCCTGCCGATCCCGGCGTTCCGTCAACAGTCTCTGATCCCGCGCGAGAACAGCTTCCAACCCATGCCTTCTGGGACAAAGAAAATATTCTGCTGTTTTCGGGCGTCGCGGTGTTCCGCGGTCTCGACTATGCGTCCACGAAGAACATGCTGGCACGTGGCCGCGAAGAAATCCTGCTTCCTGACGATGTGGTGGACAACTCGGCGGGATTCGCCGCTTTAGAGGCGGCCGCGATTGCAACCTCTATCGGCATTTCGTATGCGCTCCACCGCACCGGACATCACAAACTGGAACGGTGGGTTTCCATCACGCACCTCAGCGTGACGGCTTTTGGCGCGGCGCGGAACTATGCGCTCAAGTCGAATCATGCCCGCGCGAATTGATTTCGCGGAAATTTCAATAAGAAATGCCAAATACAAATCGGAGAAGGGGCCAAGCGCCCTTCTCCGAAAAGTACTACGCTCGGCGTCCGTTGTGCTTGTCGCGATAAATGCGCCTCGAATCGCGGTTCTGCTGCCGATTCACTCGCGCTTTTTCACCGGCGGTGAGTTTTCCGCCGTTGGCAGCGCGGTCTCTATGGACTTCCCGATTCACGTGCGCTTCGTGGTTTTCCAGGTGCGCGGTTTCTCCCGGCTTTAGCTGTCCGCTCTTGATTCCCTGGGCGATGCGGTCCTGCTGGTTCTCCTGCCGCTTGCCCACTTCGCTTTTGGGATCGGGGTTCTGCGCTCGATCGTTGTGTTTGTCTTTATAAATTTCATTCGATACATGGTTTTGCTGCTGGTTCACAGTAGCTTTGTCGGCAGCGGTCAAATGGCCATCGTCCAATTTACGCATGTCTTTCTCTTCATGGTTGATGTCGGACTCCTGCTTTTCCAGATGTCCGGTTTCGCCCGCGGTCAACTGCCCACTCTGCGCGCCATTGCCAATGCGGTCCTGCTGATTTTCTTTGCGCTGCTGAATCGTTTGGGGTGCAGTGTTGGAATTCGCATTGTTGGAATTGGTGGTTTGCGCCGCCGCTGGTAGAACCAGCGCGACAAATGCCGCTGCAAATAGAACACACTTCGCCTGCTTCATTGCTCTCTCCCTATGCCGTAATCGCCCCGTCCAGCCTGCTTGCCGGACGTTTGAACAAACACAGGGATATGGAGAATGTTGCGGAGCAAATGGCAACTTTTTTCTGGCGGCTACGTTTTTGAGGGAAGATTACTTCGTATTACTTGCCCGCAGTGGCAGCGACTGCATTTGAAGAGCTCTCCAGAAGTTGCGTAATGGCCTTATGATCCACCGGCCGGGAGTAGTAATAGCCTTGCGCCATTTCGCAATCGAGTTGTTTCAGGTGCTCAATTTGCTCTATCTTCTCCGTGCCTTCAGCGACTACTTTGAGGCCCAGATTGTGGGCGAGCATGATGATGATGCGCACGATCTCGCGGCTTTCCGGGTCCGTATCCATGTTGGAAATAAACGCCCGGTCGATCTTGAGTGAGTCCACGGGGAAGCGCTGCAAGCGGCTTAGCGAGGAGTATCCCGTGCCGAAGTCATCAATGCTCAGCCGCACGCCCAGCGCTTTCAATTCGGCGAATACTTCCTCGGCGCGGCGAGCGTCGCCCATGGTGATGGTTTCGGTAATCTCCAATTGCAGGGTACGTGGGTCGAGTTTGGCCTGCTCCAGAATCAATCCGATTTCGGCTGCCAGTTCGGGTTGTGCGAATTGTTTGGAAGTAACGTTCACGCTCATGCTGAGTGGCGGGTCTGACGGAAACTGCGATTGCCAGGCGCGCAACTGGCGGGTCGCTTCCTGCATTAGTTTACGGTTCATGGGAAGTATGAGCCCCGTCTCGTCAGCCACCGAAATAAACTCAAGAGGCGGGACCATGCCCGTGGGCTTGTGCCAGCGGGTAAGAGCTTCGAAGCCGGAAATTTTTCCTGTCTGCAAATTGACCAGCGGCTGGTAGTACACACGGAATTCGTCCAGGTCGAGGCCTTTCCTGATATCGGTTTCCATGCGCAGGCGTTTCACTGCACTTTCATGCATGCCGGAATCGAAAAGCTCGCAGCGCGCCTTCCCCCCCGCTTGGCACGGTACATGGCTATTTCTGAGTCGCGCAGCAGATCCTCTGCGTGGCTGTAAGAAAGGGCGCTTAATGCGATCCCGATGCTGGCCGTGACTACGATCTCCTGTTCGTCGCTGTCTTGGTCACTGATCGAAAAAGGCGCAGCGCATTTTTCCTGAATGCGTTGTGCTACGCGGATGGCATCGCTCGGATCGCGCAGGTCATCAAGCAGCACGGTGAATTCATCTCCGCCCAACCGGGCGATGGTCTTGTCCGCCTTGAAGAATTTGCTGGTGGCGGCTCGCGAGATACTATCCATTTCCCGAACGGATTCAGTAAGCCTGCGCCCCATTTCGATCAGCAACTCGTCGCCGCGCGCGTGACCCAAACTGTCATTGAGCACCTTGAATTCATCTACATCAATAAAGAGCACCGCAAACTGGTAGCCGGAATGGCGGCGAGCCAGCGTCAATGCGTGATGCAGACGGTCCACGAAGAGAGCGCGGTTCGGCAGATTTGTCAGCTGGTCGTGGAAAGCACTGTGGGCCAGCATCTCTTCCATCCGTTTGCGGTCGGTCACATCGCGGTTGACGATGACCATCTTTTCCGGCCGCCCTTTTACGTTCGGGACCACACTGGAAGTGGATTCCAAATTGCGCCAGGATCCGTCCTTGTGGAGGATGCGATATTCCAGACGCTCGCCTCTTCCCGTGGCGCGTGCTTTGGCTGCTGCTTCCTGCACTCTTTGACGGTCGTCTGGATGGACCTGTTCCAGCGAGGAGGTGCTTAGCTCCGCTGCGGAATAGCCCAGAATCTTCTGGTAGGCAGGGCTGTTGTACAACCGTTTCCCTTCCCAGTCCACGACCGCGATCATATCGGCGGCATTTTCGGTAATAAGTTGGAAGAGCTGGTCGCGTTCCAGCAACTGGCGGCGAATGCGCTGTATCTGAAAGTGCTGGTACAGCGTGTAAACATCGAAAAGAAGCACCAGCGCGGCCAGACCGCGTACCCATTCCTTAAGGTCGAACCAGTCAACATAAGAACGCAGGTCGGCTGAGGGGAATGTTAAGGCGACAATTCCCACAGTCAGAATCAATGTGACCGCGACGGCAAAGCCCCATAGCCACCACTCCCGCCCTTCAATGACACGGATAGGCACGGGTGTGGACAGATTTCTGGCCTGATGTTCCTGGGTCTCGTTGGCGTTCATGCGATAGTGCGCAACTTGCTCTTTAAGATTCTAGAGGGCATAAAAAGAAGGGAAAGTTACGAAGGTTGTGGACTGACTGAGGAGACAAAGCTCGTCCAACCTATGGATTAGCCCTCTCTAACGATTTAATTCTCCGATTCCCAAATAGACGAGCGGCGCCCAACCTTTACTGCTATGTCCCAACATGCAGTTTGACGAATGACATAAAAGTTACACCGAATGCCTGCCGGGAGCCCTACAATGCGTAGTGCGAAAGAAGCATTTGCGAAAACCCGGCGTTCTGGAGACAACGTGAAGCGAAGAGTGGTGATTACCGGCATGGGAGTGGTAAGTCCGAATGGCATTGGAAACGCCGAATTCGCGGAAGGAGCGCTCGCGGGGCGCAGCGGAGTCAAAACGATTGAACGCTTTGATGCCTCGGAGATTTCCATCCGGATAGCCGGCGAGGTTCGCGGTTTCGACGAACTTGCCTGGGTTGAGAAGAAAGACCGCAAACATGTCTCGCGAGTGTTGCCCTTGGCGCTGGCTGCGGCCACCGAGGCCCTGCGCGAGGCAGGCCTGGACAAGGCGACGATGTCCTTGAAAGAAAAACAGCGATTCGGAGTTATTTTCGGTACAGGAGGAGGCTCCCAGGAATTTACCGAAGAACAATATCGCCTTTTCTTCCACCAGCAATACAGCAAGCTGAGTTTGTTTTGCGTGCCCACGAGTGTTATGGGATCGCTTTCGAGCGAATTGAGCGTCCGCTTTGGGCTTCGTGGGCCCAGCCACATAATCACCAGCGGTTGCACCTCCTCCACCGATTCGTTTGGATACGCAATGCGGCAAATACAGTCAGGCCGCCTGGATATGACTCTGACTGGCGGGGCAGACGCTCCTATCTCCTTGGGAATCATCAAGGGATTCATCCTGATGAAGATCATGACCGAAAGCTGGAACCATGCTCCTGAGCGTGGCTCCCGGCCCTTTAACGGCGACCGGGACGGCTTTGTGCTGGCCGAGGGCGCCTGGATGTACGTGCTGGAAGAATATGAGCATGCGCGAGCGCGAGGAGCGAGAATCCTGGCAGAAGTGGCAGGATATGGCTCAACATGCGAGGCCTTTCATCGCGTGCGGCTACAGGAGTGCGGCGAGGAGCCGGCACGCGCCATTGAATTGGCCATGAAGCAGGCTGGCATTACTCCCCAGAACGTGGATTACGTAAACCTGCACGGCACAGCCACCCAACTGAATGACCGTATTGAGACCCGCGCGTTGAAGCTGGCCTTGGGCGAAGAACAGGCCCGGAAAACACCCATGTCGTCACTGAAATCGCAGATTGGGCATCCCCAGGGAGCATGCGGCGCGGCGGGAATCGCAGCAACCATCGTGGCCATGAAAAGTGGCCAACTTCCGCCTACCATCAATATCGAAGTGCCTGATCCGGCTTGCGATTTGGACTATATTCCCGAGCCGGGCCGAAAAAAAGCGATTGAACACGCGGTGTGCAATTGCATCGCGTTCGGATCAAAGAACTCAGCGCTCGTGCTCAGAAATGTCGCTTAGCGCATAACAACCCGATGTATTGTTTACGCGGTTTCAAGTGGTTTAGAAAATCGCAGATAAGCCATATACAACACAATCGCCGCGTTCACCAGGATCACTCCCACATGGAAAACATTTGGATGGCGGGTAAAACGATAAAACTCAAAGGGAATATAAGCGCCGGCTGAAATAAGAGCGATCCACTCCGCCCAGCCCCGGGCCTTCCACAAACCATATCCCTCAATAAAGCGCAGCGTGGAATACACGAATGCAACGATCACGATGGCCCATAACTTTTTGTCGGTCAAAGTGTCGGCCCAATCAAGGAAGACCTGGGCGAGGTGCCGGTCGGGACTGATATGCAGGAAGCCGAGCAGATCTGCGGCCACATCCCATGGATCGCGATGGATGACGAGGATAATGATTCCCAATGCGCCAATGACAGCGGCTAGTCCCTTGGCAAACTCCAGCGTAGCGATGGCGCGAAGTGCCTGGAGCTGGGCGCCATAGTCAGGGTGAGAAGGTGGGAGTTTGAGGCGCACGTGTGTCTATTTTAGCCTGTGGAAGGCTTTACCAAGGCTATCAAGCTAAGAATTACCCGCCCGCACGCTGGCGCGCAGTTCAGCGACAATCTCGTGCGAAGCCCGAACCGCGGATTCATACTTGGTCACATCAAAAGAAATCGCGCCTACCCGCGCATGCCCGCCGCCTCCGTAACGCTCGCAGATGCGGGCAAGATTGACCTTGGGAGGCGTAGGGGCCCACGGATTAGACCCAACCGATACTTTGACTCGAAAGCTGCTCTTGCTTAGCCCCACGCTATAAATGGATTCTGGATGCAGGTAGTAAGGCACGAACTTGTTATATCCCTCAAGCTCGTGGTCGGTGACATCGAAAAAGATCGTGCCATCCTTGGATTCAATACGGTCCCCCAAGATACTGATGGATTTCTCGTGCCTCTGAAGCAACGGCGGCAGCAACTCGGCGACGAACGGCTCCGCGATGATGTCTGCCAGCGGCTTGCTGGCCAGCAATGGAATAAGGCGCGGAACAAATTCGGAATCCTTCGCGGATTCTATGACCATGGTGAGCTTCATGGCTGGAGCTTTCATTTCCACGGCTTCGCGAGCGGTCTTGTAGAGGGCGCCGTCAATAATGTCCGTCCAGCGGACCAACTCAGCGACCGGCGCGGGATTGAAACCGAACCGCTGCTCGGCAATGAGCGCGATGAAGCTGGTGCAGGACTTGAACGCGGGATCGTAAAACTTCTGGTTGCTCTGATCGCGCTCAAAGTGGGCGGCGTCGTCAGGCGTTAAAAATGCGCTCTCGTGGTGATCGAACCACCATGTAATTTTCGGAGAGCTGCAATATTTGAAGTCCACGATGGCGTTCTCGTCGCCGTCAAATTGCGATTCATCAAATAAAGCTCCAGCGCGGTGCAAAAGGCCGGTAAAAACGAAATTCACGTCCTCGCGAATCCGCTCCCGGTAAAAACGGGAGAATAATGCCGCGGAAGAAGCACCATCAAAACACTTGTCGTGGAAAAATACCCGAACTTTCAAATCAGACCCTTTCGAAATCCATACCGCGGATAAGCCGGACAGACAACAAGAGCAAAGCTAATAGGAATGCCATTGCGGGGTGGTTTATGTCAAGTCGCTAAAGGACAAAGGTAAAGAAAAGCGGTCTCCAGACCCCAGAGACCGCCTCAAATGCCACATTGCTCGACCGGTGTTGACTTATGCCGGAATCGCGTTGGCCTGCTTTTCGGCCATGTCGCCGATAATCGGGATTTTCCACATCTGGCCTTGGTTGGCTTTGATTACAAGGATGATCCAAAGCACAAACGATCCCAGCCAGATAATCATGTGGATCGGGAACATGATGAAAATGAGTCCCGGAATAATGTCCAGGATCAGGAATCCCACCCAAAGGATGATCATTGCAATGCAGAAAAAGATGCACTGAAATGAGTGGAAACGAACAAACCGGCTCTTATTGTAGGGTGCTGTCACCAGAAAGATGATGGCGGGAATAATGGTAAAGTAGGCCAGCATCCCCGTAACATTGTCGGTCATTCCCGCACCCGCGGGTTGCGCAACGGCGACCGCGCCTGTTGCTGAACTACTGCAAACCGGACAGACGTTTGTTCCATCCGGAATCTGTTTTCCACACGCGCTGCAAAATGCCATATTACCTCCCAAACCAGGTACGGCGAGACCGGTCAGCTGAAAATGGGGGAGTGCTGACCGAATTTTGCGACCCGCGCAAGTTACCAGAAACCCGCAAGCAAAGCAAATGGAAATGTAGGGCGTGAAAATCAAACTACTTGGGGGTTTTTATTCTTCTTGCGGCATAGGCAAAGACCGTAAATCTGAAAGGTATGGCGAGTGGGCACGTAGTTGTGCTCACGGCCAATCTCCGTCTCCAACTTGTCCACCTCAGGAGAAAAAAACTCCACCGAACTGCCACATGCCGTGCACACCATGTGATGGTGGCTGCGGCGATTGTATTGATGCTCGTAACGCGCTACGCCGTCGTGGAACGCTACTTCGCTGGCCAACCCGCACTCGGTAAAAAGCTTCAGTGTGCGATAGACGGTGGTCGCACCAATCTTGGGATCTTTTTTCCGCACCAGCGCATGCAGTTGTTCCACCGACAGGTGCTCGCGGGTTTCCAGAAACGTCCGCAAGATTGTGTCGCGCTGCGCGGTCTGTTTTAAACCAACCTGCCGGATATGGCGATGCAGGATCTGTTCGGCCTCATGCACCATTTCCGCAGAGAGCGTGGGTTGATCGTCAATGCGCCGCTGCAACATTTAGAACGATCTCCTCCGAGACGGCAACCATTTTGCCTGAATTCATGGGAAAAGGGAAAGCTGGGCGCCATTGCCGGCTACTGTCGCGAGCCGGGACTTCCGCCGCAATCCAATTGTCGTAGCCTGGTCTTCGGATTAGTTCGACGGGGCGTCCACCAGCAAAACATCGAATGCCTGGCCGACAACGGACACCTGTGTGGCTTGCAGCGCGTCGGTCGAGGTGTCATAGATTTGCAGGGCGCCATTCTGGCAAACATAAACCACAGTGCGTCCGGTAATGGGTTGAATTCCGGTGACATTTCCCTGGGCAGGCGGGACCGTTACCGCGGAAGTCTGCGTGTTGTAGATGGAAAGGCAGCCACGCACTTCCCCTTGCGCGTTGTTGCTGGCGGTCAGGTTCGTACAGCCCCGGGCGCCGATAAACACTTGCCCATTGGCACCCATCTGCATCAGATTGTGATAACCGTCCGTGATGGCGTTGGGCGCCGGGGTGGATGTCTTCGTGGACAGATTGACCACGTCAAGCGTGCCACAAGTTTGCGCTTGCGTACTGCCGCCGCAGGTTGTTCCCGGCGGAGTTCCGACCACGTAAAGCGTGTTGCTGCCCGAAAGCAGGCCCATTGTCGCCCCACGGACCGGGATGGTGGCCGTAACCGCGCCTGTCCCAATATTTACCAGGGCCACGCTGGCAGCCGTGCCTCCGCATTCCGCGCCGCAGTTAAAAACCACGGCGTTGGAATTGTCCAGAAAAATCCCGCCCACGGGATGATCGAAGCCAGGAATAGAAGTGGTCGGGTCGGGAGAAGTTCCAATTAAAGATGTGGCGATCACCGTCGCCGAATCGGAGTTGTCGGAAAACACCAGCAAGTGATTGCCGTCGGGGCTCTCTGCAATGTAATGCGCCGCCGGAACTGGCACTGTGGCTGTTACTGTGCCCGCGCTGTAATCGAATACCTGGACCGCACCCGAGCTTTGGCCCGCGATGGCGGCGGCCGGGATAGCGGCATATCCCAAAGTCGCGATTGGGGCGAGAACAATGCTCTCCGTCGTCCCAGCCAGTCTGATGGTTCCCTGGAGGGAAGCAGAAGCAGTTCCGGTATTCACGGCTTCCGTCGCATTATCAACTACCGTGATGGCCTTGTCGGCAGGGCTGAAGACCAGCGTCAGCGTGCGATTCGGCGACAACAGCATCCGCTGGGGCTCGATGACCGAACCAGCCAATGAAACGGTTGCATCGAATCGCGTAAATTCATCCAGCCGCGCGTCTACAATGTTCAGCACCGCTACATTGCCTATCCCTGTCGTTTGAACGGGGTTAGAAACCAAAGCCCGAAATTTGAGCCCGCTGGGCGGAAGACCATTCGCACCCCCTCCACCGGAAGGATTGCTCGGGTTGGAATAACTACTGCACGACGCAAAGCCGAGACAAGCCATTCCCAGCAAGGCAGCCAATAAGGATTTATTCAAAACTAGAACTCCGAAACCTGTAAAGGATATAACTTTAGATGCAAGAATCGGGATTATAACAAAGAGAACCTTGCGCGTACCCCATAAGCGCGTGCCGGCGCCCTCCTGCTCAATAAATTGCAATGTTCGGTACCGGGATATTTCAGTGTTGCGGAATTTGGCAGTAGTACAGATCGCGCAGGATGGTTTACTTCGTAAATTTCTTCCGGTGCCTTCAATTGCCTGAAAGTCTCGATAGCTACCCTGAGACGAATAGCTTTTATCGACGCGGGAAACGATTTCACCACCACGTGCCAATCCCGGGACTTTCGCTCCACAAGCGCATTCCTGAGAAAATGCATCTTCAGGTTCGTATTTAACTGATGCTACGTCTGCCCAACCCACCCCGGTGCGGCGACCTCTTCCCACCGCCGGCGGATGTCGACAAAGCGGTCAGCGTCCATTTTCCGACGCGAGACAGCGATATCTCTGGAGAAGTTCTTAGGGCTTGTAGTTCCGACGATGGCGACGTCCACTTCAGGAACGGTCAGCGTGAATTGGAGCGCCTCTTCAATTCCATCGTCAGGAAATTCGTAGTTCAAAAGTTGCAGTCTTTCCCAGTAAGCATGGTTGTGCTGGTTTTCAGGTCTTTGCCTGAGCTTCCAAAGAACATTCGCGAGCGGGCGTTTGGCGATAACTCCCATACCTTGTTGTTTCGCCGCAGGAAGAACCTCTCGCAGGGCGTCCTGGTCAGCAATATTCACGGATATTTGCAGAACATCCAACTGACCGCACCGGACGGCGTAAAGCGCCGCTTCACCATCTCCGCTGTATCCAATGGCGCGAGTTTTTCCAGCCGCTTTCGCGCGCTCAAGAATTTGTACGCCCTGCGCAATTTGATCTACGGCGCAACTGTGAAGCTGAATGAGATCAATGTACTCGGTTTGCAGATTCCTAAGACTTTGTTCAATGCTCCATTGCATCAATCGCGGATTCCAGTCGGGAAGAATTGCAGGGTGGCGGATAATCGATTTGCCGACTCCGATCAATCGGCCCTTACGTCCGTCCGGTTGGCCAGGTCTTAAGCCGCATTTGGTGGACAAGAAAAAATCTTGCCTCTTACCACGAATGGCTTTCCCAATCTTCCATTCGCTCTCACGGTAGAACGATGCAGTATCAATGACGTTATTTCCGCTCTCCTGCAGCAGGTTAACGATTTCCTCTACGTGCCTCTGTTCAGTTTTCTCAAAACCAATTTGCGCGCCACCGAATCCAATTCGGCCGACTCTAACGCCAGTTTTTCCAAGCAGGTTCATGCACAGGGGGAACAGGGATTACTAGTAGTGTTCTCTCTTGGCCGGCAAATAGCCAGAGTTTTTTGTTTTGCAGGTTTTTACCTTAGCCGGTATGCGATTGGATTTCGCATATTTTCGGTTTCAATCTACTGACATACAATTTTGTTCAACACGGGCGCCACATACTCGTCTGTGTGCAAAACTGAAAAGTATCTTGTATCCTCAATAGAATGCCCAGAAATTTCCTAGAGCGCCTTAAGACGTCCCCACTCCTGTGCGACGGCGCCATGGGCACGCTGCTCTATTCCAAGGGCGTATTCATTAACCGCAGCTATGACGAACTAAACCTCTCGCAACCCGAGTTGATTCGTGGCATCCACCACGAATACTTGCAGGCTGGCGCGGAACTTATTGAAACCAATACGTTTGGCGGAAACAGTTTTCGTCTTGGTCGCTACAGCATGAGCGACAAAGTTAAAGACGTGAACCATGCCGGGGCCAGAGTGGCGCGCGAGGCAGCGAAGAGTTTCGACGCTTTCGTGGCCGGCTCCGTAGGCCCGCTGGGTATTCGAATTGAGCCGCTGGGCAAAACTTCTTTTGAAGAAGCCCGTGCGGCCTTCCGGGAACAGATTTCGGCATTGATTGAGGGAGGTGTGGATCTCCTGATGTTTGAAACCTTCGGCTATATCGAGGAATTGCATCAGGCGCTTCTCGCCGCGCGTGATGTGGATGCGAAGATCCCTCTTGTGGCACAGGTCACAGTGGACGAAGAAAGCAACGCTCTTGATGGTTCCACCCCGGAGATTTTCGCACCTCGTCTGGAAGAATGGGGCGCGGACGTAATCGGCTGCAATTGCAGCGTAGGTCCGGTCGCAATGCTGGAGGCCGTGGAGAGAATCCGTGCCGCCACTTCCCTGCCACTTGCCGCACAACCGAACGCAGGCATTCCCCGCTCCGTGGATGGGCGAAATATCTATTTGTGCTCGCCGGAATACATGGCGAGTTATGCACGCAAGTTTGTCGCCACCGGGGTGCGATTGGTGGGCGGCTGTTGCGGAACCACTCCCGACCATACACGCGTAATGAAAAATGGGTTGCGCGTCGGCGAAGCACGCACTAAAGCAACCACGGCAGCCGTGAAAGGCGAGGCCGTGCCGAAGTCGGCGCCCGCCGTGCCACTCGAAAAACGCTCGCGCCTGGGAGCTAAAATCGCCGCCGGTGAATTTGTCACCATGGTGGAAATCGTTCCTCCCAAAGGCACAGACGTTCTCAAAGAACTGGATGGCGGAAAGTTTTTGAAGTCAGTTGGCGTGGACGCTATCAACATTCCCGACAGCCCCCGCGCCTCCGCCCGCATGAGCAACCAGGCCCTGTCGCTCCTCATGCAGCAACAAGTGGGAATTGAAGCCGTGCTGCACTATACCTGCCGCGACCGGAATGTTTTATGCATCCAGTCTGATTTGCTGGGAGCCTCCGCCACAGGTATTCATAACTTGATTTGCATCACCGGAGACCCGCCGAAGATGGGCAACTACCCTGACGCTACCGCCGTCTTCGACGTGGATGCGATCGGGCTGGTGAATATTGTCCACAATCTGAATCGGGGACAGGACATCGGCGGCAATCCGTTGGGCATGGGCACAGGATTCGTGATTGGAGTCGGTGCAAACCCGGGGGTTCAAAATCTTGACGAAGAGATCAAAAGATTCGAATACAAGGTGCAGGCCGGGGCCGAATACGCCGTTACGCAGCCGGTTTTCGACTTGTGCCTGCTGGAAAATTTTCTAAAACGGATCGAACAATTTCGTATCCCTGTGATTGCCGGCATTTGGCCGCTGCAGAGCGCGCGCAATGCCGAATTCATGAAAAATGAGTTGCGTGTATCGGTGCCTGACTCAATCCTGCAAAGAATGACTAATGCCACGAGCCCTGACGCTGCCCGCGAGGAAGGCGTGGCTATCGCCCGCGAAATGTTGATTGCGGTGCGCGGCGTTGTTCAGGGAGCGCAGATCAGCGCGCCCATGGGGCGGTACTCCGCTGCGGTGGACGTATTGGAAGCGCTGGGAACTTCCGGGTCAGCGGCAGGGACCTCTTAGGATTTCGTGCAGCCACACGACCTCAGCTTACCTGCCAACACGAACCGACATCCTAGGAGTAAGCTTCTTGAGGGAGAATGGTCATGAAGGCATGGAAAATCGTTGCGATCGTTATTGCGCTGCTGATTGTAATCGTTATCGCGCTTCCCTTCGTCATTGACGTGAATGCGTTCCGTCCGAAGATTGAATCCGAACTCACCACAGCGCTTGGCCGCCAGGTCAAAATCGGCAATCTCAAGCTTTCCATCCTGAGCGGCGGCATCTCCGCGGACAATCTCTCCATTGCCGATGATCCCTCAATCTCGAATGCTCCGTTCATTCAAGCCAAAGGATTGAAAGTTGGCGTGGAGTTGGCTCCGCTTATTTTTTCCAAGACGCTCCATGTTACGGAATTGACTTTGCAGCAGCCGCAGGTGGCCTTGCTGCGTACGACCTCGGGAAAATGGAACTTTTCCAGCCTTGGATCCAATCACGCAAGCGCCGCTGGCAATGCCGGATCCAGCACCGGTTCTACTGCAAGCAGTTCCCCCGCAGGCAGTCCTACCACAAGCGGCTCTGCTGCAAAAAGCCCCACTAGCAGCCCTGCCGTTCCTAGCGATACAAAGGCTTCCGGAAGTTCCGACTCCTCCTTCATTGATAATCTCGCGGTGGGCAAACTCAGCATTGAGGATGGGCAAGTGTCTATCGGCGACACCGCCGCCCCTGGAAAAATTCACGTCTACCAAAAGGTAAACGTCACGGTAAAGAATTTCTCCCTCAATTCGCAGTTTCCGTTTTCGCTTTCTGCTGTCCTCCCCGGAAATGGGACTCTCAATCTGGACGGCAATGCGGGCCCCGTCAATCCAGATGATGCATCCGCAACGCCGCTGCAAGCGAAGTTAAAAATCAAGCAACTGGATTTATCAAAATCGGGACTTCTTGATCCCGGTGCCGGTATCGCGGGATTGGCTGACTTCGACGGGACCTTGACCTCCGATGGAAAAACTGCGCAAAGCAGCGGAACGGCGAACCTGGCGAAGTTGCAGTTAGTCCCGAAAAGTTCTCCCGCCACACGGCCAGTCACGCTCAAATACGCCCTGAATTACGACCAGCAGCAACAAAGTGGCGCTCTCCAGCAGGGAGACGTATCTGTAGGCAAAGCTATCGCAAAGCTTACAGGCACCGTCCAGACAAAGGGATCGGAGACGACCCTGAATATGGCCCTGAACGCCCAAGGCATGCCTGTAAATGATCTGGAGTCCATGCTGCCAGCCTTGGGCGTTGTGCTGCCGACTGGGGCGTCCCTGCAAGGAGGAACGCTCTCCACCACGCTTGCCATTCGCGGTCCGCTGGCTAACCTGGTGGTGACCGGACCGGTCCGCCTGGCCGATACCAAGCTCGCCGGATTCAACCTCGGCTCAAAGATGTCAGCAATCTCCGCCCTCAGCGGCATGAAGACCGGCACGGACACCTCCATTCAAAACTTCAGCACCGATCTACACTATGCTCCCAGCGGAATACAAACCCAAAACGTGAATCTGAACGTTCCCGCCGTGGGCGTGATGACCGGAGCGGGCGATATCAGCCCTGCTGGAGCGTTGAACTATAAGATGACGGCAAACCTCAGCGGCACCGCCGTCACGAGCCTCACGCAGATGGCTGGCCTTGGCGCCAAAAGCGGCAGCGTTCCATTTTTTATTCATGGCACAACGTCAGACCCCAAGTTCGAGCCGGACGTCAAAGGAATGGTGAACGGAGCGTTGGGTGGACTTAAAGGAAACTCAGGAACAAACTCAGTTGTGAATACACTCGGCGGATTGTTCCACAAGAAGAAGTGAGGCTACCTCAGAAATCGGTTTGGGCACGGCACCACTTCAGTCTTTAAGCCTGCCGTGAACGAAGCTGAAGAAGGCCGCTTAATCCGTAAATTAGCGGGCTTTAGCGAGCAACCCGCATTACTCTAACGGCCAAAGTGCTTGGCATTGCGCTCGGCGTACTCATTCCACTTCTCCGGAAGATCATCGAGCGCAAAGATAGCTGACACTGGGCACACCGGCACGCAGGCGCCGCAATCAATGCATTCCACCGGATCAATGTAGAGCATGTTCTGCCCTTCGAAGTCGCCCTCGTCCTTCTTGGGATGAATGCAATCCACCGGGCATGCGTCCACGCAGGCTGTGTCCTTGGTATCAATACAGGGTTCTGCGATTACATATGCCATGAGTTCTCTTCTCCTGAATTTCGCACTAGGAAAACTCGTCATTCTATCAAGAATGGCAGGCCTGGTACAGGACTACCCATTATTCGGTGTGCAGCCCGAAGTCAACGCCGCAAAATGGTATTGGACGGAAGTCTGTTGATGAACGAGACTCCGATGGCGATAAAGTAAAGGCAGTATGCCCAGCACTTCTTCTTGCCCATCCTGCGGAAACGAACTGCTTCAGAAAAGCCGCGCCAAGTTGTTTACCATAGGAGTCATTGCCCTGGCCGCAGTCGTAGGATGCTTTTTTCTCTCTCCCATTTATTGGATTGCGACATCCTTCCTCGTGCTGATCGGCGGCTTTCTTATCGCTTGGAGCACACTTGGCAAGGGGCTATGGTGTCGGCACTGCAAGAAATTTCCGGTCTTGTGAGCTTGGCGAACGGGGCCGCATTCGAAACAAAATCTGCCAGCGAAATTTGGCGACGGAGCAACAGACTCTCCAGAGCCACTGGCGCGACTCCACTACCCGGCAGAACTCAGCCCGCGAATATCCAGTAGAATTCAGCCCGCATGACGCAGAAGAACCCAGCCGCGTAGCGGCGGCATAGGATAGCGCCGGACGTCAGTCCGGGGAAAGTCGGGGAAACGGCGCGAGTCCCGTCAGGGACGGCACCGGCTTAGCGCATGAGTTCTACTGTTCGCCGTGATGGTAAGAATGCTGCTTGTCATACTTCTCTCCCGCCGGAACAGCCACCGCCAGTCGGTTCTCGGGCGGCGCGAGCGGGCAAGTCGCGTACGGAGTCACCGAACATGGCGGGTTGTAAGCGTAATTAAAGTCAATCACAACCGTCCCGTTCTTCACAGGATCCGTCTCAAGAAAGCGGCCTCCGGGATAGGTCTCCGTCTTTTTGGTGAGATCGTTGAAGACGAAAAACAGTCCCTTGGAAGAGTCGCCTCCGATATCGGTAAGCCGGTATTCATGCCCGTTAATTTGGAACACCGCGGTGCCCGCGATAGGCACGGGAGTCGTGTCCCCAAGCACATCGGGAACATTCACCGTTTGCTTGCCATCCGCCGGGAGCCATTTCGCGATCACGCGATAATCCATATTCAGCGGATAAAACACCGGTCCCGCGTAACTCTTGGCTGCCGGATTGTTCAGATCTTTCACGCGAATCCCAAGCCGCGACCCGCGCTTGATCACGTGCATCCGCAAGCTGCCCAGCGAAACCACAGTGGGACTCTCGGCTTCATCGGATTGCAATGCGGCTGTCGCAACAGGTTTACCACCAATTTCTGCGTTGCTCGTGCCTGACATTTGTAGCGTCACTTGCCCGCCATGCAGGATAAACGTTCCCGCATGCGCGGACGCGGAACTCGACGGCAATACGATCCCGTTTGACGGATCGGAGCCGAAGTCGTTCGCGCCCTCTTTGAGCCAGAACAAACCAACCAACGTCAGCCAGTTTTGCCGGCGGCTCGTCACCAACTCTGCCTTCCACTGATCGAACGACTTCTGGTATGCCTCGCTGACGGCCGGCGTCGCGTTGCCAGCGGTGTCATCGAGAGCTGCCAGCGCGCATAAGGCCAGCAGCAGCACCGCCCAGCGAAAAGCCGATTTATGTTTCGAGATCATTTCGCTTGTCCGTTACTTCATTTCTCCGGATACTGCCTGGGATCAGGCAATTTCTCCAGTCCCCGCCCTGCAAAAATCTCTTTGAACTCGTGCAGCAAGGCTTCATGAATTAGACCGTTGGAAGCCACCGTCTGACGGCTATCAATGTTGAATTCACCGCCGCCGAAGTCCGTCACTCTGCCGCCCGCCTCTTCCACAATCAGCACGCCAGCCGCAGTGTCCCAGGGATTCAGGTTGAACTCCCAGAAGCCGTCAAACCGTCCGCTGGCCACGCAGCACAAATCCAGCGCCGCCGAGCCAGCGCGCCGTACACCATGCGTCTTCAAAGTTATCTGATGATAAAAGTGAATGTTGGGGTTCTTATGCCGCTTGTGGCTCGGGAAGCCGGTTGCAACGAGTGACTCCGCGAGAGTCTCCGTCTGCGAAATCTTCATCACTTCCCCGTTGAGGCGTGCGCCCGCCCCCTTTGCAGCAGTAAACATCTCGTCGCGCGTAGGATCATAAACCACGCCTGCGACGCGCTGTCCCCTATGATCCAGCGCCATGGAGACGCAAAACACGGGGTATCCATGCGCAAAATTCGTTGTGCCATCGAGCGGATCCACGTACCAGCGATACTCGCTGCCCGTGTCCACCAGCCCATCTTCCTCACCCAGAATGTCATGGGCGGGCCATTTTTCCTTGATTCGCTTGCGGATCAACGCTTCAGAACTTCGGTCGGCCTCCGTTACCAAATCCGCGTCGCCTTTGTACTCAATCTTCACGCGACGGCGGAAGAAATCCATAAGCAGCATTCCCGCTTCCCGCGCAATCGCTTCCGCGGGAGAAACATACAGATCTGCGCCACCATCGGCTGGCCCAGACTGGAATGGAGCAGAGTGCGATTGGACGTGAGGATGCTTTGCTGTGCGAGACATGATTTGACTGAATCTTAGCCTAGCGGAAGCAGTGGAATTTGGAAAGCGCGCGAAAATCCGCTGAGTGTTTCAATCGAGGAGAAAACCGAAAATTCATGCGAGGGCAAAAATTATTTGCCAGATTCTTCCGCAATGTACACGATGTCATGTTTGAAGATAAAAAGATTCGGCTGCGTGTCGCGCGTCAGGCGGACCATGTTCTTGTCGTAATACTCAATCCATCCTTGTACGACTTCGCCACCGTGCAGTTTGATCTTGACCGGCTGTTTGGATTCGCCCAGAGACTTCAGGTAGGTGGCTTCGTAAGAAGTTTCTTCCGGAGGCGGACTATTTGGCTTGCGTTCCCCGCCGCGTCCTCCGCGTACAAATGCCATAAAAATATCTTACACCCTCCGCCCACCGCGTTTGACGCAAAGGATCGCACGTGAGCATGAACCCAAAAGAAAACTTGTGCAGGGAAACATGCTGCAAATAAAAATGGGGGATGATCGCTCATCCCCCCATGGGTTCGTTTCGGTACCCGGGCTAGAAAATAACCCGCAGTCCGAACTCAATCTCGCGCGGCGCGCCCAGCGAGAACACGCCCGAGCCGGGACCAGTTCGGTCGGAAGCTCTGCAAGTTGTGCCGCAAGTTGAGGCAAACCCAGTGGTGCCATTTACAGAGCCCGGAGTGCCATCCAACTTACCGTCCAGTTGCCCTGTCGGCCCATCGAAGTTTGCGAAGTTGAATATGTTGAAGGCGGTAAAGCTTGGCTGAAGTGTAAACCGCTCCTTTACCTTCAGGTCCCAAGCCAGTCCGAAATCTACCGATTTCAACCAGCCCATGCCGGCGTTACCTGCTGGGGCATCCACAATATTCGGAGTCACGGCGCCAAGAGAAGTCAACTGCCCCGAGGTGAAAAGACCCGCGCTTACAAGGGCCTGACCTGCGGGCGTCAACTGTCCAGCACTCGTTGCGTCATACTTGTTGATAAAGGTGTTCAAGCTGCTTGGGCTAATGTTGCGGCCGAAATCACCCACATTCGAGCCCGGCACAACGTCGCCAACGGTGCCATCTCCAGTTACGTCCGTACGGAAAATCTCACCCGATTCGCCACCGCCGCCCTCTTCTGGAAGGAAGAGCGTCTTCGGTAATGGAGAGTCAATGTGTCCGATGAAGCTGACGCGAAGTCCCGTTGGCAAAAAGAAAATCGGACCAAACGAAAGCTGGTGCGTCCGATCTTGACTCGCCGGCCCCATAAAATGGTTCGGGTTGTCAAAATCAACCGCGTTGTTCAGGAAGTCCTGATCGCCGAAAACCTGCCCCGCGTTCGCAGCAGTTGGCACATTGTTTTCGAAGCGGGACAAAGCATAGGAAATCTGCAAGTTCATGCTCTTGATTCCAGGAAGAGGACGGTTCACATCCGAGCGCAGCGAAACTTGCAACGCGTTGTAGGAAGAATTACCGATCGGCTCGAAAAATATTCCTTGACCGACAGCAGGATTATTTCCCAGGAATGCAGCTGTTGGATTCGGGAATTGCCCACCCGTATCAAGGCCGTTGTCAGCGAAATCGGTAATGTTAGCGCCGGGAACAGTTCCGATATAGCAATTGATACCGGATTGCACCGTACTCATTGTTACCGTACCGCAGCCCGGAGCATTAGCGGCCAAAGTTGCGTTAATAGCTGCCAACGCATTCGGCGTATTCAAATTGCGCGCAGCTCCCACGTGGTTCTCGTCAACGCCCAGCAGGAAATGTCTCCCTTCGTTCCGTATGTAATCCACCGACAATACCGTTGAATTTGTAATTTGCCGTTGGAAGCCAAGGTTGAGTTGGAAAGATCTCGGGCTAACATAGTTAGGAGAGAATATGCTGTCTCCAGCAGTGGTTCCGTTGGCCGGCACATACGATCCGTTTGTTGACGGACCAGCCGCAACCACGGCAGCTTGATAAGCGCTCTGCAAATCTGCCACAGCTTTGGCAACGGTGGCCCCCCCCGCGATCGGCGTCGACGACAGAGGGTTGTGACACATCTGAGTAGCGATGTCCAACCCGTCCGAACTCGTAACCGCTCCTACACCAGGGAAGTTAACTGTGCCGCCCAATGAACCGCAAAGACCCAAATCGCTGAAAAACAGTCCTTGAGGAAGACGTCCGACCCGATCAAACAACAGGTCGTTCCAAATCGTGTTTTCGTAATACAAGCCCGCCCCAGCACGGAACACTGTCTTACCATTCTTGAAGGGGTCCCACGCGATTCCCAGTTCCGGGGAGAAATTCAACTTGGGTTGGTTCTCACGGGCGCCAAGACCCGTTCCAAATTGATTAAGGAAATCTATCGGGGCCAAGTCGGCGTCTGAGCGGCCGGTGTCATGCGTGTAATGAACTCCGTAGTTCACGGTAAAATTGGGCTTTACCTTCCACGCGTCGCCGACATATGTTTCGAATCTTGTATCAAACTGACCACCTGCGGAAGCGCCAAAACTCGGCTTTTCACTGAAGAAGCCCTGCCCGTTGAAAACGATGATTTCCGAAAGTGGATAGTTCAGCGGATTGTCAGTCGGCGAACCCCCGCTGATTAGCGCGGGCGCAAATGCCGAGGGATTCGCCAGAATCGCAGCCTGATTGGTTGCTGTCGCTGAACCGAACGCGATAGGCGCCAACGCTCCGAAAGCTGCAAATCCGCCCCCAACGATGCGATTTACGCCCACACCATAACGGAAAATGTGGTTCTTCCAGATTTTTGAACCATCGTATTTGATCTGCCTGTTGCTCTGAAGTGTAGCTTGCGGCGCATTGTCGTTGGGCCCGGTGGAAAGAGCTCCATTCAAAATCAGCAACGACGGATCTGGATCAATAAGTCCGCCGCCTGTTGCCGGCGAAATTCCATTCACAAATTTGCTGTATCCCGCCCGGATGCTGTGGGTGAAACTGCCGGTATTGAAATCCAATCCGATTGCATGCGCGGGCGTGTTATTGCGATTCAAGAAGGGAGAGAAGTCATTTGACGGCTTCAAATCGCTATTGTTGTTATAAGTAAAGCGATAGAAAAAATGCATGTTCTGGCGGATTGTCCAGTCCAACTTGCCCAGCAGATCCGTCTCGCGATAAGGAGCGTTGTAGCTGCCGGTCAAATCGTCGAAAGGCGCGTTAAACGTGACTGCATTCCCAAAATCCTGCTTGGTGTGCTCAGCATCCGCGAAGAAGAACAATTTGTCTTTGATGATCGGGCCGCCAAAATCACCGCCCACCTGGTTTCTTTGGAAGTACGGCAAAACTCCGCTTGGGAACGCGGCAAACCCTACACTGTGGTCACGAAAGTCGTAAAAACCTTCGCCGTGATAGGAGTTCCCTCCCGACTTGGTGGTCACATTCACAGACCCGGTAGAGGTCAAGGACGTGGAAAGATCCAAACTCGATTGCGCGATTTGAAATTCCTGAATGCCCGAGGCGGGAATGTTCTGTGTGGTCGTGCCCACGTTTTCGTCTGAAATATCAAGGCCATCCACTTCGATTCTCGCCGTGCGGCCAGCGCGCCCGCCAATGGAAATGGACATGAATCCATTCTTGGTTGGATCGAATCCCGCGCCATCCTGTACTTGCACTCCCGGCTGCAACTGGGCCAAGTCTAAAAAGTTTCTGCCATTAATGGGCAGATTTTCAATCTGCTCGGGCGTCACGACTCCACCCACCGTCGCCTGCTCCGCATTGATCTGGATCTGTGAACCCTGCACTTCTACAACTTCATTTTCCTGCCCTAACTGAAGACTCACGTTCCCCTGAGAGGTCGTTCCTACTAAAACGGTCACTGGCAGCTCGCTGGTTCGGAAACCCTTAATCTCCACGCGAACCAGATACGCGCCCGGAGTAATTGCGCCCGAGTTGTAAATGCCGGAGGAATTGGTCACAAAGTTCCGTTCCTGCCCTGTGGCCTTGTTCGTGACGGTCACATTCGCTCCGGGCAGAGATGCGCCGGATGGGTCACTTACCGTGCCTTGGATACTGCCTGATGAAATCGTGGATTGCGCAAAGCTCAGCGTTCCAAGCAGTGCCAGGTTCGCAATTAGAATTAGAGTTGCGCGGATTAAAGATACGGACCTCAAGGGGAGAAAGCGTGAGTTCAGGAACATTGTCCACCTTCCTTTTCGGATCTCGGACCACATGTTTTATGGAAAGATTTAAGGGACCGAAGCTCCAGGAAGCATGCATTTGCAATTCGCACTCGTTGCCGCGTTCCTGCCACTAAACCTACCTACCCGGGAGCCCTGGTACTACCTTATGGTGATTCAGATTTGCAATCGAACGACCACCACATTTCATTGAAAGACATAACAAAATGCTCGTTTTGTTTCAACTGTTTACACAATAGAATCTTAGTGTTGTTTGTTAGGCAAAACAAAAAGATACTGAAATTAGTATGGTTTGCCGAATATTAAATATTAAATTTAATATTTTTTGCGTTTTAACGTCCTGAAGCATAGTACCCAGTCCTATGCCGCACCTTGTAACTCGCACCGCCCGCCACCCCGTCCAGCTTCACATCAATCTGTCGAAAACCTGACTGGCTGAAGCCGCCGCCCGTTGGGTAATACGCCAGCAAATATTGGGTCCGCAATTCTTCGCTGATTTTCTGGAAAGCCTGGTCAATTTGCTCCGTGGATGAAGCGTAAAAGTGCCTTCCCCCGGTATCTTCCGACAACTGGATCAGCGCGTGCTCTCCTCCAGTGTCCCTGCCCGCATTCGCCTGGATGGGCACCACGATAATGCTGTAAATCACCGCCTCCGCCTCCTGTGCCCGTCGTACGGCATCCTGATAGGTCATCTGGCTCACGGTATCTCCTCCGTCGGTTATGACGACCATTACCTTCCGGCCCTGCCGCCGCGCCAGCGACTGAGATCCGAGATAGATCGCATCGTAAAGGGCGGTCGCAGCGCCCACCTGCAAGTGCGCAATCGCGTGGTCAATGGCCTTCAAGTCAGAGGTAAATGGAGTGACCT
This sequence comes from uncultured Acidobacteriota bacterium, assembly GCA_963831435.1. Taxonomy (GTDB): domain Bacteria; phylum Acidobacteriota; class Terriglobia; order Terriglobales; family Acidobacteriaceae; genus JAICKN01. The sequence goes on from CAWHQK010000078.1 coordinate 47,400, forward strand.
CATTTACCGTTTCGCTGAATTCATACACCGACAATCCATCCACCGGACGCACCATGTCGTGGGCGAACTTCTTTGCCGAGGCAAGCTCCAAAGGCAGGTCTTTGCGCGTGCTCAGGCTGGTGTCAACAGCCAGAAGGATGGACAATGGGATGGCGGATTCACGCCCGAATACCGCGATGGTTTGCGGCTTCCCATCTTCAAGTATCTGGAAATTTTCCTTATTAAGGCCGCCGACCGGAGCGCCATGCGAATCCGTGACCGTGGTGAAAACATTGACCAGCTTCACTTTTACATTGATGGTTTCTGACGGTTCCGGTTCCTGCGCGAAGGCGGAGAAGCTGACAAGCAGCAGCAAACCCAGAATCGTTGTCCGTGTCATTTAGGCTTGCTCAGGTTAGATGCCGCGGCCACTCCAGAAATTTCCTTGCCGCCGCGAATTTCTTCCGGAAAGGGCTCACCATCGGCCCAGACGGCTCCATCTTCGAAATACTCCTTCTTCCAGATAGGCACGGTTTTTTTCAGCGTATCAATCAGCCAGCGGCTGGCATCGAAGGCGGCGGCGCGATGCGCGGACGCCACCACGATCAGCACGCTTGTTTCGCCAACTTCCAAACGGCCGAGTCGGTGCTCCAGCCATACATCGCGCACCTGGAATTGCGCTGGAGCCTGCTGCGCCAGTGCGTGCATCTGCTTCAGTGCCATCTCTTCATAAGCTTCGTAGTCAAGGTAGAGCGTGCGCCGGTTGCGTGTGTGGTTGCGCACGATGCCCTCGAATACAACAACCGCGCCAGCTTCCGGATGTTTCAGCCGCGCCATTACGGCATGCGCGTTTATTTTTTCCCGGACAATAGCGGCCCCGGCCATGCCTACTCCAGCTTTTGCCGCATCGAACGAACCTCCGCTGACCGGTGGCAAAAATGCCACCTCGTCTCCATTTTTTAATTTCGTCTCCGCAGACGCGTATTCCCGGTTAACGGCGATAGCAAGGGACGGCAACAGCGCTTTGATTCGGGGAAGTTGCTCTGCATACCGCGTGGCGAGTTCGCTGATCGTGGCGCTCTCGGGAACTTCGAGAATCTCGCTCTCTCTTCCTGCGGAGTCTTTCAGCATCCCGAAAAACAACACTCTTATCTGCACGCCTGTAGTCTAGCGCGGAGAAGCGCATTGCGGAGCATCTACGCAGGTTGGAGCACAAAAAAATGCCAACACTTTTGGTGTTGGCATTGGCGCGAAAACAAATGGATCAGCGTTTATCTTTGTCCTTGCTGTGGTCGTTGCTCTCGCGGTTATCGTTGTGAGTTTCCTGTTTTGGCGCCGGACGATTGGCGGGCGGGGCGCTCGTGTGTTGTTCCCTCTGCGGCGGCAAGTTGTGGAACTTCTGATCATTGTTCTGCATTTGTTGCGGATTGCGCTGCTGCGGCGATGGCGTCTGGCGCACCTCAGGACGTTGCTGCTGATTTTGCTGCTGCACGGGAACATTTGTCCTGGGCGAGTTTTCCCGGGGCGCGTTCGTCGTGGGCGCGTTGGTCATAGGATGAAAGCCACCCTGGGGCGCTGGTTGCACCGGGTGTCGCTCGGTACTTGGCGGTCGCGGAACGTCGCGCGTTGGCGGCAGTTGATCGTTGTTCCGCGGCTGATCGTTGTTCCGCGGCTGCAAAGGCTGCGGATGCTGATTCACCTGAAAGCCCGGCTGCGCCGGCCTGTTCGGCGCCTGTGGAGAATTGTGCGGCACCTGGGTTGGCTGCCCTGGCTGCCCCTCCAAAGGCTGGGGGTGCTGATTCCTTTGGAATCCCGGCTGCACCGGCCTGTTCGGAGCTTGTGGAGAATTCTGCGGCACCTGCGTTGGCTGCCCGGGCTGCCCCTGCGAAGGCTGGGGGTGCTGATTCCCTTGAAAACCCGGCTGTGCCGGCCTGTTTGGCGCCTGCGGGGAATTGCGCGGCACTTGCGTTGGCTGCCCTGGCTGCCCCTGCAAAGGCTGGGGGTGCTGATTCCCTTGGAATCCCGGCTGTTGCGGTTTATTCGGAGCGCGCAGTCCTGTCGGATTCTGACGCGGCTCTACCTTCCTTACATTGACCTGCGGCGGCCGCTGCTGCGGAAGAGCCGGACGCATGACCGGCACGCGAGTGCCTACGACAGGCCGGCTCATCACCTTTGCCGGAGGACGGAAAGTGACGGGGCGTCCTATACCCACTACGCTGGGACGTCCGGGTTGTATGCCAATATTTCGCGTGACCGGCGCCTGAACAATTGTTTTCTGGTCCACGCGCACAGTATTCCCGCGCACGGGACGCGCATTCACGAAGGTGTCGCGAGAAACGACCGTGACGCCGTTATTCACGCGCTGGTTCACATACGAAATACGTGGCCCCTTCGGGGTGCGCGTGTTATAGACGTTGTAAACGTTGGTGACCTGCGTGACGTTCACGCGAGTGTTCGTGACGTTAATGTTGTTCACATATCCGCGGCTGGTGTGATACCAGGGAACGTAAACTTCGCCCGGTGCCAACGGAAACCAGCCTACGCCCGGGCCGCGGTCAACGCCGACCGAAAGACTAAATCCGTTTCCACCGACGAATGCAACGAAGGCCGGAGAATAAATGGGCCGCACCGCAATCGGACCTGGCACCCAGCACCAGGAACTCTGCACATAAGCCCATCGTCCGTAATGGAATGGAGCAAATCCCCAAGGTTCCGCTTCCACCCAGGTCCATCCCCACGGTGCGATCCAGACCCAGTGGCCGTTGCGATACGGCGCCCAATCCCCGGCGATTTCCGTCGGAGTCCACACCTGGCCGTAGCCGTCCTCGTAATGCCAATGGCCGTATTGGTCGAGGTCCTGGTAGCCGGTTGTTTCGGTGGAAATGTAATTCGCGGACTGATCGTTGTCGTCCTGACGGTCGCGCTGGAATGCCCAGTTGTCGAAGTCATCGGACTGCGGAATTTGCGCGACCTCGTGATCGAGTTGATCGGTGCCCGCAAAACGTGCTTGCTGGTTGGCAACAACATCGTAGGAATCTCCGCCGCCTGTAACTTCTCCGCGGCCTTGCCACACGGTCACCAGCGTTTCGTTTCCGTCGGGATTCACGTCAATCCGATATTCGCCCGCGTCCTGAATATCAAAAGCGAGGTTGGGCGTGTCCACTTCCAAGGTGTTGCCCTCGTCGAGATGACGCACGCGCACAATGAGCGCGCCGGACGAAAGGCGCAACTGCGTGGTCTGGTCGTTCAAGGTGAGAAACGTCAGACTGGTTTGCGAATCAATCCGCAACGCGGTCGAGCCAATGTGCAGTTCCGCGCGCGAATTTTGATCAGCCCAGAGGTTGTCGCCGCTCGTCAGTGGACGGTTCAGCACCGCGTCCACCCAATCGCCTTCGCCGCCGGGTTGAAAGGAAACCGAGCCGCTGGTGTAACTCAACTGCGCAATGCGATTCGACGGGTCCTGGCTGGGATCGGCATTGTCATCCTGCGCCTGGTCTTGATCTTGTTCTTCAGTTTGATTTTGCTGGTCCTGGTTTTGTACGGTGTCTTGCGCGTTGTCCTGGGCGATCAGGGGCCGCGCCGCCATCGTCACCATGAAAGCAAATGCAATCAAGAAACTCCAGTATGCCAATGTCGGTCGTTTTTTCATCTGCTTTTTCATGGCCCCGCTCCTTGGCCCGTAAGGGCCTACACTGCAAAACTGCTACCGGATACAAACACCGTCGAAGGCTATTTGTTTCTTCGCCGCCGCTATGTGCTTGAACCTTCAAAGAAAATGGCCAGTCGCCCAAAGGAAACTGGCCAGAAAATGAATTGGTTGCCGCCGATCAGGCTACAGGTTGCTCGGTCAGCACTTTTTCCCGCTCTTCGGCATCCTGCTTCACCTCACCCGATGTGGCTGGCAGGGCAAGGTGCAGCACCTCGCTGATGGTGCTGACGTAATGAACGCGCACGTTTTCCAATTGCTCGGGCGTGAGGTCTTCCTCGACGTTGGTCTTGTTTTCCGCCGGAAGAATTACGTCGCGCACGCCAGCGCGTTTCGCGGCCAGCACTTTTTCTTTTACGCCACCTATGGGCAGCACGTTTCCACTCAGCGTGATTTCGCCGGTCATCGCGGTCAACGGACGCACCGGTCGCCCGGTGAGCAACGACACCAACGCGGTCGTCATGGTCACACCCGCCGAGGGGCCATCTTTGGGAATCGCTCCTGCTGGAACGTGGATGTGAATGTCATGCTCCGCGAAAAAATTCTCGTTGATGCCCAGTTCAATGGCGTTCGAGCGCACCCACGTCAATGCCGCCTGCATGGATTCCTGCATCACCTGGCCAATTTGCCCGGTCATGGTGAAGCCGCCCTTGCCTTTCATGGTGTTGGCTTCGATGAACAGAATATCTCCGCCGGAGGGCGTCCATGCAAGTCCAACGACAACGCCCGCACGCTTGGTGCGTTCGGCGATTTCGCCTTCGCTGCGAATTTTGATTCCACCCAGAAATTCCTGGATGATCTCTTTCGTCACAACCAGCTTTTCATTTTTGCCTTCCGCCAAACGGCGCGCTTGCTTGCGGCAAATGGTGCCGATATTGCGCTCCAGATTACGCACCCCGGCTTCGCGCGTGTAATGCCGCACGATGTAGCCGACGGAGTCCGGTGGGAACTCAATCTGCTCCGCGGTAATCCCATTCTCTTCAATCTGCCGCGGAATCAAATACTGAAATGCAATATGCGACTTTTCTTCTTCGGTATAACCCTGAAGCTCAATGATTTCCATACGATCGCGCAAAGGCTCGGCGATCGGATCGAGCATGTTCGCGGTGGTGATGAAGAGCACCTTCGACAAGTCGAATGTCACGTCGAGATAGTTGTCGCGGAACGATGCGTTCTGCTCTGGATCCAGCGCTTCGAGCAATGCGGAGCCGGGATCGCCGCGGAAATCGCGCCCGACTTTATCAATTTCGTCGAGCATGAAGACTGGATCTTTGGTCTCCGCACGCCTAATCCCTTGAATGATTTGCCCCGGCAAGGCGCCGATGTAGGTGCGCCGATGTCCGCGAATTTCCGCTTCATCGTGCACGCCGCCAAGCGACAAGCGCACGAACTTGCGGCCCAGCGCGCGGGCAATAGATTTTCCCAGCGAGGTCTTCCCTACTCCGGGAGGTCCGACGAAGCAAAGTATTGGCCCCTTCATCGCCGGCTTCAACCGCCGAACCGACAAATAATCCAGAATGCGGTCTTTCACTTTTTTCAAATCGTAGTGGTCCGCATCCAGAATTTCTTTGGCTTTGGGAATGTCCACTTCGCCGCCGGAGGTCTTCGTCCACGGAAGAATGGCTAGCCATTCCACGTAGTTACGGGTAACGGAGTAGTCCGCGGCCATTGGAGACATGCGCGAGAGCCGGCCCAGTTCTTTCAGGGCTTCTTTCTTCACTTCATCCGGCATACCCGCCGCTTCAATTTTCTGGCGCAGCTCGTCGGTATCGCGCTGGCCTTCGTCCTGCTCGCCGAGTTCTTTCTGGATGGCCTTCATCTGCTCGCGAAGGTAATACTCGCGCTGCGTTTGCTGCACCCGGTCCTGCACTTCCGACTGAATCTTGTTTCGCAGTTGCTGGACTTCCAGTTCCTTCACTAGGTGCGAATTAATTTTTTCCAGACGCACGCGCACGTCGGTGGTTTCCAGCGTGTCCTGCTTGTCGGGCGTGGAGAGCGACGGCAATGACGAAGCAATGAAATCCACCAAGCGCCCTGGCTCTTCGATGTTCATGGCGACGGTGGAAAGCTCATCGGACAACGTTGGCGAGCCGGCCACGATCTGCTGAAACAACGTCAATACGTTACGTTGCAAGGCTTCCAATTCAGAGCTCTTGGGAGGAATTGCTTCCGGGACCGAATCCACACGAGCGCGCATGTAGGGCGCAAGCTGAGTAAATTCCGTAAGCCGCACGCGTTCCAGGCCTTCCGCAAAAACAAACAAGCTCTGGTTGGGCATTTTTACGACTTTATGCACAACGGCCAAGGTTCCAACGGTGTAAAGATCGGTCGGCTGCGGTGCGTCAATGCGCGCCTCGCGCTGCGCCACTACGACAATCGTCTTGTCCTCACCGAGAGAATTGACCAGCAAAACGGAACTTTCCCGGCCTACCGTCAAGGGCAGCACGGCGTGCGGAAAAAGCACCGTATCTCTAACGGGCAGAACGGGTAAGGCCCGTTCCGCATACTGCTGCGCGGTGGTTCGTACTTCGCTTTCTTGTTCTGCCATAATTCACCTTGAGTGTTCTGTACTCAAGTTTTGATGAGTCAATGTGTTATTAAGATGCAAACACCGGGTTCTCACGAGCCTGTGAATTCTAACTCTTCTTCGGCATACTTTGCACGGAACTAAAGGTGCACTGAGGGGTACATGACCAAATCAGGACTAAAACTCCGAATTCTGGATTGGCCAGCCCAACTTCTTGCAACCTGGGAAAATAAATCATGACTTCAGTGCGCATGGACAAATGGTTATGGGCTGCTCGCTTCTTCAAAACGCGAGCACTCGCCTCAAAAGCCTGCGAGTTGGGAAGAATCCAATCGAACGGTCAGCCCGCCAAGCCAGCCCGCGACGTCCGAATGGGAGACATGTTGAGCGTGACCACTGCGAGTGGTGATTTTCAGGTGGAAGTATTGCAACTGAGCGAGGTTCGCGGGCCAGCCTCGGTGGCGCAAACGCTGTATCGCGAGACCGACGAAAGCAAGGAACTGCGGTTGAAAGCTGCTGCCGAGCGCAAGGCCTTCAGGGAATTTGAACAACTGCCCGTAGGCAGGCCATCAAAGCGGGAGCGCGGAAAAATTATTCGCTTCCGCGGAAAATATTAGAGCCATCACTCTCATGTGTTCTTTACTTCTTCCCAAGGGACGTTTTTTACTTTGCGGGATTCAAGCTCACGCTGACCTCGTAGCCGAATAATATTCCGCAGGTAAATGACTCACGCCGCTGGGTAAACGCCAAGAACCTTCACCGGGTCCGCAAACTCGGCCAGATGACGCAACGCATTTTTCGTGGTCGCGTCATCTCCGCGGAGCAGATCGGCGTAGAAAACATACTCCCAGGGACGTCCGCGCATGGGGCGCGACTCGATTTTGCTCAGGCTTATGTCTCGCGAGGCGAAGACGCCCAAAGCCTTGTGCAGAGCGCCCGGAGTGTTCTTCACAACGAAAGCAATGGAAGTTTTATTCGCTCCGGGCAAAACCTTGCGCGAGCGCCGCACGAGGAAGAACCGGGTGAAGTTCTGCTTGTCATCCTCAATTCCTGCGGCCAGGATTTTGCCTCCGTACACGGAAGCCGCGTGGCGGCTGGCGATTCCTGCGGCGTCCGGGAGCTTTTGCTCGATCACATGCTTCACGCTGCCGGCCGTGTCGTAAAAAGCCACGGGCTTAATGTTGAGGTGCTTCTGGAAGAAGTCGCGACACTGGTCGAGCGCCACCGGATGCGAGAGCGCCTGCCGCACATCCTTCAGCTTCACCCCTTTAGCGGCAATCAAATTGTGCACGATCCGAAGGCGAAATTCTTTCTGAATAAATACTTTGTGGGAAAACAGAAGATCAAAATGTTCTGTGACCGACCCTGCCAGCGAATTTTCGATGGGAATGACGGCAACATCAACTTTTCCGCGTCGCAGCCGGTCGAAGACGTCCGCCGAGCGCGCACATGGAACGATGCTGCACCCAGGAACCATTTGCCGGGCCGCCTCGTGGCTGAATGCTCCAGCCTCGCCCTGAATTGCCACTTTCATATTGTGAAACTCGTAAGCAACTTAAAACAACGCGTAACAAGCAATGTCGCATGCAGCTAGATGCAACTCAGTCAGCAACTTAGCTGGCCTGAGCTTCAGAAAGCAAATCTTTTCGTAAAACGTAGGCATTCACGCCATTTGGATAGTAATGGGCGAGCGTCTTGAAAGCGAAGTACTTGTGCCGGTCATAGAATGCCAAGGCGGCCTTATTGTCAACGGCTGCTTCAAGGATCACGGTATCGCATTTGGCCTCACGCAGCCGATTTTCGGCGGCGGCCAAAAGTTTAGTGCCAATTCCCTGCTTTCGGACTTCAGGAAGCACATCAATGGTGATGATGTGTCCTTCATCGCGGCGGCTGATTTCCGCAACAATGAAGCCGAGAATGTTTTTGTCAGGGGTAGACATCTTCAGCGAACGATTTTGGACTGAATCATCGTGGAATATTGATTCTTTTGGACTTGCCTGTTCCGCCACCACGGTAAATGCGCTCCATCGCCGGATGTAAGCGGAAAGCTCCTGCCGCGAATAGGAGATGCCGGGAGGAAAGCATTTCTGATCAATGGCCCAGAGTACCTCGAAATCGCCGGGACGCAGTTTTCGCAGGGTGAAGTCCACGCGAATATTGTAGCTGCTGAGCGCGGACATCGGTGACAGTCCCTCGCAGCAGCGCCGACGAGTTTCCGCAGTCGTAAGGTCCCTCGCTGCGCTTCGGGATGACATGGCTGATGAGGGCACTGGATCGCGCCAGGGGCTGCAACTCATTGGCAGAAAGTTCAATTCCGGAATTCCTGATTCTCGTGAAATTTATTTCAAAAATGGCGGGGAAAATCTTGCAGAGCTTGCACCCCGCGACGTAACATCCGCATCAGAGGGTTGTGTGAGCAATCTCCTTATTGACGCTCTGGCTGCGGCCTTCATGGCGACGGGATGGTATGTCTGGGGCTCACGCTACAATCGGCGCAAAGGGATGCGCGCTCTACGCTGGTTTGAAGCAGCCTGCTCGGTCAGTGGCGAGGTGGTTCGAGTCACACTGGGGAAATATCTCCCAATTGCACGCTAAGTTGCGATTTGCCGCCCACTGGTTTGAGAATGCCCACGTAACCATCCGGTTGGTTCCCCGCCCTCTGCCGATTCAATGGCTGTTTTCCATTTGGCGCAAACAAAAAGAAACTCTCACGTTTGTGGGCGATCTTGATGGGCAGCATGGTTTGAACCTGGAACTGCTACGACACCGGTGGGTCACGCATAAGCACATACATACTTCTACTGAAGCGCAACATTGGACAGTTTCGCGGCCCGGTCCAGTTATCCTCACTACCCGGACGCAATGGGCGCAGGAGCTTACGCCTGTTGTGAATACGCTGATGACCTCCCGCGGACATGACCTGATTAGCGTCGCTTCCGTCGTAGTTATCCGCATCTTGAAGCGACCGTCGCTCTTGATGCCATTACCGGACGAAGAAGCTGCCATTGGAGTTCCTTCGGAGTGCTTCGGGAACTTGCCTCCAGCGCTTCTGCGCAGCGGCAGTAAAACGCGACGGCTGCAATTAATTTAGCCCGTTCGCGGGCGGAGTGCCGCGCCACATGAGCGGTTAATGCCTTAAAGCTTCCAGATCCTTCTCTTCTAGCAATTGGAGTTCGATCCATCCTTCGGGGGGCAGGGCGTCGGAGGGCAAGCGGTTTTGCCAAAGGCTGAAGCGCAGGCGGAGGCGTCTTGCCACTGGCGTGGCGTTCTTCGCCTGGGATGAAGCCAGACTAACCGGTGATGCCAGCAGCCAACTGAGGGCAGGCCAAATTCGAAGCTGCGGACGAGTCGCCAGCGACGCTTCGTTTTTAGGAGTCGCCGAACTGCTTAGAACTTCCTGCTCGACTCATTTGCGATTTTCCATGAGTGGAGCTTCTGTCCGGCGATGGTTGCATCAATGCGCAAGGCACGGCGCGGGCGAGAAGCGTCGTCCGCCCAAGACTCCGAGATTCATTACGAGTTTGAATTCGCCGTCGGGAACTTTGCCGATAAAGTCAAGGCG
>CAWHQK010000079.1:0-14316 GCA_963831435.1 uncultured Acidobacteriota bacterium
ATTCGGTGAAGCGGGTTTCTTTTTCGCGTTCGCTGGTTACGTCACGCGCCAGAACACTGGTCCCGACCACTTCATCATCCTTCACAATCGCGTTCAGAGTGCAATCAAAATATAAAACGCGAGTGCTATTTTTGAGCCTTACATTTACCAGCCCTGCCCAATGGCGCTTCTCGAGGAAGCGGCCAAGGTTGGCTTCGATTTCTGGCCGGCCGGGTTCGTCCACGAATTCGTCAAGTTTTCTTCCCACGATCTCCGTGTAAGGAAGCCGTAGCAGGTTGCTGACGCTGCGGTTAACGGTGCGTAGCGTTCCGTCCAATGACAAAGCGAAGGCGGCATCTTCCAATGAATCGATTAATTCTTTAAAGCTTTTTTGCGATCGCGAAATGACCTGGCTAAGCTGATCTAATTGCTCGGGAGAAGGGGCTACTCCGCTGCGTTCCTCTAAATCATGCAGAAGGGATTTAAGCTCAGAGACCTCACGCCTCCGACCGTACACGTAGACGGCAAAAAGAACGCTCACGACTACGAGTCCAATGGGAACAGCGCCGAGATGGTAAGGGAGGTCTTGCAGACGGTCCCAGGCCAAAGCAGCCAGGCCAGTCGCAAGCAACACCAGGAACATGAGTGCCCAGCGCCATAGCTGTGACTCCTCCCGTTCCAAATGACCCGGAGTGCGCCGGGAAGTGGAATCGGCCTTGTTTTCTTCTGACATGGGCCCCGGTGTAGATAAAAACTACTGCTGAAACGGAATGACCATCGTAGTCTACATGCCACGCCTGCCGGTATTAGAAACTCTGGTTCGAAAATACGCATTCCGAACCGATTTCCACAACATACCGTCATCGTCACGTGACGGCAATCACCGTCACTTTGACCGTGGAAATGTAGGCTTACCTACTATGTCTAAGTGTCGCTGTACGAAAACCCTCGATGCTATACAAAACTCTTAGTGCCGCGGTGTATGGCATTGACGCCAACATCATCGAAGTGGAAGTGGACGTGTCTGGAATCAAGACAACCGAAGACCACTTCCATACTGTCGGTTTGCCGGATGCAGCGGTGCGCGAGAGCCGCGATCGCGTTCGCGCCGCGCTGAAAAATTGTGGATACGACATTCCGCCCACTCACATCACCATCAATCTAGCGCCGGCCGATATTCGCAAGGAAGGCTCGGGCTTCGATCTGCCCATGGCTCTCTCCATCGTAGGCGCTTACGGAGGTCTCACTCGGAAGGAGGTGCCCGACTGCCTGTTTGTGGGGGAATTGTCTTTGGATGGAGGACTGCGCAGCGTTCGCGGCGCATTGCCAATTGCCATTGAAGCGCGCGGGAAAAAGATCGCGCGCATCGTCGTTCCCGAGGCAAACGCGCGAGAAGCTGCGATGGTGAGCGGAGTTGATGTTTATCCGGTCAAATCCCTGCTTGATGTTATCCATTTCGTAAATTCCGGCAATGGCATCAAGCCGCTCAAGGTGGATGGTGACACTTTGTTGAGCGAGGCACAGCATTTTGCTGTGGACTTTAAGGACGTTCGCGGCCAGCAGACCGCAAAACGTGCTTTGGAAGTGGCTTGTGCCGGCGGGCATAACATTTTGATGATCGGCCCTCCGGGCTCGGGCAAAACCATGCTTGCGAAGCGGATGCCCACCATTCTGCCGCCATTCATTTTCGAAGAGGCGCTGGAGACTACCAAGATTCATAGCGTGGCCGGGGTGCTCGATCAAGGAGCGGGGCTGGTTGGAGTGCGGCCCTTCCGTGCACCTCACCACACCATTTCAGACGCTGGCCTGATTGGAGGAGGGGTAATACCGCGCCCGGGCGAAGTCTCCCTGGCGCACAACGGCGTTTTATTTCTGGACGAGCTACCCGAGTTTCCCCGCAACGTACTCGAAGTTATGCGCCAGCCCCTGGAGGACGGAACGGTCACGATCTCGCGAGCATCCATGTCGCTGACATTTCCTTCCAGATTCATGCTGGCGGCTGCCATGAATCCGTGTCCCTGCGGATATTTCAACGACCGCTCGCGTGATTGCCATTGCTCTCCGGTCATGATCCAGCGCTACATTGCGAAAATTTCCGGCCCGCTGCTCGACCGCATTGATATTCACATTGATGTGCCGGCCGTGAACTACAAAGAAATGCGCTCCGGTTCTGAACCAGAATCCTCAGGCCAGATACTGGAGCGGGTCTTGCGGGCGCGAGAAACGCAATTAAATCGCTTTGCCTCCTTGAAGCGTGAAAAGCTGTACTGCAACGCGCAAATGTCTCCCCGGCATATGCGAACGTACTGCGAATTGTCGGCGGATTGCGAGAGTCTGCTGGAACGCGCTATGGCGCAGCAGTGCCTGAGTGCTCGCGCCCATGACCGCATTCTGAAAGTTGCCCGCACCATCGCAGATCTCGACGGTGTCCCGGCAATCATGCCGAAACACATCGCGGAGGCCATCCAATACCGGACGCTGGATCGGACGTTTTGGGCTTAGATATTCTTGGGGAACAATGGAGCCAGTGATTCCTGCAGCTCGGAAACCGCGCGAAACAATTCTTTCAGGCCGCTGGTTTCCAGGCCTACTTCCAGCGATTGGAGATCAATGGCTAGGTCTTTATTGATTTCGGTGGCGCGACGGACCCGCTCGGCCGACAGGATGTTCATGACCGAATAGGGATCACGGGATTGCTGTTCGAGTCCTATCCATTGCTGGACTGCCCACGAGGTTTGGCGGACATTGTCCACGGCGCTGCGAAATTCGCTGAGCACACGTGGGGAGAAGCTGCCGGACAGGACCAATTTTTCGAGTTCGTATAACTCAGAGGTGGCGGTTTTCAGCCTTTCGGAGATGGATTGGCCGTCAATTTTGGTTTGAGTTCCGCTCTGTGCCATATGCGACTGTCCCTTTGCACAACCTCTTCGCATATATAATCGGCAATCTCTCGGGGAAACTTCAGTGCCTCGTAATGGAGGCAATACCACTCTATTCAGCCTTTCATTGACACACGGAAATCGGAGAACGTATTCTACGGCCTGTTTGCATCCCGGGGATGACTTCTCAATTCAATGAGCCAACGCGATTTAACGGCGAAATTCTTCAGCCTCTTCGAATCGCAACCCAGCCTTTTCCATGCTCCTGGGCGGGTCAATCTTATCGGAGAACACACTGACTACAACGACGGGTTTGTCCTTCCGTGCGCAATCGGGTTTCAGACCTGGGTCGCAATTGCTACTCGTAATGACCACAAGCTGGTGGTCCAGTCGGAGAATTTTCCCGGCAAATTTGAATTCGACGTTCGCAGCCTGCCAGAAAAGCCTTTAGGGAATTGGTCTGATTACATTTTGGGTGTGGCCTCGGTGCTGCAAAAAGCCGGGCAGCCAATTGAGGGCGCGAATCTTCTGGTAAACGGCGAGGTGCCAATCGGTTCAGGCCTGAGTTCTTCGGCCTCCGTTGAGGTCGCCAGCGCGTTGGCTTTTCTGCACGTAAATCATTGCTCGTTGCCCATGCCTGAAATCGCCAAAATTTGCCGACAGGCGGAAAACACTTTTGTTGGCGCGCGCGTGGGGATTATGGACCAATTTGTTTCCTGCCTAGGAAAGGCCGGGCACGCGCTTTTACTGGATTGCCGCTCTCTCGAATACAAGATGGTCCCATTCCCGAATGGCCAACGCTTGGTGATTTGCAACACCATGGTCAAGCACGCCCTTGCCGGCGGAGAATACAACACGCGCCGCGAAGAGTGTGAAGAGGCAGTTAAACTTCTCGCCGGGTACTACGTTGGAATTCAGGCGCTACGCGACATCTCGATGAAACAATTGCAGGCGCACAGCAATGATCTTCCAACGAAGATTTATCGACGCGCGCTGCACATTGTTTCTGAAAATCAACGGGTAATGGACACGGTGGAAGGGTTTTTGCAGGGAAATATTGCCGAGGTCGGAAGGCTCATGCGTGAATCGCATCGCAGCCTGCGTGATCTTTTTCAAGTCAGCAGCGCGGAACTAGACTTGATGGTGGAAGCCGCCGAAGGATTGCCCGGCTATCGCGGCGGGCGAATGACCGGAGGAGGTTTTGGCGGATGCACGGTCAACCTGGTGGACGCCTCGGAAGCGGACTCTTTCGCCAGGGAGATTGCCGTTCGCTATCAGCAGAAAACTGGAATCCGTCCGGATGTATATATCTGTTTCCCTGCGGACGGCGCAGCTGGTACCCCGCAGTCATAAATTCCTACTGCACATTTCCTATATAAACCGCGAGCGGATCCAGTTGCACATGATCAAGGGCGACCTGTTTTGGCATTTGCTGCATTGTGGTGAGTAATGTAGTTGCGGTTTTCCCCGGACCATTCTTCCCCCGCAGCTCAATCGCTGTTGGCGACAGACGCACGCTCCGCGCCGCGCTCGACATGTTCAGGATTACCACCACCGTTTGATCTTTGCTTTGGCGCAGATAGCAAAGCACATTGGGGTCATCCTCGTTGAGCGGAACATATTTGCCATCCAGAAAGGCTTCGTTAGTGTGCCGCAAGGCCAGCAGGTGCCGGTAGAACTCAAGGATCGAGTTGGGATCATTTGATTCCGTGGCAACGTTGTGCGTCGTGTATGAAGGTGGAACCGGCAGCCAGGGCGTTCCGCTGGTGAAGCCTGCGTTTGTGGTGTCGCTCCACTGCATCGGCGTCCGTTCGCCATCGCGCCCCTTATTGGCCGGCCAACCAAGTTTCCCGATAGGGTCTTTTGCGTCTTCCTTTCGCTTGGGATCATTGTTCTCCATCCCAATTTCTTCGCCGTAATACATAATCGGCGTGCCGCGAAGAGTGAGGTAAAGGCCGGCCATCAGCTTGGCGATTGCATCATTGTGCTTCCCGTCTCCGTAGCGGTCGTAGGAGCGCACAATGTCATGGTTGTTCATTACGTAAACCGGCCAGCCTCCGGATGCCTCCGCCAGGGCAATCTGGTGGCGAAATGCGGGAGCGGAGATTTTGTTCACGAGACCCAGCATCATGTCCATTGGCATCTGCAGTTCCTGGTTGTCGCCGTAGTACTGCTTCAACTGTTCAAGGTTGTCGGTGTAAGTTTCGCCAATAAGCACCGCGTGGTTTTCATCCGCAACTTTGCGCAGCGCGCGTAAAACCTGGTGCACCTGCGGCAGCTTCTGGTCGTATTTATTTTCCTCATTAGGATCGCCGTACTGGTTTTTACCTGGCAGAACCGGATTGTCATGCAACTGCGGGTCTTCGAACAAAGTGTCCACGGCATCCAGGCGAAACCCCGCAACGCCGCGTTTGTACCACCAGCGAGTCACGTCAAACATCGCTTTTTCCACCGCGGGATTGCGCCAGTTCAAGTCTGGCTGCTGCGGATAAAAAAAGTGATAGTAATATTGGCCGGTATTTGCGTCCCACTGCCATGCCGGACCGCCGAAGAGAGAGTTCCAGTTGTTGGGCGGCTGGTGCGGCCCTTTGCCGTCTCGCCATATGTACCAATTGCGATATGGAGAAGTGCGAGAAGATCGCGACGAGATGAACCACGGGTGCTTATCGGATGTATGGTTCAACACGAAATCCATGATGATGCGAATACCGTGCTTCTGGCCTTCTTTCTCCATGGCATCGAAATCCTGCAATGTGCCGTATGTGGGATCAATATTTTCGTAGTCCGAAATGTCGTAACCGAAATCCACCTGCGGCGATGGATAGCAGGGGGTGAGCCATATCGCGTCCACGCCGAGTTGCTTCAGGTAATCCAGTTTGGAAGTAATACCGCGAAGATCGCCAAAGCCGTCATTATTGCTGTCGGCAAAACTACGGGGATAAAGTTCATAGAAAACCGCGCGCTTCCACCAGTCAGTGTCCCCGGCATGCTTTGGCGCTGACTGCGCGAACGAACTGGAGATCAGCAGGACCGCAAACGCAGCCGGCAGGATGAGCATCTGAGACATGAACTGTTTGCGCATGGCGTTCTCCCAAGGGCGATTTCGTAAATGGACTGAGGTATATACTGTAAAGTTTTTATAGGATGATTAGAAGCGTTGGTTGGTTTTTCTAGCGTTAGGTTCGACATGAAGATCCTTGTCTGCATCAAGCAAGTCCCGCAAAAAGATGCTCCCCTCAAATTGAACGAAAGTGGCTCATGGATTCGTGAAGATGTAAGTTATGAGGTCAATGAGCCGGATGCCTATGCGCTGGAAGAAGCTCTGCGTCAAAAAGAGAAGAACGGCGGGGAAGTGGTCGTATTGACAGCAGGTCCGGCCCGCTCCCAGCAAGTTTTGCGAGAGGCCCTGGCGAAAGGGGCGGACCGCGCCATTCATCTTGAGGGAGATGAATTCGTAAAGCTGGATGCAGCCTCAACCGCGAAGGCGATTGCAGCGGCGGTGAAGAGCGAGAATTTTGATCTGATTTTCACCGGATTGCAGTCCGACGACTATGGCTACGCACAGACCGGCGTGCTGCTCGCGGGGGTCTTGGCGTGGCCCCACTCCACCATCATCTTGCACATCGCAAAAGAGGGCGATGGACTCAAATTAAAGCGTGAACTGGAGTCGGGATATTTTCAAGATTTGGAAATGCCCCTGCCGGCCGTACTGACCATTCAATCCGGTGGAAATAAGCTTCGCTATGCGACTTTGATGGGAATCAAGCAGGCAAAAAACAAGCCTATGACAAAGCTCGGATGGGCCGATGTTGCTACGGCTGTCGGAAACAATGGACTGAAAATTGAACGCCTATACATTCCCGGGAAGCAGAAACAAACTGAAAAAATGGACGGGCCTCCCGCGGAAGTTGCGCGCAAGCTCGTGGATAAAATGCGGAACGAGATGAGGGTCTTATGAGCAGAAGTATCCGGGAGGAGCTTGATTGAGCGCTCGCGGAGTAATTCTTGTCATCACTGAGCAGCGCGATGGAAAGTTGAACCGCGATTCCTATGAGGCCATTGCCGCCGCGCAAAAAATCGCCGCGGAGACGGGCTGGTGCGTGGAAGCGGCCGCGATGGGAACCGATGCATGCGCTGCTGCTGGCGAGATTGCCGCGAAAAAGCTGGAGAAAGTCTATCAACTCAATTCACCGGGACTCGAGCGATATACGGCGGATGGTTATGTGGCAGCGTTGAAGCCGTTTCTCGCTGAAAAATTACCTTCTCTTGTCCTGTTCCCCCACACTTACCAGGTCCGTGATTTTGCTCCCAAGCTCGCTTTGGCCTTGGATCGTCCCGTCATCTCAGATGCGGTTGGCTACAAATACGAGTCAGGCAAGCTGCTATTCACGCGGCAGATGTTCCAGGGGAAATTTGTCGCCGATGTATCTTTCACCGGAGGTCCTCCATACTTCGCGACTATACAGGCTGGATCATTCCGCGCGGACCAGGCCGAAAATAGACCCTCGCCCGCGCCCATTGAAATCGTGAATGCGGTTGTCGAAATCAACTGGATTCGGGTGAAACCGCTAGCGATGTACAAGGAAGCAAAGCAGGCGGTTGATCTGACTCAGGCCGAAATCATTGTTGCCGTGGGCCGAGGCATTAAGGAACAAAAGAACATAGAGGTGGCAGCGAAACTGGCCGAGGTCCTTGGCGGGGAATTAGCAGCCTCGCGTCCCATCTGCGATGCTGGATGGCTTCCTATTGAACGCCAGATTGGATCTTCGGGGCAAACCGTCTCGCCCAAGCTGTATCTGGCGCTGGGCATTAGCGGCGCTATTCAACATCTGGTCGGAATGAAGGGCTCGCGCTCGGTGATTGCCGTGAATAAAGATCCTGAAGCCCCGATTTTCGATATTGCCGACGTGGCTGTAATCGGCAATCTGCTCGAAGTAGTTCCTGCGCTGATCGAAGAAGTAAAGAAAGCCAAAGCGGAAGCGTGATGCAAAGTTTCCGCAAACCGGGCGGACCCCCAAGAGGGGGGGGGGCGCGGGGCGGGGCGGGGGCCGCGGGGGCTGACTGGCGTAGACCATCCCCAAATGGACGCGGATGTGCTCATCGTCGGCGGCGGCCCTGCCGGGCTGGCCTGTGCGCTGCGCTTGTCGCAGTTGATTGACGAGCACAACGCGAAACATCCTGATGCGCCATTAAGCAAAGAAAATATCAACGTACTGGAAAAAGCCCGCGAAGCCGGCCAGCATTGTCTATCCGGTGCACTGCTTGATCCGCGCTCTATGCGCCAGTTGTTGCCCGGATTTGAAAAGGAAGCGCCGCTCGATGCCGAGGTGACGAAAGAAGCGGTTTATTTCCTGACGGAAAAGGGGAAGTGGAAGTTACCCATCACTCCTCCTCCACTGCGCGACCATGGAAACTATGTCATCTCCATCAATCGCTTCACTAAATGGCTCGCCAAAAAAGTTGAGGATGCGGGAGTGACAATTTTTACTGGATTCGCCGGGTCGGAATTGCTGCTGGAAGGTGAAATCGTCTCTGGTGTCCGCACCGACGACAAAGGCGTGGACAAAAACAACCAGCCGAAATCGAATTTCGAGCCGGGGTACGATGTACGCTCCAGGATCACCATCCTCGCGGAAGGCACGCGAGGCTCCTTGACCAAACAATTAATAGAGCGCTTCAATCTTGCGGCCAATCGAAATCCTCAGACGTATGGCATAGGGGTGAAGGAGCTATGGGAAATTCCCGAGGAGCGCATTGCGAAAGGCGAAGTCATCTACACATTGGGATGGCCCCTTGCCCGCTCGGAGTACGGAGGATCGTGGATTTACGGAATTGATGGGCGGCAGATTTCACTGGGGTCGGTCTTGGGCCTTGACTATAAAGACCCGCGGATTGACCCGCAGCACATACTGCAGTCATTCAAGAAGCATCCGTTCATCACCAAACTGCTGGAAGGCGGAAAAATGGTGCGCTACGGTGCGAAGGCCTTTCCTTACGGCGGCTGGTTTTCGATTCCGTCGCTGGCGGGCGATGGCTGGATGATCATCGGCGACAGCGCCAGCTTCCTGAATTCCCAGCGGCTGAAAGGCATTCATTTAGCCATCAAAAGCGGCATGCTCGCTGCTGAAGCCACCTATCACGCACTGACGGCCCAGAAGTTCGGTGCGGCGCAGCTGAACGAATATCCCAAAGCGGTTGAAAATTCCTGGATCAAAAAAGAATTGTGGCCGGTACGCAACTTTCATCAGGGATTTGAAAAAGGATTTTTACACGGATTGTTTAATACCGCGATCCAGCAGATCACCGGCGGACGCGGGCTGCACAAGAAATATCCATCGCACCCCGATTACGAGCAAATGGAGCGCCTCGATAAATTGCCCGCCGAAGACGCATCCCGGGGGGCAATCATCGGCCCAGCCCGTCGCGAGGGCGCGTTAACGTTCGATAAAACCACCGACGTCTACTATTCGGGCACCCGGCACGAGGAAGATCAGCCTTCGCACTTGATTATTCACGACACCGATATTTGCAATCACCGATGCACAAAGGAATACGGAAATCCCTGCCAGAACTTTTGCCCTGCGAATGTGTACGAAATGATCGAAAATCCGGAATCGCCGGGGGTGAAGCAGATTCACCTAAATCCTTCCAATTGCGTCCACTGCAAAATCTGCGACATTATGGATCCATACCAGATAATTACCTGGGTGCCGCCGGAAGGCGGGGGCGGTCCGAACTACGATGGCATGTGAAATTGAGGTTAACTAGGCCTGGGACGGCGATTTCGCCCCAAAAATTAACAGGCGTCCGGACTCTTTCGAGTCATCGGACGCCCGGGCAGCCCTCCCCCAGAACTGCTCGATTGCTAAGGTATATTGCGTTGGGATTCCTTGGAATAGCACTTACGTGCCAGCGCACCAAACCGAGGTGCTAAGCGCCAGAGTTGGCTCATGCAGATCCGGCACGCGCTGCAAACAAAGAGCTTGCCACCTCCACCCGGTCCCGCCCATTGGCTTTGGCCCGATACAGGGCCGCGTCCGCCGCGTGCAGCACGGATTCATAATCAAAAATACTGTTCGCCTGCATGGAGACCACTCCTAATGAAAGTGTTATCGAGAGTTGGCCCGCGTCGGTGTCAATGGGATGCGCGGCAATAGAAGCCCGAATCCTTTCGGCGCTGGCCATCAGGTCCGCGGCGTCGCAACCAGGCACGACCACCAGAAATTCCTCTCCTCCGTATCGGCCCACGAAATCATAGCGACGCAGCGATTTGAGGATTCTGGCGACCACCTCCAGCAGCACTGTATCTCCCGCGGGGTGCCCATAGGTGTCATTGATGCGCTTGAAATGGTCCACGTCCGCCATGACGATGCCCAGTGGCTCGCCGTTCCGATGGTGGCGCTCCACTTCCTTTTTCAACAAGTCGAGAATGGCACGACGGTTCCATATCGCAGTTAGCCCATCGTGCGCCGCTTCAAACTGTAATTTCTCGTGGACCTGCAGCAGCGCATCCTGAAGTTGCAGGATGCGCGTTCCGGACCGGACGCGCGCGCGCAATTCGTCAACGTCGAAAGGCTTGGTGAGATAGTCGTCTGCCCCGGCCTCAAGCCCGGCGACAATGTCCTGTATGTTGTCCTTTGCGGTGACCAGAAGGAGGTATCGGTAAGTGCCTTCCTTACGCTGTCGTAACTTGCGGCAGAGTTCCAGGCCATCGAGTCCCGGCATCATCCAATCCAAAATTGCCAATTGAGGAGCGTCGGGTTGCTGCAGGATTTTCCAGGCTTCCGCTCCATTTTCAACCGCAACTACCCGGTAATTCCACTTCTCCAGACAACTTTGCAGGACGTGGCGGAAGATGGGATCGTCATCGGCGACAAGCACCGTATGCGCGAGAGCAGGTTTTTCGGAAACCACCGGATATTCACCCTCTGATTTTAGGATGGGCTTCATTTTTTAATGGACACCTGTAGCTCGATCGAGGGCCAAATGCAGAAGCGCCAAAGATTGTTCCAGCGCGATCAGCGAAGAAACCGCGGAGGACAAGTTGCCCTCGCGCCCCATATCTTCCATTGAGCGCGCAATGTTCGTGGCTTGCGTTGCGCTCAAATAGCTAAGCTCGCCCTTCAGACTGTGGGCTGCTTGTTGCACGCCGAGCGGATTGCCAACCATGACGGATTCGCGCAGTTTCTCCACTAATTGCGGATATCCGCTTATGAATATCTGGCACAGCTCTTGTAGCAGGTTTTCGTCTCCTCCCACGCGGTCGAGCGCCTCATCGCGCCTCCATACCTCTGCCAAACTACTGGCGGCCTCGTGCTTTGGGGTCTCATTCTGCAATTGGTTTCAACCTGTGGAATGGCAAAGCGAACACCTTATCCTTCGGCGCGCCACCCCGCCGCTTTAGTGCCAGCCATGTCTCTTGGTACGTGTCCTTTAGGACAGTGCTCAATGCCATTCGGCAGGCTATAGAACATCCACCATCGGTGGAATTTCCCACAGTGAAACGTCTAAAGCCGCTTTCGCCCACGCCGATGACCTAGATGCATGAGGAGTAGTCCGACATCCCGTCTTGCGCCGTTTGTCCCATTCCTGCGGCCGTCGAAGAATGACTTGTGGACGGGCGTTTCCGCTCTTACTGCGAAACCCTCCGCTGGGACCAAACAAGCCCTCTTAGAGCAAACTAAGTTGCTGCAAACCGTGCTCGACAGCCTGGGGGATGGGCTGATTGTCGTGGACAAGGCGGGCAAGCTTCTCATCTGGAACGCAGCCGCGGAGAAGCTCGTTGGCGCCCCGCCCACCACTGCCCTCAGTCAATGGCCGGAGTCCCTGGGCCTCTATGACCCGGTCGAATGCAGGGCCTTTCCGGCGGAGCAGTTTCCCATGGCGCGTGCGTTGAGGGGTGAATCCTGCGAATGCGAAATCCTGGTGCGCACTCCGCTTACGGCGAAGTCTATTTGGATTGAAGTCACCGCCCATCCCTTAAAAGACCAAAATGCCAACGTAGTCGGCGCAGTGACCGTGTTGCGCAACATCACGCAAAGGAAAATCTCAGAACAGGAAATCGAGAGACTCCATGCGGAATTGGAATCCCGAGTCCGCCAACGCACCGCCCAACTGGAGGTAGCCAACAAGGAATTGGAGTCTTTCACCTACTCCGTGGCTCACGACCTGCGGGCGCCATTGCGTCATATCGTTGGTTTTGCCCAGATATTGGAAGAAGACTTCAGACCCCGGCTCGAGCCTGAGGCGCAACAATATCTGACACGAATCCAGCAGGGGACCCGACGCATGGGATTGCTGGTGGACGAACTACTCAACCTCGCGAAGGTTGGGCGACAGCAGCTGAATCTTCAGCTTGTGGGCCTGACGCCGATCGCCGAGCAGGTGATCAGTGAACTTGCTTCCAGTTATGAGGGTCGTGAAGTGGAGTGGAGGCTTGGAGAACTTCCCTGTGCGCATTGCGATGCCAATCTGGTGAAGCAGGTATTTCAGCACCTTATTTCCAACGCGATCAAATATACGCGGCTTCGCCAGCACGCCGTCATTGAGGTCGGTAAAACATCAGCTGGCGGCCAGACGGCTATCTTTGTTCGCGACAACGGCGTGGGCTTCAACATGAAATACGTGGGAAAGCTGTTTGGGATTTTCCAACGTCTCCACGCCAATGAGAATTTTGAAGGAACGGGAGTAGGGCTCGCTACCGTGCAGCGGATTGTCCAAAAACATCATGGACGAATATGGGCGGAAGCGGAGATGGACCGCGGAGCTACGTTTTATTTCACTCTGAAGGGCCTGGAACAACAACCGGGCGCCCAGGAAAGCACATGAGGTTGAAGTTGCCATGAAAGCATTTGACGCGGAAATTCTTTTGATTGAAGACAACCAGGACGACCTGGACTTGACGCTGCATGCGTTGAAGCGCGAGAACCTGGCAAACAACATTCTGGTCGCGCGCGATGGAGAAGAAGCGCTGGATTTTTTCTTCTGCCGCGGCAACTATGCGGAGCGCAACTTCGACACCCCTCCGCGGCTGGTATTGCTCGACCTGAAGCTGCCGAAGGTCAATGGAATTGAAGTGCTGCAAAAGATCAAAAGCGATCCCCGCACCAAGAGCATTCCCGTGGTGGTGTTGACTTCCTCCAAGGAAGAACTGGACCTGGTGCGCAGTTATAACCTGGGCGCAAATAGCTATATTCAAAAGCCCGTCAATTTCACTGAATTCCGCCAGACGGTAAAACACCTTGGCTTGTATTGGCTGGTGGTCAATCAGCCCGCGCCGCAGGGGGCTTGCGAGCCCGCGGGGCAGGAACCATGACCTTGGGAACACAGCCGCGAAATCATGAGCCGCGCGGAAAGGCCCTCGATCGACAGTGGAGAACCGCTGCGCGTCCTGCTGGTGGAGGACAATGCCGCAGACAGCGAACTGGTATTGCGCGAACTGAAGCGCGCCGGCTTTGACGTTACCAGCGAATCGGTCAGGCCGCGGAAGAGTTTCGCCTCATCCTGGAAAAGTTCGTGCCTGACATCGTGCTCGCCGACTACAACCTGGGTCAATGGAGAGGGATGGAAGCGTTGGAAATCATTCGCAACAAGGCCCTCGACATCCCGCTGATTCTCGTTTCCGGCGCCTTGGGAGAAGTGACGGCGGTGGAATGCATAAAGCAGGGTGTCACCGATTACGTCCTCAAGGACTCGCTGCCGCGGCTGCCGGTTTCCATCCGGCGCGCCTTGCGGGAGCAAAGACTTCGCGCGCAGCGCAAGCAGGCGGAGAACGAGCTGGCTTTGAAGGTGGAAGACTGGCCCGCTCCAATCGCGACCTGGAACAGTTTGCCTATGTCGCGTCCCACGATCTACAGGAACCACTGCGCATGGTGGCGATGTACACGCAACTCCTCGCGGAACGCTACCGGGGAAAGCTGGATGAGCAAGCCGACAAATACATTTATTACGCGGTGGACGGCGCGTTGCGCATGCAGACCTTGGTGCAGGACTTGCTCGCTTTTTCACGGGCGGCCGCGAAGGCACCAAGATGAGCCAGGTGGACTGCAATCTGTTAATGCGGCAGATCCTCAAAAATCTGGAAGCGGCCATCCGCGAAAAAAATGCGGTGATCAAACACGATGCGCTGCCAACGGTCGTTGCCAACAGCTCACAATTGCAGCAGGTACTCCAGAATTTGGTAAACAACGCCATCAAATTCCACGGAAGACAAAGCGCCGAAAATCGAAGTTCGAGCGGAACTAAACGGGATGGAGTGGGAATTTTTCGTGAGCGATAACGGAATCGGAATCGCGCCAGAACATGCGGACCGCATCTTCGTGATTTTTCAGCGGCTGCACACCCGCGAAGAGTATCCCGGGAACGGCATTGGCCTTTCCATCTGCAAAAAAATTGTGGAACGGCATGGCGGGAGAATCTGGGCCGAGGCGGGCGTGCACGGCGGGACGACCTTCCATTT
>CAWHQK010000080.1:0-32426 GCA_963831435.1 uncultured Acidobacteriota bacterium
TTATTCGAGACCCTGCAGGAAGGAATTTACTTCAGCACTCCCGAAGGAAAACTGCTCGACGCAAATTCTGCCCTGGTCACAATGCTCGGTTACGAGACGAAAGAGGAGATACTGTCTCTCTCACCTGAGCAGATGTCATTTCATGGCGCGCAAGCGACGCCCTTGGGCAATGCTGGAAGGAACCCAAGCGGCGTACGGCAGAGGGAAATCACGCTGCGCCGCAAGGACGGCTCCGCCGCCATCTTTATGGATACCTCCCGCGCAATCCTTGACGGATACGGGAACGTCATCCGCTATCAAGGAACGCTGGTGGACGTAACACAACGTCGCGGCATTGAGAAGAAGCTGCGCGAGCAGGAGCGATTCCAACGCTATTTACTGGAAAGTTTTCCCGACCTCATCCTGGTTATTGGACTAGACGAGAGCTATCAATTCGTCAGTTCGCGCATCCGGGACGTGCTGGGCGGAAAGCCCGAAGACCTGCTCGGGAAAAAAGTTACCGAGACCGAGCAGGCGCCAGAACTGATTGCTCTTTGCCGAGAAATTCTGGCCGGAAGAATGACATTTGGGGCGTGTGAATACGGAATCCGCCACAACGACGGAAGTTGGCGAATGATGCGCGCCTCCGTAAGCGCTTTGCACGATGCGGAGCGCGCGCTGAGCGGCACAATCGCCTCGATTCGCGATATTACCATCGAACGAAAGTTTGAAGCCCAGGTAATTGAGAGCGAACGCCTTGCCGCTATGGGCCAGATGATCGGCGGCTTCGCCCATGAACTGAACAATCCGCTTACCAGCATTCTGGGGATGGCAGATTTGTTGCAGGACACCGCCGGCGAGGCAACCCGAAAACAACTCACCACACTTCAGCAAGAGGCAAGGCGCGCTGCGGAAGTGGTACAGAACTTGTTGTACTTTTCACGACCGCCAGCCCCCGGTAGAAATCCAATTGACCCCGGCGAATTAATTGAGCGAACGTTGCACCTGCATACCTATTCTTTGCGCAAAAATAATATTACGGTGGATTTCCTCCGCGAACCGGTGCGCCTGGTCAGCGGCGATGCTCACCAGTTGATGCAGATATTCCTGAACCTGGTGCGCAATGCCGAACAGGCCATCCGGGAGACGCGCGACCGGGGAACGTTGCGAGTCCGCTGCTCTAACAGCAATCAAACGGTGAGCATTACGTTTCAGGATGATGGCGCCGGAATTTCGGCAGAGGTATTGCCGTATATTTTTGATCCGTTCTACACCACCAAACGACCCGGAAGGGGCACCGGGCTGGGCTTGAGCATCTGCAAAGCCATCCTTCGCGAACACGGCGGTAATATTGAAGCGGCCCCTGGGCCCGGCGGTGGCGCAGTTTTCACGGTCACCTTGCCCACCATGAAGGCGCACACTTCACACGCGTCGTGAGGTTACCTGTTTTCAGCGTTCCACTGCCATAGCAACCGCATTCCCACCGCCCAAACAGAGCGCGGCGATTCCGCGATGCAGGTCGCGGCGAATCATTTCATAAATCAATGTCACCAGAATGCGTGCGCCGCTTGCACCGATGGGGTGGCCGATGGCCACGGCGCCTCCGTTGACATTCACTTTATTAGGATCGAGATCGAGCTCACGCATGACGCCAAGGGCCTGCACGGAGAATGCTTCGTTCAGTTCGTAAAGGTCCACGTCCTCGTTTTTCCACCCCGTCTTTTCCCAAATCTTGCGGACCGCACTCACGGGGGCCATCATCACCCAGGCTGGGGCGATTCCGCTGGTGGCCTGTGCCACAATCCGAACCATCGGCTTCGGATTCAGCTCCTTCGCCTGGGCCGCGCTGGTCACAACGACCGCGGCCGCCCCGTCATTTACTCCCGGCGCATTACCGGCGGTCACGGTGCCGTCTTTTTTGAATGCCGGCTTCAGGCTGCGCAGAATTTCGATGGTCGTATCTTCCCGCGGAGATTCGTCTTTATCGAAAATCCCCGGTGCCACGCCCTTTTTCCTGGGAGGAATTTCGACGGGAACAATTTGCGACTTCAAACGGCACTCTTTGATGGCTGCTATTGCTTTGCGATGCGAGTTCAGCGCAAACTCATCCTGCTCTTCGCGAGTGATGCCGTATTTCTCCGCGACATTTTCTCCCGTCATCCCCATGTGGTAGTTGTTGTAAATATCCCAAAGACCATCCTGGATCATCGCATCCACAATTTGCGCATTGCCTAAGCGATATCCCTTGCGCGCCTGCGGCAACAAGTAAGGCGCGTTGGTCATGGATTCCATTCCTCCCGCGACGACAATGGAACTGTTTCCTGTTTGTATTGCCTGCGCCGCAAGGGCCACCGCTTTCAATCCAGAGCCGCAAACTTTGTTTATAGTCATGGCACCCACTTCATCCGCCAATCCACCGAACAAAGCAGCCTGCCGAGCAGGGTTTTGACCTAGTCCGGCGGAAACAACATTGCCCATGATGCACTCGTCCACAACCTTGGGATCAACATTGGCGCGCTTCACGGCCTCGCGTACGACGATTGCACCGAGTTGTGTGGCGCTGAAATCAGAGAGGCTTCCCTGAAATTTTCCGACCGGCGTGCGACACGCGGAAATGATGACGACATCTTCGAGAGCGGCCATTTTCCTGCTCCTTCCTCGCTTCTAGTATTCATTATAGTTGCGTGAAAAGCGCTTGCGCCCACAATATCGCGGTCCAAATATTTTTGAGTTCGCGTGAGATGGTGAAGGAGATAGAGATGAAAAAAACAAAAAATAAATGAGAGGCGCAGGTCGAGAATTTTCACTCAACAAATCCCTCTTCAACAAAATCCTTCGGAGGAGATCCGCTAAAGTGACTTTGGTACACCGTTCATACGCGCCGCTAACATCATTTTTTTCTTGACTTCATTTTTCAATAACTCTATACATTCAATCAGTCGCAACAAACGACCGTTGCATCATCCACGAAGAGTGGAAAAGGGAGAATAGACAGAATGGCAACCAAGAAGAAAGCAGCCAAGAAAAAAGAAGCACTAAAAATGCTTCAAGAAAACGACAGGGGACGCGAAAGCGTCCCCTGAGTTTTTTTATCGTCAACTAATTGCTGGCGGAAGAAATTCCATAAATGCGCTTTTCCGTGGCCGGGCAAAGATTGTGGTAAGCGCAGAAGCGGCAGTGGAAGCCCGGTTTCGGTTCAAACTGTTTGTCCGCGATTTTGGCGGCAACGTCTTCAATAAGCAAGCGTGCCTCCCGTAATTCAAGGTCCCCCCGCGCCGTTGTGATCGCGCAATTTTCTGCCAGATTATAGAAAGCCAGTTCTGCAACTTCATATCCCCATTTCTCTTTTGCGGCCATGGCGTAAATGGAGAGTTGCAAGCTTTCATCGGCATCTTCCTGTGACATAGCTTTTCCGGTCTTGTAATCAGTGATCACGACGTGGCCCCGGGCATTCTGGTCCATACGATCAATCCTGCCGGCTACAACAGCTTCGCCGATTTTTACCTCGAAGCGTTCTTCGGTGTGGAGGACCTTTGGCACAGGATTTTTCCCGCACAGGGACAAGAACTCCCGCAACTGCGCGATTCCCTGCTTTTCATATACCTCATGCTGATAGTCATCGGCAATTCTGGCATTTGCCAAATTGGACTTGAATAGTTCCAGGACCGTCGCTTCATCCATCGGCCGCCCGGCGCGGACAGAATCATAATAAGCGTGCAACACATCGTGCATTGCGGCCCCATTCTGCATCGCAGCGGGGGCTTCGCCGGGGATTTTCCATTCACGCTCCAGTTTGAATTGCAGCGGACAGGTCGTGTATGTCTGTACCGTAGAGGCGCTAAGGCGCGTACTTAAATCGTTTTCCGGTGGTACGGAAAGCCATTGTGTGGTCCGCGATTGTGGCACGGCGCTCCCGGCAAACATATCGGTTTGAAAGGCGCGGGCGGGCCGCTGACGAAACCATTGCCTGATAGTCGGGTCTTGCAAAAACTCCCGGATGTACCCCGGCGGGCTGGGATCTTTTTTCCCTTTTCCCTGTTTCGCGTAAAGAGTGAGCGTATCCCGAGCGCGCGTCATTCCGACGTAGAAGAGCCGCCGTTCCTCTTCTGCGTGCTGTATCTTGCCCTCTTCCTCAGCGGCTGAATCCGCGCGGCGAAGGTCACGGGGAAACTCGACCAGCGGTTCTTTATAGGGACAGGGAAATGAGCCTGAGGTAGCACGGATGATGAACACATGGCGAAATTCCAAACCTTTGGCCGAGTGCACCGTCATTAACCGGACCGTATCCTCATTTTCGTTCGATGGAAGGCAAATGGTCCCCCGCGCTTCTCGGAAGTATTCAAAGTAGTCGAGGAACTCGGAAATTTCTAACGTCCTGGTTGTTTTCTTCTTTTCCCACCGCGTGGCGAAGTCCAGGATTGCCGAGATCACTGGAGAAGTTGCGGAAAGGCCGAAGCAGCGGACAATGATCCCAAGCGCTTCCCTGCTTTTGGCAGATGCTGCGCTAATTTGCTGTCGGGCCTTTTGCAAAGTCTCAAGCACCTCCGCGCCACCATCCACCTGGCGAAGCGCCAAAGCCATCCCTGCGTCTCGGGAGTTTCGGAGCTGGCGAATCGCCTGCCGCAGCTTTTGCCCATCTATATTGAATTTTCCAAGGGCCGCGACGCGTAGCAGGCTTGCTCCATCCGCTTCCGAAACGACCGCACCCAGGCAGGCAAATAAATCGCGGGCCTCCGATGTATCCAGCACGTCGAGGTTCTCAATGGAAAATGGAATTTTCCGTTCCGCCAACTCCGCGGCCAATTCATCGCGGTGAAAATGGCTGCGGTATAAAACAGCCATCTCCTTCCACTTGCTTTGCTTGTGCTTTTCTATTAGAGATGCAGCCAGGTCAGAACTCTCAATTTCCTTGGCTGACAGTACGACCGCTTCAACCGGAGTAGCAGGTAGAGGCTTGTCACTTTGCTGCGCTTCTTCACTTCGCGCGGAAATAAGCGGAGAACGCTGATACTCAAGCGATGGATCTTGCGAAAAAAACGGCGGGTTCTTCTGAATCAGAGCAAACGCACACTTCAGGATAGGGCTGAGTGAGCGGCGGTTCCGGTCCAATACGATCACCTTGCTGGCAGGAAAGCTTTGCTGAAAGAGCTGAAAGGCCGCGCTCGAAGCGCCCCGGAAGTGGTAGATGGCCTGGTCCGGATCCCCTACCGCAAAAACATTACGAGCATCCCCCGCCAATTTTTGCAGAATCTTCACCTGGGCGAAGTTCGCATCCTGGAATTCGTCCACCAGAATGAAGCGAATTTGCCCGCGCTCTTTATGAACGACCTCAACGCCGTTTTCCAGGAGATGGTAAGCGCGGGTAATCATATGGCCGAAGGTACCCAGATTTTCCTGCTGCAACATGTCTTCGACTTTCGCAAAGACGTGAGAGATTTCCCGGCAACGGGCCAGGACTTCTTCATCCGAGATCGTGGCCGCATCTTTGGACTTTCCGACGCGGGGAATGGGCAGCTCTCCCCGCTCAAGGCTGGCAACGTACTCTGCGTACATAAGCGGGGTCACCAGCTCATCATGGCAACGGCGCATGAAGTCGAGCAAATCATCGAGAAATTGCGCCACGTTCGCCGCCCGTACGAAATAGCGCAGATGGAGTTCCGAAAGGCGGCGACGCAAGAAAATCCATAAGTCCTTATCGTCAAGGACACCAAATTCCTTGCCGTAACGGTGTAACAGGTTGTTGCAGTAAGCATGGAACGTTTCAGCCTGCAAGCCAGCCGCGCCACTCTCATGAAGTTCCACCTGCACACGCTGCCGCATCTCCGAGGCAGCATTCTCGGTATAAGTGAGGGCGAGAATCTCTTTCGGCTGCGCATGACCTTCGCGCACAAGCCGGGCAATCCGCTTGGTCAGAACGCTCGTCTTTCCGGTGCCCGCGCCGGCGACGACCAGCATGGGCCCTGCCACGTGCTCAATCGCCTGGGTCTGGCGGACATCGGGCTCAAATGTTTGCTTCGAAGTAGGCGCCTTCACTGCTGGCATTGTGCAGAGGATATCAGAGATGGAAGTGGAAAGTTATGCTTCGACGATCTCAGACATCACGATCGCTGTGGCAGCAATCGCGGCAGTTTCCGCGCGCAGGATTGTGCTACCGAGAGAAGCGGAAATCCATCCGGCTTCGTGAAATAGACCCAATTCTCCCTTTGTCCATCCACCTTCAGGCCCGAATGCCAACATGACTTCTTCTCCCGCGGGATAGCACTGTAGAACCGATTTCAAAGTCACGGCGGACTCCGTTTCATCAAGCAGAATGCGGAGCGTTGCCTGGCGGGTAACAACGTCTTTGACCTTGAGGGGAGCCTCAATCTCCGGCGATGAGATTCTGCGGGATTGCTCCGCCGCTTGGTAACCGATTCTCTTCCAGCGCTCCGTTCGCTTTAAAGCCGCTGATGCCAAATGCGATTCCGTCCTCTGCGCGATCATGGGGATAATCCGCGAGACCCCCAGTTCGGTACATTTCTCAATCGCCCACTCCATGCGATCAAACTTGAAGATGGAGAGCACAATAGTGAAGGAGGGCAGATTTGCGGCAGGAATCTCGTCGCCCAGCGCAAACTCCACGCGGTCTTCCTGAAGGTCCACGATTCTGCCTCGGCGCAGAATGCCCGCTGCCACCACATCGAATTCTTGCCCAACATGGGTGCGCAAAACGCGCGTAAGGTGACCGGCATGGGAACCGGTGAGTACAGCATGATTGCCGACGACTTCATCTGCAATCCAGCGGCGGCGGGTCATGAAAATGATGTCATGAAGCTGAAGATATGAAGACGATCCGTTAGTTGAACATGTCTTTGACTTTTCCGAGTAGGGTCCGCGGTTGCGGCTTGTTTTCGACCTTCGTCAGGCTTTCCATCTCCTGGAGCAACTCCCGCTGGCGTTTATTGAGCTTGCTCGGCGTCTGCACCTGTAGCTGGACGTGAATGTCGCCCCTGCCATGACCATTCAGCACCGGCACGCCCTTCCCCTTAATTCGCAATGTTGAGCCAGATTGCGTTGCCTCGGGCACTTTCAGCGTATGTTCACCCTCCAGAGTGGGCAAATGAATTTCCGTGCCTAGCGCAGCCTGCGTGAATGAAATTGGAACTACGCAGTGCAGGTTATTCCCGTCGCGCTCAAAAAAAGAATGCTCCTTCACATGCAGTACGACATACAAATCGCCAGCTGGCCCGCCAAACACGCCACTCTCGCCCATGCCCGTGAAACGAATCCGCGTTCCATCTTCCACGCCAGCAGGCACTTTGGCGTCTATTGTTTTCTGTTTCAGAATACGCCCTTCGCCTTTGCACTTGGGGCAAGGATCGGTAATAACGCTGCCTGAGCCTTGGCACGTTGGGCAGGTACGCGCGATGCTGAAAAAGCCCTGCTGATAGCGGACTTGTCCCTGTCCACCGCAGGACCGGCATGGAACCGGCGCCTTTCCCGCCGCCGCGCCGCTTCCACGGCATGTTTCACAAGTCTCGTTACGGCGAACCGTAACCTTCGTTTCAGTTCCGAAAACTGCTTCCTCAAATTCCAGCGTGATGTCCTCGCGCAAGTCCGCGCCACGTTGCGCGCGAGTACGGCGACGGCCGCTTCCTCCAAGAATGTCGCCGAAGCCGAAGAGATCACCGAAGATGTCTCCGAAATCTTGAAAAACGCTCGCATCAAATCCGCCACCACCGCCTGCTCCACCTACTCCCGCGTGGCCGTAACGGTCATACAAGCTGCGCTTTTCACTGTCAGCCAGCACCGCATACGCTTCGCTGGCCTCTTTGAACTTCTCTTCCGCGTCAGGACTATTGGGGTTGCGGTCAGGATGGTATTGCAACGCCAGCTTGCGGTAGGCGCTCTTGATCTCCTGGTCGCTCGCGCCACGCGCTACACCCAGGACCTCGTAAAAATCTCGCTTGCTGTTGCTTGTAGGAATAACTTCTACTTCCTTTCAGGAATTTGCACGTGCGCTATGCTCGCGCGATTACTTCCCGGAATTGCGCGCCACTCTCACCATGGAGGGGCGCAGCAGCCGGTCTTTCAGCTTATATCCATGCTGGAGTTCGTCCACCACATGATTATCTTCCACATCATCGGTGTCCACCATTTCAATGGCCTGGTGCAAGTGAGGATCGAATGCCTCGCCCTTCGCCGCAATGGGCCGCAAACCAAGCTTTCCCAGCGCATCCTGCAATTGTTTATAGATGAGTTCAACCCCGTCGTGGAACTCGGATTTTTTTCCTGCGCTGCTTTGCAATGCGCGTTCAAAACTGTCCAGAATCGGCAGCAGCGTTTTCAGTGCGTCACCTAAGGCATATTCCCGGAACTCCTGCTGCTCGCGTGTAGCGCGTTTGCGGGCGTTTTCCATGTCAGCCAGCATCCGCAAAAGTGAATCGCGCTCCGACTTCAGCTTGGCTAGTTCCGCGTCGCTAGAAGCTTCAGCCGGCAATGTGGCTCCGGTGTCGTCGCTGCCATCAGCGGCAGGAAGCTCATGCTGCGCGTCCAAATCTTGCATTTCGATGTCTGATTTTCCGTTTTTTGCCATCACTACTCGCTCGAATCGTTCAAAACTTTGTCGAACAGCCGCGCAATATATGAGACGGCCGTAATTGTGTGTTGATAGTCCATCCGGGTGGGACCAATCACCGCAAGCGATCCCATCACGTCGCCGCCCGCACGCGCCGGAGCTCCGATCAATACCAGATTCCGCATGGACGGTTGCGCATCATCCAGGCCAATGACCACCCGCACCGCCTCCTGCTTTGTGTGGAGATAAGCGCTTAACAGGTCAACGATTTTCTGTTTCTCTTCCAACGTCTTCAGCAATTCCTGCAAACGCTGACGGTCGGTTTCGCCCGCGACCAGGTTGGCGGCGCCTTCCACGAAAACCATCAACGTGGAGTCACCGGCCTCTAAAGCGCCCTGGCGGTAAAGTTGCTCGAGCGACGCCATGAGCCGGTCGTATTCGCTGCGCTCCCGCTCCAGACGGCGGGCAATTTCCGTCTGCATCGCTTCCATGGTCCAGCCGCGAAAATTCTCATTGATGTAACGCGCCGCGTTATCTAGTTCCCCCTGCGGTATATCCAGCCGCAACACCCGGTCCCGCACTACTCCCGACTTGGTTACAACGACAGCAAGAACTTTCTGGTCGCCCAAGCGCGAAAAATAAACATGCTCTAAAGCGTTCTTCGGGCCGCCCACTGCGACCGCCACACCAACATTTTTCGAGATCAAGGAAAGCACGTGCGATGTGCGCTCCATGAAGTCCTGCACATCCGCCACTCCATGCAGAGATCCTTGGATCATGCTCTCATCGCTCGGCGAAAGCCGCGCCTCGCCCGAAAGCTGTTCGACATAATAACGATAGGCTTCCGTGGTCGGGATTCGGCCCGCGGAAGTATGCGGTTGTTCCAAAAATCCCGAATCCGATAGATCCGCCATCACATTGCGGATGCTCGCTGAACTTAGTCCTTCGCGATTGGAGCGCGCGAGAGTTCGAGATCCTACCGGTTCCCCTGTGACAATGAAGGTCTCAACGATGGCGGTGAGAATTTCGCGTTCGCGTTCTCCGATTGAGGAGCCAGACTGCATAGCCGTTGTCGCCGTAAATCACTGTAAAATAATTATTTACAGCATTTGCGGACTTTCAGATTAGATGCCGCCCGCTGATAAATTCTAGGGAGTAATAGAGGTCATGTCAAGATTGGCACTCGGCCTCAATGAATGCTAACTCGGCACGATCTGCATGAATAAATATTGTTAATCGTTTTCATAAATAGTTTTGATTTCCTAGTACAGAAACGCCCCGTATAGAGTGTGTTCGCCATTCCTTTCAGTCAGGAGCCGATTCAACCTTCATGGGAAAACCTTGGATTCGCTGGTCATTAGTCCTCGTCGTACTGATGTTTAGCATGCAGGGTCTGTTCGCTATCATCGTTCCGAACCCTTCCAAAACAACTCCTTCGGTCGAGCAGCGTCTGGACGCCGTGGAGCAGCAGACTGCCGCCGCACAGACTTCAGCCGACAATGCCTGGATGTTAACCAGCGCAGCGTTGGTGCTGATGATGACCGGGCCTGGCTTGGCGCTTTTCTATGGCGGACTTGTAAGAAAGAAGAATGTGCTCTCCGTCATGATGCAGAGCTTCGCCATGATGGCCCTGATCACGATCTTGTGGGGGCTGGTAAGTTTCAGTCTGGCGTTCGGCCCCGGCACAAGTTTTATTGGAGGGTTTCAGAATGTCTTCCTCCACGGGGTCGGAGCTGCGCCTGACCCTGCCTATGCCGCAACGATTCCCTCTCAGACGTTCATGATTTATCAATTGATGTTCGCCATTATCACTCCTGCTCTTATCAGTGGCGCATTCGCCGAGCGGATGAAGTTCAGCGCCATGGCGCTGTTTATGGTTCTGTGGTCTATTGTTGTTTATAGTCCGATGGCGCACATGGTTTGGGGCAAAGGTGGATTGTTGAATGCCTCGTTGGGTGGAAGGTTCCCAACTCTCGATTTTGCCGGAGGAACCGTCGTCCACGTTACGTCGGGAGTTTCCGCGCTGGTGTGCGCGTTATACATGGGCAAGCGCATTGGCTATCCCAAGCAACCGATGCCTCCACATAGTGTCGTGCTGAGCTTCATTGGAGCGTGTTTATTGTGGGTCGGTTGGTTTGGGTTTAACGCCGGAAGCGCCCTTGCTGCCGGTAGCCTTGCCACGAGCGCCTTTGTCGCGACGCATTTTGGCGCAGCAGCTGCGGCCCTTGGATGGGGAGCCGCGGAGTGGGTTCGCAACGGGAAACCGAGCGCGCTGGGCGCGATTTCAGGCGCGGTCGCGGGACTTGTTGCCATCACGCCAGCCGCTGGCTTCGTTGGCCCCATGTCGGCAATGGCAATCGGACTGATTGCCGGCGTCTTCTGCTTCTTTATGGTTTCTGTGATGAAGGCGAAGCTGGGTTATGACGATAGTCTTGACGCCTTCGGCGTTCACGGAATGGGTGGGACTTTGGGTGCCCTGCTTACTGGAGTGTTTGCTTCCAGTGTCGTAAATCCCATTTTTAAGGATGCGCAAGGCAATC
Source organism: uncultured Acidobacteriota bacterium (assembly GCA_963831435.1). Lineage (GTDB taxonomy): Bacteria > Acidobacteriota > Terriglobia > Terriglobales > Acidobacteriaceae > JAICKN01. Next base: position 11,077 of record CAWHQK010000080.1, read on the forward strand.
CTTTGCCTTCCGGCTTGATCGAAGGAAATGGCCATCAACTTCTCAATCAATTAGTCGGGGTTCTGATCGCCTGGGGCCTGGCGATCGTGGGCACCCTGGTGGTGCTCAAGATCGTAGACATGACGATAGGACTTCGGGTCTCGCATGAACACGAGGTTCAAGGCCTTGATCTCTCTCAACACGGCGAAGAAGGATATTATTGGGAAGTGCCGGCTTAGCACCTAGTTTCTACAAGAGACAATCAGACAAGAAGGATTTACGAACCAATGACGAAAATTGAAGCCATTATTCAGACATCGAAGCTTGAGGATGTGAAGAATGCTCTCCACGAGGCCGGAGTGGAGGGGATGACCGTGCTCGAAGTGCGCGGTCATGGTCGGCAAAAAGGCCATACGGAATTTTATCGTGGGCGCGAATACACCGTTGACTTGATCCCCAAGATCAAACTGGAGATGGTGCTGACCGATTCCATGGTGGAAAAGGTGGTCGCGGCGATTTCCGCCGCCGCGCGCACGGGCCAGATTGGAGATGGAAAAATTTTCTGCTCCCGTATAGATGAAGCTGTCAGGATTCGCAACGACGAGCGCGGCGACAGCGCCCTGTAACTAGTTTCAAGTTCCTGTCTTCGCCGAATTACTTTCGGTATGACATTCCAACTCTGCTTTCTTGTCGTCATTTCCTTCCCGTGCAATCCTATGGATGCAGCCTTCCTGCCAGGAGCGCAGGCGAATAACCAATTCTGATGCTCCGCATAAATAGTTTCGATTTCCACGCTGCTACTGCTGACGCGTAAATTGAATGGACGAGGTTCAATCGTTCGCACGGATGCGCAGAGCTTGGTTCGCAAAGCCGCCCGCCTTCCCCGATGCTGCGCGCGACAGATGCAAGTTGAATGACAATATGACCACAGCATCCTCACTACCCACGGAATTGCGGGATGTTTACGGCGCGGAATCGGCGCGCATCCGTGAAGCTTTCTATGCCAATGGGGACGGCAGGGCCGCGGTGCGCGAGCGCACGGCCTTGGTCAATGGCATCGTCCTGCGCCTTTGGAAAGAGTACATTGAACCGCAAGATGGCAGCCCGAAAGACTTTGCTTTGGTCGCGCTGGGCGGGTATGGGCGCGGTTCGCTGTTTCCCCACTCCGACATTGATCTGCTTTTTCTGCACGCTGACAATAATGGCGAAAAAAATTATAAAGACCGCGTTCGCCGCTTTTCCCAGGAACTTTGGGACTTGAGGCTTAAGTTGAGCCCGACTAATCGCACACTGGCGGAGTGTGATCACTTTGATTCGAACAATGTGGAGTTCACCATCTCATTGCTGGATTGCCGCTACCTCGCGGGAGACCGAGAGCTTTTTTCGCGATTGCACGACAAATTGATTCCCAAGCTGGTTATGCGCGAAGCGCAGCCGCTTGTTCAATCACTTACGGAAGTTACCAGGGACCGCCATGCCAAATACGGGAACACAATTTTTCACCTGGAACCAAACATCAAGGAAACACCCGGAGGATTGCGCGACCACAACGTAGGGGGCTGGCTGGCGTTGATTTCCGCCATCGACCGGATGCACAGTTGGCCAGACCAGTCTTCCCTGCTTTCCGCTTCCATCCAAAAGCAATTTGAACCGGCTTTGAACTTCATGATGTCGGTACGCTGCTTCCTGCATTTCCGCCACGGGCGTGACGATAATACGCTGGCCTGGGAAGCCCAAGACGAAGCCGCGCAACGAAAAATCGGCGCTCCGGATTCCGATGCGACTGCCACGGCCGCGGACTGGATGCGCATTTACTTCCGCAATGCCAAGGCCATTTTTCGCACCTGTACGCAGCTACTAGAGGAAGTGCCAGCCGCGCGCTCCTCGCTCTACAGAAGCTTTCAGAATCTGCGCACCCGTCTTTCCAACTCTGATTTTTCAGTCGTAAACGGCCTGGTTTTTCTTCAGCAGCCTTCCGCCATCCAGGATCCGCAACTCTTGCTGCGGATGTTCGACTTCATGGCCCATCATGGATTGAAGCTCAGCGCCACTACGGAATACCGCGTCGAGCAGGTTTTGCCATCGCTCGCGGCCACCCCTCCACAAGGCGGGGAATTGTGGTCATACTTGCAAGTAATCTTGATGGAGCCGAATGCGGCGAATGCTCTGCGCGAAATGCACTCGCTCGGTGTTCTGACGCTATTGTTGCCTGAATTCAAACTGATCGATTCCCTGGTGGTGCGGGACTTCTACCATCGCTTCACTGTGGACGAACATTCGTTTCTCGCCATTGAGAGCCTCCACAAAGCGGCCCAGTCGCAATCGGAGTGGGACCGGCGCTACGGCGAGATTCTGAGTGAACTGGAACAGCCCGAACTTCTCTATCTCGCCATGTTGCTGCACGACGTCGGCAAAGGCATTCCGACGGACAACCACGTTACTGCAAGCCTCGAAATTGCCCAAGGCAGCCTCGACCGTCTGGACCTCGATCATGCGGACCGTGAGACCGTGATGTTTCTCATCCGAAGCCACTTGGATATCTCCGCCACCTTGCGCCGCGATATCTACGATCCCGCAACCATCCAGACCTTCGCGGAAAAAATGGGCACTCCGGAACGCTTGAAAATGCTTTCGTTGCTCACCTATGCAGACATCAAAGCCGTCAATCCCGAAGCTTGACTCCGTGGAAAGCTGAGAATGTCTGGCAACTTTACATTGCCACTTCCAACCACCTCAACCGTCACGCCGATCAAAGACTTCGCGACGACGCGGAAGATGAGAGCCTGAAACACCTGCAATCACTCGCCCCGGCGGCGTCCAAAAAGTTGAAAATCTTTTTGGAAGGAATGCCGCAGAGATATTTACGCGTGAATTCGCCGGAGAGCGTTCTAACGCATCTGGCACTCTCGGAACGGCTGGCCAGCGATCCCGTGCAACTTGACCTGAGACGCGGCCGGCACTGGTACGAGCTGACCCTGGCGACAACAGATCGCCCGCGTCTTTTCACGCGAATGGCAGGGGTGCTGGCCGCCTGGGGAATGAATATTGTGAAGGCGAACGCCTTCTCGAACAAGGCAGGCACGGTCATTGACTCGTTCTTCTTCACCGATCGTTTCCGCACGCTAGACCTGAACTTGCCCGAATGGGAGAGGTTTAAGCGCAGCATCGCCGATGTGCTGGCTGACCAGGTGGATCTCGACCGACTGTTGCGCGACCGCCTTCGCGCGGACAAACAAGGCATCGCGAAAATAAAAGTGGACACCCGCATCGAATTTGATAATGAATGCTCACCTTCCAGCACGCTTATTCAGATCGTCGTTCAGGACCGGCCCGGACTATTGCATCGCATCAGCTCCGCCCTTGCGGCGCAGGAATGCAACATTAATATCGCATTGATTGATACCGAGGGACAGATGGCGATTGATGTTTTCTACCTAACATCCGGCGGGGGAAAACTCTCTACCGAACGTCAGAAATCGCTCAGCGCGGGATTGGTGGAAGAGTTGGGTGGGCAGTAGTCCTTTCTGCGATTGTTTCCGCTCGGCTATCCATGTTTTCCGACTTCCTCCCTTCGTCTAAACTACCAAGACAATGACCTCAAGCGCCGCCCTTCTTGATCTGCAAAACATTCGCGTGATGCGGGGCAAAAAAACCGTCCTCGATGATTTCACCCTGCGAATCAAATGCAATGAGCACGTGGCGATTTTAGGCCCGAATGGCTGCGGGAAATCCACGCTGATCAAGACCATTACCCGGGAATGCTATCCGGTGGTTCGAGCGGGCTCCAGCATGCGGATCCTGGGCCAGGAAATGTGGAATGTCTTCGCCCTGCGCTCGCATCTGGGCATCGTCTCGAATGATCTGATGTCCATGTGTACCGGCGAAGCTGTTGGCATGGAAGTTGTGCTGTCGGGTTTCTTCAGCAGCAACAGTGTCTATTCCAACCATTCGGTTGACCGGAAAAAGCGGCGGTTAGCACAAGAAGCAATGGAGCGGCTTGGCGTCTCTCATCTTGCTGACCGCCCGGTCTGCGAGATGTCCTCCGGAGAGGCAAAACGGATCCTGATTGCGCGGGCACTAGTGCATTGCCCACTGGCATTGCTGTTTGATGAACCCTGCAATTCTCTCGACATCGCCGCGCAGCACGGACTGCGGCAGACTATGCGGTCGCTCGCGAGCGAAGGCATTGGAATTATTCTGGTCACCCATGAACTGCCAGACATCATTCCGGAAATCGAGCGAGTTATTTTGATGTCGAGAGGAAGAATTGTCGCTGACGGCGCAAAAGAGGATGTTCTGGAAAATGCACCGTTGAGTCAGTTATTTGGAACACCAGTGGAACTGGCCCGCCGCGATGGTTTTTACCACGTCGGATAATAGCGACTACGCCTCAGGCACGGGCGGGCAGCCGGGAAATTCCGTCAGAAAGGTATTCCCGATATATCCCAGATATTGAATGCCGATCTTGCTGGTAAAGAATGCGTCCGCGGTAAACATCCGCAGCAGCGCAAAAAACGCTATTCCCTGACTTAATCCCGGATTGGTCGCAGCATTTTTGCTGTAGGCGATCACGTCCAAAATTTCTTTTTGCTGCGCTGAGGTGCAATTCAGAAAAGCATTGCCGTAACGGTCGCTGCATGTGGAATCGAGCCACGACAGGCCACCACCAAGAGTCAACTGATAGTCAGCATTCTCGCTCGTCAGAAGATCAATAAACTCCGGCGCGCCCGCTTCGACGGCGCCGCCCGAATCGGAGTCCGCGGGGAAAATTGTTTCGCAGAGATTTTGCAACGTTTTATACTGCTGCGCAGAAAAAAATTTGGGACTGTAGGCGCTATTGGCGGAGTTCTGCTTCTCCGCGGCAATCATTTTGTGCGCCAGCTCCGCCGCCTGTGCGGGGATCACGCGCAACACTGAACCCGCGAACGTCCCCACGGTGAGCGATTTCAAAATAGCGCGGCGTGAAATTTGATTGGGATCCATAAGCCCTCCTACAGATTGCCCTTCTTCGCTTCGGCCAACAGATACTCCGAAGCGCGCCACGAAAGTGCCATGATGGTCAGCGTTGGATTTTTGTCGGCATTGCTCACAAAGCTTGCTCCGTCGGCGACAAACAGATTTTTCACTTCATGCGCCTGGCAGTACTGGTTCAACGCCAACGTTCTTGGGCCCGCCCCCATCCGCACCGTGCCTAGCTCATGGATAATCTCTCCGCCTTCAGAAATCCCGTAGGAATGCTGCTCACCGCGCCTGCCGCGATCCTGATAAGCGCCTCCAGCCGCCTCCACAATTGCCCGGAAAGTTTCCTGCATATCTTTCGCCATGGCGATTTCATTGTCGCCCCACGCCCAATGAAAGCGCAGCACCGGAATTCCCCATTTGTCCACGACGTCCGGATCAATGTCACAATAGCTTTTCTCGTTGGGAATCATTTCGCCGCGTCCGGAAAATCCGATGAATGTGCCATACATGCTGCGGCATTTCTGTTTGAGCGAAGTACCGTAGCCCTCGAAGTCGTTGCACACTCCATCGAACTGTCCCGCGCCTGGCATGTCGCGGCCGCCCCACAGTTCGATGTGATAGCCGCGCAGGAAATCATTCTTGCGATCAAACTTCCACCACGGGACATACAGATGCATTCCACCCACGCCGTCATGGTTATGCGGCGGCATCTTCTCAAGAAATGGGAAGTAGCCCATGCCGGAGCTTCCTACGCTGTCCGTCAAATAGCGTCCGACCACGCCTGAACCGTTCGCTAGTCCATCTGGGAACGAGGTAGAGCGGGAATTCAGCAAAAGCCGCGCGGACTCGCACGCGCTTGCCGCCAGAACAAATGACTTCGCGCTCACCTGCTTTTCGGTGCGCGTCGTTTTGTCAATGTAAGACACGGCTCGCGCTTTGCCGTCACTGCCCAGCAAGACCTCACGCGCCATGGCATTAGTAATCAACGTCAGCCGTCCCGTCGCCTGCGCTGGAGGAATCATGACCTGGCTGGAACTGAAGTTAGAAGCGCTGATACAGCCCCTTCCACATTGCGCGCAATAGTGGCAAGGGGCGCGTCCGTTCAAGGGCTTCGTGAGGATCGCCAGCCGAGAAGGCACACACAGGATGTTAAGTTTGTCGCACGACTTCTTGATGATAGTTTCCGTGCAGCGTGGCTTCGGGGGCGGCAGGAAAACTCCATCCGGAGCGGAAGGAATATTTTCGCGGCTTCCGAATACGCCAATGTAAGACTCAACTTTGTCGTAGTAGGGCGCAAGATCTTCGTACGTGAGCGGCCAGTCATCGCCCATGCCGTCCGTGGAGCGCGCCTTAAAGTCCACAGGAGCGAAGCGGAGCGCGATTCTTCCCCAATGATTGGTGCGCCCCCCTACAATGCGTGAACGAAACCATGCGAAATTACTGCCGGGCGCCTGCGTGTAGGGTTCGCCTTCAATCTCCCAGAAGCCGTTGGGAGCCATGAACTCGTCGTTGAGCTGGTGCCGCAACTTGCCGCCAACGCCAATTCCGCGATGGTCTAACTGGTAGGGCCACACATGTTCTTTGAAATCTTTTTCAGGATTCAGCGGCGGTCCAGCCTCAAGCATGACAACGTCAAGGCCTCCTTCAGTAAGGACCTTGGCTGCAGTTCCGCCCCCTGCGCCAGAACCAATAATGCAGACATCATAGGTTTTCGGAGAGCGAATTACCTGTGCCATGGGTCCATCCTAAAAAGCAATCCCGCGAAAAATCCTGATTGCTAAAAACGCAAATTCTTCAGGTAGTTGTAACTGTTCTTGATGCTCTCAAACGGCATTGCCGCCTCATCGTGTTCGACAATGTAATAGTCAATGCCTTCCGCGCTTCCAAATACCCGCTTCCAGTCAGTCACTCCACTTCCCACATCCGTCATATTTTGGTTTTCCGTTTTTTGCACGACATCGCCCGGCTCAGGAAATTTCGTCATGTCCTTCACATGTACCAGCGGAAAGCGCCCGGGATATTTTTTTAAATACGTTACCGGATCGTGGCCACCGACTTTGACCCAGCAAATATCCATTTCCATTTTCACCAAATCAGGGTCGCACTCGGCCAGCAGGATGTCATACGGAAGCTTCCCGTCGGCGGTGGGCCGGAATTCAATCCAATGGTTATGGTAGCCAAGCTGCACCCCGGCTTTCTTGCTCACCGCTCCCGCCTTATTGAGAGTGGCAGCGGCCTGCTTCCACCCATCAGACTGGTTGCGTACAGCTTCATCAATCGAAGGGTTGATGATGTATTTGTGCCCCATCACCTTGCTGTTCTCAATGATCTGCGGCCATTGATCGCCAAAGCTGCTGTAAGGAACGTGCGTGGAAGGCGCAGTCAGCCCGTGACGATCCAGAATGGCGCGAACGTCCTGCGGCGAACGCCCGAAATATCCTGCAAACTCCACTTCTTTGTACCCGACGCCCGCCACCTTCGCCAGCGTACCCTCAAAATCTTCTTTCATTTGATTGCGGACGGTGTAGAGCTGCACTCCCAGATGATCAATCTTGCGGCCAGCTGCGGCCCTTGCGTCACGACTAAATAGCGTGCCAGCGGTCACCGCTCCCAACGTCGTTCCTAGAAATTTTCGCCGGTCCATTTAGCTCTCCGTTTATGCCGACACGCCCAACAGTTCGCTGCGCACATTTTTCAGAAGGTATAGCGCACGTTGCACACCGACTTCGCCGGGCAGAATCGGGTCTTCGTTTTCAATGCTGAAGATTCCGTCGTATCCCACTTCCATATAAGCACGCAAAATTTCTTTCCATTGATTCGCACCGTGACCATAGCCTACCGCGCGGAAAGTTTCTGAAGCCATGGGCAAGTCCTTGGTCTCGAAAGCGAAATTCAGCACACCGTATTTGTCCACGTTGCTTTTGTAGAAGCATGTGTCTTTCATGTGGGCGTGGAACAGCGCGCCCTGTTTGCCAAGGAGGTGAATCACAGTGACCGCGTCGCAACCTTGCCAGAAGAGATGACTCAGGTCGCAGTTGGCCCCGATCTCCTCGCCCACCGCGTCGCGAAGTTTTAACAACGTGCGCGGATTGTACACAACAAAATTCGGATGCATTTCAAAGGCAAGCCGGTGGATGCCATGCTCACGCGCATACTTCGCGGCCTCCTTCCAATAGGGCACGACCTTCTCTTTCCATTGCCAGTCCTGCATCTGCGCGTATTCGGGAGGCCAGCGATAGGTCACCCAGTTGGGCTGCGTGTCGGTCGGGCTGCCGCCCGGACAACCGGAGAATCCCACAATCACCTTGACGTCGAGTTTCTCGGCAAGCTGCACCGTCTTGCGGAAGGTTTCCGCGTCGCGGGCCGCGACCTGCGAATCCGGATGCAGCGGATTTCCGTGACAGCTCAGTGTGGCAACCTGAATGTTGCGGTCGTCGAATTTTTTTTTCCATGCCCGCAATTTTGCGGGATCGTCAAGAAGTTCCTGTACAGGACAGTGGTGCGAGCCGGGATATCCTCCGGTGCCGATTTCAACCGCCTCCACGCCCCAAGCCGAGAACTTTTCCAGCATTTGATCGAGCGTCCAGTCAGGGAACGCGGGATCAAAGACCCCAATGGAAATTTTGCGGGCAATGTCTTTGGGAAGCGCCCCGGGAACAGCGCCGGCAGTTTCTTGCGGCACCGGGCTCGACGGCGCAGCGGGATTTGCCAACGCCAATGAGGGATTCACCGCCGCCGCGGCAAGAACCGTTCCTGATGTCACTAGAAAATTTCGACGGCTGCTTTGAAGAAGCGAGGGATGCCGATCCATTCAGGGTTTCCTCTACGGGAATTTCAAGCTCGGATAAACAAGCCGCGAGCCAGCGGGCCATTATACGACTTGAATTCGAATTTGCGTTCCGGCCTGAAGAGATTTTCTCGCGACGCTTATCTGTTATTGTTTGGAATTGCAGCAGTGCGGTTTGAGGGGACGGCGGCAACATCAAAGAATTCTTCCATAGTTTGATGCCTGAGAAATAATTCCGTGGCCAACTCCGTTCCCACATAGCGCAGGTGCCATGCTTCGTATTCATAGCCGGTAATGGATTCTTTGCCTTTTGGATAACGAATGATAAATCCAAACTCATGCGCATGTTCGGCGAGCCATTTCGCTTCCGGCATCGCGGCAAAACAGGGCATCGCCAGGCAGCGAAGGTCTCTATAGCGATCCACATCAACCGCCATCCCCGTCTCGTGCTCACTGTATCCGGGTCGTGCGCTGGCAATTGCCGCCCGCGCTTTTAATTTCTTCACATATTTGTCATAGATTTTTTTCTGGTAGGCCTCAGAACGATATCCACTCAGGAGTTCAAGATTAAATCCGTCCTGTTGCGCGGCGGCAAAAAGATCCTGCAAGGGACCCGCCGCCACTTGCCGAACATGCATGCGCTCGGCCTTTGGCGAAAGCTGTAAACGCACGTGTGGAACCACCAGGTCGTCTGGAACATATCCCGCAGGCAATCGCCGCGTCTTGTTGACTAGAACCCACAGACTCGCGGGATCACCCAGGGAAAACTGCGGTTTATTAAGCAATGAGCGGGAGGCAGGATCTCCGTTACCATTGGGGGCCATCTGCGCCATCGTGGCAGGCAGAACTGTGGCCAGAAACAGCACAGCCCAGATTCCTGCTAACATTCTCGACTCCTGCTTCGCCAATCGCACCGTTACGTATTTTGGCTGAAACCGAAGCGCCTGAAAAGTGCGGCGCACGGCACAACTCCGACCCTCTATCTCGGCCAAGCGCCTGACCGCGAATCATGGAAGCTGCATCGAAAGTGTGGCAATTCTTAGGAGGCGAGACTCACAATGGCCGAAGAGAAGCGCAGCAATCGGTTAGGAGACCATTTTCAGGTTTTTTCTACGAAAATGTCATTTCTGGTCGGGACCAAATGGGCTTTCTTTGCGTCTGTGCTCATCATCGTGGTGTGGGCGGTGCTCGGCCCCACCTTCCACTACTCCAACACATGGCAACTGGTCATCAACACGGCCACGACGATTGTGACCTTCCTCATGGTCTTTCTCATACAGAACACGCAAAACCGCGACGCCCGCGCCATCCATTTGAAACTCGATGAGCTTATCCATTCCTTGCGCCATGCCCACAATGACATGATCAGTATTGAGCACCTCTCCGACAAGGAGTTAGAGGTGTTGGCCGAGAACTACGAGAAGATTCGCGCTGAATACGACTCCAGAAAAAAACAGCATGAGATCCCGTCAAACAAATAAAAAACCGGCTTGGAGACAAAAATAAAAGACGGGCCGAAGCCCGTCTTTTTCTGAAAATCGAAATTCTACTTTTTAATTGATGTCGAACTGCTCCTGATGCAGAGCCGGATCGCTTTTCACAATCACCGTACGCTTGGTCATCTCTTCCATCTCATTCAGCAATCGTCCATTGTTCGTCTTCAGGAACTTGCCGACCTCCGGATTGACCCGAAGCATGACATCAGCATGTTCGAGATGACTGGCGATCTTTCGCATCTCAATGTAAATCTCGTTGCAAACCGTGCTTACCGATTTCACAAACCCGGTGGACTGGCAATACGGACACGGCGCTCCAATGGTGCGCTCCAGCGACTGCTTCACGCGTTTCCGAGTGATCGCAACCAGCCCGAAATCGTTAAACTGCAGCACTTTCGACGGCGACCGGTCGCTGCGCAAGGCTTCTTCCAGTGCTTGCATCACTTTCTGCCGGTTGCGGCGCTCGTCCATGTCAATAAAGTCAATGATGATGATGCCGCCCAGATCGCGCAGCCGTATCTGCCGTACGATTTCCTTGATGGCATCCACATTGGTTTTTACAATCGTATCTTCCAGGCGCGCGGTTTTGCCGACGTACTTTCCTGTGTTCACGTCAATCGCTACCAGCGCTTCGGTTTGATTGATGACGATGTAGCCGCCGCTCTTCAACCAGACTTTCGACTTAAGCGCCTTGTTGATTTCTTCGCTCAATCCAAACTGGTCGTAAAGCGGAGTTTCCTTGCTGTAAAGTTTCACCTTCCGCACAAGCGCCGGCTGGAAACGATTGGCGAAGCGCAAAATGCGCTCATATTCTTGTTCGTTGTCCACCCAGATCACGGAAAAATCTGACGTGACCTGGTCGCGCAGCACGCGCTCCACTACATTCAGATCGTGATAGATCAATGCCGGAGGGTTGGAATTTTCCGCGCGGGTACGGATTTCCGTCCACAGATTCTTCAGGAAGCGGATGTCGGCGCGGAGCTCATCTTCTGACGCTCCCTGCGCCGCCGTGCGGACGATGAACCCTCCATGCCCGTTCTCGCGTTCGCTGATGATGATCCGCTTCAGACGCTGGCGTTCTTCCTCGGAACCGATCTTCCGCGATACACCCGTGTGATTGACGGTTGGCATGTAAACCAAAAACCGGCCCGGCAGCGCGATGTGGCTGGTAATACGCGCGCCTTTTTTGCCAATCGGCTCTTTCGCGATCTGCACCAGAATTTCCTGGCCTTCCTTTAGCAGGTCGCTGATGAGTGGAAGATGCTGGGGTTCACGGCGTGGGAAACGGCGTCCGCCACCACTCCCTCCGCGACGGCCGCGCTGTCCACCGCGACGGTTGAAGTCGGGGCGGCGCGCGCGCTTGGTGTAAGCCGCGGTTGAGGGCGCTCGGACCTCGGCCCGCGCATCCACGGTGCCATTGCCGCGTGCTTCCGCGTCCAGCAGCGCCTCCGCTTCCTCCTGCGCTTCTTCCAGTTCAGCTTCTACCTCGGATTCCGCGTCCACTTCTTCTCCGGATGCCTCACCTTCTTCCGGGGACACCGCTTCAGCCAAGAATGGCACTGCGCTTTGGGCGTCCATTCCCTGGACGTCCGTTTCGGTTGCTGCGGCAATTTCGTGCCTTTCCGTTTCGTCAAACTCTCCAGCCGCGTGGGTCTCTTCTTCCATCTCTTCAAACGCAGCGTCATCTTCAAGGGCGTGGACGTATGAATCGAGATCGGCTTCTTCCTCTTCGATCTCCTCTTCCTCCATCGTTCCGCTTGCGCCGGTAGGCTGCGCGGAACGTTCGCGGAGACTGAAAACATTCTCCTGCCGTCCGTGCTCCGCCGAGGTCCGATCTTCTTCGTGCTCTTCTTTTTGGAGTTCCTCGGCCACTTCTTCGCCAAATACCGCGGCTACGTTCATCTGGTGCAGGCGCTGCTGCTCGCGTTCCCACTCCGACGAGCCGATTTTCATTTCAGAATGTACCGGGAGGTTTTCGGATTGCACTTCTTCTTTCCGTCCAGAAGGCGCGTTCGCCTCTTCGTCGCTCTCGTGGGTCGCGAACAGGGGTTCATCTTCCGGAAATTTCTCGGAAAGCCGGGGTTGAAGTTCTGCTTCCCCGCGAGATCGAATTGCTGAATATCGAGATGGAACTGCGGACGGCGACTCATTTCGTTCCGCCGGGCGAGCCTGCGCGGGCGGCTGCTGCCGGTATTTCGAGATCGATTCTCCAGGTAAAAGTATGGGCTGGTATCCCGGAGGCGGTCCGTAGTCGGAGTCGCCGGAAGGTTCTGCGCGGTGCGATTCGCGCGATGGCGCCGGCTGCGGCCTGGCATATTTGGTTTCTGGCATGGTGCGTTCGCCGCGGCGTCCGCGACGGCGTCGGCGGTTTCGCCATGCTCCACGCCCTTCTTTTGACTCAGAGCCTTCCCGGTTCTGCGATTCGGATGAGGCGGTCTCCAACTCCGACGAAGCTTCCTCTACGTCTTCGGAAGCCTCCGCGCGGCCCGCTTCCTGCTGAATCCCGGTACCGAGCTCGGTTGCATGGTCCTGAGTTCCAAGGTCCTGAGAGCCCTGATCCTCACTTCTAGCGCTCTGCGGCGCGAGACCCTGGGTCGGAATTTCGTCCAGATCATCCTGATCTTCCAGTTCCATGAAATCGGAAACATAGAGGAACGCATCGCGCTCCAGGCCAATGTCCACGAATGCAGACTGCATGCCGGGCAGCACGCGCGTCACGCGGCCTTTGTAAATGGAGCCTGCTAAGGTGTATTCGTTCTCCCGCTCCAGGTAGATTTCCGCGAGCAGGTCATCTTCCACCATCCCAACTTTGGTCTCATGTGGGGTGGCTGAAACAAACAATTCTTTTGTCATTAAAAACTCCGGTCCCGCGCCGTTTCGCGGCGCAGGAATCACCGGATGGAAAGCAGAAGAATGCTGGGAGGATCTAGCAATGCGACGTTCCGCTCTGATTGGGGGCGGCTGCTGCCTCGGGATGTGGCCCGAAGCTGGTTCCGTTCGATCAACGTAGGAATCTTTTGCACTATCGCAATCCGCGTTCTATTCGGGTTTGTGACCGCTCTCTCGGACAACTGATTCAGAGCGCCGCTCTGAAAAGTCCGAAGGGGCCGTTACCTGCCCAGCAACGCCTAGCTTTAATCCTGCCCGGTTCCCTACTGCAACTCAACCGGTGTGTGTCCTCTTTACGCGAGGGCGATCGTTATCTGTAATCTGTATCTGTAGTAAATCTCTATCTGTTATGTCCGCATCCCCCTGGGATACGGATGAAGATGCAGCTGAGCTTCCAGTCGCAAAATTCTGATCCGCAAATCGCTAAGGTCCGCAGACCTTGTTTCCTGATCTTAGTTCACAAAGCGGCGCATTCGTACATTCATCACGATCCCCAGCGCCAAGAACATAAACAGGACGGAAGACCCGCCATAACTCATTAATGGCAAAGGTATTCCGGTAACAGGCATAAAGCCGACTACCATGCCGACGTTGACCAGGATGTGAAAGCTTAACACCGCCACCACACCCATTACCACGAATGTGCCGGCGCGATCAGGCGCCGTTTGCGCATTCTGGACGAGCCGCATCAGCACTATAAAGTATAACAGCAGCACCCCCAGCGCCGCTACGAATCCATGCTCCTCCGCGAAAGCCGCGAAAATAAAATCAGTTTGCGGGACGGGAAGAAACGCCAAATGGGTCTGTGTGCCGCTGCTGCTACCCCAAATTCCCCCTGAGCCGACGGCAATTTTAGACTGCATCACCTGGTAGCCGGAACCTTGGCTATCCGCCTCCGGCCGGATGAAGTTCGTTAACCGGTCGCGCTGGTACGGCTTCAGAATGTGGACATTGGGAAGAAAGAACACCGTTGTAATGGCAATCGCCGCCAGCAATCCCACCACAAAACCCTGCTTAAATTGCAGGCCTCCAAGAAAAATTCCTATCACAGCGATTGGAACATACGTGAGTGCCGTGCCCAAATCCGGCTGCTTTAATACGAGGAGCATGGGAAAGCCGATAAGCGCGCCGGCCTTAACGAAATCAGCCCACGAAAGTTCCCGCTGCCGCAAATCGGCAAAGTATTTTGCCATGGCAAGAATCAAAATCAGCTTGACCCACTCCGAAGGCTGAAAGTGAATCCCCCCCGGCAGTTTTACCCATCGCCGCGCGCCGAGGTATTTCTGCCCGAAAACCAACACCATCATGAGCGAAGCTACCGCCGCAATGTAGAACCAATGGGCCCGTTCCAAAAGCACCTGGTAATTAAACAGGCTGACCAGAAACATGCAGCCAACGCCCGCAAGTACCCAGTAGATCTGCTTGATATGCGAGCCGGCGAACTTGGTGTGCTCCGTGGCGCTGTGGATCTCCATGACCCCCAGACCGCAGATGATGAACACAAAAACCAGCAGCCACCAGTCGAAATCGCGGAATGAGACGTATCTTGCCATTTCAGTTCTCTAAGTTCTTTGTCGCTCAGCGCAATCCCGGGGCCGCACTCGCCAGCGGCGCCCGCTTGTGATCAATATCAAGATAAAAATGACCGCTCTGTAAGTTCGGCTTGCCATCTTCATCGGGCGACGTCCACACCGCACCAACGTCGGTCTTACCGTTTTTAACCTTGCCATCTTCGATTTTGTCGTTGTCGGTCGTAGGGTGACCCACGGCCACGCTCTGGGGCTCCCGCCGTTGTTTTTCCACGTAGGCCTTGATGACGCGCGAAACCACGCGCGCCGCTACCGGCCCCTCTTCTCCCTGCTCCAGCAGAACGCAAATCACAATTTCAGGATTACGGCGAGGTTCCACGCCCACAAACCACGCGTTGTTCCTATATTCCGCTTTGCTTCCTTTCAACTTTGCTTTCGCCGCGGCCGAAATTGTCTGTGCTGTTCCGGTCTTGCCGGCGAAATCAATCCCTTCCAAATGAGATCCAGCTGCCGTGCCCCCGGGGTTAGGCACCATCGCCATGGCATCCGTAATGATGTCCCAGTTCTTAGGATCGATGGGAACTTGTATCTTTCCATCGTTCGCCTCGTCACTTGCTGAGGCCGGGAGCACATTCGAGGGCAAGTCCTGGGGAAACGCCACATGCGGACGCACTAATAACCCGCCGCTGGCAATCCCACCGAGGGCGCGCGCTAACTGTACGGGCGTAACCGCCACGGAGCCCTGGCCGATGCCCACGGAGATGGTTTCTCCGGCAAACCATTTTTCTTTGAAGTTGCGGATCTTCCATTCTTCCGAAGGCATAACTCCAGAGGCCTCCTGCGGAAGATCAATGCCCGTTTTGTGCCCCAGACCAAACATGGTGGCGTATTTTGCGATCCGTTCAATCCCCAGCTTCTCTGCCAGCGTATAGAAGAAAGTGTCGCAAGACTGGTAAATGCCCTTTGTAATGTCCACCATGCCGTGGATCGCGTGGCAGTGGTAGTAATGGCCATAGAAATCCGCGCCGCCGTTGCAGAGAACATGCATGTCCTGAGCAACATGCTCCTGCAAACCCGCGACTGACATGATGATCTTGAAGGTTGAACCGGGGGCCAGTTGCGCCTGGATGGCTTTATTCAAAAGGGGATGGTTCTCGTCGTTCACCAGCGTCGCCCATTGTTTTCTGGAAACGCTGACGGCAAAATCGTTGGGATCGAACGTGGGACGGCTCACCATGGCCAGGATTTCACCATTCCGAGGGTTCATCGCCACCAGAGCGCCATTCCATCCCTGCATGGCCTCTTCTGCGGCAATTTGCAGGTCCACGTCGATCGTCAATTTAATCGGCTTGCCTGAGACGGCCGGTTTTTCGTCCAGTTCGCCTACTTCCTTGCCATGGCTGTTCACAACCACCTGGCGCGAACCGTTGATACCCATAAGGGTTGAGTTGTATTGCAGCTCCACACCAGACTTTCCAACCACGTCGCCAGGGTTGTAAAGGTCCCACTCCGGCTGGTTGAGCATGTTTTCGCTGACTTCGCCTACATAGCCGATCAGATGGGCCAGGAAGCCGTTACGCGGATAGAGACGACGGTAGGCCATGAGTGTGTCGAGTTCCGGCAACTCGTTGCGGTGGGCTTCAATGAATGCCAGCTCATCCGGCGTGACGTCATCTTTCAGATAAATTGGCTGGTACTGCGGCATGGAAGCGAAATGCTTGATACGTTCGCGCACGTCCTTGGGGTCCATATGCAGGCCCTTGGCGATGAGGTCCGCATCTGCATTCAAATCGCGGGATGAGTCGCGCAGCAGGAGCGCCGTGAACGAGGGATAATTGTCCACGATGATGCGCCCTTCGCGGTCAAAGATCTGGCCGCGCGGGGCAAGAATGGGTACATCGCGAATACTGTTTTTTTCCGCCTGCGATGAGTAGTAATCGCTCTGCCACACCTGCAGCCGCCACAGTCCGTACGCCAGCACTAAAAAAATGGCGAGGATTACATACTGCGTCGCGGTAATGCGAATCGGCGAGACTTTTTCATCGCGGCCAAACATAAAATTCAGTCCTGGGCCCAAGCGCCTGGATGTTCAAAACTTTGAGTGTTACCCCTACGTTCGGTACTACGCATCGCCCTTACGTTCTCTGCTTGAAGCGATCAAGCATCGCAAACAACAACACTGCCAGCACCGCATTGGCGAAGGCTGCGGCTATTTCATGCGGCCAGTTCCACCTTAAATCAAGCCTTACCAACCCTCGCGCGACGGAAAAATAAACAACCTCATGCACGGCGAAAAAGAAAATCGTGACCAGGAAGCGCGCGCCAGCGTTCTCTACATCCAGTCGTACCCCGAGCGATGAAGCCCCATAACCCACAACCGTGTTCGCAATGCCGTAAACGCCGAGCGGCAACTGCGTGAGCGAGTCTTGCAGCAATCCAATGATGCTGCCGGTCAGCATCCCTCCCACCTGACTGCGCCGCGCCACTGCGAAAAAAATCACAACCAGTAACGGCAAATCAAAAATTGAAAAGAAGGGCAGCTTCCACGATAGAAACGATTGCAGAAACAATGCCAATAACGGCACTAGCACCGTAATGGGAAGGTTAAAGCGGTAAACCTCAATCTGTTCGCCGGATGTATAAGTAATCGGCACGTTATTGCTGGTCGCTTTCCGGCTGCTCTGGCTTCAATTGCGGGTTCGCGGCCGGGGCCGGAGTCTTTACAACAGGCTTTACCGGGGCTGGCGTGGGAGCGTCATCCGTAATTGTCCTCACCGTAGTTTGACCATTGCCGGGATTTTCCGTCGCGGATTGGGCTGAAGCCGGAACATCCGCCGGAGATTGAGTTGCGCGCGGTTTGAGCGCAGTCACTTTGGGGGTCGTCAATTGAGATGCGCCCAACGACGCCGGCTGGGTTCCCGCCGCCGAAGAAGTTGCAGTCGGGCCAGAAGGCACGGTCGCCGCGGCATTCGTCCTCGGAGCAACTGACGCCGGATGAGCAGGCACTGCGGGAGGTTGATCAGGCACCGAAGGCAACCGGCGCGCCAGAATATCGGAGGCGCGCTCATTACCCGTTTCCGCCAGCGAAGGTTCCCTTTCCTCCTGCTTGGTGATGACCAGCACTTCTTCCAGCTTGCTGAGGTCGGCCGCGGGCTTAATGCGGACATTCAGAAATGAATCCTTGCCCTTAGACACTTGCGCCACCGTGCCTACCGGCATGCCCTTGGGAAATATCCCGTCTCCGCCGCTGGTCAACACACGGTCCCCCGGTTGTATCTGCTCGTCTGACATCACCTTGTCGAGGATCAACCCGCCCACCGGAGTTCCTTTTAGAATTCCCTGCAGCCGTGATTTTTCAAGAATGCCACCGGCGCCGCTGTTTTCATCATTGATGAGCAGCACCTGCGCACTGTGCGCGAATACCGCGGACCACTTTACCCACAATTCCGTCGGCGGTAATGACAGGCATGTCCGCGCGCAAGTTGGCGTCGTCCCCCTTGTCTATGAAAACCACCCGCGAACGGTCGCTTCCCCCGGAGCCAATCACTTGCGCGGCCACCGTCTTAGAGAGATATTGCTCCTTAAATCCCAACAGCACTTGAAGGCGATGCGCCTGCTGCGCGTCTTCGCTGATGCGCACTTCGGTCAGCCGCAGTTGCTGGATTTCTTCCTTAAGCTCGCGGTTCTCCTTGCGCACCCCGCGAAGGTAGACGTAGTTGTGCCAAAATTTCCCATCCCGGATTCGAGCCCGACAATTCCCTTTTCCAGCGGAGTAATCGCGGTGACGGTCCATACACGGATCAGCAAAGTGGATTGGTTTTCTTTCACGCGCCGCACCTGGATGGCAAGGCCCAGGATTTGGGCGAACAGTACGCCTACCAGAATGCTTACATTGCGATACCGGGTGAGAAAATTTTCCATAAAAACAGAATCGTCGCTGGCCGCTGGTCGTTAACCGTTTCCAAAGCTCCATTCCTTCATGGCATCTGCTCTGGCCAACGACGAATGACGAACGACCAACGACGGGGTTTACTCGATCGAAATCTTTCGCAGCAGTTTGAAGTCGCTGAGCATCTTGCCCGTGCCCAGCACCACGCTGCACAGCGGATCGTCGGCGATCGAAACCGGCAACCCGGTTTCTTCGCGGATGCGCTTGTCGAGGTTCTTCAGCAACGCTCCGCCGCCGGTCAGCACAATGCCGCGATCGCTGATGTCCGCGGAAAGCTCGGGCGGCGTGCGTTCGAGCGCGACGCGGATCGCATTCATGATCGTCGAAACGCACTCGCTCAGCGCTTCGCGAATTTCGCTGTCATCCACGGTGATGGTCTTGGGCACGCCCTCAATCAGGTTGCGGCCCTTGATTTCCATGGTCAGCGGCTTGTCCAGCGGATACGCGCGAACCAATCTCAATCTTGATCTGCTCTGCCGTGCGCTCGCCGATCAGCAGGTTATATTTCCGCTTCAGGTAATTCATGATGGCTTCATCCATCTGGTTGCCGGCCATCCGCACCGAACGCGAATACACAATGCCGCTCAACGAAATCACTGCGATGTCCGTGGTGCCGCCGCCGATGTCCACCACCATGTTGCCGCTCGGTTCGGTAATCGGCAGTCCTGCGCCGATCGCCGCCACCATGGCCTGTTCCACGAGATGCACTTCACTGGCTTTTGCGCGATAGGCGGAATCCATGACCGCGCGCTTTTCCACCTGGGTAATTTCCGAAGGCACGCCGATCACGATCCGCGGATGCACCAGCATCTTGCGGTTGTGCGCCTTCTGGATGAAGTAGTTCAGCATCTTCTCGGTGACTTTGAAGTCGGCGATCACGCCGTCCTTCATCGGCTTGATGGCGACAATGTTCCCGGGCGTGCGCCCGAGCATCTCTTTCGCTTCTTTGCCGACGGCTTCCACTTCGTTCGTGTTCTTGTTGAGGGCGACGATGGAAGGCTCGTTCACCACGATGCCCTTGCCGCGCGCGTAGACCAGTGTGTTCGCCGTGCCGAGATCAATCGCCAGGTCGCTGGAGAACATGCTGAACAGCGACCGCAGGTTGTGCATGCGCGACGCGCCTTTGTGAAAGCCATTGTTTGACATAACCGAAATGCTCTCTCTTCTGGACCTTCGGGCCTCGGATCCGCAAGGGCGAAACCTGGGGTTGATCTGTCACTTATGGTCAGTGGTCCGTACCTTGATTCTATGGGATGTCTGCGCATTTCCTGTTGCAAACGAAAGTTCTTGCCCGGTCGGGAGAAATTCTAACCCGCTCGGTCCTACTGGATCAATACTTTTTCTGTTGCGTGTTCACTCCACCCTTGCGCGTTCTGGGCCGTCACCGTAATCAGGCTCTCGCCGTTCGGCAGCGGCGGCGTGAAGTAGTGAAAGCTGCCGTCCGGCGCCACCAGTGGCACCTCCCGGCCATTGACCATCACCCGCGCGCCCACTTCGGTCTTGCCCGTCACCTCGATCACATGCCCATGCTGCACAAAGGGGTCAAGATCCAGATTGATGGCAACCGTATCTTTGCCTCTTGGGAATGATCGTAAAGCGGTTCTTCTCGCTCTCGACCGATGCCTTTCCGTTAGCGTCGAAGGACTGCACCGACCAGTAATAGGCGCCTTCGCCCAGACTCGAGACCGTCACGTCCGCACTTCGACTTTCCGGTCCACCACCAGCGACGAAAAGTACGGGTTCTTCGAAATCCGCAGCCGGTATCCTGCAGCGTTCGCCATGGCCGTCCACGAAAATTCCACATCTTGTCCCCGGCCGGCACGAAAATGGGGCATCATGTTCGCTGGTGATATCGGCGTCGGTGGCCCAATTTCCTTCAACCTTGTCCATCTTGTCGGTTCATGTCCGGCAAAGCTGACCTTTTCCCAGTCAGCCAGGTGAACCACCTCGCCATTCCGTTCCACAGCGCCAGTACCTTTGTTAAGCAAAATTTCGTGCTGGTCGGTCTTGGGATCGTTATGCACCATCGCGGCGCTCTCTGGAGCGAGCGATGCGGTGGCGCCCTCCACAATGACCTGCGATTTCGACCCTTGGACGTACGTCCCGGTGGAAAGATCCACGGTGCCCGTGCTCACCGCGACTGCCACATTCGTCTGCTGCTGTTCATTGGCGGAGTTTTCTTCAATCACGATCAGGGAATCTTGTTTTACCGTGTAGTTCGTGCCGTCGTTGAAGACAATCTTGGCCATGCCCTCGGAGCCGGTTTGAATGACGTCGCCTTTTTCCAGCGGAACGTTGTAGTCGGCGACCACCCAACTGTTACTGTTGGCTTTTTTGATTCGTCGGTGCCATCGAGCGCGGTAATATGCGCCTGCTGGTTGTTCATTGTCGTGGAGTGCGCCGGAGTTCCCGCGGCCCCCGCGACCCTTTCCAGCAGGAGCGTGGCAAATCCTCCTACCGCCTTTACGCCATTGTCGGTAAATTGAGGAAAGGCAAGATGCAATCCGGCAAAGAACAATCCCAGGACTGCCAGTATCGCCAGCGCCACGCTGCGATACGTAACCGTCTTCCAGGCAATCTGAATGCTCGGCTTGCTGTTTTGAGACGCCAAGGGCACCGGAAACCAGCCAAATACAAGAGAAATTAGGGTGTTTTGAGACTACCATAGGGTCTAATCCGCAGGTATAGGCAGTTACCCCAGCCATAAATCCTTAGTAACCTTCCTGTTTTGGTTCCGAACTCGCTGGCCTATTGTTTTT
>CAWHQK010000081.1:0-7178 GCA_963831435.1 uncultured Acidobacteriota bacterium
TTTCCGAATAGTGCAGCCGCGTCGTATCCAACTGGACCTTGGTGCCGTTGGCGCATCCACCAAAAAGTTTACGGTGCCGCCCTTACGGACCATGTCAATGGACCACTCCCAAGCCTGGGGACGGCCCACGGCTTCAATTACCACATCGCTGCCGCGCTTGCTTGGCGTCAGGGTCCGCACCGCTTCAATCGGGTCATTCGTCTTGTAATTTGCACAACATCGTGCGCGCCCATCCGCTTGGCGGCTTCCACCTGCGAGTCGCGCTTGACCACTGAAATTACGTTACAGCCGGTGGCTTTGGCGACCTGCACGAACATCAGGCCGATGGGACCACCGCCAATCACCGTGACGGTGTCGCCGATTTCTACTTTGGTCTCGTGCAATCCGCGCAGCACGCAGGCTAAAGGCTCAATCATGGCCGCTTCTTCAAAGGTCACCGAGGCCGGCACAACCAGCATGTTCTGCTCAACAATGCGCCGCGGAATGCGGATGTATTCGGCGTAGGCCCCATTGTTAAAGAGCAGATCTTCGCAAAGATTCTCCTGGTGCTTGGAACAATAAAAACATTTCTGGCAGGGCGCGGAGTTCAGCGCCACAACTTTCATGCCCTTGCGGAAACCGCGAACGCCCGGGCCTACTTCTTCGATCACTCCGGCCAGTTCGTGTCCAAAAAGCGCTGGAGGAACAATCATCCGGGCGTGGTATCCGCGCTGATAGACTTTCAAATCCGTGCCGCAAGTCAGCGCAACGTGGACTTTAACCAGGACTTCGCCTTCTCCCACACGGGGAATCGGCACCTTTTCAATTTTGACGTCCTCTTTACCGTAGAGGACAGCCGCCGTCATCTTTCCGTTCACACTCGACTTCCTTCCCTAGGGCCGCCCGGCTGAATCACAATCTTCATGGAATCAGGCTGAGGACGGGCAGCCAGCCTTAGAGCTTCTACGCCATTGCTTAAAGGAAAACGGTGACTGATCAATCGTTCCAGATTCATCTCGCGATTCATTACAAATCGCACCGACTCCTCCTGCAAATCGACAGAAGCGCTGTAGGAACCCAATAACGTCTTCTCATCCACGCAAACCGCCGCTGGGTCAATCGTCGCTTCCCCCCGCGCCGTCTGCGCAAACAACAGAACCCGCCCGCCCGGACGAACTGCGTCCATGGCTGGCTTAATCAGAGCATTGCCGCCGACCGCCAAAATAGCAACGTCAGCACCACGCCCTTCGGTCTGCTCACGCACGGATTTCAGGACGTCCGTGCACGAAGCGTCAACACTGTTCCCCAAGCCGAATGTTAAGGCTATTTTAAGCCTCTCCGGATACAAATCGGAAGTTATTACCCTAGCTCCTGATCTTTGGGCCAGTACCGAAAGGATGATACCGATGGGTCCTTGCCCAATTACCAGTGCAGTTTCGCCCTTTTCAAAGCGCAGGGCCTCAATTCCCTTCATGCAGGTGTTCACAGGTTCTACAAAACACGCCTGTTCGAAGGAAACGCCGTCTGGAATGCGGACCGTACCTTGCCGAACAATCCAATCCATCACGCGGACGTACTCGGCGAAGCCGCCGCCGGAGGGCTCAAATCCCGCCGTGCAGCCCACCTTCTTGTACGTCTCGCACTGCGCGAAAGTTTTATGCTGGCAGTAGAAACATTTACGGCATGGAATATGGTGGAAAACCATCACCCGGTCGCCGGGTTTAAACTGCGTCACTCCTGTGCCGACTGCCGCTACCGTGCCTGAAGTTTCGTGTCCGAAGATGCGCGGCGCGGAGTGGGAGCCCATGTGGATTTTTTTTAAGTCCGTCCCGCAGATTCCGCAAGTATTCACTTTCACGAGCAGCTCGCCCGGACCAATTTCCGGCACCGGCACGGTTTCCAGGCGAACGTCATCCACGCCGCGATAGACGGCCGCCTGCATGGTGGCAGGAATGGTGAGCAGCGTTTCGTCCACTTCGATTTGTCCGGCCGTCGCCAAAATTTCTTCGTTACCTTTCGCGCTACGAATTTACCGGATGCAGTGTTGAAGCCCGCGACATGGTTTCCGTATCAACTTCTTTCGCCAACGCCGCGCAAAGAGCGCGGACCGCGCGGGATGAATCCATACCTAAGCGGATCATCTTCCCCCACAGCCAGGGCCTGAATGCCGCGAACAGCACGAAACTCTTGGTGCGAAAGGCGCCGTCTTCAGAGATAAATTCGTTCATCGGAGGCATTACGAAATCGCTTTCATCCGAAATTGCCTTCACTGCGGAAAAGGGCAGCCCATGCGATTCCGCTCCGTTCGCTACTGAAGCAGCTTCCATATCCACGGCTTGCGCTCCGTAGGCACTCGCCAATTTTGCTTTCTGCGCGACGCCCGCAATTTCACCGGCGCTTACCAGCGCTCCATCACCCCTCGCGGTGTGGGTCCGGCTGCCATGGCGCGCATCCACCACCCATCGCGGGGAAAATATCATTCCAACCTTGAGCCTTGGATCCAGCGCTCCCGCCAGACCCACCGACTGCACACTGGCCGGGTGGTAAAAAACAATGACCGCTTCCGTCGCACGACGCGCGCTTTCGCCGCCAATTCCACCACACACCAAAACTACGCCTGCGTTTTCAAAGAACCGGAACTTGCGACCGTCATGTTCCCGCTCTGATAGATTCCAGCCTCGAACGAACGGTGCAATTTCTCTTTCCAGCGCCGCCACAAACGCGATTCTGTAATCCTGGGCCAATTCGTCCCTCAAGTGTTGCTGCCATTCGAAACGTATCCGTTGCTTTGAAACCAGTCCACGGCGCGGCGCAATGCGCCCTCCACGGGAATGATCTTCCATCCCAAATCGCGCTCCGCTTTCGCGGATGAAACAAACATTTTCTTTTTTCCCATACGGACGGCGTCAATCGTGGCGCGCGGCTCGCGTCCTAAAATTCGTCCAGTAAAAACTTCGTTAACAACTCCGGTTGCCAGCGCCATCACATACGGCACCTTAACACGCGGAGAGGAAAGTCCCGTGATCCGCCCGAGTTTGTCCAGAATCTGCTTCAGGGTCAGATTTTCCCCACCAAGAATGTACCGCTCGCCGGGCTTCGCCCTTTCAAACGCAGCCACATGCCCGCGGGCGCATTCAGTGGCATCCACCAGATTCAGCCCGGTATCCACGTACGCGGGGAATTTTCGTCTGAGAAAGTCCAGCACGATTCTCCCTGTCGGCGTTGGTTTGATGTCCTGCTCCCCCACCGGCGTTGTCGGATTCACCACGACAACGTCCATTCCTTCCCTGCCCGCCTGAATGGCAACCTCTTCCGCCATAAATTTCGAACGCTTGTACGGCCCAATCATGTTCTGCAATGACACCGGAGAATCTTCGTCGGCCATGTGACCATTGTTCGTGAAGCCCATGGTCGCGACGCTCGACGTATAAACCACGCGTTTCACGCCGTTTTTTCTGGCCGCCAGCAAAATAGCCCGCGTTCCCTCCACATTGGACCGATGCATCTCTTCGGGATCGCGGACCCACAGCCTGTAGTCAGCCGCCACGTGAAATACCGCTTCACAACCAGCCATGCCCTTTTCAAGCGACGCAGCGTCCCGCAAATCTCCGACAACCCGCTCCGCATTTAGCTTCTCAATATTGCGGAGATCACTGCTCGGCCTTACCAGCAGCCTTAGATCAGCACCGCTCTCTGCCAGCACGCGCGCCACGTGGCTTCCTAAAAATCCTGTCGCGCCGGTGACGAAAGCTTTCATGATTCGCAGTTAGCAGTTAGCATTTGGCATTTGGAGGTGCAGGTTCTCGATTCGTCCAAATGCCAAGTGCGAAATTACTCCAGCTTTTCCGGCTGAATGGAAATATCTTTTTCTCCAGCGGCTTTCTTCTCCCAGTATTTCTTCACCCAGGATTCCCAGCTTTTGCCCGCGGCCATGTCGCGGCCACTGAAAGCAAGGGCCGCGATTTCAGCATACGAAACCGAGGTCTTGCCGCTGCCGTCCTTGGGAAGGAGCCGTACGAAAGATTCAGCAAGAGTTTGCCCATTGCGCCGGTCGAAAATGTAACCTTCAACTTTGCTTCCGTCCTTACGCGTGATGAGCACATCGCCGCGATAGTCGAAGGCGCTTTCCAATGCCTTGCGCAGATCTGCCTCGGAAGCGAGCGCAGGCACGGCCCCTTCCAATTTTTCGTGGATTGTTCCCGGAGCTACTTCAAGGGTATCGGCGTTGACAGACGTGGGAGCCTGGTGGGTATCCATGATGATTTAGGCCCGGGTTTCCTCAACGACTTGGCTGTCAGCAGAAGCTTCGATCTGCACCAGCGGATCAAACGCATGAACGGGACGTGTAGGTTCATCAAGAAGTCTCAAAGCCGCTTGATCCTGATAACCGCTAAACAATCGTGCTTTCGCTTCGCCCCATAGGCCGCGCAGAGAGCCAAAGGTATCATTTACCGCGGAGGCTTCGTAGCCGCTGTGCACCATGCAATTCGCGCACTTCGGATTGCCCGATTCTGTCCCATATTTTTCCCATTCAGTAGCGGCAAGCAATTCGGAGAACGTGTCCGCGTAACCGTCCTGCAACAGATAGCAGGGTTTCTGCCAGCCAAAAACATTGTAGGTTGGCATGCCCCACGGCGTGCAGGAGTAGTCGCGGCGGCCCATGAGGAATTCGAGAAAAAGAAATGATTGATTGAACTTCCAGTTCTTCTTGCGGTTTGAAAGCATGGCGCGGAATAGGCGCCGGGTACGGGCTTTACCCAGGAAGTGACTCTGGTCCGGAGCTTTGTCGTAGGAATAACCCGGAGAAAGCATCATGCCCTCAACGCCCAGGTCCATCATCTCGTCAAAAAATGCGCGCACGCTTTTTGGATCCGCCCCGTCGAACAGCGTGGTGTTGGTGGTCACGCGAAAACCACGGCTCACGGCTTCTTTAATTCCTTCGCGCGCCCGGTCGTATCCGCCTTCCTGGCACACGGAGAAGTCATGGTGCTCGCGTTGTCCATCCATGTGGACGGAGAACGTCAAATACTTGCTGGGCTTGAACAAATCAATTTTCTGCTTGAGCAAAAGCGCGTTGGTGCACAAATAAATATATTTTTTGCGCGCAACTAGCCCTTCAACGATTTCTCCGATTTGCGGATGCAGCAACGGCTCTCCGCCGGGAATGGAAATCATGGGCGTGCCACACTCATCCGCCGCCTTAAAGCATTCCTCGGGCGTAAGCTGCATTTTTAGCACGTGAGCGGGATACTGAATTTTCCCGCAGCCTGCGCACGCCAGATTGCACCGGAACAAAGGCTCCAGCATCAGCACCAATGGATAGCGCTTGCGCCCCTTTAACTTCTGCTTCAGGACGTAAGTTGCAACTGTCCACCCTTGTGAAATCGGCACTGCCATATTTTTAAGCTCCCACTTCCATACCTGGCGCTGGAACGTTCCGCCGCAGGCACGCTTCGATTGCTTTCCGCCATTACTTTCGCATACGTGGTTAGCGCGAGCAGCGGAAAATACTGCCGGTACAGGTGATACGCCAAATAGAACACGCGCGGAAAACCGGTCCCGGTAATAGGCGGCTCGTCCCACGATCCGTCTTTTTCTGCGTGCGCAATAAATACGCAATTCCCCGCGCCACTGAATCACTGCGAATATCATGTCGGCCGCCAGCAATCCCATCACTGCCCAAGCCGTCTGGGATGGCGTGCTCGGCGCCCACTCCTTTGATGCTGGGGTCATCGTAAGAGCCGCAAGTCTCGCCCCAGCCGCCGTCGGGGTTTTGCACCATCCGCAGCCACTCCGCCGCCTGCTGCACGTACGGCTCGTGGTGATCGACGCCCATGGCCTCCAGTCCGCGCAGCACCTGCATCGTCCCGTAGATGTAGTTCACGCCCCAGCGCCCAAACCAGGAGCCGTCGGGTTCCTGCTCTTCGCGGATGAACTCGATCGCCTTCTCGACGCGCTTGTCTTGCGCGAGTATCCATAAGCGGCCAGCATCTCCAGGATGCGTCCCGTAATATCCACCGTCGGCGGATCGAGCATGGCGTTGTGGTCGGCGAACGGAATGTGCTGGAAGACCATGCGGTCGTTGTCTTTGTCGAACGACGCCCAGCCGCCGTTTTTGCACTGCATGCGACAGCATCCAGTCGATGGCGCGCTGCACAGATTCGTACTGATAGCGTCGTTGGGATGCTCGACCTGCTAAGCGCCAGCAGAACCTGGCAGTGTCGTCCACGTCGGGATAAAACTCGTTGTTGAACTCGAAGTACCAGCCGGCGGGCTGGCCCTTTTTATTCTTCACCGCCCAGTCACCCGATGTGCGCACCTGCTTTTGCAACATCCAGTCAGCGGCCTTGACCATGCGCGGATCGTTGCGCGGGCACGCCGGCTTCGCCCAGCGCAAACAGCGCATACGCCGTGTCCCACACCGGAGACTTGCAGGGCTGCATGCGGAAGGTGTCGTCTCTTCTTCGATGCCGAGCTTTTCGAATTCGTCCATCGCGCGAATGACCTGCGGGTCGTCCAGCGAATATCCCAGGCAGCGTAGCGCGATGATCGCGTTCATGCATGGCCGGATAAATTGCGCCCAATCCATCGCTCATTTCAAAACGCTCGAGCATCCATTTTTCCGCTTTCTTCAGCGCGAGCGACCGCAGAGGCCGAATGTGCACGCGCTTCAAACCAATGCGTAAGGCGATCGAGCACCAGAAAAGAAGTTCCGCCACGAAAAGAGCTGTCTGCTCCAGTCCAGGCGCATGCGCGCTCTGTCGCGTCCGCCGACGAAGAGTTCATCAATAGCCATCTCATCAGGAATTTTCTTGAACGGCTTCTTCGCGTAGCCAATGGAGAGCGGCACCAGAATGGCCCGCGACCACGAAGAAATTTCGTAGATGTTGAACCAGAACCAATTGGGAAACAGCACGATCTCCGGCGGAATCGGCCGGAACGGCGTCGTAGTCGTATTGCCCGAGAAAGCAGAGATAAATCTTGGTGAAGGTGTTGACCTTGGTGACGCCGCCCAACTCGCAGAATCTTCTTCCGGCGCGCTCCATTGCAGGATGATCTGGTGTTATATCCGGCCAGCTTCAGTCCAAAGTACGCTTTCACCGACGCGCTTACATTCGACGGGCCACCTTGATAAATCGGCCAGCCGCCGTCTTCATTCTGATATTTCAGGATGTAATTGGCGCATTTAGCAATACATT
>CAWHQK010000082.1:0-114122 GCA_963831435.1 uncultured Acidobacteriota bacterium
AGAAGCAAGCGAAGGATTGGCCGGGCCTGGTCGGCATGGACCTGGTGCCGATGGTGACGCCGCTCAAAGATTTTCGTGGGACGAAACGCCGTGGCTGTGGGGCAAGGTTTCGGCCGCCAGACCGATCCGGATTTCCACGTGGTCGCCGTCAACTACGGCATCAAGCGCAACATCCTGCGCCTGCTCGCGGGCTCCGGCTGCAAGGTGACGTTGTGCCGGCGCAAGACCTCGGCGGAGGACATCCTCGCGCTCAAGCCCGACGGCGTGTTCCTATCCAACGGACCGGGCGATCCGGCGGCGACCGGCGAATACGCCGTGCCGGTGATCAGGAGGCTGGTCGACATCGGCATGCCGACCTTCGGCATCTGCCTCGGCCACCAGATGCTCGGCATCGCGGTCGGGCCAAGACCAAGAAGATGCATCAGGGCCATCACGGCGCCAATCATCCGGTGAAGGATCTCACCACCGGCAAGGTCGAGATCACCTCGATGAACCACGGCTTCGCGGTGGACAAGGACACGCTGCCGAAGAACGTGGAGCAGACCCAGTGTCGCTGTTCGACGGCTCCAATTGCGGCCTCGCGCTCAAGGACAAGCCGGTGTTCTCGGTGCAGTACCACCCGAAGCCTCGCCCGGCCCGCAGGACAGTCATTACCTGTTCGCGCGGTTCGTCGACATGATGCGGGAGGGGAAAAACGCCGCACGGAAAATTGCCTAACGTCATTCCGGGGCGCGGGCTTTAGCTCGCGAACCCGGAATCCAAGAAACGGATCTCGGCGCTTGCATCTGCATTTTCCGGCAAGTTTGCCGACTTCGTTCGCGCCCCGGAATGACACGGGAAACCGAACGGCCGCGTCGGCACCCTTAAAGCCAACGCCGCTCGCGAGGCTGCCAGGAAGGCGATAGCTAATGCCGCACTGGGTAAGGATCTGGCGCTGGGGCGCGCCGACGAGCGGGCTGGGGTGACGGTGGCCCGCCTGCTGGAGTTGTACAACGCGCGCGTGCGGGACAAGCGGAAGGCGTCAACGGCAGACGGTTATCAGGGAATTGCCGACGTCAACATCATCCCGCATATCGGCACAAGCAAGGTCGCGGCCGTGACACGCCAGGCCGTGCAGGCGATGCACAGCAAGGTCGGAATTCTCACGCGGTAAATATGCCGCAAATCGCGCCGTGGCGGTGCTCAAGGCGGCCTACGCTTGGGAAACAAGCATGGTCACGTTCCCGAGGGCTTCAACCCAGCCAGCGGCATCGACCGCTATAAGGAGGAGCCGCGCGAGCGGTTTTTGACCACCGCCGAGAGATGCTTTCCATAGGGGAGGCGATGATCGAGGCGGAAACCATCGGCCTACAGGTAGACGCCGGGACCGCGAAACACGCGCCGAAAGGGCAGCGGGTTGTAATGTCGCTGTATGCCACAGCCGCGATCCGCTTAATTATGCTGACCGGCGCTCGCCTGCGGGAAATCCTGCATCTGCGGTGGTCGGAAGTTGACCTTGAGCGCGGCGTTCTCCGGTTGTCAGACTTAAAACCGGAAAGAAGCCGATCTACCTCCCGACCGCCGCCGTCGACATCATCAAGGGGTTAACCAGGTTGGGCGCTTTCGTGATTGCTGGCGAGTTCCGCCGGCACCAAGAAGAGAAACCCCGCGCCGATTTGAAGCGCCCGTGGACTGCGATCTGTAAACGTGCAGGCGTGACCGGCGTTCACATTCATGATCTGCGTCATACCTTCGCCAGCGTTGGCGTCGGCGACCAAATGGGCTTGCCCGTAATCGGCGCGCTCCTCGGGCACAGCAATGCTGCGACGACGAAGCGGTACGCCCATGCTGCGGACGACGTCCAGCGCCGCGCCGTTGAGGCTATCGGCGGCAAGATCGCCGATTTCCGGTATTGAATCTCGTACTGTGGATCGGAATAGAATTTAAGCCCTCGTTGCCACTCGATCACATCCTTGTGGGCCAACTCTTTGAACCGCTTGTCCTCGGCCATCTTCTTTAACCAGAAAAAGCGAGCGAGTTGCTGATGTGCGCGTTGGCGTTCCGCTAGCGAGAGGATTCTGGCAAAGGCGAGGCGAGCAAGCTGGAAGCTTTGCGCAGAATTGGAAACGAATGTAAGTTTGAATTCAGTGGAAATAAGCCTCAAACAATGGGCGGTATCTCTCCACGAAAGCGGAAAAGGTCTGAATTGAGCGAATATCATCTTCGATGTAGGTGAAATTCACGACTGGCTGGCCAGCATTTTGCGAAAGGAATATGGGAAAATTTTCAAAGAAAGTATCGGCGCGTCTCTGCTTGTTCCGCGCCGGGGAAGATCCTTGCCGGAAGGATTTCTCTGCGGAATTGATCGGTCACGAACGAAATAATCAACTTTGTCCTTTTCCTCTTCGAGGTACAGGCCCTCTGGAACTGCCAAGAGGAAATCCAAAGTCAATAGCCGCACGCCCGCTTTTTCTAACATTCCGTACCGTCCGGGGCGACGGTGGCGTGAGTTGCCCTTTCCAATCGCTCCGTACACCGTCCGGGAAAACAGGTGATAAATCTTCTGCGTACCGCGCTCCGGAAGATGTTCACGGATGTGCTTTTTCTGTAGGGCTCGCTTGATGAAATACGTTGCTGGCCCTCGACCGGCGACATTAACAAACTGGGTGAAGTGACGTTGCAGGAAGAAGCCGGAATGCGCGGCGACGATATAAAGAAATTCGGCCTCGCGCTCGCTGTAACCAAGGCTTCTCAATGCTGCAATCGATTGAGCTGGAATATTCATAACGACATGACCTCTCCAATTAAATCCTCGCCACGCTCGGCAGACCTGCCGCGATAATCCTGGTTGTAGAGTTTGAAACCCGCAGACTTTTTGGCAGCGATTTGCCGGGACTTGTAATGGCCGGTTACACATTCAAGGTCAACTCGGCATTCTTCTTGTTCCTGAGACTCGTACTCCATGAGAAGATCTGGAATTTGAATCGTGCCTTTGACAATCTTCAGTCCATGCTCCTCCGCGATTTGTTGCCGTTGGCGTTCTCGTTCTGCTGGAGCGAGATTCTGAATTTTCGCAAGCTGGCAGTTCACGTTTTTCTTCAGTTCGAAATCCAGCATGACTCGCTTCACAGTTCCGCCTGACATCGAAATGTTTTGTGCTTCCTTGTGGTACAGCTCATAAATGGCGGCATCATGCCGAAGTTCGCGCTTTTTGACGATCCCTGAATAAAGGGCTTGCGCATTGTTAGTGCGAAGCTGGTTTTCGCTGAATCGTTTTCCTGCCTTAGTCAGGGAGACGTAATGATCTTTGCCTCGGGCCTCCCGCTGAATTGTCACAAGCTTCAAGTCGCGCAAATTCCGGAGATCTTTGTCCATGCTGCCTTTGTTCTTGCGATAAATATGCTTCTGCAGAGACTCAGCAGTGATCGTGCGAAACGCGCCGATATCCCGAAGCATGGTTTCTTGCTTGGCATTCAAGTGATAGCTTCGGGAGCTGAAGTGGTAGATGGTTTTGTTCTGTTGAGTTCTATCTTCAGAACGATCCCGAACTATGCTTTTCTGTGAAACTTGCGATCGTTCTTTGTCTGAGCGGGATGAGCTTGAATCAAGCGAACGGCTCATAGATATTCCTCTGAGCGTTCGCGGATTTCAGCGGAGAGATCGTCTTCTCCAATTCTCAACTGCTTATCTACATAGACCAGCTTTTGGCCAGTGTGCTTGAGAAAAAAGCGCCTGGCTAAAAGAAAGAATGTCGCGAACAAATTGATGAAAAGCAGGAATGCGTAAAGAGCAATAGCCCATCCGTAATTGTGAAATATTGGCTCGCGGTATGGCGTGAGGAATTTGAGCCGGTCCATGAGCGCGAATCCGAAAGCCATAAAAAGAACCAAGGCGACGAGTAATGCGTTGCCGATCATCGGCGACAACCTCTGAAATACTCAGACGCGTCAATCTGCCTCTCTCACTTCGTTCGGTTGAAAGTTGATGGCTGTATAGAAAATTTAGAAGAAAAGAGAACGGGCCAGAAGCTTCCTGGCCCGTCAAGTCGGGGATTCATTAAGACAGATTCAAGTGCGCAAGCTAAGCCCGTTCCCGTCGTTGTTTGAATTTCGTCGCTGAGTGGATTGCTCTATTTCTTTTTTGATCCACTCTGCGAGCTCGGCGGGACAGAATCTAATCGCACCGCGTACGTGAAAATGCGGAATCTGCCCGTCCGCGACCATTTTGTAGACTTGCTGCGGGCTGACGCCCAAAATCTTTGCTACTTTCGGAGACTTTTAAAGCCTCCTTCCGATTTTCCAACATTTCGATGAGTTTCATGGACAATTATCTTTTGAAGGGCCGACACGGTCATTTCAAAAGCACCTCCCAATCCGAGTCAATCTGTTAAGGTCTCCCGTTAAGAGACACGAGTACGGTTAATTAGACCGATTCTGAGCGGGAATTGTTTCGTAGGAGGTTTTGAAGCGCAAGGTGGTATGGAGCGGGTGAATGAGCAAGACCCGAGAATCATTCCGAAGCTGGCGCTGAAGCCCGACATGGTCCCCAACTACACTTATCCGAGTTTGCCATCTCAGATAAAAGACGTCCCACGTTCAGGAACTTACAAAAGTTAGATGCAAATTAACACTTAAAGTGGAACTTTAAATGTCTTGTAGTTGTCAAAGGCGTCTGCTAAAACCTTGACATTCCTTTACACAAGCTTTCTAAACCCTGATCGAGCCGAAAAGTAGCGAGCCACTTTTCGAGAGAAAAACGGGGTTGGCCTTGCGAAGGCTAGCAACTGCAATCAGAGCAAGGCCGTCCATGAATTGCGTCCCATCCTTCTCGCACGACAATTGGTAGAAGGAACAGAGCAGCGGCAGGATCAGCCCATGAAAGTTTAAATACTGCATTCAAAGCCAATCCTCCTAAAGCAATCCATGCCAAATACGCGCACAACGAACTTTGAACCGCATCGGCTTGCAATGACGCGCTGTTGATGCGGGCAGCGAGCGACCTCTTTTGCCTTGAAAGCCAGGGCATTACGATGGCGGCTGCGATGAGTAATCCAATTCCGAGATAGCTTTGCTCTGGCCGAAAACGTGGATTTGTAAAGGCAAGAACCGAACTGCCAAAAACAAATGCGGCAAGCAAAAGCAACAGCAGGCCCGTAATTCGAGAAGCGGTAGTTTCATTAAGCGATGAAATCTTCTTGAAGCGCACTAGCACAACAATAGCTGAGGCGAGTTCGATAACACTGTCTCCTCCGAATCCCAACAGCGCAATGCTATGGGCACGGACGGCTGCAAAGATGGAGACTGCGGCTTCTGCACTCATCCACGCAACTGTTACGAATTGCAGTAACACGATCTTCCTGTGATACGGCGATGTGCTCTGTTGCGCGAGTTGGCTTTGAATACTCAATATCCTCAATTCTACTGGGGCCCAGTAGTTCCTGATTCAGGCGATTGGATGGTTATTTGCTCGTCTGTTCGCAGGGTGTTCCGCCGGAGAGCACGCTCTTTCATCATTACGAAGAAAACCGGTACCAGAATCAGGACGTGGATCGTGGACGTTATCATGCCGCCGACGATTGGCGCGGCAATGGGTTTCATAACATCTGAACCAATTCCAGTTGCCCAGAGTATTGGTACGAGACTGGCAAGCACCGCGCATACAGTCATGAGCTTCGGCCTCAAGCGTTGAACGGCCCCTTCGATGGCGGCCTCGCGAATATCAGCCTCGGTTAAGGGCGAAGACGAAACGAGGCGCTTGTCCAGAGCTTCATGCAAATAGACAACCATCACGACTCCGGTCTCAACGGCAATGCCGAAAAGCGCAATATAGCCAACCCAAACGGCGACGCTGAAGTTGTAGCCAAGTATCCATTGAAGAATTAGCCCTCCCGTCATCGCATATAGGGTAGGAAAGATAAGAACCACCGCCTCGGTTACGGAATGGAAGGCCATATATAAAAGAACAAAAATTACAAAGAAGACCGCTGGCACTATGATCTTCAATCGCTGTTTGGCTCGCAGCTCGAACTCATATTCACCCGACCATTGATAGGTATAGGCTGCGGGTGTCTTGAGCTCATGTGCGAGCAAGCGTGATGCCTGTTTCACAAACCCGCCATAGTCTTTCGTGCTGGTATTGATATAAACGTATCCGGTGAGTTGGCCATCTTCGTCGCGGATCATCGCCGGTCCACGAGAAAACGAAATGTTGGCTACCTGTTGAATTGGAATCTGAGCGCCTGACGGACTCGCGATTAGCACCCGATTCAGTTCATCAATATCATCGCGAAAATCTCTCGCATATCGGACGTTGATTGGATAGCGTTCGCGGCCTTCTACATTCTCCGCAATGTTCATACCGCCAATACCGGACGAGACAGCTTGTTGAACGTCGGCGATAGTCAATCCATACCGTGCGGCCTCTGCTCGGTTCACATCGACGATCACATAAAAACCCTGCGAGACACGTTCGGCAAAGACCGACCGCACCTGAGGCAGTCCAGAAAGTATCTGCTGTATGCGCATCCCGATTTGTTGGATTTCATCGAGTGAGGGTCCTTGAATTTTCATTCCAACGGGGGTTTTGATTCCCGTCAATGCCATGTCTAAGCGATTTTCCACCGGCATTGTCCAGGTGTTTGTGAGGCCGGGGAATTGCAGCTTTTGATCCATCTCTTGGATAAGCTTCTCGTAAGTCATTCCGGCTCGCCATTTCTCCTTTGGCTTTAGCGTGACCGTGGTGTCATACATATCGAGAGGCGCATTATCGGTCGCGCTGTCAGATCGGCCTACGGTCCCAAAAACTGATTGGACTTCTGGAAACGAGCGAAGCACGCGGTCTTGCTCTTGCAGAAGTGTCGATGCCTGGGTGATAGAAATTCCCGGAAGGGCTGTGGGCATATAAAGCGAAGAGCCTTCAAACAAAGGCGGCATGAATTGGCTTCCCAAACGAAATATCACAGGAAACGTTACCAGCAAAAACAACACGTTTAACAACAGCGTTGTTTTGCGATATTTCAGGCAGAGACGCAGGACGGGAAGGTATAAGGCTTGTGTAAAACGCGAGACAGGATTCCGGGACTCGGGGCGAAGTGTTCCCTTGATGAACACCGTCATCAAAATCGGCACAAGAGTAATGGCCAGGAGCGAAGAGAAGGCGACTGCCGTCGTTTTCGTCCACGCAAGCGGTCGGAACATGCGCCCCTCCTGTGCTTCCAGCAGAAAAACAGGAAGGAAAGAGACCACGATGATCAGCAAAGAGAAAAATAGTGCAGGCCCAACCTGCTTCGCTGCATCGATAAGAACCTTGCGGCGATCTCTCGCACTTAGGCCCTCCGCATTGGGGTGTTCTGAGAGGTGCCGATATCCGTTTTCGACGATGACAATTGCCGCGTCAACGAGGACGCCAATGGCCAGTGCCAGTCCTCCAAGGGACATGATGTTAGAACTTACATGCAGGTAATACATCGGAATGAACGATGCAACCACGGCGATGGGCAACGTGATGATCGGGATCAAAGCTGAACGAAAGTGAAACAGGAAGACAATGATGGCCAGGCTGACAATGATTGCTTCCTCGATGAGATCGCGTTGCAATGTACGAATTGAGTCTTCGATCAATCCGGAGCGGTCGTAGCCCGCGACTATTTCAACGCCAGGAGGCAGGGAGCCCTTTATTTCAGTGAGTTTTTTCTTGACGCCATTGATGACATTTAATGCGTTCAAGCCATAGCGCATCACCACGATGCCGCCTACCGTCTCTCCCTCGCCTTGCCACTCAGCGACTCCTTCTCGAATATCCGGCCCAAAAGATACGGTGCCTAAATCTTTGATCAAAACGGGAGTTCCATTCTTTGCGTTTACAGGCACGTTCTCAAGGTCAGACAAAGAGCGGAGATACCCGAGGCCGCGAATCATGTACCGAGTGCCACTTAGCTCCAACACTCGTCCGCCGACCTCGTTAGTGCTGCTTTTCACTCGGTCGATCACGGTTGAAAGTGGAATGCCATAAGCGAGCAATTTGTTGGGGTCGAGATTGACTTGATATTGCTTTACAAAACCACCAATAGTCGCGACTTCTGCGACGCCGGGCACGGTTTCAAGTTGATACCGCACATGCCAGTCTTGGAGGCTACGGAGATCAGCCAAGCTGTATTTATGGGTGTGGTCCACGAGAGCGTATTCATAAACCCAACCTGCACCCGTTGCATCGGGGCCGATTGCCGGATGTACATTTGCCGGGAGCCGTCCCTGAATCTGCTGCAAGTATTCGATCACCCGTGATCGCGCCCAATAGATGTCCGTCCCATCCTCGAAGACCACAAATACATAAGAGTCATTGAACATCGTTTGTGCGCGAACGGCCTTTACGTTGGGTGCAGCTAGTAACGCGGTCACAATTGGATAGGTAACTTGATCTTCAATGACGTTAGGCGGTTCACCTTCCCAATTGGTGTGAATGATGACCTGAACGTCAGAAATATCGGGCAGAGCGTCGAGGGGGACATGTCTCAAGGACCAGATGCCGGCCAAAACCAGAAGCAGTGTTCCGGCAAAAACGAGGAATCTATTGCGAGCGCACCAATCAATAATGTGGTTGATCACGTTCACATTCCTCCCGTAGCGTTGACTGTCAATTGCTTGCTGGCAATCACGTTCCCGTTCTGACGGGCTATGACGGTGACTTGCCATGTACCGCCGGAACCCAGGTCGCTTTTGCTTTCGTATATCCCGCCACTTTTCTCGTTTAGGTCAACGCTCGATTTCATAGCGGCCATTCCCATTGCGGGCATGGCTGGCATGAAGAATGTGACGTTGACCTGTGCTCCGCTGATGGGATTTCCGTTTGCTCCGGTCAGCTTTACGCGAAAGATGTTGTTGCCCTTCTGAGGCGGGGTTGGGTTGGTCGTAAGCTCGACCTGAGCTTGAGCGGAAGGTGGTGCATTCATGGCTCCTGCCGCTCCAGCGCCGGGGGGCGGAGGAACGAAAGCTCCAGCGGCTGCCTGGAGTTGGGCTTCCGAGTCAATCAGAAAATTGGCGGAGGTAACGAGAGACTCCCCTTGTTTCATTCCTTTGAGGACGATGTAATCGTCTCCGGCTCGCTGACCGAGTGACACTTCACGCGGTTCGAAATTTCCATCACCCTTACTGATAAAAACCAGATTCCGACTGCCAGAATGGAAGATTGCTGATGCCGGGACTGTCAATACTCGACCGATGTAATTTCTGAGCGAGACGTTCACGAACATCCCCGGTTTTAGTGCGAGCCCTGAATTAGGGAATACGAGTCGCACCCGAGCTGTTCTGGTATTCATGTCCACTTCGGGCAAGATGAAATCTACTTTGCCGCGGAATGATCTTCCAGGATAGGCATCAACTGTCACTGTGGCAGCGTCGCCCGGCTTGACTTGCGCAAGATCTGTTTGGAATACCTGGGCGTACACCCAGACAGTCGAAAGATCGGCGACCGTATACAGTTTGGTTTCTGGTTGCACATACATGTTAGGTAGCGCGTTGCGCTCCGTGATGAACCCCGAAACAGGCGAATTGATGGTGAGGTCGGTGATGATCTTGCCGGTGGACTCAATCTTTTCAATTTCGCTCTCTGGTACTTCCCACTGTTGGAGTCGTTCCTTGGCAGCGGCAACCAGAGAGTCTGCGCCTTGAGAAACACCAGAGACAGTGCTTGTCTGCAATCGTTGTTGATTCTTCTTCGCTAATAGATATTCCTGCTCCGTGGTGACTAGGTCAGGACTGTAGATCGTGAATAGTCGCTGGCCCTTACGGACATAGTCATACGCTGCATCAACGAAAACGTTTCGTATCCAGCCGGGGAAGCGTGTCTGCACAGTCGCAAGTCGGCGTTCATCAATATCGACGTTGCCGGTTGCACGAAGTTCGCTGCTTACGGTTTTCAGCTGTGCTGTGCCAAGTTTGACGCCTATGCTCTGCATACGTTGCGGCGTCAGTTGCACCGGGGCTAGCGGCATCTCAGAACCAGCGACATCCCGGTTTTGGTCCACATTCAGGCCGCCCATGTCAGAATCCGTTGGCGTGGCTTGGGACGCTGTTTGCTGCGCGGATGGGGCGGGAGCAATTCGATGATAGTGCCACCACAAGAATGCAAGTGCCAGCAGAAGCGATACATTCAAGACGATAGCGATGATGAACCCGCTGCGATAATTCTTCTTGATCTCATTCCCGTTCATTGGAAGTTCACCCCCGTCAGAGCTTCAAGGTGAGCTAATGCCACCTCGTGCTCGGCCAGCTCGTGCTGATAATCGAGTTGGAGATTAAGAAAATCCAGAAATGAAGACAGCAAAGTTTGGAAGTCCTGGCGGTTAACTTGATACGCAGCAAGCGCGGCACGGAATGTTGCTTCGGACTGAGGTACCAGGCCATCGCTGTAGATTTTGAGTTGCTCCGCTGAGCTTTGAGCAGCTACGTACTGCTGTTGCACATCAGCGAGTCGTTGTTGAAGTTCAGCGTCCAACTGTTTGCTCGATTGCTCACGGTTGGCTTCCGCTTCGGCTAATTCGGCTTTGCGACGACCCCGATTCGGAAGATTGATTCCGAACGTCACCATGTAATAGTCGCGAAACTGTCGATCGGTATTTTGATACATGTATTGCACATTGAAGTCAGGACGAAATTCCTTTTTCGCTACATTGACCTCCGCCTGTGCTTTATTCAACATTGCTTGACCAGCCTGCACGGTGGGGTTATGGTCGCGCACAACTTTCAACAGATCGGCAGCGCTGTACGTCAGTGGCCGGAGAGTGAGCGGTTCTGTCTCAATGTCGGGACTATCTTGAGGACGATTGAGCAGTTGTTTAAGCTGTGCCTGAAGTTGGCCCACATCACGGTGATGCATCGTGATCTCTTGCAGAATCTTGGTGTGCTGAAGTTGCGCCTTGAGAACTTCCTGCTGATTCCCCTGCCCAACTCGATAACGCGATTCGGCGATTTGCTGCACATCGTTGAGCAAATCGTTATTGCGTTCGAGGATGGTTAAGGTTTGCTGAAGATAAGCAAGTTGAAAGTAAACGACCTTGGTCTTGTCGATGACATCGCGTCTTACCGACTCGGCGTCGGCTTGGCGGACATCGGCCTCTCTGTTTCCCACTTGAGCGCGAAGTTTTCGCTTACCCGGATAAGGGATTTCCTGTGAAGCGCCGATACCGATGTACGCGAAATTGCTGTTCGTATAGCCAGCAAATGGACGAGGGCTGCCGACGCTGAATTGTTGCACCGACAGTTGCGTATCGGGCAGCGCCGATTTTTCCGCCGCGATGTGCGTCGCTGCACGGTAGCTGTACTCGGCAGCAGCGACTTGCGGGTTATTTCGTTCGACCTCAGCAATGAGGTCATGGAGTGCTGACGGATGCGGTGAGACGTGAGTTTCGGGAGCTACCGGCCCTTGGGCTACAGACGCAGCCCTGGAGGCAAGCAGTAGAACGCAACTGAACGCGATATTTCGCGCAAATAGAACGATGGCCTTCATCTTTCCTCCAAGTCAATAAAAGACGAACGCGCAGGCACACGAATGCGCTGCACGCGGGAAAGCGAAGGCGATTTAGATTCTCAGAATAGAAGTGTTCGAGGGCGACGATTCTGGAGGATCATGCGAGTATGAATGCGCCGTAAAAAATGAAATCTCTTCGAGCATAGACGCTTGCATTGTGGGCAAGACGGAAACGAGATGAGGGGTTGCAGAGACTGTCGTGCGCGAAGTGCTCAGGTAAGGATCACTATCCTTAACGGCTGTTTTGCAGCACGAATGCGACGCAGATATTTTTTGGCAATTACCTGCCATCCGGTGACAGCATTCGCGTTCTTCGTTGGTGAGCGTGCTCTCTGGCAGCATACATGCCATAAGCGGTGACGCGAATACGGAGAGCGTCAAGAGCAGCACAGCGAATTTGCTGACCAATCTCACCAAGGTCAGTGTAGCCTCTCTTGGACCTGTATCGCAAGAAAGTTCCTGGCAGACCATTACGAAAGCAAGCTAGTGTGAGTAACTTGAACCATCGCGTTTGGCCAGCACATTGGCAAACATGGATGTTCATATCCCAACCCTCTCAGCATCGATGAGCTTGCGCACTCGGGTTTCAATCTCATCGCGAATGTATCTGACTTGGGCAGCATCTTTGCCTTTTGGATCTGGGATCGGCCAGTCATCACGTCGCAAGCCTGGAACAAAAGGACATTCATCACCACAGCCCATTGTGATCAGCAGGCTGGCACTTGCCGTCAGTTCAGGGGTGAGTTTTTGGGGTTTGGCCGAATTGAGGTCGATTCCAATCTCACGCATTATTGCCACGACCTCCGGATGGACTCTCTCGGCGGGTTGTGTGCCAGCGGATATCGCCGTTGCTTTCGCAGGATCGACATATTTGTTGAAAAATGCCGCCGACATTTGTGATCTGCCGGCATTGTGAACACACGCAAAAATTACCTTAAGAATGTTGCACCTCAATTTCCTCTTTGGGGTGGGGCATCAATAGCTCATCAGCAGTTTCGGGTAGAGCAGGCATCAGCCATCGAAAGAGCAGAGTCGCCGCAAGCGCTCCTACAAATTGCATAACGATAAAAGCAGGCGCATCTATTGGCCGAATCCCTGAGAATGTATTCGTGAGCGAACGAGCAATTGTGACAGCCGGGTTTGCAAATGAGGTCGAAGCGGTGAACCAGTACGCCGCGGTGATATATGCTCCTACGGCAAACGGAACTGCCGATAACCGCGCTCGCGAACATCCCCAAATTACGGCTAAAAGACCGAAGCTGGCGATAAATTCACTAAGCAGTTGGGCAGGGCCGCTTCGGGCGTGCTGTGAAATTTGAATGATCTGCTGACCGAACATCAAATGGGCCACATACACGCCCATGATGCCCCCTGCGCATTGGGCAACAATATATGCGGGAACAACTCTCCAAGGAACGCCACCCTGAGTTGCATCCGCAAGTGTGACGGCTGGATTGAAATGAGCACCTGAGATTGGCCCAAAGGTTAGGATTAGTGCAACCAGAGCCGCACCAGTCGCGATAGTATTTGCCAGCAGCGCAAGTGCAACGTTGCCGCCTGCAAGCTTCTCACCCATGATGCCAGAGCCGACAACGGCGGCGAGCAGAAATGCAGTTCCTATTGCCTCGGAAACCAGTTTCTTCGACGTGGTATTTCGGGAAGTCCGCAAGCGCATTCTCCTAGCGTTTGCCAGCTAAGCCACTCTCGATTTCTTTGAGAAAACGCATATACTATTATCAATGCGACTGCTGCCAGGCGATTCTTACTATTTGCATTTCGCGGGTTCGGTCACGCAAGAGCAACGGACTACAATTGCCATTCATTTTGCTGCGAGACCTGACTGATTGGCAGCAGCCTGAGCTTTCTAGCGACAGCACGTTCGGCCCGCAACAGGCTTCCTTAGCATTAGGCTTGACGGCTCGAACGAATGCGCTTGCAAATTTTCCTTCTACTTGCGGCGCGATCGTGTCCACTTCAATTCCTTTGGTGGTTAGGAATGTGCGGGCATCTTCTATGCTGTAGATACGTGTGGGTTCGATCTCGATTGTGGTAAACCCTGCTGCCTCCAACTTGGTTACGTATTCGGAGTCTTCCAGAGCCCCCGCGATACAGCCTACCCAAAGGAGAACGCTATTACGGACTTCTTCAGGTACATGACCCCTGACCACGACATCTGATACCGCGAAACGCCCGCCGGGTTTCAGCACCCGGAACGCTTCCTGCAGGACGCGGTCTTTGTCAGCCGAAA
Organism: uncultured Acidobacteriota bacterium; assembly: GCA_963831435.1. GTDB lineage: Bacteria > Acidobacteriota > Terriglobia > Terriglobales > Acidobacteriaceae > JAICKN01. Next base: position 13,751 of record CAWHQK010000082.1, read on the forward strand.
GATTGATGACACAATTAGAAATAATTACATCAACGGAATCGTCGGGAAGAGGAATACTTTCGATTTCACCCTTCAGAAATTCGACATTCTCGATACCTGCTTTTCTTTGGTTTTCACGTGCAAGGGCAAGCATGTCATCGGTCATATCAAGTCCATAAACTTTGCCGGTTGGTCCTACCCGTCGTGCCGAGAGCAGCACGTCGATTCCTCCACCCGAGCCAAGGTCAAGCACCGTTTCTCCGGGATTAAGTTGAGCTAGGGCTGTGGGATTGCCGCACCCAAGAGACGCCTTGACCGCTTCTTCGGGCAAGAGGCTTTTTTCTGAGCCGTCGTACAAGTCTTTCGTGATAGGGTCAATATCCGTTCCGCAAGAACACGAGGCTCCGCAGCAAGCATTGCCTTCTCCGGTGGTAACGCGCCGGGCGGCTTCCCCGTATTTTTCTTTGACTACCTCTTTTATCGTTTGAGTGCTCATATATCTTCTCCTTATAACTCTGGTTCAGACGCAGCAGACAACTCGCTTCGGTTCAACTGCCTTGTTCCGGGTGCAGCATTCTGCATACAAAAAACCGAGCAATTCTTGCAGCGCTGCGCTGTTCGCTGCGTAACGCAGGAACGTGCCTTCTCGTTTTACTGTGACGAGGTTCTCGTTCTTGAGTTTTTCAAGGTGGTGGGAGAGTGTGGAATTAGGAATGTCAAGCTCTTGGCCGACATCTCCCACGACCATGCCATCGGGATGGGCTGCGAGTAGCAGCCGCATAATACGGAGTCGCGGCTCAGTCCCCATCGCCGAGAGCATATCGGCGTATCGGGCTACGTTGTTTTCCCCCTTCACGCCCATATCAAGCTCCTTCGATATTTCCACAGTAATCGAAATAGTTGAAACTGTCAACGCCTGTTCTGGCTTTTGCGATTTTTCAAGCATGTGATTCTCAAGCTGCTTTCTATATTTTTAATTCTTTTCCATAGCGTTCTAAAAAACCGCATTTGCGATTTCCACGAGGAACTCTGACCAGCTTAGCTGCGTCTGATTATCTAAACACGCAGTAAACATGCGGGTTTACAGGATGTGCAATATGAACATGATACTTACCTTCATCTTGCTGCAATCGGGCGGAAGTCCATGGGAGAACGCTGTCCAGCAACTTCAGACTAGCTTTCACCGGCCCGATTGCCAAAGGTCTCAGTCTGGTCGCCATTGTTGTCGGCGGTTTGATGTTTGCTTTCGGCGAAGGCGGTAGCAAACGCATGTTAGCTGGCATCGTCTTCGGCATTGGCATGGCGATAGCCGCAGTGAATTTTCTGTCCTGGCTTTTTCCGGGATCGTAGATCGGCATGAGGAATGTATGCGAGAACGGCGAATTAATACGACACATAAGGCGATAAACAAGCCCCTGACGATCCTCGGCGCGGAACGAAAGTTGTTCTTTGTAGCGCTGATCATGGGTGCGGCAGCCTTCAACCTTTTCGGGAGTCTTCTTGGCGGCTTTTGCTCTTCGGCAGTCTGTTTCTCATGGCGCAATGGGCGACTCGGACGGACCCGCAAATTCTGCGAATTCTGCTCAACTCCAGCAAGTTTCGTCCGCGAATATGACCCGGTGAAGTACAGCGACCCAAATATTCGGGTGATTCGCCATGCTTAAGCTTTCCAAGATCGTCAAGAGCTACAAGGAGACCGGCTCTCTCAATGAAAATGTGAGCGTGTTTGGCTTTCTTGATGATCAGGTTTTTCTGACTAAGGGAGGCGATGTCGGCGTGGTGATGAGAGTCGAGGGAGTCGATTACGAGTGCTTGGATCACAAGCAAACAGATGAGTCTGACAAAGCGCCTGGAATCGGCTCTCCGGCTCTTGGGGCCGCAGTTCCGCGTTTACCAGTTCCTGTTCAAGTCCAGCGGCGAAACGATTCCTCATGGCGCATACGACAACCCGGTCGTAAGGCAGGCGGTTGATGACCGCATCGCTTATTTCAGAAACAAGGCGGCGAGCTGTACTCGCTGCAGATTTACTTACGTGATCTTGTACGAAGGATGCCAAGCATCAGCACGAAACTGAGCGCAAGCTTGCAGAGGCTTGCCTCTGAACCAACAGCGAGCGGTGGGAGGAACTGAAAGGATTCCTCAGCAGCAAGAAGCAAACGGTCCTGCATTGGCAGTGCGATTGAAAAGCAACATCGACTGCTGCTGCACCAAGTGCGCAGTCTCATTCTTCAGCTCAGCGATTTCGTAAAGATCGAAGTCATGCAGCAAGCAGGAAGCCTTCAGAGTGCTGAAGCGGTTGCTGAACTTCTCTCCCATCAAGATCGAACATGCGCGGTTGAAATACGACACGCATGTGGATTACTTCCTCGCTGATTCTGCGCTTGAGTGCTATCCGGGACATCTTCTGATCGATGACTGCTATGTGAAAGTCCTCACCTTAAAAGAGCCTACCGCGCAAAGCTGGCCCCTAATTCTCCGGCAATTGCTGGAGGTTGGGGCCAGCTACCACATCGTCACGGAATGGAAGGCCCAGGAGAACACGGCGGCCCGCAAGCGCATCCAGTCGATGCGGCGGCACTTCCACAACAGCAAAACTTCGCTGTTCAGCCAGCTCAAAGCGGACGATTCAACGACATCCCGGCGATTTGCTGGTGGATGACTCCAAAGAATCTCTGGTGCGGAGCCTTGGGGGAGTGCCTGAAAGAAATTGAATTGAATGGCAATTATTTTGGCGAGTTTTCGTTGACGGTCGTGGTCTATGACAAGAGCCTTGCGGCAGTCGAAAAGGCTTGCGCTGAGTTCTACAAAGTGTTCTCGATGCATGATGGCCTGCTGTTCGAGGAACGATATAACCTGCTAAACGCGTTCTTCGCCACTGTTCCGGGAAATCGGCATTTCAATCTTCGGTATCTGTGGCTGCTGAACACGAACTATGCCGACTATTCATTTTTGTTCACACTGCACACCGGGGAACGCCGGAATAAGCACCTGAATGCCGAATATCTGGCGGTGCTGGAAACCAACCATGGCACTCCCTATTTCCTCAACCTGCATTATCAGGACACGGCGCACACGATTGTTCTGGGCCGACCGGGTCAGGAAAGTCGTTCTTTCTGAATTTTCTGATCACGAACTTGCAGAAGTACGACCCATACACGTTCATCTTCGACCTGGGCGGCAGTTTCCGCAGCATCACGCAGCTCTTTGGCGGCGCTTATCTGAAAGTGAGTGCCGAACAAGCCGAATTCACAATCAATCCGTTTTCACTGGAGCCAACGCGGGAAAACCTGAACTTCCTCTTCTCGCTGCTCAAGGTGCTGGCCGAAGGGCGCGGAGTGAGTCCATTGACCCAGGCGGAAGAAAAGGACCTCTATGCACAAATTCAGAACCTGTATGTGCTTGCCGGCGAACTTGCGCACTCTCAGTGTGCTTGCGAACACCTTGCAGAAATCCCTGGCTGGCAGGCTTGAGAAGTGGGTACGGGGCGGGCAATACGAGCAGGTTTTCGACAATGAGAAAGATACTCTAACGCTTTCGCCGTTTCCAGTGCTTCGATTTCGAGGGCATGGACCGATATCCCGGAACTGATTGAGCCGCTCTTGTTCTACATCCTGCATCGGGCCAATGCGTTCATCTATAGCCCAGAAGCGGTCACGACATTCAAAGCCTTCTTCATTGATGAGGCCTGGCGCTTCTTCGGTCATCCGACTATTCGCAATTACATCGTTGAAGCCTTAAGACCTGGCGCAAGAAAAATGCCGCAATGATCCTGTCCACGCAATCACTCGATGAGTTGGACAAGTCTGAGATCGTGAACATCGTCATTGAAAGCTGCGCGACCAAGATTTTTCTCGCTAATCCCGGACATGGATCGGGAACTGTACCGTGACACCTTCCATCTGAACGACAACGAAATCGAGATGATCTCGACCCTCATTCCCAAACGGCAGGCGCTGGTAAAGCGGCCTGATCTTGCGAAGGTGGTCAATCTTGAGGTGGATGAAAAGAGCTATTGGCTCTATACCAGCGACCCGAACGAGAGCTTTAGGCGCGAACAGGCATTCCGGGAGCACGGATTTGAAAAGGGTTTGGAAATTCTCGCAAGGAGTTCGCTATGAAAAGACCAATTGCAATCGTTTTACTCGCGGTGCTGGCGGCAGCCTCCGCTGTCGCTCAGAGCCGCGAGGCCCGCACCATCAAATATGCAGCCAAAGACATTGTCCTGATAAAGGCCAAGCTGCGTTACACAACCCTGATCGTTCTGCCGCAGAACGAAAAGATCCTCGACTTCGTTACTGGGGACAAGGATTTCTGGATTGTCGAGGGGAACGCAGAATTTCTGCTACATCAAACCCGCCAAGCAAGGCAGCACCACAGATGTCACGCTGATTACTGCGGCGGGGAACGTGTACTCATTCTTGTTAAAAGAGGTCGGCGAAACGGATGAACCTGATCTGAAGGTATTCATTGAGCCGAAAGATCAGTCAATCGTCCAGGCGCTCAACGCTCCCCCGAAGTTTGTTCCTGCGAGCGAGGTGCAGGGGCTACGGGAGCAGGCTGCTCTCACGATGGACGAAGCAGAGAAAGCCAAAGAAGCGTTTCGGGCGGATTATCCGATAAAAAGCCTGAAGTTTGATTACGTCTTCGATAAGGACAAAAAGCCTTTTATGGTGTCCGCCATTTACCACGACGACAAGTTCACATATATCCGCTCCTCGGCGGAAGAGAAGCCCACGCTCTATGAGGTCAAGGATGGCTCACCGAATCTCATCAATTTCGATTTGAGAGAGGGCGTATACGTCATTCCTAAGATTCTCGATTCCGGATATTTGGTGATCGGCAAACACAGGATGGATTTCAAGAGGCAGGGATAATGCCATGCCAGATGCCAATGAGAATCAGAACACCGCGCCCAATCTTCAGGACAAACGAAAGCGTGCTCCCGGCGTGTTGCCAAAGAACGCTCAGTCGTGGGTAGTGATCGCTCTGACTACTGTGATCATGCTCATGCTTTGGGTCTCCGGGCCGACAAAGAGCACGAAGTCATCCCCGAAGGCCGATGCTCCGAAAACCGAGACCGTGAGCGGGACTTAGTCCCGCTGAAATTTCTGCGCGTCTTGATCAGCAGGAGCGAGAACAGCAGCAGAGGCCGCTCATTCCTGCGCAACGTCCGGCAAGCCAAATAGCTAACACAGATTTTGTGCCTCCTCCGGGTACCGCGTCGGCAGCAACGACGACAGAAGAGGATCCGATCAAACAAGATATGCGGCGGCGCGAATACATGTCGCGTTTTTCTTCGAGCCTCTCGCTCAGCTATCGCTCTCCGCAATCGGGCGAAGTTTTAAGGAACGTGGGAGACATGCCCGCGCAGCCACCGTTCGATTTATCTGCGCTGCAAGTGCCTAACCCACCTGCTGGCGCGGCAAACCCGGCGATAGTTGCCGCGACGCCTCCTGCGACTGTTCCGGACGGCGCACATAAGCGCAGCAATCCAAATTTCAATCAGGCTAGCGGCAAGGATCATGTCGTCTTTGAAGGCACGGTTCTTGAGACGGTACTGGTTACTCGTCTGAATGGCGACTTCTCGGGGCCGGTCATCTGCATGTTGACTAACAATATCTATTCCCATGATGGCCAGCGGATGCTTATTCCTGCCGGCACAAAGGCGTTAGGCGAGACGAAGCGTGTTGAGGGATTTGGCCAGACTCGTCTGGCCGTCGTCTTTCACCGGCTTATGATGCCTGACGGATATTCAGTGGATTTCGATCAATTCCAAGGACTGAATCAGATCGGCGGAGACCGGTTTGAAGGATCAAGTCAACCATCATTATCTGCAAATCTTCGGCGCATCCATTGCGGTGGGCGCGATAGGCGGGCTGGCCGAAGCGGGATCGAATACCAGTAGCCTCGGCCTGCCACAAACCCCGACAGATGCTTACCGTCAGGGCGTGGCCGCAAGCATGGCGCAATCCTCAACACACATTCTGGACAGGTTCTTGAATCTGCTTCCCACCATAACCATCCGGGAAGGCCATCGCGTGAAGATCTATCTCATGCAAGACCTGCTGGTCCCGGATTATGGACAACATGAAATGCCTTCGAATCTCTAGGAGTAAATGTTATGAAACACAAAATCGCAATCACATCTCTCGCGCTGGTTCTTACAGTCAGTCCCGCATTTGCACAATTTGGTGGAATTGTCTTCGATCCTACGAATTACAACAATGCCGTACTGCGCTATCTGCAATTGCAACAGCAGTTACAGCAACTACAGCAGTCCTACAACGTCCACATGCAACAGTTCAGTTCATTCAGTCTCAGGCTCGCCAACTCCAGAACATGGTGGCTCGTTATCGTGCTCAGTTCTCGCAATGGCAGAACCTGACCGCCAGCAACACGCTTGGAAACACTTCCGGGTGGATGGGTGGCATCAACACCGGCGATTACGGAACAGCCCAACAAGGATATGGTCAGATCAATATGCCCCTGAATAGTCCTGCCGGAATAAACACAAACGACAGCTTGAAACAGGCTTACGGTCTGGAAGAACTCTCAGATGGTTCCACAGTCAACGGCATGGTAACGATCGGAAAGTTAAGGCAAAATGCGCAGCAACTTGAACTTCATATCAAGCAGCTCGAAGACGATTCGCTTTCATCCGCGCCGGACGTGAATACGCAGATCGCGGTGTTAAACAAGATCAATGCAGCGAATGTCCTTCTGGTGCGCACCATGCAAGACACGAACAAACTATTGGTCGCGCTGCTCGAACAGCAACTCATTACAACGGAGCGCAATCGCACCTCAAGTGTCGGAAGCATCAATGCCGAACTCTATCGTCAGCAGCATTTCGCGGAGGTGATGAGTTTTACCAGTGCGACGCCCACGCAATTACAAACGCCTACAGGCAAGTGAGAGTGAGAGACAGCCATGTTTGTACCGGCCCAAGATCCGCTCACTTCCATCGAAGACGGCATCCGCGCCTTAATGACATCGAGGCTCGATTTGTTCGTCGGAATGGGTCTGAATCTGTTTCGCGGCTTCGCCACTATTCTGATTGTCTGGTTTGGGGTTCAGTCAGCCCTTTCAAGTGCGGAAGGTGGGGAAGGATTTAACTTTGCCCGATTCACTCGTTTGCTGCTGGTGATTGCCTTTGGTTTTGCAATGGTGAAGTACTATACCTCTCCGATTCCGGGGATTGGTCAGAGCTTCCCCGATTTGGTGATGCAAGAGGCTTCATCGCTCTCCAATAGCATTGGCCTGGATCAGGGACGGCTGATCGAAACAAGGGTCACCGAAGTCGAGCAAGGAATGGAGCAGCCGAATTCTTTCAGTTTCCACGAGACGCTGACGTTTGTTGTGCTCGTACGTGATCCTGGCCGCTGTTCAGGCGGTCGTGCTGATGATTATCGGTTTCGGCTTGATCGCTCAGGCGGTACTTTTGCTCGTCGGACCATTGTTCGTTCCGTTTTTCATTGTGCCGAAGATGGATTGGCTCTTCTGGGGCTGGTTCAAAGCGTTTCTTCAGTATTCGTTTTATCAAGTGGTGGCAAATGCATTTGTATATATCTTCGCCAAGCTCCTGCTGGCCTTTTTCGCGGTTGATATGGGCGGGATGTCGGTCGATCAATGGATGGCCGCATTTCCTGCCATTCTCATTTTTCTCCTAATTGCGATCTACGGTCTGCTGAAGATCCCTGCTTTGACGAACCACCTTTTCAGCGGATCAGCGGGAGCAGATTCAGGGTTTGCTGCCGCAATGGTCGCGTATATCAGTCGAGGTTAGGCGATGGCGAACGAAGCAAAACAAGATTCCACATTCAATGCTGCCAAACAGCTCTATGCTGAGCAATTCGGTGACGCTATCGTCACGAACACATATCTGAAAATCGCACTGTTGGTGATGGCCCTGGTTGCTGCCGGGCTGATCTATACGAACGTCAAGACAGTTAGGATGGTGCAGAACTTCAAGCCTTTGGTGATCCGCATCAACGATATTGGTCGGGCCGAAGCGGTGAGATATGACGCGATGGGCTACAAGCCGCAAGATGCGGAAATCAAGTATTTCCTGAGCGACTTCTGCCGGCTGTACTACGGCCGAAACCGCTATACAATTCGCGACAATTTCAAGCAGTCGCTGCATGTTCATGGAAGCGCAGCTCGCGAACAGCGTTGCTGAGGCATACCGGAAGAACCACACCATCGAAAATTATCTCCAAGACCCTAGCCGCAACCGACATCGACATTGAGGTTGCAGAAGGTCTCCATTGAAGACCTGCGGTCGGCTCCGTACAAAGCGACGGTTGATTTTTACGAGATCTCCTATTCGCCAGCAGATCACGTCGAAAACAAGCGCACCCTCTACACGGCGCATTTTGTCTTTCTGTTCCGCGATTCGGTACCGAACGATCTAATTCAGGTGAATCCGCTCGGCCTGGCTATTACTTATTTCCGCGAAGATGAGGCATTCAGATGAAAGCCAACGGCTATGGGACTCACGATCACTTCCACGAGCGTAAAGCGCCGGTTGCTGTTCAAGATGCCGTATTCGAGCCGCTGCTAGACAGCTCGGAAGCAGCCGCGCTGCTGAAAATCCATCCAAAGACACTTCAAAAGCTCGCCCGCAATGGCGAGATAACGGCAATCCAGATCGGCAAGCTGTGGCGGTTCCGCGCATCTGCTTTGAACGAATGGCTGGAAAAAATCGCAAGCTAAATAATTTTCATGGATACGCGAGTAAAGGTCGAGCCTGGTTTGCGAATCGGTTATTCTAGGCAAGGCTGTCGGTGCCGTCTGAACAAAGGAGGAATCTTGTTCGGACGCACACGATATCAAGCAGGAAGTCTCAGATTAGAAGAGCGAAAGAGAGGACCGGCGGTATGGGTTTACCGATGGTGGGAGAAAGACACCGAAGGGAAACCAATTCGCAGGAAAGAGCAGCTAGGAACCTTGGACGAATATCCGAACGAGTCCAGGGCGCAAGCGGCAGCGGATGCTCTTCGCTTAACCATCAACGAACAAACCCCTCGTCAGCAGTTGAAGGAGATCATCATTGCGACACTCATTCAACACTATCGCGAGCACGAGATGCCGGACGTTTTCTCCAAAAAGCGTCCAAGCATCGGGACAGTTTGCGAACACGAAGAAGGACGCAAGTCCTATTCGACGCAGGAAACTTACGAGGGCTACCTGAAAAAGTGGATCGGGCCGAGATGGGGATCTTACCGGCTCGGAGATGTCAAAGCAGTCCAGGTGGAACAGTGGTTGAAAACCGTGCCTCTGGCACGGGGCAGCAGGGCAAAGATCAGAAATATCATGAGCGCCTTGTACAGCCACGCCATACGGTGGGAATGGACGGACAAGAATCCAATCACGCAAGTTCGTCAGAGCGCCAAACGCTCCAAGATTCCGACCGTCTTGTCAGTGGAAGAGATTCAACGCCTCTTCTCCTGCATCAAGGAACCATGCCGGACTGCGGTGATTCTCGATGCGGTCAGCGGTTTGCGCGTGGGGGAACTGTTGGGATTGAAGTGGGAGGATGTGAAATTCGATCAGCTCGAATTGAACGTGGCCCGCTCTGTTTCCCGTCAGGTCATTACTCCCTGCAAGACGGAAGTTTCACGCAAGCCGGTTCCCATGAATGTAGAGATCGCAGAGATGCTTTGGAGATGGAGGCAGGAAGCTCCATACAACCAACCGGGCGATTGGATTTTCGCAAGTCCTCACAAAAAGGGAATCCAACCGTATTGGCCGGGATCGCTTTACAGGGCGCACCTAAAACCTGCGCTGCTGAATGCGGGCATTTCTGTTCCAGTCGGCTGGCACACGCTAAGGCACAGTTTTGGAACCTTGATGAAAGCCAATGGGGAAGACATCAAGACCATCCAGGAACTGCTGCGCCACGCTACCTTCAAAGTCACAGCGGACACCTACACACAAGCGGTCACGCCGGTGAAGCGCGATGCACAAGCCAGGATTGCAAAGCTAATCATGGCGGATGGTTCCGCATCAAAGGCGATCACTGCCACACTCCAATAACCAATTGGACCCTAATGGACCCTGATTCAAAAGGGCCAATGTTACTAAGTCTTTTGGATTGTTGGCGTCCCCGACGGGATTTGAACCCGTGTTACCGCCGTGAAAGGGCGATGTCCTAGGCCAGGCTAGACGACGGGGACGGAAGAGATCAGCAAGAAGTACAGACAAACTGCGATGAAAACGCGGCGCAGTCGAATTACGATGTTAACAGTGGGGTTGGTTAGTGTCAAAATGCCCGCTTCGCGTTGCGTGTGTCTCTGTCGAACGTTACTTGCTGGTACTTGTTCCATAAAATCCGATCGCGCATAATTCTCACGGCAACTCAGATTTTCGGTGCTGATCCGATAGTGCGCGCCGAATTTTTCACGCCACTACACAAATATGCCCGGTCCCGCGATCTCAGCGCTCGCTTTGCAGGAGCATTTGGCCTACACGGTGTGGGCGAGCACGCGACTGCTTTCCGCCGCGGCGCAGCTTTCCGAACGGGAACTTGGGCACGACTTCAAGACTGCGGACCGCAGTGTTGTGGGAACGCTGGCCCACATTTTTGCCGCAGACCGCGTTTGGCTGGGACGCATCAAGCAGCGGCCGCCCTCCATCTTCATTTCCCCACAGGATAAGAATCTCGCGGTCTTACAAGAACAGTGGCCCGGACTTCACGCGGCGTGGATCCAGTGGGCCGCGGATTTGACCGACGAGTCCGTGCAAGGCGTCCTTTCTTATCAGGACCTGAAAGGAAATCCGTGGACGCAACCCATGTGGCAGATAGTGCTTCACGTGGTGAATCACGCAACTCACCATCGCGGGCAGGTTTCAGGATTTTTGCGGGCGCTTGGCCGCACGCCACCAACTCTGGATCTCATTGCTTTTTATCGTGAAAAGCTCTGCTGACCGGAACGTTTACAATTCAAGTTTCCAATCGCGAATCTTCCCTTCTGGTTACCATCGGCACTTTCCCGGTATTTGCCGTTGCGCTAAAGTCAGCCCATGTCCACAACAAACAAAAAGACCCTTTGCGCGCAGTGTGAAATGGGCGAGGACAAGTGCGAGTGCGAAAAATTCTGCGTCTTTTGCCAGGGGCAGATTGATCCTCGCCTTTGCACCGATGGCCTCTATTATTGCCAGGCTTGCCGCGAAGCTTGTGACTATGAGGTTTCCGGTTAAGCTTTGTTAGCGCTATAGACCATTACTGCAAGCGATGGGAAAACGTCTCAGGAAGGTGAAAAAGGCGGGTCTTTCTCTTTCGCTTGAGGGGGGCGTTAGGATTTCTGAAAGACCCGCTAGCCGTGGCTCGTTTCTACACGCAATCCGACCGAGGCTTTCAAAGAACTTTGTTTTGTTCGGATTTCAGAATAAGAACCGATTTTGCCCTCTCTAGCCCTTCCCAATACCTCAAACCACGGTGCAATGTTTTGCATCGAAGGTGGGAGGATGCCGATTTCCCTGCAGATTGTGTGGCTTTTTGTGCTGGCGATCCCTGTCGCCTGCGTGGCTTGGACCGTCACCCACGAGGAGATTTTTCGCGAGCCGCGCGAATACTGCCAGCGGAGGTCCGAGCAGTGCAAATCTTTGCCGTCCCGCAAATTCTTTTACGTCTTTACCTGCGAGTATTGTCTAAGTCACTACGTAGCTCTCGCTTTCCTGCTGATCACACGCTACAAACTGCTCTATCCGGATTGGCGTGGCTACTTACTTTCTTTGTTCGCCCTGGTCTGGGTGGCGAACATTTATATGAACATTTACAACCGGCTGCGATTGGACATTAAACACGAACGCATAGCCATTGAGGCGAAAGAAGAGGAAGTGGAAAATCAAAAAGCCGCCTGACGGAACCGGCAGACGGCTTTTTGAAACAATCGGCTTGTGGACCAAAAAAGCGCAATGACAAACTATTGGCGGTTCATTGCCTGGCTCGAGGTCTTTTGCAGCTGATCGAGTTCCGACAAGACTTCCGTGCTGTGCTTGTTCGGATCCACAGTCATATATGAGCGGTCAATCTTGCCTTCCGGATTAATAATGAATGTATGCCGGGCCGCGATCTCGGTCACGCCAAAATTCATCAGTGATCCGTACTCTCCGGCGACCTTGTGCGTTGAATCGGAAAGTAGCTTAAAATTGAGCCCTTCCTTGGCGCAGAACTGCTTGTGCGAGTCCACGCTGTCCACGCTCACGCCTAACACCACCGCGTTCCGTTTCGCATACTCCGCTTGGTCGCGCTGAAAGTTGTGCGCTTCAATGGTGCACCCCGTGGTCATGTCTTTCGGATAGAAGTACAGCACTACCCACTTTCCGCGAAAATCCTTCAGGCTGACGCTTGGGCTGTCCTGTGAGGGCAGCGAAAAATCAGGGGCCATGGTTCCTACTTCCGGGGCCGGTCCTGCCTGCGCCATGTGCCATGCAAATCCGGTAATGACAACTAAGACGACTGCAATAATCCACAACCGCATGTTTCCTCCTTAAAGAACCGCTAAACATCATAGAGCGTTGAGGCGCAAAAAAGTGTCAAAAAATCGTCTCGAAATCCTCTTGAACCATTCTATTCTTCCTGGCCCCCCTACGGTCACCACTGTAGATTCTTAGAGTGCCCGAGGTACGGCCTTTCGGCAATCCCCTCAAATATGTCACTAAATACGGTGCGGAAGCTGTGTGCTGTCGGCATCCTCGCGGTTCTATCGCGCCATCTAGGATGTCTGGAAATGTACGGGAACGAACAAATCGTTGTGAAAACCAACAGCAAGGGCGACCCCCAAGCAGCGGTCTACTCCCACGGAGGTACTTTGAAAACACTCGCAATCCTCTTTATCGCACTTCTGTTGTCGCTGGTGGCCGCCGCCGTTCCGGCCGCTGCCCAGCAAGACGGGCATCAGGATGATGCCAAACCGGCAGAACATCAGGAAGCCCCGCCGAAAGAAGCGAAGCCTAAGGCAGCCAAACCCGATCAGCATGCGCAAGATCAAAATCGGCACGCGCAAGACCAGCAGATGAAAGACCAGCAGAAGGCCCAGGAAAAGCAAGCGAAGGACCAGGCTAAACAGCAGCAGGATGCAGCCAGGAACCAGCAGGATGAGGCCAAACACCAGCAGGACCAAGCCCATCACGAACAGGACAAGCAGGCACAGGAAAATCAAAAGCGCCAGCAGGATCAGGCCAGGCAGGCGCAGAAAGAGCAAGAAAAGCAACAGAAGGATCAGGACCGAGACCGTCAGCAACAAGCCCGCCAACAGCAAGCTCAGCAGCAGCAAGCACGGCAGGACCAGGACCGCCGATCACATAACGACCACGATCACTATCAACAGGCGTCCAACCGTCAACGCATTCCAGACGACAAATTCCGCGCTCACTTCGGTCGCGAGCATCACTTCCATGTCGGCCATCCGGTAATTGTGGATAACGAACCGCGCTTCCAGTACAGCGGATATTGGTTTGAATTCGCGCAACCCTGGCCGGTGGACTGGTCTTATGATGACGATTGCTACATTGACTACGTGGATGACGGCTACTATCTCTTCGATCCCGTTCATCCCGGCATTCGCATTGCAGTAAATGTGATTTTCTAGGGGTCAAATCACCTCATTGCCCTCTTTGAACGTGTGGCTCCGGTTGGCAAACAATCCACCTGAGCCATGCATTTTTGAGACAGTTGGCGATAAAAAAAGGCCGGAGGAAATTCCTCCGGCCTTATGTTCAAACCTAACGCTCATTCGTTATTCCCGCGTTGTTCGGTGGATACTGGCGTAATGGTTCCAAGTATTCCATTTGCCTCATCATTCGGCCCGGCGGTGAAATACAGCGTGTTGGCTTGCCCGGCCGCCCCGTCGTTACCAAAACTGAGCGACCACAACCGGTCAATGGTCAACGGCTGGCTGGTGGAATCTTCGACCGTGCCTTCAAATTTACCTGTCAGCAAATCAAATGCGTGGATGGTTCCATCTCCAAAGTTGCCGATCAGCAGGCGGTGGCTGAATACGCCAAAGTCGGCAGGAGTGAGTACAACTCCCCAGGGCGCGTTCAAGAACCATCCGTGCTCAAGTCGCTGTACCAGGCGTCCATGTGGATCGAAAATGGAAACGAAGCCCAATCCTGATCCATCAACTTCGTCAATACTTCCTCTTTTCTGCTTCGCGAACGTCACAACAAGATTCCCGCCCACGTTTTGAATGTTGAATGGCGCGTAGTTAAATGGAACTCTGGGATCGCGGAATGCCCACCAATTCAAATGCACTGGGTGCCAGGACGAGTCAAAAACCTCCACTTGCCCTGTCTTGAAGTTGGTTGCATAGAGGAAGGTGCCGGCGCTGGTGGTGGCCAGAGTGCATCCTTTATAGGCGGCCCTTCCTGAACGATCTACCGCAAGCACGGCACTGGGTCCGCCGTTCCAGCCGGAAATGGTTCCATCTTCGGTCACAAACATGAATACCGATTTTGCTCCGTTCACTGGGAATCCGGCGCTGTAGTTGAATACCGTGCCGGTCGGCGCTGCCATTCCCGTTCCGTTCTTCGGAAGAGGAATTTTGACAACGAGGGACTGCGCCACTCCGGCTCCGTTATAAAGTGTGGCTAGGCCAGTACCATTGTCCGCAGCCCACCACGGAGTTCCAGAGCCGCGAGTTAAGCCCCACGGATTTATCAAATTGCCGTCGGTGTTTTTTGCCGTCATGGATGTGCTTGCCGAGTCGGCGGTAAGGTCGGTTCGGGTGAAGTGTTGGGCGAAAGCGGATGTAGTAAAGATGAGCAGAGCGAACGCCGCTATCCACCCCCACCGAGAGGGAACAAATTGCTTTGACATGAAAATTTACCTCGCTTTGATATCAGGCTGGACAGAGCCACTGGGATTGCGCGCTCCACAACGAAAGGCGTAATTCGAAAATCTCAAGCGCAGCATTGCCAGCAAAGTTATGCGCCACATTGAAAAGATTTGTCATTGAATTGTCTGCGCGAGGTCAATTCTGCGGCGGGTTTCTTTCGCATTTGTGCAAAACTCAGCGGGAATTCACTTGAATCATTTCAGCGAAGCGCGGGAAGGTCGCTGTTCCAGCATTCGACGGTGATGAGCCACGCGCCCAGCCGACGCCAAGTGTGCACGTACTTGCCCCGGTCCGCCAACATTGTCCCATTGCTTTGCCTCCGAATCACGGAGTAGCGCCCGGTTTCAACGGCAATATCTCCGGAATGGGTGATGCGTTCGGTTTCCAAGCGGAGGTCCTCTAATCCTTCGTCTCCGAGTTTGCGGCTGGTCTGCTCAATGGCCCGGGTGCCTTCTGCAATGGGACGATTCGGGGCCATGGAGACGCCATCCGGCGAAAACAGCGCCGCCACCTGATCGTAATTTCCAGTGTTGAAAGCCATGCACAGGTCCTGCGTCAAGCCGCGAATCATAGTCTCAACATCCGGAAAGCGATTAGGGACACTACTGAAGCGGTACATCGGAACTCCTCCGCGCTTAGGCTGCTGTAAGAACTTGCGTTATCAGATGGCGTGAAAATTCCGTAGGTTGGAATGCATTTGAGGAAAATCAGGTGGTGAGCGATATGGCTAGAGCCATATCCTGATACGAATTGCTTCTATGTAAACTGCACAACTCCCAACGCGCGGTTGCAAAGCCAGAGAGGGTCAATTAAGCTAAATTTCCACGCAAAGTGATCCATCCATCGCCGGGATGGCGGAACTGGCAGACGCAGCGGACTCAAAATCCGCCGACCTTCGGGTCATGGGGGTTCGACCCCCCCTCCCGGCACCAATGGCTATTTCATCTTTTACAAATGATATTGGTCGTCGGCAATGAGGATGTACTTCATAGAAGCCAGATTCCATCGTCACTAGCGAATGGATTCAAACAAATCGGCTTCATTATTGCGTAGCATCCACAATTGTGGTAATCAGGTACATACAATACGTCACCATTCAATATCTCCACAAATGTCAGCCTCTTTCATGACTACTCCACCTGGAAGCGATGAATCATGGCTCACGGCGATGTTCCCTAACTCAGGTTATGCGCGTTTGCTGAGAGTGATCGCAGGGATTTTTTTAGCTGCGGGCATTTTCGGCCTCGCAGATCGCGTAGTGACCATTAGCGCCGACCTACATGCGCGGCATACCTGGCCGAGTGCCGACGGGGAGATTGTGTCGGCGAACCAAAGTGACGATCATTCGAATCCTTCGTTTAGGGTGAGCCTCTCCAGCCGCACACGATATTGGGTGGAATACGAGGTGAAGTTTGCGATCCCCGAAGGTCAATGCAGAACGGGAACTATCTACACA
This sequence comes from uncultured Acidobacteriota bacterium, assembly GCA_963831435.1. Classification (GTDB taxonomy): domain Bacteria; phylum Acidobacteriota; class Terriglobia; order Terriglobales; family Acidobacteriaceae; genus JAICKN01. Next base: position 30,029 of record CAWHQK010000082.1, read on the forward strand.
GGCCGCTCAGAAACCATGTCTTGCTACGGAATTATTCGGACGCGTAGCACACAATCGACATCTCGGTCCTATACTTGGCTTATCCACGGTTATCACGCGACGGAGCGTGTGAGAGTGCTGTATAACCCGAATGGTCCCGAGATCAAAATTGCGGGCGAATCCATATGGCTTCGCTACAATGTCGAGTGGCTAGTCCTTAACATTCTTTGGGTCTTCGTATTTCTCGCATTTTACGCATTTGCCCACCGCCGCCTGGCATATTTCAGAAGCCACCCTGAAGCCGAGGGGGTGCCTACGCAAGCCGGTTCTCCAACTGACGACAAATACAAGCTCACAGATCTTAACCTGTAGTAAGTAACCAAATGATGGAGAAATTGGCTGCATTATCAAACGTGCATCATGAAGGAGATGTGATGCTTGACCGAAGTAAAAGGATTGTGCTCGGAGTCACAGACGATTCGAAAGCGATTGTTGATTAACAGGTGATTGAGCGCACAATTATGCGGAGTCTGGATTTAAAGGCTGGGATCGCGAGCTGCTGGGACCATTAGCCGTGGGCAAAGGTCGGAGCTGTAGTAAAACTGTAGTAGTTCCATGTTCAAAACCCTCTAGGGAGACCCGATGCGCCCCCGATTGCAGACGCTCTTATTTGCCCTCTCGCTCATTCCACTGTTGCTCATCCTCCCAACACCCAGCGCAGCCCAGAGTCTCCAGATGAAGGTGACGGACAACGGCTATCTGGATGCACGCGGCGTCAGCGTAATGCTGTACGACAGCGCCTTCAGTCCTGTCTTCTTCGACCAGAAGGATGCAGCCATGCAGATTATTCTGCACGGCAATCGCATCGCCACTAACGGCAGCCTGCGACTCCTGGCCACGCCGGAACAGTGGGATGCCATCCCGACCATTAAAGCGCATCAGGCTGACAAAGAACACGACCGCCTCACCGCCGACCTCTCCTACCCCGAATACCACTTCGACTATCACGTTGTAGTTGCCGCCGAACCGGGCGGCGTCCGCGTGACGGTGAATCTTGATCAGCCGCTGCCCGCGAGCCTCGTCGGACGCGCTGGCTACAATCTGGAGTTTTTGCCCTCCATCTACATGGACAAGGCATTCGCCGTGGACAACAAGGTCTTCGGCGTGATGCCGCGTTATCCCGAGGACAAAATGACCACGGTACCGCCCAATCCCGACGATCCGAAGCGAGTGTGGTACGTGGAGCAGTGGCACAAAGCTGAGGGATACACGGAGCCTTTGCCTTTTGCCTCGGGCGAGAGCGTTACGCTGGCCGCAACCGATCCTCTTAACCGCATCAGCATCTCCTCGGAGAGCGGACCGATTCAGATGTTCGACGGACGCGACAAGGCGCAGAACGGATGGTTCGTGCTCCGCACTCTCATTCCTGCGGGCAAGACAAAAGATGCCCTGGTCTGGCACATCCGGCCCAACTACATTCCGGATTGGACTCGGCCAACCATGATTGCGCATACCCAGGCAGGCTACGCCGCTGATTTCCCGAAAACGGCGGTCCTCGAACTCGATCCCAACTCCGCCGTGTCCGGTACGGCAAAGTTGTTGCGGCTCTCCGATGATGGCTCGCTCAAGGAAGCCTTTGAAGGGCCGGTCTCAACGCCGACCCGCTGGCTGCGCTACCTCTACTCCAAATTCGATTTTTCTTCCGTCAAAGATCCCGGCTTGTACGTCATCGAGTACGCCGGCCAGCGCAGCGATTTCTTCCCGATCGCAAAGGACGTTTACAAAAATACGTGGCAGACTACGCTCGACAGCTTTCTCGCCGTGCAGATGGACCACGTATCGGTGCAGGATGGTTATCACATGTGGCACGGCGTCGCCCATCTCGATGACGCTCGCCAAGCCCCGGCTAACACGCCACACTTTGACGGCTACAAGATGGGCCCCGACACCTACTCGCCCTACAAGCCGGGAGAACACATTCCGGGGCTGAACGTTGGCGGCTGGTTTGACGCTGGCGACTTCGACAACGACGACTACGGCCAATACGCCACCATTCAAAATCTTTCGCTTGCCTACAGCACGTTTCACATCAAGTGGGACGAGCTTACGGTCAACGAGAAGGCCCGTTCCGTTGAGATGCACCGCCCCGATGGCATTCCCGATATCGTGCAACAGGTCGAGCACGGCGTGCTGCAGCAGCTCGCCCAGGTGCATATAGTCGGCCATCCCTTCACGGGGATTCAGTCGGCTTGGTTGTCGGAGTACACCTTCGTCGGCGATGCCGCGTCACAGACTGACAACCGGCTCTACGACCCAAAGCTCTCGCCCGATCAAATCAAAGGCGACTACTCCGGCAAGCCCGATGACCGCTGGGCCTGGACGGGATACACCACGTTCAACCAGTACGGCGCCGCGGCATCGCTTGCCGCCGCGTCGAGCGTGCTCAAAGGCTGGAACGACCCGCTCGCTAAGGACTGCCTCGATACCGCCATTAAACTCTGGAATGACGAGCAGACACATCCCGCTCCTAACCCATTCCGCCGCGGATTCGCGGGCTTCGGACCTCCCGACTGGTCAGCAGCGCTCGAGTTGATGATTGCCACCAATGGCGGCCAGCCCTATAAGCGGCGCGTGGAAGAACTATTCCCCACCATCCTTGAGCACATGAATTTTCGAAGCTGGACCGCGGTGCGAGCGCTGCCATATCTCGATAGCAGTTACAAGGCGCGCCTCAGAACAGCGCTAACTGCCTGGCTGCCGCAGCTGAAGCAGGAACTCGACTCGACCCCCTTCGGCGTGCCTGTCACGCTGCGAGACTGGGGCGGTTCCGAGCAGGTGGCTGACTTTGGCGTCGAGATGTACTTTCTGCACGAAGCTTTTCCGGACCTCATCGGCCCGGAATATACTCTTCGCGCCGCCAATTACCTGCTCGGGGCGCATCCGGTGTCGAGCGTGTCGTACATCGCTGCCATCGGTACCGCCTCAAAGCTGCATACCTACTCGAACAATCGCGGTGACGATTCGTACATTCCCGGAAGCATGATACCGGGCTACGTTGTGATTAAGCCAGACTTCCCCGAGTGCATCACCGATTTCGGGATGCTTTGGTTTGAGGATGAAACCACCGTCTCTGCCGCCAGCAGTTGGGTACTGGAGGCAAACGCGGCGGAGGCGCTTGTGACCGAAAAAGAAGCTACAGAGCGTACGGCGGGAAACTAATCTTCGTTCCTGGGTAGAATGCCAGAACTGAATTGAAAGATTGCTCAGGTTGAGCGAGGAACCGTTTGACGATTTGCATCGTGATCGCAGCGGCGGGACAGATCTCCATTGTCGTTTTCGTGAACCTGAACGGAGTAGTGGCGCGCGCGAAAAACTATCTTTATCCGTCTAACGATCTGCCCGTTCTGACACTCCATTAAAGTCCCAACCCCTTTAGGACGATAGATATCCAGAGAATCTGCAGCTGGCCGAGGCTTATTTTTCAGGGCTGTCCCTGCGCCGTTCGCGCCCCAGGACGATGACCGTGGCAATACTAATTCTGATGAACAGCGCGCAAATCGTGACAGTATACGACCATCGCCTGGTCATCATTGCCATTTTGCTCGCGCTGCTGATTTTCTGCGCCGCGGCCCTTGCGACCCTTTTGCTCAAACAACGCCTTTTCGCCCATCGCCTTGAGCTAGTCGTCCATGAACGTCGCTACCGATTGCTGTTCGAAAGAAGTCCGGTGGGCGTCTTCCGCACTACTTTGTCGGGAAGAGTGCTGGAAATCAACGAAGCCGGAGCGCGAATTTTTGGCTACGAATCGCGCATGGATTTCCGTTCGCAAAATGCGCAGCAGCTTTATTTCGACCCCCAGGAACGTGATCGACTGATCCAAAAAATAAAGAAGGACAAATTTATTACCAACGCAGAAACTCGCCTGCGCCGGAAAGACGGCTCGGCTGTCTGGGTGCTCCAAAACATTACTTTGGTGGAATCCGACGAGGATGACACCACGCTCGAGGGGACCCTGATTGACATCAGCGCGCGCAAGCAAGCCGAAGCGGAGCTGAAAGAGGCCAAGGAAGCCTCCGAAGCTGCTTCCCGCGCCAAGGGAGAATTCCTGGCCACCATAAGCCATGAAATTCGCACGCCCATGAACGGCATTCTGGGTATGACGGAACTAGTCCTCGATACCCAACTCACGAACGAGCAGCGCGACAACCTCGGCCTGGTCAAGCTCTCGGCCGAATCGCTGCTCGCCATCATCAACGACATTCTCGATTTCTCAAAAATCGAAGCGGGCCGCTTTGCCGTGGAATCCATTCCTTTCGATCTGCGCAAAAATCTCGGCGACACCATGAACGCTTTCGCGCTCCGCGCAAAACAGAAAGACCTGCGCCTGGTACATTCCGTTCCTGCGGAACTTCCCGAAAAACTTGTCGGCGATCCGGGCCGCATTCGCCAGGTCCTGGTAAACCTGGTGGGCAATGCGTTGAAGTTCACCGAACACGGAGAAATTTCGCTGGACGTGCAAAAAGAACAGGGGCAAAACAAAAAAGACCACGACGGCTCCCTCTGTCTGCACTTCACTATTCGTGACACGGGCAGGGGCATTCCCGAAGAGATGCGAGAAAAAATCTTCGAGCCGTTTACTCAGGAAGACGGTTCCATGAGTCGCAACTATGGAGGCACCGGACTAGGATTGACGATTTCCAAACGCCTGGCGGAAAAAATGGGCGGTACCATCTGGTTCGAAAGCCAAACCGGCAAGGGGAGCACCTTCCACTTTACGGTGGAACTGAAACTGGAAGCCGCCGCCGCGCCCGCCATCGAAAACATGATCGCCGTAACTGATGCGGTCGCGACCCTGGCCGCCCAGACATGTCGAGACCAGCCCCGAGTGCTGTTGGTCGAAGACAACGCCGTGAATCGCACCTTGGCCTTGCGCCTTTTGGAGAAAAAAGGTTTTGCCGTCACCGTGGCGGTCGACGGACAAGCAGCCCTCGAAGAACTGGAAAAAGCGAATTTTGAAATCGTTTTAATGGACGTCCAAATGCCCCGCATGGACGGCCTGACCGCAACGGCCGCCATCCGCGCCCGCGAAAAAATCACCGGGGCGCATCTACCCATCGTGGCCATGACGGCCCATGCCCTCAAAGGCGACCGTGAGCGCTGTCTCGAAGCTGGCATGGACAGTTATCTTTCCAAACCGATTCGCACCGCAGAATTGTTCGCCACCATCGAAACGTTGATCGCAAATCCCGCCGCCAGGACCGCATCGGCGGGCCAATAGGCTTATGAGCTTCAAACCATCCGACACTATTTCGAATGGGAAAGGCCCGACTTGAGTCGCGCCAAAAGATGGCCATCTTGATGCGCCGTTATGGCGCAACCGTTCTATCCGAATCTTCCATTTTGATTAGCGCCCAAAAAACTTTATATTGGACGGGATGAATAAGTCCGCCTCTCTCCTTTGCGTCCTGGCCCTTTCCGGGTTTCTGCTTGCCGCCGCTGTTCCCACGCTCGAGCCCTTGCCCGCGCCTGTCTCTAACAATGCGATTGCCAGCATGAAGGTCCGCGGCGATCTATACATCTTCTCGCTCATGGGCATTGGTGAAAAACGCAGCTGGGATGCCGTGAGCAATGCTGGATATATTTTCGACAACGACACCGGAGGCTGGACTTCGATTCACGGCGTGCCCGGCACAACGGGACGTATTGCGGCCATGGCCGCCGCGGAAAATGGCCGCGTTTACTTAGCTGGCGGCGCCGTGGTTGACGCCCAAAGCGGCGTAACGCCGGTTCCTGACTTAAACATTTACGCCCAGGATGCGGAAGAATGGCTGCGGGGCGCTGACCTTCCCGTTGGAGTGGCCAATGCGGTCATCGGTACCTATCGCGAACGCTACATTTACGTGATCGGCGGCCGATCGCGCTCCGGCCCAGTCAACAATGTACAGGTCTATGACCTCACCGACAATTCATGGGAGAGCGCCACTCCCACTCCCGGCGCTCCCGTGTTCGGCCAAGCCGGTGCCGTTCTCGATGACACCATTGTGGTGGTGGATGGAGCCACGTCAACGACCGGAGATATTTCCAACGCCTGCTGGTTGGGAAAAATTGACCGCAAGAATCCGCTGAAAATCTCCTGGAGCAAACTCCCTCCCCATCCCGGACAGCCCGGATTCAATATCGCTGCGGGCGCGTGGCAGCGCGATAATAGGGTTTACTTCCTGGGCGGCACTGCTGTGGTTACCAACTACAAAGGAGAAGGCCCGGACGGAAAAATTCCGCAACCTTCCCCGATGACTTTTGCCCTGAATCTGAAAACCAAAAACTGGGAAGTCGTCAATCCGAACGTGCCCCATGTCACCCTGGATAATCGCTTTTTAATTCCCACCGAGCAAGGATTAGTCGTGATCGGCGGCACCGAACCCGACGGAAAAGTCACCAAGAGCATGCGAGTTATTCCGCGAGGAAAATGATTCGTTGAAAGCGTAGTAAAACCAATCGGGCAAAAATAAAACAGGCCGAAGAGTGATCTCCGGCCTGTTGTTTTCTTCAGCGACGTCCACCACCGCCTGAGTGACCTCCGCCGCCTCCACTATGCGATCCGCCACCGCCACCTCCGCCGTGGTAACCGCCGCCTCCACCGCCGCCGCTGCTTCCGTGGTATCCGCCGCCACCGCCATAACTGCCACCGCCCGTAGAGCGGGCTGCTGGTGCCGAGCGCTGGGTGACCACCGGCTGCCGCATATTCAGCGGAGGCCGTGAATATCCGCGCGACTCGCCCGAGTATCCGGATCTGCCGGAGTATGCGCCTTCAGACCGCGGATAACTTCCACCATAAGATCTGCCGCCGTAGGAGCGGTCGCCATATGAGCGGTTGTTATAGGAACCGTAGGATCGGTTGTCCAGTGAACGCCCGGACGACTGCGGCATACTGGAAGAGCGAGATTGCGGCGTGAATCGCTGCCAACCTCCGCGATCGGAGTTCTGCGGAGTACTGCTGTTCGCGGGACGAGGAATGTTATTGTTCCTGATCGCGCTACTATTCCCCGCGCCCTGCGGACGGTTGAAAGAAGCATTCGCGCCGCCGGAAACATTTGTTCGGGTAGAACGGTTCGCTCCATTTGCAGAGTTAGAGCCAAAAGACCGCCAGCCTGGATTTGCCGCCGCACCATGAGCATTTTCTGCGCCATGGTTGGCTTGCACCGCAGTGTTCGGACGGGCAACATTATTCGATCCGCCGAATGAGGAACGGTTCCGAACATTCGAATTGGAGTTGCCGGGTCGAGGAACATTGTTGTTGCCGGCAAATCCGCGATTGTTTGATCCGTTGTTGTTAAATCCACGTACGCCGCTTTGCGTGCCCGTGGAGCGGCTGTCGCGCTGAATGTTTTGCCGCACCTGCTCCGACTGCCGCGCAAACGATTCCGTGTGAACGCCTGGCTGCCGCCCGAAGAAATGTTGCGAGGCTCCATTATGAATGGTGGAGGGATTCGCCGCACGGTTCGACGCATGCAAGCTTTTGCGTCCCGGCACCACCGGAACATTTCCGCCCATCATGCGCGCGTGTTCGAATTGGCCGCGTCCTAATGCCTGCGCCCGAACTCCTCCGGTGCCAAAGTGGCGCGAATCTACCACTGAGATAGAGCGCCGGAAGCCTTCGTTGCGTTCTGCCAGCCGCAGGTTGGAGAATCGCTCTCCTCCATGCAGTGGTCTGAATCCGCCAAAGCGGTGGAAATCGTTGAAGTGATGGAAATCCACGAACGTGAAGCGTCCGCGAAATCCGCCCCACCACGGGAAGAAAGGATCGCAGGGGCCGATGGGAAGCCATCCTACCGAGCCAAAACCAAATCCAACCCCTCCGCCGAATCCGAAGAAGGAGACGTAAGCCGGAGCCCAAATAGGCCGGTAAGGATAGCCATAGCCGTAGCCCACTCCAACTGGTCCCGGCCACCATGCCCATGCGCCGCCGTATTGGAACCAGCGTCCGTAGTGGTAAGGAGCCCATCCCCAGGGCTCATAAGAAACCCACGTCCAACCCCAATAAGGCTCCCAAACCCAGCGCCCAGCACGATACGGCGTCCAGCCTACGCTGACTGAGGGATACCAGACCGGACCATAATCCGGGACGTTGCCCCAGTGGCCGTAAGCGTCAAGATCTTCGCTGCCAGTGTAGTAGCGGTCGGTGTGGTTCCATGACTGCGCGCTTTGAATGGTGTGATCGCGGTCATTGTTCCAGCGGTCCCATTCATCTTTGGGAGGTGCATCGGAAGTTTTATATTGCGCGTCGGTCGAAGTGCCGCGAATAATCGCATCCTGCCCCTGCTGCAGATGCGTGCTGCCCTGCGGGGTGGAAATGTCGGCTTCACCCTTGCGCACGATGATTTCCGTGTCGCCGTCAGGGCGAACTTCAATGCGGAAGCTGCCGTCGCGATTGGTTGGATGAATGGCGACATTGGGCGTATCAATTTCCGCCGCGGCTTCGCTGTCCTTAAAAACGTCATAGTTGACGATGCCCTGCGCGATTTGCACCTGGATCTGATTGCGCGTAAGGGTCGCGACGGTGGCTTGCGAGCGGTTGCTAAGGCGCAGGATGTTGGCATAGTCGAGCTGGACTTCGGCGCGTGAATTATCTCCCGTCGAAACCTTGTCACCGCTGACAATGGGAGCATTCAACACCGCCGCAGCCCAGTCGCCGGAATCGCCGCGCTGGGTGGAAACCGCACCGTGAACTAGGCTGATGCGCGCCACGCCTTGCGCGCTATCGGTCCCTTGCTGCTGCGGTCCTTCTTGCTGTTGACCATTCTGCTGTTGCGACGCGACGTCCGGTTGCGGAGCGCTCGGGCCATCTTCCTGGGGGGCGCTTTGTTGCGGCGCATTCTGTTGAACCGAAGCATCGGCGTCGGGCGGAGCGTCCTGCGCCTGAACGCCCGTAGACGCAAATAGCGCGGAAGCCGATATAACCACCGCCGCCAGAAGTCTGCTTTTCATCACTACCCACCTCCGAAAATCCGAACAAAAAAGCAAATGCTAATGAATAAAAGCAAGCTCCATGCCAAAGAGCGCAGCGCTTTGAAGAATTTTTAACTTATTGATTTCTATGGGAATAGCGGATTTTGGCGCGACGAGAATGGCTTAGAGAAATGAGGTCCCTGGTGCTTTTCAACCCAGGGTGGTGCTTTTCAATCACCCATAAAGTTCGAATTTATGCCGGTCGAATCCCCATTTCCGCCGCCTGATTCTGGGTTGAATCACTCGCTTTCCTCAGACAGGACGCTACTGACCTCTGGAATAGTGCTCTCTGTTGGGAACGGATTCTAGCGTGATTTCGCTTGGCCCAACTCCCGAAGGATATTGCGATTAACGCTGATTCAAGGCGGCCTGGACCAGGTCGCCAAGCTGTTGAGCAGTGAACTGATTTCCTTCGAGATTAGCGTAGAGCTTGCCTTGGCGGTCAACAACCACTGTGTGAAGGGTGTGCGTGAGGAAGCCCTCCTCACTCCAGAATTCCATCCCAAACATATGCGAAACGTTTTGTACTTGCGACAGAGAGCCAGTCAGGAAATGCCAGGTTTTTGGATCGGCGTGCCAGATTCGCGCATATTTGTTGATTGCACCCTCTTGATCGTGTTGAGGATCAATGATGACGGTAAGCAATACCAAGTCGCGCCCCAGACGTTGTGGAAAGCGCTTTTTCAATTGTGCCAGATTGTTTGTGAGGCGGAAGCAATAAGCGGGATTCGGACAGCGAACATAGGCGAAGCTAAGCGCCACGACTTTGCCTTTCAGATGAGAAAAGTTGATCTGTTTATGGCTCTGATCAATCAGGGTGAAATCAGGTACCGGCTGTTGGAGTTTAAGAATGCTCGACGCGGCAGCAGGATTGGAAAGCTTCGTTATGAGGGCCAAACGGTTGGCTTCAAGAGGTTCCCGTTCAAGGTTTTCACTGCTACGCATACGAATATTTGTTGCATAGGAGGTGCTTCCCTCCACCACAAGGGTGAAATCAATTGCTGTTCCGGGCTTTATGCCGTCAAGTGATTTTGCTTCACGAACATCAAAAGGCATCGTCATGGCGTCCATGTAGCCGGGAACGCTCTGGCAGGAAACGATCATGGAGCGATGTGCGGGATCCACTTTCACCACTAAGCCGGACATTGCATGGGTATTTACCGCCCAAATGGGGAGGGTAGCAAGCAACATAAAGACCGTCACCAGCATTCCGCGCTTCACTGTGCAAACCTCCTTATCGCATCGCGCGTTGTTATCTGTCCATGCTTCTCTCAGAAAAAAAAGCCGTCGCTTTTGCGGCGACGGCCTTTTCGAGCTTTGGACACTGGTAAATTCTAAATCAAAATTCAAATTTCAACTGAAGTTGTATTTTCCTGGGGAATAGCAGATAACCTCCCCCGCCTCCAGTCGTAAAGTTCAGGTACTGTATTCGTCCAAAGTTTCCGGGGATGATTTGACCAGAACCATTGACATGGTCCGAGTCGTTGGCCCCTAGATCCGCTGGACGATTGAAGATGTGCCGGTTAAAGGCATTGAGGAAGCTTACCTGCAGAAGCAAGTCTTTCGACTCCGTAATTTTGGTGCGCTTCAACAGATTGAAATCTTCACTCAGATATGGCGCCATTCGAATTGCCCCATCCACGCGCGGAAGAGTGCCAAAGGCATAGGCTCCGCGGGTCGCCAAGTTGGCTGCGGAATTAGGATCGTCAAATGCCGCGTTTGGCAGACCTGAACTGTCTACCGGGTTGAACATACTGTCAGTGACCGGGTTGAAGTGTCCGCTCTTCCAGGCTGAGCTGAGGATCGAGCTTCCGGGCACTTGATCGTAACGAATGCAACCAGCGAAAGCGGGAACGCCAGTAGCGCAACCAAACGCTATGGGCTGTCCGCTTTCGTAGCGCTGCACGCCGCTAACAGACCATCCGCCGAGAACTTTGTCAGCGGCTTTGCTGCTTGCCAGGAATCTCTTTCCTTTTCCGACAGGCAATTCGTAGATGTAGCTGATGACTAAGTTCTGCGGCAAATCCTGGTTACTGATCGCTTTGTCACCGTCTTTATTGAAGACGTTTTGCGGTGCGCCCCCCTGGTGCAAGGTAGCGAAGAATGGCAACGCGGCGTCTGCGTTGGTCAGCGTCTTCGACCAGGTATAAGATGCCATCAGGTTCAGGCCGTTGTGGAAACGGCGCTGTAAGCTGGCTTCCAAAGCGTTGTAAGTGGATTGTCCAAGGTTTTCCAGGGCGCCGTCAGTATTGAATCCGAAGTACTGTGGGAACGGAACCAACGCCTGAGCTGCGATTAGATTGCCTGGGAATCCCGCATATGGCGGATTTATTCCGGCGGCCGCGGCTTGCGGAGAGCTAATGAGATCAAGCAACGTTGTACCCAAAGAAAAGAACTTCGGGTTCAGCGTATTGACCGCATCGTAGTTCGAACGCAAGTTCGTGGAATGCTGGCCCACATAGGCAACGTCGAGGATCAAATCGGTTGCCAGTTCATGCTGAACTTCGACGCTCCAGTTCTGGATCATCGGCGGACGCCCATACGATGGATCTGTATATTGCGGGCCTTGGAAGTTCAACTGTGAAGGATCCAGATTCGGAGGCGCGGCGAAGGATGGAAGACCAGAGTCTAGCGGTAACGCCGGGTCGAATCCATTTGGGCTATTGAAAGCGGGATTTGCCTGGAAGCCCGTACGGTTAAACCCACCGAAATCCGCGTATTGCAATCCGCCGTAGATAATTCCATAACCACCGCGGAATACTGTCTTGCCATGCAACATCGCAGGCGACCAAGCGAGGCCGAGCCGTGGCCCGAAATCCTTGAACCAGGTATTCGCCCAGCGCTCGTTTACGTTGCCATTACGTCCTGGCCCCTTCCCCGCAAATTCAAGAACTCCAGGTATGTTACCCGCGCCGGGATTTGGCGCAGTCAGATTGATATTGGAAGTGTCGCCGTTTGCTTCTTTCTGCGGCTGGTCAATATCGTAGCGCATGCCGTAGTTGATGGTTAAGGTTGGCGTGATCTTGAATCCGTCCTGGAAGAATCCCGCCCAGTAGCTGCGGGTCCAGCGCGGCTGGCTAGCATAAGAGGACAAATTCACGCTGGTGGGAAGCCCCAAAAGCATGCTTGCAATGCCATTGCCGCTCAAGTTGGAGGTAGCAGCCGTGCCAGCCGTCGGCCCGTGATCGAAGTTGAAAGTACCGCTAGTATTTTGGAAGTTGAGAGGCGAGTACTGTTGATACCAATCCTCAAATCCAAATTTGAATTCGTGTTTGCCGTGGACCCAGGTAAATGTGTCGGCAAAACGGAAACCGTTGTCAATCGTGTCGCCGTCAACATTGTCGCCGAAACCGGTTGCATCAGAGTTTCCGATCTGCGGAAACATTACGCCACTCGTCCCGGTGATTCCCAGTTGCGCATCCCAGTCCGTACCCTTGCCCAGCTTTACTCCGGCGCCCACGTTTTTACTATTGGTGCGGTTATAGCCGAGGTTTAGGTGGTTAATCATCTCCGGGCTCAGCGTGTAGTCATATCCGAAGCGGACGAAATGCGTTCCAAAGAACTGATCGCGACCAAAGCCGGCAGGGCCTGCGAATATTGGGTTCGTAGAAATACGAACATTTTCGCGAGAGTTGTATGTGAAATACGCTTTGCTCTTCTCCGAAATATTCTGATCAATTCGGAACGTGGTGGTTGTATCCAGAATGGGAAAACTGAACGGGAACGTGAAGTTGTTAATCAGGTTGCCATTTTGCGGCGTGGGATAAAACGAAATAATGTTCTGGCCCACGTTTGAAAATCGGTTTGTGGGAATAACGTTCCCCGTGCTTCCCGGCTCGTTCATGAACGCGGTGCGACATTCCACGCCGCCGACGGTCTGCGTTGTGTTGGGATCGAAGATTTCCCCCTGGAAAATCGAGGTTCCGTCACACGGATTAGTACCCAATATGTTGGCTGTATTCAGCTGCGCCGTGAAATCGCCTCCCAGTTCCGCCGCGGTTGGCACGCTGGAAGTTGAAACTCCACCTTGCGTCTGGCGGTATTGCTCCCAGGAAAAGAAGAAGAAGGTCTTATCTTTTCCGTTGTAAATGTGCGGGATGACGACAGGGCCGCCGAGCGTCAAGCCGTAATCATTTTGGCGGTCAAGCGGTCGCTGCGCTGCGGCGCGCGCTGATGGAGTCGGATTCTGGGACAAAACATAATTGTTACCCCAGAAGTTGGCATCGAGATCTTCGTTGCGGAAAAGATCATATGCCACGCCGTGATAAGCGTTGGTGCCTGACTTTGTGTTAAAGCTCTCGATGCCGCCAGTAGTGCGTCCGAATTCGGCGGGAAGAGTCGAGGTGATGACCTTGAATTCGCTGAGCGCTTCGACAGAGGGAGCGGTTTCGTCGAACGACGAACCATTTTCCGAACGAGTTGTGCCCGCGCCATCCAGTAAAACTTCGGTCGCGTAGTTTTGTCCACCGGTGATTTTGGATTCGAAAGTGCCTCCGTTACCGGAATCGGAGCCCGGGCCTACCGCTCCGGGCGTTAAGAACACAAACGCTTCAGGTGAGCGCATCGCCTGGACCGTGCTGCCGAGGGCGAGTGGAAGATCCAGGGTTTGTTTCTGCGTAATGACGGTGCCGATGTCTTCACTTTCTGACTGCACGTGAGGAGCATCCGCGTTCACGACAACATTTTCGCTGACCACGCCCGCTTGCAAGTTGATGTCCAGAGCACTGGTGGTTGCTACCTGCACCAAGACACCTTTCATCTGTATGGTCCGGAACCCATCTGCGGTAGCGGTAAGGTCATATGATCCGATGCTTAGGTTGGGGAAGCGATAAGAGCCGGCGCTGCTGGAAACTGTTTGATAAGTTGCGCCTGTAGAAACGGCAGTAGCGGTAATTTTCACATTTGGGACAACCGCGCCGGAAGGATCAAGCACGTTTCCGGCAATCGAACCCTGGTTGGTTTGTGCAACAGCGACACCGAGCATGATTGCCATAACCAGCGCAAGTTGCAACGGACGGACGCCGACAAAACGCAAACACCCGCGTCTTAAGTGATTCATGCTAGCTCCCTCACTCTCAAAATGGAATAGAGCAGCCATTACTTGGACTGTCTCAATACTGCGAATTCTGGCCCAATCTGCTTCCGGCGCAAACCTTGGCAAACCGGCCGATTCATCCAAAAGAAAACGTTTTCTTTCTTTAGCAAACGTTTTCTTTGTTGCTTCTACAGCGCTCCCCGCACTGTACGCCGCTTGCTGCTTCTTCTTCTACTTGCTACGACAGCTTCCTATTTTCGACTTTCTATTGCGCCCTGCCAAAACAACGCCGCTACTGCGTTGTATTTTGCATTTGACTGGATCTTTTCAACTTGTCCTGGAGTCTCTGCGCTTGCTCCGCGTCAGCCTGCTGTTTGAGACGCATGAAGGAGTTCAAAGCTGCGCGAGATTCTTCAGGATGTTGTGTTCGCCGGTACAATTGCGCCAATTGATAATAAGACTGACGCAAAGTCTCGGTGTCATTCTGGCTCGAATCGGACACTGCCGCCTGGAAGCTGTTGATCGCAGTCTCAGCATTTCCCATTTGCGCCTGCGCGCGCCCTAACTGATAGTGAGCATCTGGCGAGTGAGGCTCCTGTCGAAGCACCTCTGCCAATAACTGGACCGCGACTTCGGGCTTGGAGCGCTCGATACTCACAACTGAGAGTTTGTACATGGCAGTCACATTTTCCGGATCCTGTTTCAGTTCGTTCTGAAATTCGGTTTCGGCCTTGTCGAGCTGGTTTTGTTTCCAGTAGATATCCGCCAATTCTTCGTGCAGGCCGGGCTCATCGGGTTTTAGCCGAATCGCCTCCTCACACTCGTTAATTGCATCACCGTAGCGTTCAGCATCAGTAAAAGACTGCGCCAACACTTCATGGACTCGCCACGAATTCGGCTCGACTTTGTACATCTGCTCGTAACTGTCTTTCGAGATCAGCATGTGCGCGCGGCCGCGATGGTAAAGGATATCCACATCATTGGGCTTTAACTTTGCCGCTTTGTCCAGACTCTCACCGGCATCGTCCACCTTACCCGCCGCCAGTTGCGCCACGCCGAGCCACATGTAAGCGTTTGCATTTTTGGAGTCAGAAAGTGTTTCTTTTTTCAGCAAACTTATCGCTCCCGCATAGTCGTTTCTTCGATAATTGGCGATGCCGGCGAACATATTTGCGCCGCGCAATCCGGGCCGCAACTTCAATGCATGTTCAAGCGACTGAGAGGCTTCGCCCCATTGCTTCTGCTGCAATCGAACCAGCCCAAGATTGAAATACGTCTCGGCGAAATTCGGGCGCAATTTGGCCGCCTGTGTAAACGATTGCGCGGCATCATCCCAATGCCCAGCCTGCATCGCCTGGACCCCTTGACGAAACGTTCGTTCAAAAACCGTTTCCTGGCCGGAGACCGAAACTGCTAAAAATCCGCACAATAAAATCGCTATTCCGGAGAAAAGGCTCAAGCGCCGAAAACACAATTGCATTCGCCTGCTCCACAAGAATATCGGAAGGAATGTACTATCCCGAAAAGTGCATTGTCAAGCAAGTTCTGAGGCTTCCGCATCGTTTTGAGTAATCGTTTTCTCGATTTTAATTTTGGATAAAGTATTCAATTTGCGGAATATATCTTGGAACGCGGCCCTCCACACGAACAATCAAGTAACCGCTTAACGAGCAATCGTTTGGGACACGGGCGATCAGGGCCGATTCCCTGAAACGGGGTCCTTACCCTCTTCGATCATAAAGTAACGATCGATTGCGGGCAGCGTCAGGTTTTGTACACTCCCGCTCGGCCAACGGATTTCGACTTTGTCCACTTTAACAGTATCGCCCAATCCAAAGTGCACTCGCGGGTCGTTACACGAGGCGAAACTTCCCCCGCTCAGAACATCAGCCCGCTGCTTGATGCCCCCGGCAGTTAAATAGACGGTCGCTCCGACTGCATCCTTTGGACTTTTTGGGCCCCCGATCAGTTTAAGTCCCACCCAGTGGTTCTTGTCGCCGTTGACGTTGCGCAGCAGGGCAGGCGACCGGTCCAACTGGTTTATGACGACGTCAATTTTCCCGTCATTGAACAAATCACCAAATGCAGCGCCGCGCGCGGTAAACACCTCCGCCAGTCCTGTTCCCGTCACCGCAGGCATTACTTCAAATTTCTTGCCGCCAAGGTTGTGAAATACCACGGGGCGTTGCGCGTAGGTGGTGCCCCATCCTCTGTTGTCCACCTGCGGATAAACATGGCCATTGGCCACGAACAAATCCTTCCAGCCGTCATTGTCAAAATCCAAGAAGCCCGTGCCCCATCCAAGAAACGGGATGGTGACTTCCGCAACCCCCGCCTGATAGCTAATCTCTGTGAAGTTTGCGTCCCCATCGTTGCGGTAGAGCGGATTGTAGTCATCAGAAAAAACAGTGTTATAGAGATCAAGCCAGCCATTGTTGAGATAATCTCCCACGGCAATTCCCATGGATGCAGTTTCGCGCCCATCTTCATTCAAGGCATAGCCAGAGGCGTAGCTCGCGTCTTCGAAAGTCCCGTTCCCCTTATTGATGTACAAATAATTCGGCGTAGAATCGTCGGCGACGATCAAGTCGGGCCGGCCATCGTTGTTCAAATCGGCAAATACCGCGGTCAATCCGTAATACGCATTGGCGTCTGCAACGCCAGCTTTTTCGCTCACATCGGTAAAAGTGCCGTCGCCATTGTTGTGGAACAAGTGATCACGCTCGCCCTGCAACCCTCGAGGACCGCACATAACATTGATGCCGCGAAATTCGCAGGTGGCAAACTTCACCGATGCCGATCCCGGGTTTGGAGGGTGGTCCAGATCAAAGTGCACATAACCGGGCACAAAAAGATCTAGCCGGCCATCGCCGTCGTAGTCGCCGAATGTGGGCCCGGTGGACCAGGCACCTACGGTGACTCCAGCCTTTTCCGCAACGTCGGTAAAAGTCCCGTCGTGATTATTGTGGTAAAGGCGGTTCTTGCCATAGTTGCTCACATAAATATCAGGCCAACCGTCGTTGTCGTAGTCGCCGATGGCAACGCCGAATCCCCAACGATCGTTTGTGACCCCAGCTTTCGCTGCAACGTCCGTGAACGTGCCGTCGTGATTGTTATGAAAGAGAGCAGCGCGAGGGGAAGTAGCTTTTCCAGTCAGTGCGTCAAACGTCGATCCGTTGACAAGATAAATATCCAGCCAGCCGTCATTGTCGTAGTCGAGGAGTGCAACGCCGGAGCCGACTGTTTCCAGAATGAATTTTTTTTCCGGAGAACCCGAAATGTGGTGCCACTTACTGAGGCCTGCTTTTCCCGCGATATCCTGAAAAACAATTGGACCCGACTCCACAAACCCGCCGGCGGTAATAGGGCGCTTCTGTGTATCCAATACCGGGGCATACACGCCTCCCGTGGAGACGGCCCCCGCCTGTGGCGCTTGCTGAGGCTTCAGTTCCGCTGGCACCGATTGCGCAATCGCAATCGCAGAAGACAAGAACAACCCGAAAAAGAACGACCCGAAAAGAACACAGTGCGCGAGTTTACGCATTAAGCATTTATACCAGCGATTAAGAAGAACGACGCGGAGCCAACGCCTTAATAAGATCAGTTTCTTTCACGTTATAAGGCGTTCCGTCCTTACGGAAGATGTCGTGAAACCACAGAGGCGGTTCCGCGGTGTATTTCTTTGTCCATGAGTCCCATGGATAAATGGTTTGCGATTTTCCGCTGACGAACCCCCAGTTGTAGGCGCCAACATGTTCTTTTTTCAGTAATGGAAGAATGGACTGGAAGGTGCTTCCTCTCGGCCGGGCCATATACTCGGTGCAAATCAGCGGGCGTTTGAATCGCCGCAACATGTCAATTCGTTTTTGCATCTCTTGCGGAGGATCATAGTCGTGGAAGGTGATCACGTCGGAATTGTGCAGCTGAAAGCGGGCCATGTCACTCAGCGTTGCATCGCTCGTCCAATCACCTTGCCAAACCCCGCTGGTCAAAGGCTGGGTAGGCCTCGCCGCGCGGGCCCATTGCCACTCCAGCTTCAGCAGTTTTAGAGCGACTTCCGCTTTGTTGGGAACTTCACCATTTTTTTTGGAATTATCATTGTCCGGCTCATTCATCAGGTCCCACATGAGGACGCGATGGTCATTGGCCAGGTGTCCGATGACGCCCATGATGTAAGGCTTCAGCAGCGTGTTCCATGAAGCGGGATCTTTCAAAATGGTGGCGCCCGGAGCCTGCACCCAGCGTGAATTGTGCACGTGAGGAATTGGATCGGGTTGTTTGCCGGGTTTGGGATTTGGGTCCCATACAGAATCGAGCAGAACAAATGTAATGCGAATGTGGTGCTTGTCGGCAACATCCAAAAACTGGTCAATGCGATGTAAAAATCCCTGCGAGTCCTCCTGCCAGGGGATATTGTGCAGAAACACTCGCATGGAATTCATGCCCAATCCCTGCGCCCAGCCCAGTTCGCGATCAATGGTTGGCAGATCGAAGGTGTCGGCCTGCCACATTTCCAACTCGTTCACGGCCGTGCTCGGGATAAAGTTGCTTCCCAGCGGCCACGCCTGCTTTGCATACCATTCATTGGCTTGTTCCACCGACCACTGTTGTGCATGCGCGGCGGAAGCAAAACTAACGGCCAGAAACAGCAGGAAAAGAACTATCCATCGTGATCGCATGTGCTAAGCTCCCCGTCCATTATGCCAGCGCCAACTCCAACTTTGTTATCGAAGCTGCTGGAAATTGGAAGTTGAGCATTCCATTTTTCGCCTCGGCGGTCACACTCTTCGCTGTAACGACGTTCCGCTCTGCAAAGGTGTTGTGCGCATGGATGTCCGAATTCGTAAGAACGGTCGCGGTGGCCGACTGGATTCTTGCGCCTCGGATCCCAATTTCCGCCTCGCGCGGGTCGCTCACGTGCGGGTTCACTACCGTAAGAACAAGGTTCTTATCACGAAGCGATGCTGAGCCTTTCAGTCCCCAGAACGACGCAGGCTTGCCGTCGCGCTCGTAACTGACATTGGGAGCGGAGAACTCTGTTCGAAGTGCCTCTCCGCCCTGATGAGCGACATACATGGCGAATACATGGCCCACGGGGGTCACGCAAAATTTGTCTTCGTGAGCGAGGTATAAGCTATTCAGACAGTTGATCAATTGCGCGCACGCCGCCATGGCAACTTTTTCAGGATTCCGGTTGAAGATGTCGAGCGTCATGCCGCTGAAGATCGCATCGCGCAAAGTGGACATCTGTTCCAGTTGGTCTGTCGGCGTTAATTCGCTGCCGGGGCGGTACCAGGGGCCCCACTCATCCACAATGAGCTTTACAAGATGTTGTGGGTCCTGTTCGCCCATGATCTGCCAGTGACCATCAATCAAACCTTGCATCCGGTCGCCTTCGCGCAATAACTCATACCAATCCACCGCTTCAAAATTGAGCGCGTCACCTTTACCCGCCATCCAGTCCTCAGTTCGCCCGCGACTCAGGTTCCAGGCATAGTGATGCAGGGCCCAGCCATACACGCCCAACACGCCGCGACGTTCTCCATGGGCCATCTCCTCGAAAAAGCCGCGCGTCCACTCCCAGTTGTCCACGTTCGGACCGGAAGCAATAAACGCCAATTTTTGATGGTATTCCGGCACCCAGGTTGTGAACCTTCGAAATTCGCTGGCGTACTGCTGCGGCGTGAAATTTCCACCGCATCCCCAGGATTCATTCCCCACGCCCCAGAATCGCACGTTAAAAGGTTCGGGATATCCTGCCGCAGCGCGTATATCGGCGAGCGTAGTGCTTCCACCGGGAGAGTTGCAATACTCGACCCACCGGTAGAATTGTTCAGCTGGCAGACTGCGCAGATTCGCGGCAAGGTATGGCTGGGCGCCAATCAGTTTGCAGAAGTTCGCGAATTCATTCGTGCCGAACTCGTTCGGGTCATATTTGTGGCTTGCAGGCGCGTCAGGCCTTTCACCGTCGGCCCAGAAATTTGTCCGCCGCGGGCGCTTATTTCGCGGCCCAATTCCGTCGCGCCAGTCATAGCTGTCCGCAAAACATCCTCCGGGGAAACGGACGACTGGAGGCTTGATTTTGCGCATTTCCTCCACCAGTTCTTTGCGGATGCCATTGATATTGGGAATTTTAGAACTTTCGCCAACCCAGATTCCGTCGTAAACCACGCCGCTCAAATTTTCCGTGAAATGGCCATAAATCGCAGGCGAGATCGTTCCCAGTGGTTCATCAAGAAGGACTTCGATCCGTGAATTATTGCCTGTGGGGTTAGCCATCGCGAAGGGCGAGGTTTTGCTGAAGAGCATGGCGCCGGCAGCGGCGGCTAGCCCGGTTTCTAAAAATTGGCGGCGCTTGATCATCATAAAAATATTTTGTCTCAATCAGGATTGAGACGAACATCGTAAACGTTTACTAAAGTGCAATGCTATACTTTTTTCGCTCGTCATTTCTCGGCAGGCCGTCGTTTTGATGTCAGGTATTTGTTTCGCAGCCACAATTCGGGGGTCGGCCGTCAATCTTGCGCTTTCTATTTTTTGCTTCGCAGCGCTTTCCCTGATTTTTCCGGTACGAAGTCTCGCACAATCGAATGCAAGCTCGACCGTTCCAGTGCGCATTATTGTGGTGGAATCTGAATCCGACGCGCAACAAATTCTCAAACGTCTGCAAACGGGCGCGGACTTTGCCGCGATCGCAAAAGAAAAATCCATTGACGTTACCGCTCAAGATGGCGGATTCATGGGCAAGGTGGATCCTGCGAGTCTACGCAAAGAACTTCGCAACGCAATCCAGGGACTCACTCCCGGAGAGACCTCCGGGATCATTCGACTTCCTTCCAGTTTCGCTATTTTGCAGGTGCTGCGTTACGCCCCAGTTTCTGCGTCTCGCGCTGGTTCGAATTCCACAACCGCACCTTCGTCGTCCGGCAGCTCCGTTCCCACGCAGAGTATGCCCCTGACCGCGCGGGGAAGCATTCGCTATTTAGCCAATGTCGGGGGAAAGGGCGAAGCAGATCTCGCCTTCCGCAGTTATCCCAAGCCGGACGGATGGAGCCAAGACTTGAAGGCACTTTGCCAGATTCGCAAAGACTCGCTTTCCAGCGTAATTGATCTGCTCAAGCAGAATCTTACAAGCACTGGGCCAGAACTCACAGGCCACACTCCGCTCGACACTATTCAGACTCATTATGCCCTTGCGAATCTCTATGCCTACCAGGGTCAGATGGACAAGTCTGTGGAGCAATGGGAAAGCGCGTATCAGATGTCAAAGAGTGATATGCCACAAGTGTTGCCCGAGCTCGAAGAAGTGTTGGGCACCGCTTATCTTCACAAAGCAGAAATGGACAACGACGTGTATCGCAAACCCGGCGACCGCTGCATATTTCCTCCGCGGCCAGAGATGCGCTACGAGAAGACCGCTTCGTCGGAAAAAGCCGTGGACTATCTGCTGAAATACTTGCAGCGACAACCGGACCGGCTCGATGTGAGATGGCTGCTGAATCTTGCTTACATGACTCTGGGCCAATATCCCGAAGGCGTTCCCAAGCAATATTTGATTCCGCTTTCCTCCTTTGAATCCGCGGAAGATGTAGGCCGGTTTGTGGATGTTGCTCCCGAAGCGGGCCTCAACATGTATGACATGTCGGGTGGTTTGATTGTGGACGACTTCGACAATGATGGCCTGCTCGACATCGTGACCTCTGACTACGGCCAGTGCGCGCCGATGCACTTCTTTCACAACAACGGCGATGGAACATTTTCTGACCGCACCGCGCAAGCGGGATTGAGCGATCAGCTTGGCGGACTGAATCTTATCCAGGCGGACTACAACAACGATGGCTGCGTGGATATTCTGGTGCTACGGGGTGCATGGGAGTTTCCGCAACGCAAATCGTTGTTGCGAAATAATTGCGATGGAACATTTACGGATGTGACCGCAGCGGCCGGTCTTGCCGACCCCGCAACTGACACGCAAACTGCTGTGTGGGCGGATATTGATAACGACGGCTATCTCGATTTACTGGTCGGCAATGAAAATGTTCCCAGCCAGCTCTTCCATAACAACGGCAATGGCACATTCACCGACATCTCGCACAAGGCGGGAGTCGATCATATGGGGTTCAGCAAGGCGGCCGTGGCGGCCGACTATGACAATGACGGCTACGTTGACTTTTTTGTTGCGAATCTCAGCGGCAACCACTTTCTTTATCACAATAACCACAACGGAACATTCAGCGAAGTCGCATTGCAGGCAGGCGTGCAGGAACCAAAACAAGCTTTTCCAGCATGGTTCTTCGATTACGACAACGACGGGTGGCCCGATCTTTTTGTAAGTAGCTACTACGTTTCCGTGGATGAAACGCTGCGCAGTTATCTCGAGCTTCCGCCCAACGCCGAAACCTTGAAGATCTATAAAAATCTTGGAAATGGCACTTTCCGCGATGTGACCCAAGAGGTCGGACTGGACCGGGTGTTCATGCCCATGGGATCCAATTTCGGCGACATTGATAACGACGGATTTCTCGATTTTTATTTGGGGACGGGAAATCCGGCGTACAGTTCTCTTCTTCCGAATGTGCTGTTTCATAACAAAGAAGGCAAATATTTTGTGGATGTCACGGCATCCTCCGGAACAGGGGAATTACACAAAGGACATGCGGTAGCGTTCGCGGACATTGGAAATAACGGCCAGGAAGATTTGCTGGAGGAAGTCGGCGGCGCCGTGCCCGGCGACAGCCATGCCTTCCGGCTGTTCAAAAATCCTGGGAACGGCAATGACTGGATCACCCTGCGTTTAGTGGGCGTGAAAACCAATCGTTCGGCGATAGGGACGCGGATTAACGTCACCGTGCAAGACCAGGGACAACCGAAACGCTCCGTTTATCGGACGGTCGGCAGCGGAGGTTCATTCGGCGCGTCTCCCCTGCAACAGCATATTGGGCTGGGAAAATCGGCGAAGATTCTGGATATAGAAATCTGGTGGCCGGTCAGCAACACGCGCCAGCACTTTGCTGATGTTGCTCCCGACCAGTTTCTCGAGATCAAAGAATTTGACAAGAATTACAAGAAGCTCGAACGAAAGTCATTCGAACTCGGAGGGCGCAAGCCAAACGCAGACGCAGCGCACAATTCAACGCCGCAAACGCCCTTGACAAATTCTCATTAAGTTATTGCTTGGCCGTTTCGCCGGTTGCCGGCACGGAGTAAAAAGCAATCTCGCCACTCTTGAATACCGCGAGTTGATCTCCCGAGGGAGAAATTCCGAAGGATTGGAATGTGGGAATGGGCGATGCCACATTCACCGCGAGCACTTTCTGTCCATTGTTAGCGCGGTACAGAACAATATGTTCGCTTTCTAAATCATTGCTGCGAAAAGCAACTTCGGGTGCGATGGACTTCGAAGCTTTTGTAACCGCGACTGCAAACAAACCACTGGCTGCGCGCCCTTCGGCCAGTTGCCCCAGTTCTTCAGACGAAGAATGTCCTTTGAGCACCGGCTTCCCTTCCGACGTCAGAATGCGGTACCACGTTCCTGACGGTTGATCGCACCCGGTGATAAACAGAAGATCGGGGGGCAAACTCTTCGCGCTTACCCGGCAGGTAGAACGGACCTCTGCCAGCACTCGTCTTTGCCCAGCCCAGGTTTGCTCAACGACGCGCCAACGGTTTTTGCCAATGGTGGGAATGCGAATTTCACCTTCGTCGGACAAAACCGGAGGGGCATCGAACGAGGACCGCACGACCCGGGCAAGCGTACGAAATTCCGCATCGAGCACTCGCACTTCAACATCTTCTTCAGGCTCACGCCCCTCGGCCTCTTCCAATTGTCTATGGATCGCGGCCGTATGGCGCTCCTGTACAACGCCGACAGCGAAATATTTGCTGGATGGCGAGATTGCTACAAACGCTAATGGACCGTTGACCACCACGGACTGCTCAAGTCTGAGTCCGGGGCCATACACCCGCAACTGCCTCCCAATATGAACCAGGACTTTATTGCTTCCAATGGGCCAAAGGTATTGGCCACCATCGGGAACCAACCAGTCCTCCACGCGTTTAATTTTTTCCGTCTTCACATCAATCAGCACGCTGCGGATGGTTCGCCATGGCCCGGACAATCCGATACGAGGCACGAGTTCGTGCGGGTCAAACGTGAACAATAACTGGTTCTCGCCTAAATAGGAAAGCGCGGCTTCGCGATCAAAGTGATACATGTCGCGGTTGGACGATGAAACGTATCCCAGATTTTTAATAGAAATCGCGGAAACTGACCCGGGCGAAGCCAACGACGTATCAGTCGCCGCAGCTATGCTGCATTGCGGCGGTTCGCACACTTCCGTTGTATCAACGAATTCGGGAACGCTCGGGACGGTCCGCGCAACATTCGACGCGGAGGTGGTGGCTGTAGTTGGAACAATTTTCGCCGCCGGGCTGGCAGCCCTGGCTTTTACATTTGGCACCAGAACGAATTGCAACCCGCTCTCGAGCCGGAGATTGTGATGATCGTCGGAAATGATCGAGCTTCCCTCGGGGCCCGTTCCAACATTTAACTTTACGTTCCGCATGCCTAGCACCTGACCGGGCATGACGGCCTTCGGCGGTTTGCGCTGAGTAGGCTGGAATATCACTGTCTGCGCCGCCTGTGTCACGCTTCGCATCCCATTGCCGCTCACGGCGATGCTATCGCCATTCAAGCCCAAACCAACGGCGTCTGAGAGCGCCGGCATTTGCTCTTCATTGAATAAGTTTGTGTCCTGGGGACTTGGAGCAATCATTGCGGCCACAGTGAGCGGAATAGGCTTCATATCCTTGCCGTTGCATTCACCGCTTTCAAAGATCAGCGCAAGTTTGGACGCCCGAGCGGTTCGCGTTCGTTCATTTTCTAAGACGACGCGCCCCTTTAGCGTGGCCCCTTTGCGCAGGTGGCACTGCGCTCCCTTCCATTCGACTTCAACTTTTGCGAGGACTGGATCTCCCACTTTGATGTGGCCAGCTTCAATCGGATGAAGAAGTTCGGCCTGAACAGGAACTGGCGGCGTTTCAGCGAAAGAAATTGACGCGGAAATTAAGAGGAGGCCGAGAACTTGTTTAAGCATGCTAACCACCACGATCGCACAACCGACAAAATGCCGAGAAAAATGATCGGGTAAACGTTTGCCGGCCATTGTATTCTAGCTGCGCAATATCCCGACAAGGACCTATGCCGAAAATAATTTTCTACATTCTGCTCGGAATTCTTCTCTCTGGTTCCTTCGCTTCTGCAAAGAACGAGAGCGGCTCCGCCCCAGAGGTCGTCCCCGTTCAAGGGGACGTCGAATATACGCACGACCCCAGCATCATGAAGGAAAAAGGCAACTGGTATCTATTTGGCACGGCCAACGGACCGGTTCGTAACGGTGAGCTTCCCATCCGCTGCTCGAAAGATCTGCACAACTGGAAGCTCTGCGGGTACGTGTTCGACCAGATTCCCGACTGGATCAAAAAAGAGAGTCCCAAGACGCGGGAACTGTGGGCCCCCGATATTTCTTTTTTCAACGGCGAATATCACCTTTACTACGCGTTCTCGGTTTTCGGCAAGAACACCTCGGGAATTGCCCTGCTTACAAACAAAACCCTGTATCCCTCAAGCCCTGATTTTCATTGGGTGGACCGCGGACTGGTGCTGGAATCAAAGTTGGAAGATGACTTTAACGCCATTGATCCAAATTTAGTCCAGACGCCGGATGGTCAAACCTGGCTCGCGTTCGGAAGTTTCTGGAGCGGCATTAAGATGCGCCGCATAGATCCGAAGACTGGCCTGCTTTCCAAAGAAGATACGAAACTCTATTCACTCGCCACGCGCAAGCGTCCGGCAAACCCTCCTCCGAACCCTCCAGGCTTGCCCGGAGATTGGCAAGCGGTGGAGGCGCCATTCATTATTCATCATGGCGGATATTATTACCTGTTTGTTTCTTTCGACCTTTGCTGCCGTGGGACCAAGAGCAATTACAAAACCATGGTGAGCCGATCGAAAAATGTGACTGGGCCTTACGTAGATGCGCAGGGTACACCGATGTTGCAGGGCGGTGGAACACCGCTGCTCGTGGGAAACAGTCGTTGGATCGGGCCTGGCGGAGAATCGCTCTTTCAAGAAAAAGATGGTAATGACATTATTGTGTTCCACGCGTATGACGGAAAAACTGGAGACGCCTATTTGCAGATTTCAACAATTGGATGGCGCGACGGTTGGCCGCATGCCGCGCTGGAGGGCAATTAACTTTTTCTGGCAACATCTTTAATGCTTATCAGCCCCGGTCGAAGAATCTTCGCCGGGGTTGATGATTTCTACGCCGGCGTTGTGCGCCTTCACCTCTTCCTGGTCAAGTTCGTTGGTGATTTTTAACTGCGCGGCCGAATCTTCTTTTCTTCCCAGCCGTGCGTAACTCAATCCCAAATAATAATGGGCTTCGCGCAACGACGGCTCAACGGTGACGGCTCGCTCCAACAATTTCGCGGCCTCGTCATAATTCTTCTTTTCGAATTCGATCCGTCCCATTCCCGTGAGTGCGCCTGCATGGTGCGGATCGCGTTGCAGGACGTAGATAAAATGCATGCCCGCTGCACCCAGATCGCCGGCATTCAGTTCGAGCCGGCCCAATTGAAAATATGATTCCGTTTGCACAGGCTTTAACTGGATAGACCGCTCAAATTCAGTTTTCGCCTCGGGAAATTGTTGCAGCGATGCAAGCGTGAGAGCTAACGCGTAATGCCCGGATGCGTCTCCAGAGTTAAGTTGCACATAGTGTGCGAATGTATCGCGCGCGTCCTGATATTTTGCCAGCCCCATTTGGGCACGGCCCAGAGCATAAATCGCTTTCGCGTCTTCTTTGCGGACTTTGAGGACGCTTTGAAAAGCCTGAATGGCGTCTGGGAACAAGGACATGCGAAGCGCCGCCATACCAAATTCATAAAGCACTTCAGGATCATTCGGGCTTGCCTGACGAGCCTGCATCATGAACGATAAAGCTTTTTCGCCGTCATTGTTCTGTAAAGCGATTTGAGATTCGTTGCGCAAAGCGGCTAGTAGGGAGTTCAGCGCATCTGTGCGCGTAGGATCGATTCGCAGCGCTTCCTGAAATTCGGGGATTGCGTCAGCGGAGCGAGACATTTGTACATAAAGCAATCCGAGGTTTACGTGCGCGCTGGCAAAATTCGGATTCTGTTGGATGACCTGTTTGAAGAGCTTCTCCGCTGCAGCATTTCTTCCCTGCTGCGCCCGAACAATACCCATAAAATTCAGCGCGCGATACTCGTGTGGGTCCGCATTTAATATGGATTGCAACTCGTTCTCGGCCCGATCTAGGTTCCCCGCAGAAATCAATTGCGCGGCATCTTTCAGAAGACTCAGATTGTCCGATTGTGTCGCCACTTGGGCGGAGCAACACAGGGCGCACAACATCAACAGCGTTCCGAGCGCACAAGCCGCAACCACTTCGCGGCACTCGCGAAGCGCAGGATCGATGGAATCTCTCCGCAAGATCATCTTGCTCCGGCGCTCATGCCGGTTGCATTGGAATTTTGCTTGCCGATAAGATCTTCGGTCATTGCGAATTGCCGCGCGGCTAAATCCTTCTTACCCAGCCTCTGATAAACCCTGCCTAGCAAATAATGATTCGCACTGTTCGAATTGTCTAACCTCACCGCTTCTTCTATCTGCATGCGGGCATCATCAAAATGATTCGCAGCGAAATAGGCCTTACCTAATTCATAACGCGCCTTGCTGGATCGTGGCGCAATTTGCGTGGCCCTCAACAGCAACGGAACCGCTTCGGGCCCCCGATTCAGTTTTTCCAGTAAAATGCCAAGGTCGAGATACGGTTCTTCATCATGGGCTGCGGCGGCCGCATCCAGGTCAATTGCTTTACGATAAGCGGCGATTGCCTGCGTGGTTTGGTTTTTTCCTTCCAGGCTAAGCCCGAGATTATCTTCCGCTTTCACATTCGCAGGGTCACGGCGCACGACTTCCTGGAATGCCGCAATCGCCTGGTCAAATTTATTTTGCTGATAGCGCACGCGGCCCAAATGATAGCGGGCTTCCAGATTGTCGGGGTCCATTTTCAGCGATTCTTCAAGATAGCGGCCCGCATCTTCGTAATCATTCAATAAAACGTAATCGAGTGAAACAATTTTCAAATCGTCGGAGGTTGGAGTTTTTAGTTTTGCGGCGGCAGTAAATAATTTCAGCGATTCCTGGGGCTTGTCCTCACGAAAACGAAGGTACGCCAGCAAGTACACCGCATCCTGGGAGTTCGGATTGTTCGCAACGTACGGTTCAAGCGTGCTGGCGGCCTCTTTAATCTGTCCCACGTTGATGAGCGATTTGGCAGCATAGAGGCGCGCATCCGACTTGCCTGGCTGCGCTTTTTCATATTGCTGAAAGGCCGTGGCTGCATCGCTCCACTGCCGCTGTCGGAAAAATTCCAGCCCGCGCGCATATTGATCGACTTGCGCAAACGCGGAAATAGACAACAGAAAGCCCACCAAAAAATAGCTTCGGAAACTGAAAGCCCGCTGCGCCATGGAGATGCCTGTTAGGGGTTCGAAGAGTTGCCTTCTGTGACCGTGAGAATCTGATCAGCCTTCACATTTTTCAGCGTCTGCGCCGTGCCGCTCGGCCAATGAATCTGAATTTCACTCGCGGAATTGGCGCTGCCCAACCCAAAGTGTACACGCTTATCACTCGATGATTCGTAGCTTCCAGCGGTGGTCACCGTCGCGTACTGCGCTCCGCCGCCTGTCATGATTTTAATTCGGGCTCCGATTGCATCCCGATCGCTCTTGGTTCCCACAAGCTTAAGCGTGAGCCAGTGATTTTGCGTCGGGGTTTCGTTGATTAAAATCCATGCGGGACCGTTGTTCGAAGTGACGACCACGTCCATCTTTCCATCATTGTGAATATCGCCGATTGCCATTCCACGCGCGGCCCATTTCTGCTGAAAAACGTCCCCAGATTGCGCGGAAACATCCACAAATTTCTTTCCCTCCTTGTTCCAAAGAAGCAGCGGCGATTCCTTGTAGTGGAGATGCGGCTCGTTGATTTCAATTGTGTCCATCACGTGCGACTGCGTAATGAATATGTCCTTCCATCCGTCGTTGTCGTAATCCACGAATCGCACGCCCCACCCGGAATGGAGCAGACTGATGGTGCCCAGCCCGGTCGTGTTGGTGGAATAGTTGAAAGTTCCGTCTCCGGCATTCTGGTAGAGCGCGTACCTCTGATTGGCCAAATCGGTAATAATCACGTCCGGCCAGCCGTCGTTGTCATAATCCTCGAAGTCCACCCCCATGCCTGCAAATGAAGCCCCGCCGCCATCAAGGGCCACGCCGGAAACCAGCCCTATTTCTTCAAATGTACCGTCACGCTTATTGTGAAAAAGAGATTCAGGAATGGAATCATTGGCAACAAGTACATCCGGCCATCCATCGTGATCGTAATCCGCAATGGCGACTCCCATTCCTTTGATCGGTTTATCGAGGCCGGCTTTTTGCGTTACGTCGGTAAACTTTCCGTTGCCATCATTGTGGTACAGGATGACAGATATAGGTTTGAAGATATCGGGATGGCAATAGGAGCGATATCCAGCCTTCCGTTCGCCACAATACAAATCGTCAAAATCCCACTGCATGTAGCGCGCAACCAGCAAATCCAATTTGCCGTCGTTGTCATAATCGAACCACGCCGCGCTAGTGGCCCAGCCGGAACCCGCAACACCGGCGGCATTTGTGACATCGGTGAAAGTGCCGTTGCCATTGTTGTGGTACAAAGTGCTCCGGCCGTAGCCCGAGACAAATAAATCTTCGTAGCCGTCGTTATCGTAGTCGCCGACTGCCACCCCGGTGCAGTAGCCAATCCCAATCAAGCCTGCCTTTTCGGTCACATCTTCAAACGTGCCGTCAGGTTTTTGGTGAAATAAACGGTTCCAATATTTCGGGCTGGTCTTTTGCGGAATGGTCCCTTTGGGAGTCGGATCCTCGATCGGCGCGCCATTGGCAAAAAAAATATCGAGGTGGCCGTCGTTGTCATAGTCGAACAGGGCGACGCCAGAACCCATGGTTTCCAGTAAATATTTCCTGCTGGTTGGAGAAGCCTGTTGTTGAAAGTGGACTCCAAGCTTTTCGGTTGCATTCACAAAGAGGCCGGGGGTTGGAACTGCAACAGAAGCAGAAGAAGGCTTACCAGTTTGACCAAAAGAACAAATTGACGCGACCAAGACCGCAAACAAGCACATCCAGGCCGGAACAATGCGCACCTTGTTCATGAACAGAATTAGACCATAGCGCAATAGCCGCGCGGCAGCATCTAGCAAGGATTCTACAAGATCGGGCGCGCCGGAGCCACTCCCAGAGATTCTTGCGGACAGTTTTGCCGAAACAATTTTACTAAGAAGGCAATGATCTATGAGCTTTTCAAGGTGATCTGGGAACAGATTCCATTACCCCCGCTGAGCGACAACCTCAAACTGTCGTTCGTTCCCTGTACGAATAATCACAGTGTCGTGATTTCGGCCACCGAGACTTGCCTGGCTGCCGTTTACTTTGACACTCTCCAACTTAGCGCGGAGTGGAAGGCGTAACTTTATCTGGACTTCTTTCGGGCTTCCTGAGCGCGCCAGTTCAACGTGGGCCGTCACTGTATTTGCCGACGATTTCATGTTCAAGTTCACTTTTCCCCAACGTGTTGGCGCACGGTCGATTCTTATCTCCTTACCGGAAGCCAGCCAGTCGCGGGGAATGCCCTTGGCGAAGTAGAGTTTGTCTTCGTCGGAATCTTCAAGCACGAGCATCCAGCGCACGAGCAATGGAATGGTGAGTTGCGCGGGAATGCAAAAAAGCGCGCGGTCGCCGTCAATCCCTGAGACTTCGCCCGCTATCCAACTTCCCCGCGTGTGGTCGTGATAGCGGTGCGAGTATAGGAACAACAGGTATTCCTCAATGCGATCTAGGCGCAACAGCATCTGCGCGTATCCATAGGAAATAAAGCCGAGGATGTCGCGGCCTTGCGGATGCGGCCGCTCAACATTGGCGACCACACCCAGAGTGGTGGCCCCGTAGGCGCGCATGCAATCAATCACGAGGTTGGCCATGTCGTCCGGAAGCATGTCGGCTTGCAACAACTCGGAGTACGCACGGTGCGCCCATTGCTGCGGCGATGGTCTTTCCCTTTCCATGGACTCGCGAAACATGAGCTTTGCGCCGGGAAAGAGTCCGATATATGCAGGGTTCACATCGTTGCGAATATTCTTTCGAATGCTGGCGACGACGGCGTCCTGCAATGTCTTGCTGCGTTTTGCCCAGGCCGCGGCTTGGGCGCCACTCTGGCGGTTAACCTCGGGCCACGTCTGGCTGATATCTCGCAGCCCGCGGGCAGTAAATGCGTTGTGAGAAAAATACGGCAGCCACCAGATTTCCGGATTGGGCATGAGGCAGGAGTCTGATTCGCTCCAGCCGTGAATCAGTCCGTGGCCCGGATCATCTTGAGGCAATCGCAAACTCTCATCATGAAGTTCAGCGAGCAAGCTCGCTGTCGCTTCAATTTTAGAGCTGTGTTTTGCGAGGAGATCGCGGTCCTGCGTGTAATTAAAATACCGCGCCAGCAGAGACAGCGTCATGCCAAATTGCGCAGTTTCAGGTCCGCGCATATTGATCATGCCTTTGGCATCAACGAAACTTGTGAAGTAGTTATCAATGATTCCGCGCGCCTGCTCAAAACGCCCCCATTCCAAATTGCTGTAGACGGCGCTGGTAAAAATATCCTGGAAGCCATCGTATTCAGAACCGTAGTAATCGCGGTCCACGGCGCCATACTTTGGATACACTCCGCCCGGGCGCACCATGAGTTCTTTGGCGAACGCATGCTTCGACATATCCACCCAGACATTTTGTGGAAGAGAAGCGGAAGCGAAATCGCTCAGAAGGTCGTCCCAGTAACCGACAAATATCAGCAGGGCGCGGTAGAACTGTTCGGGCTTAGGGTCCTCACGTCGCGGCGGAAAGGCGGGATAGCTATAGCCATACATCACTTTTACAATTTTGCCGTTCTCAATTCTTGCCGTGCGATGCCAGGTTTGCACAATGAACCGGTCGTGTGCAGCGACATCGCCGAACAGAATGACCTCATCGTAGGAGCCACTTTCCGTGGAGCTATCTTCCGCGAAGAGTACTTTGCGGACGGCAGGCATCCATCCACCGACCAGGCCGTCCATTCGTTTGCGCTGGAGTCTGCGGCTTCCTTCGGGAAAGAATTGCACTGGATGGTAGGTCCGTGTGCTGCCATTGGAGAAAACCGGCATCGTATCGGAACATTCTTTCGTGCCCACGAAGGCATCCCAAGGCAAACGCCAGCTCGGCCCTTCTTCTTTTTTCGATCCCTGGGGCGGCGCGGCTGATTTGACCATCTCAGGGTCCGGGTCGCCGCCGCCCTGCAACAGGCGCTCCGCCAGCAGGTCCGGGCCGGACATGCCGATATCTTTCATGTTTATCCCGAGATTCGGAGGCCCTGCTTCGGCAAACGCGGCCTCGGCGCTCTTGGGAAGAATGCGCGATCCGCGGGCGGAGATAAAAGTGATGACTCCATCCCGCGTGCGCAGATCTTCATAAACCTTCCACGGAGTTGAATCAATCCTGAACTCGCATAGAAGAGTGTGGCCTTCGATATCCGGTTCGTGGTGAACAAGGCCAACGTCCAGCGTCTTACTCGGATCAGCGCCGCTTTGCTCACGCTCCTGTGCTGAGGCGAGCGCCGGAAGATAGTGGAGCGCCGCAGTCGTTACCGCGGCATTTTGGAGGAATCTTCGTCGGTCCATATCCTTATATACCTTCTATACCTTCGTCTAACGCCTGGTAACCGGCGCCCGGTCTTCTTTAATCTCAAAATTTTCCGGTGGCGTCACTCCCAGCAGATATTGCACGAAGTAGTCCCATCGCCGCCGCGCCAGATAATTGCTGTTTTCGCCGTGATACATATTGGGCACGAACAGCATGTCAAAGTTCTTGTTCGCCTTCATCAACGCATCGGCAAAGCGCATGGTTTCCACTGGATGAACGTTGTCGTCAATGTCGCCGTGCTCAATCAAAAGATGCCCCTTCAAGTTTTTGGCAATGGTGACGTTGGATTGCGCTTCATAGTCGCTCCCAACTGGATATCCCTGGTAGGCCTCATTCCACCAGGCTTTATCCAGACGTGGGTCGTGATCCCCTGAAATGGAAACGGCGACTTTGTAGAAGTCAGGGAATACGAGCATGGCGTGCGCGGCGCCGTAGCCACCCGCGGAGGTGCCGTAGATTCCGACATGATTGATGTCCATATACGGATACTTTGCCGCCATCTGTTTGATCATCGCCACATGATCTTCAAAAGCGCCGCCGAGATTGTGATACGAGAACAAATGGAAGGCGTGAGAACGTCCAATGGTGCCTCGGCCATCTACCATGACGACGATGAAACCCAACTCCGCCATGGATTGCAGGCGCATGGTATTAAATGTTTTGGGAACAAAGAATCCTTGCGGTCCCGTATAGACCTGTTCAACGATCGGATATTTTTTCGAGGGATCGAAATTGGAAGGGCGCCAGATCAGGCCGTAAAGATCAGTAGTGCCGTCGGCCGCTTTGCCCTGGAAAGGTTCAGGAAATTTCCAGCCCGTCGCGAGAAGTTTGCCGGCGTCGGTTTTTTCAAGGACGCGAACTATGGAGCCGTCCTTGGTGCGGCGTAATACAGATTCCCCGGCAGGTCCGGACGAGAGTAGTTATCCACGAAGAATTTTCCGTCCGGCGAAACACTCACGGTGTGGTCGGCATTCTCTGGAGTGAGTTGGGTGAGCCCCTTGCCATCGAAACCAATGCTGTACAAATGGGACTGATAAGGATCTTCGCCCTTTTCCCGGCCGTTTGCCCGAAAGAATATTCGACGCTCCTTCTCGTCAACGTGCACAATCCGGTCAACTACCCACGGGCCAGAGGTAACCTGGTTTTCCAGTTGTCCCGTGTCCGCGTGATAAAGGTAGATGTGATTCCAGCCGTCTTTCTCTGAACTCGCCAACAACTCATTGCTGGCATGCACGAAGTGAAAGAAGGTTTCTCCGGGATCCAGATACTGGTCGGAGTGTTCCCGGAACAGCACCTTCTCCTCGCCCGTCTCGGGATTGATGACTCGGAACTCTTTGGTTTTGTATCCACGATCATCGGCATCGTAGTAAATGGTCTTGCTGTCCGGGAACCATTCGAATCCGGGGCCCTCCTGAAAGGGCAGTTCTATCGCATCGGTCTTCACCTCGATGCGTTTTCCCGACTGAATGTCAAAGATGATGGGTTGTGCTTTCGCCAGTACCTCTCCCGGCAGGGGATACACATAGGTGTATGCCTTGGGTCGGAGCTGGCCCGGGGGAACGAACTGGAGGCTGGTAAAGCGTCCGGCGTTCCTCGAATCAAGGCGGTAGGTAATTAATTTTGATGAATCGGGAGACCAGAAGACGGCGGCCTGCTGTTTTGGTTCATCGGTGCCCTGCTGGACCAAGAGACGGAGAGAAGGAAGCGGAGTCGCATAATCGCAGCTGCGAACTCCGTCGTGTGTCAACTGAACGATTTCTCCGGTGGAAACATTTCTTACGTACAGGTTGTAGTCCTGCACGTAGGCTGCCCACTTTTTGTCGGGAGACAATGATTCATAGGGATTTTCGGCGGGATCCTCATGGCACTGGTAGTCGGCGAGAGTGCAGGTCCAGGAACTTTTCTCAATACTAAAGTGAATTGCGTTCCCTTCCGCGAATTCGAGGTCCTCAAGCGGCAAGTCGTTGGCTTTGTATTCGTGCTTCGATGCCCGGGTGAGCGCTGCGGCGAGCTTCTCATGATCGAACGCAGGGGCGCTGCTGTTCTTCTCCGCATCCACGAGGATGTATTCGATTCCATCCATTCCGACCCGGCGATACCAGAAGCGGCTGGTTTTTTCGATCCAGTTCGGTCGTACATCGGCGATGTAAACCAAGTGCCGCACATTCCCGCGAAGGAATCGCTCCGCGCGCTGGTAATCCTGGACCGTGCCTTGAGCGAAGGCATGCTGCGGCATTAGCCCGAGAAGTCCGAAGGCGGTCGCAAACACAACACAGCGGCTGATCTTTCCCAATCTCAATGAACGAATCGCTAAAAGTTCCATCCCAGCTCCTAACGTGATTGAATTCTCACCAGAACAACTCCGTGCCTTGGCACAAAGGCGCTGTAACTCTCCTTAAACGTGCCGAGATCCTTGTGTAGCCACAAGTCGCGAATGCTGGCTTCGCTTTGCACTCCGATTTGCGAGAAGTTGACTGTCATCTGCTCGGTCGTGCGCTGGCGGTTGAATAAACCGACAACTTTGCTCCCATCCGCCATGGGCTTCATCCAAACTTCGAATGGTCCTTCCTGAGACACTCGATACCCCTGTTTGCCGAGCGGGTCCTGGTCCACGGCGATGACTTCGCGGTTGGTAAGAATTTCGAGCGTGTAGGGCGTCATTCTCGACAGGTCATTTCCAGCGATCAGCGGGGCTGCAAGAATGGACCACAGGCTGAAGTGCGTGCGGTATTCGTCGTCATTCATTCCTCCATTGCCAACTTCGAGCATGTCGGGATCGTTCCAGTGTCCGGGCCCGGCAAACTTTTCCAGTCCATTCTGGTTAAATCCAATTTCCGCCATGACGCGATAGTCATCGGAAATATCGCCGGTAGTGCGCCACAAGTTGCCGCCGACGGAAGGCCCCCACTCCCAAACCTTGTTCCAGCCGTACTCGCAAAGACTGAATACGATGGGCCGCCCTGTTTTCTTAATCGCATCGTGCATTTTTGTGTACGCCGCGATCATTTGGTCACGCGTGCCGCTGGACTGGCACCAGTCGTACTTCAAGTAATCAATGCCCCAGTTCGCGTATGTCTGAGCATCTTGCTGTTCGTGTCCCACACTTCCCTCGAATCCCGCGCATGTTTTGCGGCCGGGGAGGAGTAAATCCCAAGCTTGAGGCCTTTGCTGTGAACGTAGTCAGCCAGCGCTTTCATGTCGGGAAATTTTTGGTTGGCCTGCATGAACCCGTTGGCGTCGCGTTGGCCCTGCCAGGTATCGTCAATGTTGAGGTAAATGTAGCCGGCGTCTCGCAGTCCGGTTGACACAAGCGCATCGGCGGTGGCGCGCACGGTTTGGTCGTCAACCCGCTCGGCGAAGTGGTTCCAACTGTTCCAGCCCATCGGCGGGGTTGCCGCTAGATTTTGTTGAGCGAAAGACGGCAAAATGGAAAGGCAAAAAAAGATCGAGCACAACCAGGCTTTGTTCAGCAAGCGCATTTGGATTCCTCTCATAAGCGATACGGATGTAGTTCGACCTTTCCTACTTCGCACTGAATCAGGCATGAGCTTCGCTACGTACCATTCTTGACGGGAGATATGGTTCGAGAGCGATGACGGACTTCCTCTGTAAAAGCTGGTCCACCAAAAGCCGCGCGGTTGCCAGCGACGTGGTAATTCCCAGCCCTTCATGCCCAGTCGCCAGATATATTGTTGGATCCGTGGGCGAGGGGCCGATCAACGGCAGTTTGTCCGGCGTAGCGGCGCGGAATCCGCTCCAGATGCGAATTGCCAGCAATGCTCCCAGGCCAGGCATATATTCCGCGGCGCGCCGAACCATCCGGGCAAGAATGCCGCTGTCTATTTCTTTGTCTTCCGCACCGTATTGCCGGGAGGAACCAATGAGTACCTGTCCGGTTTTGCGCGGCTGTACGTTAAAAGCCACAGAATCTTCTGTAGTGGAATGCGCACTCTTCAAATACCCCAGCTCAACCAGTTGGTGGCTTACGAAGCCCGGATAACGGTCGGTGATAATGAGGTGGCCTTCCCGCTTGTTGATCTCAATTCCGGAGACAATTCAGCGGCGTTAGCGCCGGCGGCATTCACTATGTGTTTTGCCATGATTTCATTGCCATCGGCAGTACGAATGCTTCCCTGCTCTATGCGCGTGACCGGAGAACCAAGAAAAAGCTTTGCGCCATTGGACTGGGCGCGCTCCATCAGAAAACGCGCGGCGCACGGAGCGTAAAGGACGGCATCTTCGGGAACCAGCAGACCTCCAGCCAGTCCTTTACGCAAATTACGGTTCAAGCAATTCCAGCTTTTTTGCGTCGAGGGTCTCTGCCGGCACTCCGCGCTGGCGATAGAATTTTTCTTTGCGCCGCACTTCGGCCATCTCTTCTTCATCCGCAGCTACCCAAATTGTTCCGGTTTGTTCGTACTCAACGTCGGCGGGCAGTTCATTTCGCAATTCCAGCCAGAGCTGTTGTGAATAGCGGGTCAAGGCAAATTGGGCATCGGAGTCATCCATCGCCACGATGTGCCCCATCCCCGCGGCTGTCGCTCCGCCTCCGATGAAGTCGCGGTCTATCACCGCGACTCGCATTTTCTGCCGGGCACATTCATCCGCGCAGGCCGCACCTACTATGCCGCTGCCAACGATGGCGACGTCGTATGTGATTGCGCTCAAGCTGAATATCCTGCGTGGGCCTAGGTAGCCGTATGATGTTGATCAATTCGAGGCCAATTTTTAATTGCCTCTGTTGCCGCCACCTATATTATGGATACAATATCCAAACGTCAAACCTATACCCAATGCGAAATGTAAAGATCGCTCTCGCTGGTCGGAATCTCTACAGCCCGCGCCCTCGCTCGCTCCGATATGTCCTTAAAAGAGGCCCTGGCGTGGATGACCAACGGGCAGCCGAAATATTGGCCGGCAATCCAGAAACAACCGACCAGGAATTTTCTCGCGGCTTAGGCCTCTTCGATTCCGTCATGGTCGTCACTGGCGTGATGATCGGCTCGGGGATATTCATCGTTTCGGCTGACATGGCCCGCAATATCGGGAGCGCCGGCTGGCTGCTCGTGGCTTGGGCGGTAGCCGGCGTGCTCACGATCGCAGGAGCCCTTTGCTACGGGGAACTCTGGCAATGATGCCGCAAGCCGGGGGAATGTACGTTTACCTGCGCGAAGCGTATTCGCCGCTATGGGGCTTTCTCTACGGATGGACCCTTTTCACCGTCATCCAGACCGGAACTATCGCGGCTGTGGCTGTAGCCTTCGCGCGATTTCTTGGCGTGCTGTGGCCTTCCATTTCAGAAGATAAATATCTCGTTTCCCCATTCCGGTTTTCTACACACTACGCGTTGTCGCTTTCTACAGCGCAGGCCCTCGCAATTGTTGCCATTATCCTGATCACCTTCACCAACACTCGGGGACTGCGCTATGGAAAATTAATCCAGAATGTTTTCACCGTCGCCAAGATAGGCGCGCTGGCTGGGCTGATTTTGCTGGGCATTTTTGTGGGACGCAACGCAACCGCGTTGCGGTTGAATTTCAGCCATGCATGGCACGTACACAATGTGACAGCGATTTCTACAGGGCTGGACGCAACCACTGCGCTCGGCCTTTTTGTTGCGATCTGCGTAAGCCAGACAGGATCGTTATTTTCCGCGGATTCATGGCACAACATCGCTTTCGCGGCTGGCGAAGTCAAAAGGCCGGAGCGCAATGTGACTCTGGCCATGGTCATTGGCACGACCGTCGTGATCGCACTCTACCTGCTGGCGAACTTCGCTTATTTGTTCACGCTTCCCTTACAGGCAATCCAGCATGCCCCCGCGGACCGGGTTGGAAGCGCTACGCTCGAGGCGATTATTCCGCACCTTGGAGGCGCCTTGATGGCTGGCGCGATTATGATTTCGACCTTTGGAACCATCAATGCGCTCATTCTGACTGGCGCTCGCGCGTACTATGCCATGGCGCGGCAAAAATTGTTCTTTGCCTTCGGGAGCAAGCTGAACCAGGTAAAAGTTCCCGCGTCTGCGTTATGGATTCAAGCGCTTTGGGCCGTCGTGCTGGTATTGCCCCGCACTTACAATCCGGCAACCGGCCAGTGGGAAATCTTTATAGCAATCTCCTGGACTACGTCATTTCCGTGGCTTTGATCTTCTATGTGCTGACGGTGGCCGCGGTTTTCCGGCTCCGCATAAAACGGCCTGATGCCTCCCGGCCTTATCGCACTTTTGGATATCCCTACGTGCCGGGGCTTTATATACTCGGAGCAAGCACGATTCTGGCCGTCTTGTTTATTTACCGCGCAGCGACAACCTGGCCCGGATTGATTATTGTCATCCTCGGAATTCCCATTTATCTTCTGATTCGTCACGGGAATAAGATGGAGCAGCATTAGGGCTATACTGGTTGTTCGATTTTCGCTGCACAAGTGCACACATGGCTATGGACAACACATCTGGGGCGATTCCGCGCCAGTCGCTCAGTTCCGCGGTGGCGGAGAAGCTCCGCAACCAGATTATCCGGGGAGAAATTCCCGAGGGATCGCAATTACGCCAGGATGACATTGCACTGAAATATCACGTGAGCCGCATCCCGGTCCGCGAGGCATTGCGGCAGCTGGACGCGGAAGGGTTAATCACAATTGTCCCC
Source organism: uncultured Acidobacteriota bacterium (assembly GCA_963831435.1). Classification (GTDB taxonomy): domain Bacteria; phylum Acidobacteriota; class Terriglobia; order Terriglobales; family Acidobacteriaceae; genus JAICKN01. The sequence continues at coordinate 69,560 of CAWHQK010000082.1, forward strand.
AATCGCGGGGCGATCATCCCGCAGTTGTCGCCGAATGACATTGAAGAACTGTTCGCAATCCGCGCTCTGTTAGAGCCTGAGGTGCTGATGCTTTCCATCCCCCGGCTCACATCAACGGACTTCGTCGAAGCGGAAGCCGTATTAAATAAATATGTGGATGAGTTGCAACAGGAGTCGCACATCGCAACCTGGGGCCAGCTCAACTCCCAGTTTCACTCCATCCTTTATTCGCGCGCTGAGCGGCCGCATTTCATGTCCATTATTCGCAACGTGAATCACACCGGGGAGCGCTATACGCGGTTGCAACTTTATCTCACGCATGGCATGAAGCGTGCGAATGAAGAGCACCATCAAATTCTCGAATTGTGCCGGAATCGCGAAGTCACAGCCGCCTGCCAACTCTTGCGCGAACATATCCAGCATGCCGGGCAGTCTCTTAAGCAGGTGGTACAGGAAAGCCACCAGATGGCTAGGCCCGTGCACAAACAGCGAGCAGCCAAAAACCCGCCTCTCTAATTTGAGCGTTCGAGTCCGAACCACCCCGTATATTTCTTGAATATCAGTCGTGAAGCGTGATCACCGTCATGCCCTTATCGAGGGGAATATCATAGGCATTGCGTTCGAGTTTTAGATCGCCAGTAGGATGATACTTTCCCACGCCATTTATCTCCGCAGGTTGTTCCACGCGCAGGCGCGCGGTGGAGGTAAACTCCGTGGCCGCGGCAAGTTCGATGCGCACCGCACCGCCCTTCACAATTTCCACGCTTTCGAATCTTCCAGCATCAAGGCTCAGCCAAAGACCAAGTGAAGCCAGGTATACGCGGGAGCGATAAGCATCGAGGGGCACGACCTTCACGCTGCCATTATCGCTTTTGAGATTGCCGCCGAAAGCGACCCAGCCGAACTGCGGCGAATTGACAACATACGTAGCGGTGTTCCACGCGTAGCCAAAAAAGTTTGGTCCGTAATCGCCTGAGTACGGATCGAGCTTCAACATATCGGGGAAGGCGTGGAATGCGGCTGAAGCGAAACCCTCGCGATCAATATCGGTGAGAGCACCCATAGTTCCGCCATATCCCACGCGCAACAGATAAAGATCATCAGGATGGTCGCGATATTCTGAGAGAAGCGGTATGGCATTTAGACCGGAACCGTAATGATGAAGTTGGCGCTCAAGGCGGCGGTCTTTGGCTGCGAAAATAAAATCCCAATAGCGACGGGCGCTGCCGTTATATCCCCAGTGTGGAATCGCAGGATCATAGCCAAGGATTGCGTTCAGAGTGACCTCGGCTTTGTCCTGGTAACCAAAATATTTCGTCCACGCGTACACTTCTTCCTGGCCGGTTGAGTCCCAGGGCATTTCGCTTCCGAATGGATAGGCCTCCATCTTCCAGCGGTCGGCGCGTGACTTCATGCTGGCTTCCAGATTGTTAGCTTCTGTGTTCATCCCTTCGCGCTTAAGGTCGGTCAAAATCTGAAGAAAGATGTCGCCTTCCATTTGGCCGAAGACTCCGAGACCCGCCGCATACTTCGTCATTGCCATCGAAGTTTCGTAAGCGTGATTCAAATACCAATCCCAGGAATGGTTCGTCACGAGGCCGGGATTGTTCCGGGCCAATTGATAGAGCACCCAATAAGCGGCCGCAACATGCGGGTAGTCATAAGAACGGTCAACCTGGTACGCCGCCTTTTTGTTCCAGCTCGTCCAACTCTTCCAGTCGAGGTCGCTGCGATAGTAGCCTTGGGGTAGTTCATCGGGCTGATAGTAGAAAAGGCTCTTTCGCACGCCATATGGATCAGGGCCATCTTTTTCCTGCAGGCCGCCCCACAAAACGCCGTCCACGTACTCCTGTAACTTCTGGATTTCTTCTTTGTCAGGTTCCACCAATTCCTTCATCATTGCGGCCAGCCAGGCTCCGGCGCCGCCTTCGTCACTCAATCCTGCAATCCAGACACGGCTGTCCTGCGTCACGAACTGATTGACTTCGCGGTCATAGCTTATTACGGATGGACTACGATGAAAGGGATCGTGCGGATCCCCAAACCATTGCTTCGTGGTCAGAAAGTGGCCCATGTCGGCCACGACTTCGGCCTCAGGTTTCGTGACGAAATACTGAATGGTCTGCACCAGGCCGTCTTGGTAGGTAATGGTGAGACGCGAGCGTCCCCAAGCCTTACCATCCACGGTATAGGCCTTCCATCCCGCCGAGGATGGAACATCCTTTGTTATGACCAGCGCTCCCGTCGGCTCAACTTGCAATGACTTAACACCTTGGGAATAATTCAGGAAGAGCCGCGCGTGAATATCCGTCGGCACTACGTAGCCCGGGATTCCTACCGCCACCGGACGACGATTCGCTGCCAGCGTTTTTTCGATATCATGAATTGAATCTGAAACAAGAAATTTAAGGCCGAAGGACTTGACTTCGCCCGGGGCGAGCATCAGTGACGTCCCGGGATTCCATGGTTGCGCATTTTTCCATTCATTCTCGGCGTATGCCCGGCTGTAAACCATCCACTGATAAAAGCCCTCAAAAGTAATCCCCCGCGGCGTTGGATCGGTAAAAATCGGCGCGGCTCCCCAGGGCCCTTTTCGATCCAGGATTGGGTTATAAGCTTCAAAGGGAGTTTTCCCTTCCGGCACAACAACCAGGGTGGGCCCATGGCCGCTGAGCCGCGTGACTTGCAAATATCCGGCATCTTCACCGATGTAGGGATCGTAGAACGAGCATTTGGCGTGCGCCTCTTCGAGAGAACGATCGTTGAGTACATTATTGAAGATCATCGGAATGCCCAGCGCCCCCACTTCAATGGGCTCCGATTGCTTGTTCTTCAGTTCAAATCGCAGCACGAGTTTGCCATCTTCCAAGAGCCATTTGCGAACAATCTGGAGCGGGAAACCCGATGGCAGCGTCGGCGTCAGATCAGCCGCGGCGAGAACGCCAGGCGACGAAGGAAGCGATGCAACGGGCACCCGCGCGGTGGCCGTCGAATAATTTTGCCAGTCGCCGGATTTACTGGTCCGCAAACGCAACGTGATGTCGCCCAGATGGAAATATCCATCTTTGGATCGTTCCACCAGCAGATCTGCGGGAGTGAAGTCGAAGCCCTCCGAGCGTTTCGGCTTAAGGGCGGCAACTGTTTGCGACGATCGCACCAGGCTCAGCGTGAAATCAGGCGTATCAATTGTTTCGGTCCCCTGCTTGAGCATGGGACCTGGAGTTGGTGGAGATTTGTGAGGGTTTCCCTGGCCTTGGGTTTGCTTTTCCAGCGCTATAAACAGGCACAACAGGAGCGCACACCACACCACGGAGCGCGAATGATAGTTTCCCATCTGGCCTTTGATGTTTACTGAAAATAAATTTTCTCTGCAATAGGAAAGGAGTACTACGTCTTTACGGAAATAGGCTGTTGCGTAAATTCCTGCGGACGATTCCTCAACGCATTTTTAATGATTTTTTGAGTTCTCTGCAGTTCATCCCCTAGCAACTCCAATCGTGGCGGACGGACACGAGTATTTCCCATTCCTACTTCCGCCTGTACCAGCTTGATCAGTTGGACGAAATCGGGCGTCGTGTCCATTCGAAGCAATGGCAGGAACCAGCGATATAGCTCAAAAGCCTTTTCCCGTTCACCCCGCATGGCGCAGTTAAACAGTTCCACCGATTCACAAGGCAAGGCATTGGCTAATCCGGCAATCCATCCCGTTGCGCCAACGCCAATTCCTTCTAGAATGGCATCATCAACACCCACGCAGATATCCAAGCGGTCGTCGATAAGCTCCCGGATCGCGCTGACTCGTCTTGCATCCGTACTGGATTCCTTCACGGCCTCAAAGTTTTCGTATTCCCGGGCGAGTTCCTGCACCTGTTCTGGAACGAAATCTGTCCCGTATGCCACCGGGTTGTTGTAAAGCATGCAGGAAAGCGGAGTGGCGGTGAGTACAGCCGATACGTGCGCCTTCATCTCCCGCCAGCTACCTTGATAAACATAAGGGGGCAAAACCATTAGTGCGTCGCATCCGGCATCCGCCGAGGCTTTCGCCAGGGCGACAGCCTCGGAAGTCGAAAGCGCGGAAATGGCAACGACAACCGGCGCGCGTCCCCGCACTGCAAGCACACAGGTCTTAACGATCTGCAGTTTCTCTTCGAACGACACCGTGGCGCCTTCCCCAAGAGACCCGAGTGGAACTATGCCCGTGCAGCCATTGTCCAGCAGCCAGGAGCAGTGTTTGGAAATGAATGCGTGATCTACAGCAAGATCGGGACGAAAACAGGTAGTTATCGCCGGCATTACACCATTCCAATTCATGCGTATCCTCCTGTCACATGGCTAGGGTCCGACTCAGAAAGTTCCACGGCCAGATTTTCCAATCGCGCCGGAAAAACCGGGGGCCGCACTGAGTCTAAGCGCCAATCGAAAAGAAATTGTGTTGCCGGTCCACATATTCGTCCCTGGCACGGACCCATTCCGCAACGCGTGTGGAGTTTTGCTGCCCGCCAGGAACTGTAGGGCGTGAGTTGCGAATAGGAAACGTCTTCGCAGCGGCAAACGGTTGTTTCCGCGGAAGGCAGGTCGCGCAATTCAGGGCGCATTGCAAATGTTTTATCAAGCGATTTAGCGAAGTTCTGCATCGCTTTGCGCCGTTTAAAGAGGTGGGCCGCGGCATCCTTGTTGCCCGCCGAAGCCAAGCCCGCAATCTGACCTTCCACAATAGAGAGATCCAGACCGCCGATTCCGGTTGGTTCCCCGGCGCAGAAAATATCGGACTGCGAAGTTTGCTGAAAGTCATTTACCTCAACATAGCCATCGAGAGTGCGGCAGCCAAGCGACTCTGCGAGCTCTGTGTTCGGCACCAAATGGAAGCCACAAGCGAGATAGTCGCAGGCAATCGTTTCTGTTTTTGCGCCGCGACGAATCATTACCTGTTCGAGGGCATCCTTCCCGATCGCTTCAATCGGCCAGCTGCCCGGGACAAAAGGAATGCCCGCAAGTTCTTTTCGCAGTGACATTGCCTGTTGAACTTTTTGTGGATAGCGCAAAAGGCCCAGGCTGAATCGGGCCAGCGGAACCCAGGGCCGCTGTTCGCAGATCATGAGAATTTCAGCCTCGTGCTGATGAAGAAACGAGGCCACCGCCAGCAACAAAGGGCCGGTACCGGCAATCACCACCCGTTTGCCTTGAATCGGGAGTCCGGATTTGACCAAAGCCTGCAAGCCACCGGCGCCGAGGACGTTGAGCAATGTCCATCCTGGAAACGGCAGAAAGCGTTCCCTTGCGCCGGTTGCCAGAATCAATTTTTGATAACGCAATTCGCAAAGGCCATCGTCCTGTTCGGCAAGCAAGCAACCTGCACTCGACTGACTGAAGACCCGCGTGCCGCAAATTTCTTGTACTCTGGCCGCCCGCAGTCGTAGGGCCCAACTCTTCGCTTCAGGAGCCAGACCGATGGTTTCCCCCCGCCATATCTGGCCGCCGACACCGGGATTATCGTCCACTACTCCCACGCGCGCGCCCGACTCTGCCGCACAGGCGGCCGCGGCAATTCCCGCCGGTCCGGCCCCTACGACAAGTACATCGAATTCTTGTTCGGCAACTCTACGCATCGGTCTGAACCTTCATGCCAGATTCGCAAACGATTTGGCAACTTCGGCGATGCCGCTTTCCATTAATTACCACGCGACATTCAAAACAAATTCCCATTCCGCATAGTGGTCCGCGCTGTTGTCCCTTCACCGAGCGGCGGCAAGCTCCGCCTTGGCGCGCGACCGCAACAGCTACAGTGGTGCCATAATTCACTGTCACGGGATTTCCATTTACCGCAATCGTGATTTGTTTCCCAACTTTTTCCATTACTGGCGTCATGCCGGAATTCCCATGCAGAAAGGATCCTGCTCATCCAGAATTAAGTCAGATTCGGCATTCACGAAGGCCGTCCCTTTTATGCTGGGATGGATTTGCCCATCGCGGACTCGAATGCTTCCCTCGAAAACGCTCCCTACGATGCTTTCCTGTTTCCAAATCTGGCCTTCACGCAGTTTTCCGTCGGCGTAAAGACACGCCAGTTTCGCGCTCGTTCCGGTCCCACACGGTGAGCGGTCGTAAGCTTTGCCGGGGCAAAGGACAAAATTTTTACTGTTAATTCCCGGACGGGGCGAAGGAGCGAATAGTTCTATGTGGTCAATTTCTTGACCATTGGCTCCGGTGATTCCCTGAGCTGCGAGTGCGCGCCGGACTGCCCAAGTGAAACTCGTCAAAGCTTCAAGGTTGTCTATGGATAGGTCCTGCGTGTGGTCTTCAATCAGAAAAAACCAGTTGCCACCCCAAGCGACATCGCCAACTACTTTACCAATTTCAGGGACGTCTACAGCCACTTTGGCGGCGATCCGATAACTGGGAACGTTGTTGACCGTCACTGCTCCATCTTCATGCAAGATCGCCGTCACAGTTCCCACAGGAGTTTCGATCTGGTGTTCGCCGTATTGAATTCGCCCCATATGGAAAAGTGTCACGATTAATCCGATAGTCCCGTGTCCGCACATTCCGAGATAGCCAACATTGTTAAAGAACACTATGCCCGCCACGCAATCTGGATCCACCGGCTCGCATAAAAGCCCGCCAACCATCACATCAGTTCCTCGGGGTTCTTTCACGACGGCAGAGCGGAAGGCATCGTGCCTGGTACGGAATTCTTCCAGCCGGCTGGAGAGCGGGCCCTTTCCAAGATCAGGGCCACCGCTGATCACTAACCGCGTGGGTTCCCCGCCAGTATGAGAATCAATCACGCGAATTCTCTTAGGCGTTCCAAGTTTCATGTTCTAACGAAAAGAGATACCTATCTTGACGGGGATAGAGTCCGCTGCCGCGTCTATCGCACTGCCTTGCCTGATTTTATGAATACAATATACAAACGTCAAGATTTTTGTACCCGTCCGTGGTTATTAGATGCAAGCGATAGGGTAAAACCACGGGCCGTTCAGGCCCCAGACAATGATTCCAGCTTCGGTCACTGCTTCGGAGGGGACGGAAATGTCTCGTGACGCCGGCTCGGGGAGGCTATCCCGAGCCGGCGGCCGAAGCAGAGCGAATCGCATTTAGAATTCGAAATTCGCTCGCAATTCGATGGTGCGGGCGCCACCATCAGGAAGCTGGTTGGGGTAAGGGTTCCGCTGCTGGTCGCAAAGGAACCACTCGTTACGTTGGATTGGCCTCCTTGGCCTCCATTTGTGAACGGCGGTCCAAAGGTTGGGTGGTTAAACGCATTGAGCATCAAGGCCTGCAGGTTAAAGCGCATTTGCTCGGTAATGGCGAAGTTCTTTGTGATTGAGACGTCGTCATACGTCGCATGCGGGCCGTAAAGCCAGACCCTCTGGCCAATTGTTCCCGCAGTTGTGTTTGGGACGATGAACTGCGGATTAGCCCCACCACCGCCAACGGTTGTGTTCATGTAGTACTTCGGGTCAAGGAATGCAGTGGTGGTGGTTCCGGGAATATGGTGCGCCCCGACGGAGCTTTGCAGTTGGCTTGAGGTGACTCCATTCAAAACCACCCCGCCATCCGCGAAGTCATTGAAGGTATTGTTCTGGCCCTGCAGCAAGAACGGATATCCGGTCTGGAAAGTGAAAATGCTGCCTATCGTCCAGCCGCCAACGATTCGGTCAAGGATCGGGCTGCCATTGGCAAATTGCTTACCTCTGCCAAATGGCAAATCGTAGGTGCCGTTAATGTGGATCACATGCCGCAGATCAAACAATGTTGGTCCATAACTCAAGTGCATGTCGCGAATTGTAAACAGGGCGCCTTGTCCCTGCCAGTTGTTCTGCGAAGCATTGCCAAGCGTGTGGCTCCAAGTATAGTTAGCGTCAAACTGCAGACCGTGCCATGACCGCTGGCGGAAATCCACTTGCAACGCATGATAAGTGGAAACCGCTTCCGCTTCGGTCAAGCTGGGATAACCAAAACCGGTGCCTTGGGCAAAGGGATTGGTTTGGAAGAAGTTGATCGGATAACCGGCGCCAGCGCCTGCAAACCCGAGGTTGTTGGCGCATGGCGCGAAACCTGCGCCGACCAAATTGCAGAAGTAGGGCACGGTTCCATTGATCCCAGCCAGGGTGCTGGCCATAGCGCAGGCAGATCCCGTGTTCAATTGCGAGATGAATTGGGCGTTTCCATAATCCGCGAGCGGCACACCTGCGCCACCCGCAGCTTCGCCCGCAAACGCGGCATCAAAAATCGGCGTAGCCTGTTGCCCAGCAAAGCCATTATTTGCGAATGAATTGGTGATTCCGTTTGCTTGATTTATGGCTAGATTGCCTTGGGCCTTCTGAAACTCACCGAGAAATCCATTTTCAAAAATGTTGACCTCATCGGTAGGAATCGGAACCCACTGTCGCGGGGTGATGCTTCCCACGTAACGCACTTCAAGGGCGCGATTCTCCCCGATCTGCCGCTGAATCCCCAGGTTCCATGATTCAGTGTAAGGCTGCTGAATATCGTGCTTGATGCCGTTCACACCCAGGTCCCGTTCCAAGGAACGTAAAGTCCCCAATCGGTTCGGTTTTCACAAACTTTTGCGGAGTGAGCACGTACGGGATTCCGAACGCATTGATTGGATCCGAAGCCCCGGAATTAAAATCACTGATAGATAAGCTTCCGGGCTGGAAGGTACCGGGCCCGCCGCTGCCGTTCGCGTTCAATCCGAATCCCTGATAATAGAAGGAACCGTAATCAGAAGCTTGGTTCCATACATACTGCTGGGGTTCGGTGAATTTCCTCAATGAGAAGCCTGCTCGAACAACGGTTTTGTCGCCGCCTATTAATCTGCCGAGCCGATTGTTGGAAGGGTTCCAGGCAAGGCCGATGGCCGGCTGCGGAGCAACATTCCAGTTGTTGTAGGTCTGGCTGATCTGCGAAATTTGCGGATCAGCAATTCCTTTCAAGGAACCTGGATTGAAGATATTCCCAATACCTGATGGCCCCCAGACGCTCTCCTCGCTCACGGAGTGATAGAGGTTCGAGAGATCTTTGTCAGCCGAAGTGAAATCCCAACGCAAGCCATAGTTGAGGGTCAAATTTTGCCTTACGCGATAGGAGTCCCCTGGAAAAACAAACCCCATGCCCCTTCCAATTCATCGAGATTGTATCTTCCAACAATGTGCTGATAGTCATCCGCGCTCGGAACAAAGGGGTACGCTCCGCTTACGCTGCTGATGCGGCCGGCAAGGATTGCATAGAGCTGCTGGGCCTGATTTTGGATGGTGGTGTCGCCTCCGCTCGTGCCCCCAAGCGTACCGCCCGCTCCGATCGTAAATGCATTCTTGGCGGGATCGCCATTTGCCAAACCAAAGTTGACGACTGGAAATCCCTGCGCCGGGTTGTCGTGGTGAATTAAAAATAGCGCCAAGAAAGCCGGTAATTCATTGTGTGTTTGCCATGCTGCAGCGTCATCGTGTCGGAAGCATTGAACACTGGATAGTAAGTCTGGATGCCGGTGTAGAAAATTGTTCCTGACATCTGCGTGTTGAACGGTTGCTGGACATTTGTATAGTTCCAGCCAAGCTGCGGATTCGTTATGTCGAGCGGCGGGGCGTTGTAGGAGTCAAGATTGTTGTTGTACAGGAAGCCGCCGCGGAGCGAATTAATCAGGTTTGGGTGATCGTCCAGTCGAAGCCAAAGCCCGCGGTGTAGTCTTTGTTGCTGGCGCCCGCGCCCGTTTTGGACCAGGCTGAGCCTGGGAAATCGGGCGGGTGCACACCCGGTTGATTCTGTTTCGTCATGTTCCAGGACAAATTGAAACGCATTGCGTCGGAAGCGATGTAATCCACGCGGATCGTCGGAAAATAACGCGTTGTGGGATCAGGTACCTGCCACGTCAAGTTCTGAACGTTAGGGTCGCCCAGATCAGAGGGCGACAGTTGGCCAGAAGTCACCGCGGTATTGGTGGTTTGAAATACGGATGCTGTCGAAGAATTGACTGTGGTAGGAAGATTTGCTCCGGGATGACTTGCGTTGTAGTTGGCCGCCAATGCGAAAAGGTTTACTGTTTGGCCGCCATAGGTAAAGTCGCCGTTCTGCGCTGCCTGCGTAAACACGTAGTTCGTGGTGCTGTATGCGCCGGGCTGCTTTCCTTCCGCATAATGCCGAAGAAGAACAACTTGTTCTTGATGATCGCTCCACCAACACTAAACCCGAATTCGTTCAGGATGAGAGCATTTTTCTTTACCGGACTGCCCAGGATCGAGGTAAGAGCATCGTTACTCCAACTATTGGCGTCGAGAGCTGAATTTCTGAAATCTTCGTAGACGCGGCCATGGAACCGATTGCTGCCGCGACGGGTAACAAAATTGAGCTGCATATTGGACTGGCCATAGCCCTGGTCCAGATTTAGCTGTTCGGTTTGCACCGTCATCTCTTGCATGTCTTCCAATCGGGGCTGTACGATTGGCTCTGAATTCCCGCTAAACTTCATCCGGCTTGAGCTGCTGATCACGCCATCTATATTGTTTCCCTGCGCGATGGAGGGCAGCCCATCATAGGTTCCGTTGTATCCAGCAACTAAATGGGAAAGTTGCGTCAAGTCGCGGCCTTGAATCGGAAGACTTTCGATTTGCTTCAGATCAATGGTCGTGCCGATGGCGTTCGAGCTCTCTTCGACCACGGGAGCGGCCGCGGCATTGACTTCGACGGTCTGACCCTGCGTTCCGATCTTGAGGTTAGCGGTAAGGTCTGTGGTCTGCGCCGCCTGCGAAACCACGCTGCTGAAGACCACATCCTGAAATCCTGTTTTCGAAATCGTGAGCTGATAGTTACCGAGTTCGAGATTGACGAACGTGTAGGTGCCGCTGTCTGTTGTGATACCTTTGCGGACATCGCTGGTGGAGAGATCCTTCAATTCCAATTGGGCGCCCGGCACCACGCTGCCGCTCGGATCAACAACCGTCACAGCTACGGTTCCAGTGTTCCCGTGCTGTGCCCACGCCAATGGAAGGTTAGAGACAAATACGGCAAGAACACAGATGACGGCAACTCGAAAAGATTTCGCGGACATTCATCCTCCTACGCACGAGCACAAGGGAAAAGTTGATGCGATTTTGTATACTTTATTCATTTGCATTGTCAAGATATTTTATACAACATACGTTTTTACCTTTTATTGACATTTAAGTTGATAGAAATAAAGCCTTTGCAGTCCTACACCCTGAAACCAGCAGTCGCCTTATGAACAAGCCTTCCACCATTTCGAGACGTAATTTGCTCAAGGCGATGGGAACAGTACTGGCTGCCGCGCCATTAGCGAGAGCTGGAGTCCAAGCTGCAAACTCTGTGAATTTTGTGGATATAGCGCGCTCGTCGGGGATTACTTTCCAGCACGAAAACGCAGCGTCAGCCGAGAAATACCTGATTGAAACCATGGGATCTGGATGCGGCTGGATTGACTATGACCAGAATGGATTGCTTGATCTTTATCTGGTCAACGGGGCATCGACCCGCGCCCACAGTTTTGCGAAGCCGCCGCGAAGCGCTCTCTATCGCAACAACGGCGATGGAACTTTTACCGATGTCACTTCAAGAGCCGGTGTAGGCGCGGAAGACTTATTCGGCATGGGCGTGGCTGTCGGCGACTATGACAACGACGGCTTCCCAGACCTCTTCGTGCTTGGCTACGGCCGTTGTGTGCTGTATCACAACAATGGCGACGGCACCTTCACGGATGTAACGAGAAAAGCAGGCGTGGGAAATACTGAACGCTGGGGCTCAAGTGCTGCCTGGTTCGATTACGACAATGACGGACATCTGGATTTAGTGATTGCCAACTACGTGGACTGGTCTCCGGAGAACAATTTCTATTGTGGAGACCATGGGCCGGGGATGCGCAGCTACTGCCATCCTGATGATTTCCACGGTCAATCTCCCACTCTCTATCACAACAACGGGGACGGCACCTTCACTGATGTAAGCAAGTCATCCGGCGTGGGCGCAAAGCGCGGCAATGGTTTGGGCGTAGTCACATTTGATTACGACGACGACGGCTGGCAGGACATTTTTATCGCCAACGACCACATGCCGAATTATCTCTTCCATAACAACCGGAATGGCACGTTCACGGAAGAGGGCTACGAAGCTGGTGTCGCGGTGAGTGGCGACGGCCAATTTGAAGCGGGCATGGGCACCGACGCAGCTGAAACTTCCGCCAATGGACGCATGGATATTGCCGTTACTCACCTCGACCTGCAGTTGGCGCGCCTATACAGGAATAGAGGAGATGGCACATTCGATGATGCGACGTTGCAATCCAAAATCGGCTACTCCACTTACCATGCGAGCGGCTTCGGAACCCGCTTCATGGATTATGACAATGATGGCCGCCGCGATCTGTTCATGGCCAATGGCCACGTGCTGGACAATATTGAGAGGTACCACGCTGATACGCATTATGCCGAGCCAAAATTCATGTTTCGTAACATGGGCGGCGGTATCTTTCAAAACGTCAGCAATCTTCTCGGGCCGGACTTCCAACTGCCGCGAGTAAGCCGCGGCGCGGCCATTGCCGACTTCGACAACGACGGCGACCTCGATATTCTGGTAAATAACAACGGTCAAGTTCCTCAGCTTCTGCGGAATGATGGCGGGAATGCCAATCATTGGCTGCAAATTTTGTTGATCGGCACCAAATCCAATCGCGATGGAGTGGGTGCCCGCGTCAAAGTTTCCGCCGGAGACCTTGTTCTTGTTGATCAAAGAAAAGGGGGCATGAGTTACCAGTCGGCGCAGGATCCCCGATTGCATTTCGGGCTGGGGCAACATACAAAAGTGGATGCGATAGAAATTCGTTGGCCCAGCGGAATGGTGACAAAACTGGGGAATTTAAAAGCTGACCAGATTATTGCCGTTCAGGAAGGCTCTGGAATTGTGGAGCGGCCATTCCCTCGTGTTCCACAGAAATGACTCTCATCGCGATTCTTTTTCATTGTTATTGGCATCCGCGTTGGCGGCGGCGTCTCTTTCCATAACGTAGCCGGCTTTGCTGTCGCCGGACGCCGCGGCGATGCGCGCTTCTTGCTGACGGTTCAAATCACTTAGGATTTTTAGCATCTGTTGTGCTTGTTTAAGATCTCCGTGCCGCCGGTAAGCCGTCGCCAGGTTCGTATATGAAGATGGGTTATCGGGTTCGAGACGCCGCGCGATTTCCAGATGTGAGATCGCGTCATCGAGACGATTCTCCATTAAGTAAAGTCTCCCTAAATCAATTTGTACTCCAGCGTCATTGGGGCGGGCTGCGACAGATTCTTCAAAAGCCGCCTTGGCTTCGGCGAACTCACGCTGACCCGGCGTAAGGCCAGAACGAAAAAGCGCCTGTCCGAGAATCGTTAGCAAAGCGGCGGTCTGGTGATGGTTTGCAATTCCCTCGCGGGCTATCCGAATCGATTCCGAAATGTTTCCGGCGAATAAATTTTCCTGCGCTTGAGCAATGAAGGCGATATCGCTGCCGGGCTCGAGCTTAGCGGCAATTTCGAAATCCTTTCGGGCAATGTCCATTTGATCGAGATGGGCCAGAAATGTTCCGCGCTGGTAATGAAGCCGTGCTGATTGGGGAAGATTCTGCAAACCGGCATCAACGATCTTGAGGCCAAGGTGGTAATTCTGGCTGTCCGTGCAGGCGTCAGCAACAAACAAATATAGCTTTTCGTTCGTGGGCGCGAGCGCGGCAGCTTTTTCAAAACTTTCGAGCGCCTGTTGAGGTTGGTCATCGCCCACATAAGCTTGGGCCAGTAAGTTGTAAACATTCGCGTCGTGCGGACCACCAGCCAAGGAAGTCAAAAGGGGGATTGCACTATTGAATTGGCCGGTCGCAACATAACACAGAGCCAAATCAAAGTTTGCTGCATATTCGTCTGACACATGACCGCGCGCCTCCAGAAGATGAGGAATGGCCGCGGCGAAATCACCGTTACTGGTTAGCTTGATTCCAGCCTGCAATTCGGCTTCGAGTTCCGCGGAGTTATTCGTTCTTCCCTGGGATTCAGAGTCAGTGGGGCTCTGTTGCGCAAAACACACTACGGTGAAAAGCATAAGAACAAAAATGAATGCCACGTGCCTCATGCGTTCTCTACTTCCCGGAATTTACTTCCATTCTTTTTGCCCTTCGGTGATGGTGATATAGCGGTCAATTGGCAAATCCGTAAATCGTTCTACCTTGCCGCTCGGCTGGGGCCAGCGCACTTCGATCCAATCAAGTTTAGTCCTCTGGCCCAATCCTAAAATCATTCTTGGATCGTGCGCGGAAAGATAGCTTCCTCCACCGACCTTGTACCGGTGCCGCTGAAAGTCCCCTGACTGGTAAGTGATTTTCGCGCCGACGGCATCCACATTGGCTTTAGTCCCAACCAGGCGCACGCCCAGCCAATGGTTCTGTAATCCTGCATTGTTGCGCAGCAAAATCGGCGCATCGTTGTTCTGAGCTACGAGCACATCCACTGAGCCGTCATTGTTGAAGTCGCCGAGGGCCACCCCTCGCCCCGCGAGCGGAGTGGAAAAAATGGGGCCGCTCTGTTCGCTGACATTCTGAAATCCGCGCTCTGTATTCCGGAATAACAGCATTGGCTCCCGATATTTCACATTGGCCAGCCGCTCTTCTACCTTGTCGTCCGGATGTCCATTGCACAAAAGAAGGTCAATCTCGCCGTCATTATCGTAATCAGAAAAACTTCAGCCCCCAACCGCTCAACAGGCGTGTGGCTGGACCAATGCCTGTGGGATTTGCAATATCACTGAAGACTTCGTTTTTGTCATTGCGGTAAATCGAAAACATTTCCTGATCAACGTTGGCTTCAAAAAGATCAATCCAGCCGTCCTGGTTATAGTCCGCGGCATCAACACCCATGCCGGAGCGCGGATGACCAAACACATTGACTCCAACGCCCGCGAGCAGTCCGATCTCCTCGAAACGGCCTTTGCCACGATTCGCAAACAGGAAATTCGGGACGGTGTCATTGGTCACATAAAGGTCCATCAAGCCGTCATTATTTATGTCGGCAGCAACCACTCCCCAGGCCTTGGCCATGGAGGAGGCGATTCCGCTTTCCTTGCTGACGTCGGTAAACGTGCCGTCTCCATTATTGTGAAACAGCCTGCAGGGCATGGGATCGTAGATCGTGGGAATGCAATAGTGCCGTTCGCCGGTTGTCCGGTTGCCGCAGAACTTGAGCTTCTCTTTGCTATAGTCCACGAAGCGGCAAACAAAAAGATCAAGGCGCCCGTCGTTGTCATAATCAAACCACACCGCGCTGGTAGACCACCCGGCGCGTCCACGCCAGCCTTCGCCGTCACATCGCTGAATGTTCCGTCGCCATTGTTGTGGTAGAGAATGCTGCGGGGGTATTGCGTAACGTAGAGATCGGGGAAACCGTCGCCGTCATAATCTCCGACCGCGACACCCATGCCATAAGCATTTCCGGGAACTCCAGCTTTCGCGGTGACGTCAGTGAACGTGCCATCGCGGTTGTTGTGATAAAGCGCGTTGCTGAGGGGCTTCGCCGGCTGGAAAAAATCGCAGGGGCCGCTGTTCACCAGATAAATGTCCATCCATCCATCGTTGTCGTAATCGAGAAATCCGCAACCCGGCCCTACCGTTTCCGGCAGATGCGCCATAGGAGAGCGCCCATTCACATGGCGCCAGGAAATGCCGCTGCTCGATGCTGGAATTTGTTCGAATGCGGGCAAAGAATGCTTGGGAGCATCGAGTCCAAAGGCGGGAGGTGCGAATGCAATCTGTGCTGCCGCTCCAGCGGCGGTGCACAACTCAAGAAATCGGCGACGGGATATTCTGCCGCGTAAAGACTGCCGGGAGCTAGACACTCAAAGAACCTCCAAGTGCGACTTTTCCCGTTCCGCGCATTGAAGGAAGCGGTTCAATTTCTGCTAATGCGCCGTCGTGGAGCCGGGCGGGGCGGAGCCTCCAGACGCTTTTGTAAGTTCGGTTTGTCGTGCCATCTCGCGCTGTGCGGCTTCTCTGTTGCCGGTACGTGCGTAAGCAATGGCAAGTTGGTAATGTCCTGCAGGGTCCGCATCTTCCAAGTGAACGTACTTCTCCAGCGGCGAAATAGCTTGGGAAAAATTTCCAGCTGAACATAATGACATGCCAAGCGCCAGATAGGCTTCCGAGAAGCCCGCATCCAGGTTTGCAGAGCGGGAAAAGTGCTGAACGGCAACGTCCCACTTTCCAGCCTGCCGTGCAATTTCGCCCAGCATGAATTCCGCAGAGGCATTGTTGGGATCAATCTTTAATTCTTCTTCGAACTCCCTGCTTGCATCCACGGTGGTAGTCGGAGTCGCCGGCTCAGCTAGCAGGATGCGTCCCAGCCGGTAGTGAATTTCCGGCAAGTGTGGATTTTTTTCCAGTATCTTGCGATATTCGGCGGTGGCTTCATCCCACTTGCCCTGCGACTCAAAACCTTCCGCATTGAGTTTGTGTACCTGATAAGAAGATGGAGCAGTCGCGAGTAGCTCGCGAGAAGCGCGGGAGGCCAGCTCAGAATAAAGATGCGTGCTGATGTAAAGCGTCTCAGGATCGTGGGGGAATTCGCGATTCAGGGAACTCAACGCATTCACCGCCGTTTCATTCTGGTCAAGGCTCATAGAGCAGCGAGTGAGCGCCATGAGGGCGCGATATTTCAGCTGCTTATCGGAAACCCGCGCCACTTTTTCTTTTAGTATAGGCAGAGCACTTTTGCACTCTCCCTTTTCTGTAAGGCTGATTCCTCTTTCAACTGCAGCGCGCGCATCCACGCTTGCCGGCTTTTGTGACGCTTGCGCGCAGGCGGAAACCACCATAAATTCGCCAAAAAAAACACCCGCGAGAGCCAAGCCAAGAAGCTTCAGCATGAAGAACCGCCCCTCGATTACCGGCATTATATCGACAACTTGAAATGAATATATTTCCGGCCAGCTCGTTTAGGATACAATATCCATATCCGCAGTATGTTTTTATCTTTCTGATTCTATGACGGTAGCGACTTCGCCACCTGTGCGATCCGCTCCATTGCCAGGAGGAGTATGAAAGTCCAAGACGGTTTGTCCCGCAGAAAATTCATGGCGTCCCTTGCAATCGGCGGCGGAGTCGCGCTCCTGCCGAAACGATTGTTTGCGCAAGATCCCGTTGTGGACATGATTCAAAAAAACGGCAAGGCAGCGAACTACGAGAAAATCCCGTGGAAGGTGCGGCCATTTCCTTTGAGCCAGGTCCGCCTTGGCGACGGCCGATTTAAGCAAGCAATGGAGGCGGACCGTCAGTATCTGCAATCGTTGCCGCCGGATCGCCTTTTACACACATTCAGAATTAATGCGGGATTGCCATCCTCCGCGCAGCCGCTCGGGGGATGGGAAGCACCCGACTGCGAACTTCGCGGCCACTATGCGGGCGGGCACTATCTTTCGGCCTCTGCGCTGATGTACGCCACTACCGGCGATGAAACGCTCAAAAACAATGCCACTACAGTTGTGGCGGAACTTGCAAAATGCCAGGACGCGCTGAAGGGCGGTTATCTAAGCGCGTTCCCGGAAGATTTTTTTGACCGCCTCCGCGAGCGTGAGCGTGTGTGGGCGCCGTTCTATACCATCCACAAAATAATGGCCGGACTGCTCGACATGTATGTACATTGCGGAAACCAGCAGGCCCTGGATGTCGCGGAAAAAATGGCCGGCTGGACCGCTGGTTACATGGGCTCATTGAGTTACGAGCACACGCAGCGGGTACTGGGAACCGAATACGGCGGAATGGGAGAGGTGCTTTCCAATTTGTACGCCGTCACTGGCAAGCGCTACTACCTGCGGGTGGCACAGCGGTTTGATAAAAAGCGTTTCTTTGATCCGCTCGCCGACCATCGCGACGAATTAAAAGGTCTTCATGCGAATACGCATATTCCGCAGGTGATCGCGGCGGCGCGGTATTACGAGATGACGGGCGATCAGCGTTATCGCGATATTGCGGAATACTTCTGGGACGAAGTGGTGAGCGAGCGCTCTTACTGCACTGGAGGCACCAGCAATCACGAGTCATGGAATACGGATCCTGGAATCCTTGCCGCTGAGTTGAGTCCAAACACCACAGAAGACTGCTGCGCCTACAACATGATGAAGTTGACGCGGCATGCGTTTGGCTGGTCTGCGGATGCGCGGCTCATGGACTACTATGAGCGCACGCTCTTCAATCATCGTTTAGGCACCATCAATCCCGATGATGGGACGATGATGTATTACCTGCCATTGGCTTCCGGCTACTGGAAAACATTTGGCAAGCCCTTTGACGCATTCTGGTGCTGCACCGGTACCGGCTCGGAAGAATATGCGAAGCTGACCGACACAATCTACTTCCACAATGACAATGCGCTATATGTAAATCTCTACATTGACTCGCAACTTGAGTGGCCGGAAAAAGGTCTGCATCTTCGCCAGGAAA
Organism: uncultured Acidobacteriota bacterium; assembly: GCA_963831435.1. GTDB lineage: Bacteria > Acidobacteriota > Terriglobia > Terriglobales > Acidobacteriaceae > JAICKN01. Next base: position 88,014 of record CAWHQK010000082.1, read on the forward strand.
CTACCTTCCCTGAGCAGCAAGGAACCAAGCTGGTGGTTTCCGCGAAAAATCCGGTTGAGCTGGCGATCAATCTCCGCATTCCTTACTGGGCACGCGGAGGCAGCGTAAAAATCAACGGCACAAAGTTGCAGGCTTTCGGCAGCCCAAGCAGCTATCTTGAATTGAACCGAAGCTGGAAAAATGGCGACATCATCGAATTGAGCCTGCCCATGGATCTGCATATTGACAGCATGCCCGACGATAAAACGGTGCAGGCGGTAATGTATGGCCCGCTCGTACTCGCCGGACGATTTGACGGAGTGACAAAGGAAATGATGTATGGCGACACTGAGCCAGATCCGAAGAGCATTTTCAAGGTGCCCGAAATTGCGGCCGATGAAAGCAAACCAACAGGCTGGATAGAAGCCGACGCGAAGGAACCTCTCACGTTCCATACCGTCGGTCAGGCCCAGCAAACCACTTTAGTGCCGCTCAATTCGATTTATAAAGAGCGGTACGCCGTGTATTGGAAGGTCACAGATAAAAATCACGGTCCGCAGGAAGAGACCTAACCCCTATACCAATCAGTACTCGACGAAGGTGCAGAGTTCCCAGGAATTTTGCGCCCTAAGATTTTGCGTCAGCTTCGGAGATATCCTATGGCGGGAAGTCAGCGTAAAGCAGTTTGGATTTTTATTGTTACTGCGGTAAGTCTTTGTTCCACAAACTTTGCCGCTCAGGTTTCCACCTCGACGAGCGCGCCAAAAATGCCCACGATCATTGAGCAGGCCCGCGCTGACGAAATGAGTTTGAGCCGCACTTACACGGTCAATATTTCTCCAATCCGTATCGCCCGCATGGAGAAGTTTTATAACGATCAGTTGGCTATGCTGGCGGCCATGGATTTCGATCAGCTCTCGGAGGATGACCGCGTTGACTACTTGCTGTTGAAGAACCACGCCACATCCCGGCTTCATCGCCTGTCCGTTGAGAAAAAGCAAATTGAAGAGATGCAGCCGCTGTTACCCTTCGCGCCGACGATCGAAAATCTTGCGGATGAACTGCGGTTGAAGCAACGTCCTGACGGGGAGAATACCGCTGCCACGCTTACCGAGATGGTGAAGCAAATCGCGGCAACGCAAAAGCAACTCGACCCGAAGCCGCATGAAAGGCAGTCCAGTTCTGCGGAAAAACCAATCCCGAAGATCGATCGCATTGTCGCCAATCGAGCCGCCCTAACAGTGGAGGAACTCGACGAAGCGCTAGCCGACTGGTTCAAGGAAAATGACGGCTACGATCCACAGTTCACATGGTGGGTCGCGCAGCCCTACAAAGACACGCATAAATCGCTCGAAGATTATGTCAGTTTCATCAAGGAAAAGCTGGTCGGAATTCCGGCCGACGATAAAACCACGGTGATTGGTGACCCAGTGGGCCGTGAAGCGCTGATGAATGACCTCGCAGACAACATGATTCCCTACACCCCGGAAGAGCTGATCGCGATTGCCCAGACCGAATACGACTGGTGCATGCGCGAAATGTTAAAAGCATCGCGTGAGATGGGCTACGGCGACGATTGGCACGCTGCCGTGGAAAAAGTAAAGCAAATGCACGTGGCGCCGGGAGAGCAGCCGGAACTGATTCGTAAACTTGTGGTGGAGGGAAGCGACTTCGTCAAGAAAAACGACCTTGTTACAGTTCCTCCGCTGGCGGATGAAACCTGGAACATGATCATGATGACGCCTCAGCGCCAGCTTGTGAATCCGTTCTTCACCGGCGGCAACGAAATCAGCGTGTCTTACCCTACCGACACCATGACCTTTGAACAGCGCGAAATGAGCATGCGTGGCAACAATATTCCATTCGCCCGTGCGACTGCGTTTCACGAAATGATTCCCGGCCATTTTTTGCAGTTCTATATGTCTGCCCGCTACCATCCGTACCGTCGCATATTCTCAACTCCATTTTGGGGTGAAGGAAACGCGTTCTGGTGGGAGATGCTTTTCTGGGACAAAGGCTTTGACAAAACTCCGGAGGAGAAAGTCGGCGCGCTGGTATGGCGCATGCATCGTTCGGCGCGGATAATTTTCACCATGAACTTCCATCTTGGCAAATGGACCCCGGAGCAGTGTGTGAAGTACCTTGAGCAGAACGTGGGCTTTGATTCCGAGAATGACATCGCAGAAGTGCGGCGCTCCTTCGATGGCTCGGTCGGTCCACTCTATCAATCCGCGTATCTTCTGGGTGCCCTCCAATTCCGTGCTTTGCATAAGGAATTGGTGGACTCAAAAAAGATGACCGACCGCCAGTTCCATGACGCTATTCTTCATGAGAACGAGATGCCGATTGAAATGCTGCGCGCCGATTTGGAGAGACAAACGCTGACTCGTGATTTTAAGACAAGCTGGAAGTTCTATGGAGAACATCCCACGCATCCTTAGGAAAACCGTGAGCGCGATCAAGCAGACTGGGTCTCTGCTTGACCGGCGTTCTACTCTGAAAAATTAGAGGCAAGGGATAACGGGTTTCGAGGGTTAAAATCCGTTCCTTAGGTGATAATACAAATCATTCCACCTAAGTTCTTTCGCAAACTCCGCTAGTTTTGTGTTTTGGTCAATTACCAGATATTCCATACCTGCCATCTCTGCGAAATTTTCAAAATGTTCCGAAGTCAACGCTGAACTGAAGGCGGTGTGATGCGCGCCGCCGGCGGTGATCCAGGCGGTCGCGGCAATCTTCAAATTGGGCTCGAGGTACCCAGAGTGCGCGAGCGACAGGCAACTTAGGCAGCGGGTGCTCCGGCTTTATCACTTTCACCTGATTGACGATCAGCCGGAAACGGCTTCCTACATCCACAAGGGATGCATTCACAGCCGGACCTGCAGCGGCGGTGAACACCAAGTCGAACGGGATCCGCTTTTCCGCCGATCGAAAGAGGATGAATCTCAGCCGATGGTTTTCCTTCTGCGATGGAGGGACACACTTCCAGCATGTGCGCGCCAAGTACCTGCCCGCCATCCGGTCAAGTGATAGGTGTAGTCCTCCATGAACGAAGAGCCGCCCTTGAGTCCATGGCCCATGACTTTCATGGCCCGTACTAAAGCCGCGGTTTTCCAGTCGCCCTTCGGCGCCAAAGCCATAACCTTCGGCCATGAGCCGTTGCGCGGCGATTCCTGGAAGTTGCGCCAGTCCGTGCAGATCCTCGAATGTATCGGTGAATGCGTGCGAACCAGTTTCCTCAAGAAAATGCCGCAGCCCGAGTCTCGATTCTGGGCCGCTTCGCGGAGAGATTCACGCCTGTTTCCTTTAGCGCGTAATTCTTCGGCAACTGTGTAAGTTCTTGTCGTATTCGGCAACGAGTTCTTGATTTGCGGCATCGGTCACTTGCTGCACGTAGCGAACTAGATCGCCAACGCCATATCCGCTCACCGAGTAACACAATTTGATTTCTGCGCTTACCTTGTTGCCTTCGGTCACGGCGACATTCCGCATGTTGTCGCCGAAGCGGGCAACCTTAAGCTGTTGCGCATCGTGCCAGGCGCAGGCAGCGCGAATCCAGCAACCGAGCTCCGCGTGAACAGTTTCATCCTTCCAAAACCCGACGATGATTTTGCGCTTCAGGCGCATGCGCGCAGTAATAAATCCGAACTCGCGGTCGCCATGGGCCGACTGGTTCAGATTCATAAAATCCATGTCGATCGTTGACCATGGCAGTTGCTGGTTGAATTGCGTGTGCAGATGCACCAGCGGCTTGTCAGCGATCTCAATCCGGCGATCCACATGCGCGCAGGCGAGAACGTATGCATCCATGCAATCAGCCCAATGCAATTTTTGGAACTGTTGGCATCAAGGCACAACTGGTGGATGGATTCGCTGCCAGTCATCACCGGCTTGCACACGAACTTCACGGGTATTTGCTGAGGATGCGGCTAGCCACGCGCGATGATGGCCGCATGCTCTGCAACCTTCTTTAATGTTTCAGGTCCGTAAAGATGCTGGCTTCCGGTAACAAACCACACTTCCAGATCGGCGAAATCGATCATTCTGGCCCTTTCTGTGGAATGACACTCATGTCGAGACTCGATGAGCCAACGACTGCCTGGACATGATGTTAACTTTCTACCGTTTGGTACAGACGATAGCCTTCGCTCATGATGATGCGAAGGGCCGCATCGTCAAAGTGCCGGCGTCAGTCCGCACCAGCCAGTCTTCCTTAGATTGGGAGCCCGGAGTCGCGGCCAGCAACTGGGTGCGGGTAATTCGGGAAGGAATGTCTCCCACTGCGAATAGGGCGAGGGGCCATGCATCAAGGCGACGCGGTTGGGAATTTCTTCGTCCACGGTATCCAGCCGCGAGGTCATTTCAAGTTCAAGCTCTACGCCAGTCTCCATCTTTCCACGTGCGTTGCAAGGCCAAAAATTTTCCCGGCGTCACCTCATTGCCGTTCGATTGCCATTCACCGAAAGAGTGCTCTTCGCGCCTGCCCATTCAGGAATGCGAACATAGACTGTGAATGTTTCGGGACGAGCAAGTGAAAAATCAAGTTGCGTCGTGTTCTCGGAAGGATATTGCGTGGTTCTGCGTCAGAGTGCACGGCGGTGTTGTTCTGCGACCACGATACTCGCGACGGCAGGAACAAGTTAACGTAAATTCCGTCTTGAAGCTTTTGTAGTAGGAACTAATTCCATAGTCAGCCGTCAGCTGCGGAAACGTTCCCGGAACAACAGGGCCACTTGTCCCTGTAGTGAACCTTCTTGGCATTGTTGTTGTAGTCGGAGTAGTAGAAGGTGGTACCATCTTGCATGATCGGATTCGCGCCTGCAATCGTGTTATAGAGCACGCGTTCCATGCTGTCGCCGTAGCGCGAGTCTTTCGTGGTTTGCAGCAAATAGCGAGTGATCTTGAAGTGTCCGTAAGCGCCGCAGCCTGTCTCGAAGCTGGCATGAGTGGTCCCCAGACTGGCATTCAACAAACCTTGTCCGGGAACTACGAAAGCCTCGTCCGGTCCCCACCCGCCGGTGGCATAGCTTTGCTCCTGCACCATGCGCAATCCGTTGCTTGCTGCCCGCAAATATTTTTCCTGCCCGAGCATCTAGATAAGACTGCATGGCGGTACTGAGAGCATTGACGTGACTGTAGGCATGTTCGCCCGGGAGCACATTCTTTCCCTCTGCGAGCGGTCCGAAATAATCTTCTTCGATGAAGCGGAAGCCAGATCGCGATAGCGCGGGTTCCCGCTGCGCTGGTATGCCAGAAAGAAATTTTCCGGGAGCGTGTAAGTTTCGTCCCATGCATCGGCAACACTCTTGTGAGACGCGCGCGTTGTTCCGCGCGGCTGAAAGCTTTTTCCGGAAGATACGGCAACACCGCCTGGGTCGCACGCCAGTGCACATCGAGCGCGTTCGGATCACTGAGCAAACTCGTGAGCATCAATCAGCCCGCAACTAGTTTTGTCGTAGGTGTAAGCAGGCAGATGATAGTCCACGTAAAACTTTCCCTGAGGTTCCACCGTTGCGCAAAAGCGCGAACCAGGCGATGGACTTTTTCCTGCGTCGGCTTCGATCCTGTCACGGCATAGGCCCGCGCTAACGCGGAAAGATATTGTCCGAAGCTATGTCCGGGAATAAATGCATGGAAATTATCGGGAGGACTAAAGTCAGTCGTCGTTGTCGTACCATCCGCCCATGTCCGGTCCCGGGGCAGGCATTCCCTCCCGTCGCGGAAAGGCTTCAGCAACGCGTCTTCGTCGAGATGCAGGAACAAATCGTGATTGTGATCAAACTGCTCGACGCATCGGCCCATCCAGCAATTGCACTTGGGAATAGTTGAATACCGAAAGTGGCGGGGCGATTGCAGCCAAGGCGCCTGACGCGTCCGACTGTCTATGGCCCAAGCCAACAGATTGCGGTTTGTGAGAAGAGCGCCAGCTGTAGCACCGGCAATTCCCAGGAATTGACGACGGGATGTCTTAATCATAAGGATCTGCTCAGATTGTTGCTGGTTAAACAATACGGCAATTCCCGGGAAGGCACATAGTACATTTGTCCCATGCCGCGTGTTTCAATCGTTGCTTGTTGCATCATTCATATAAACTCAGCTAACCCAGCGCGATAATTCCCTGCTTCATGGCAACCGACGCCGCTTCCGTACGATCGCAAACTTCCAGCTTCTGATTAATACTGTTAATGTGATTGCGAACCGTAAATCGGCTGATTCCCAATGCCCGGCCAATTTCTTTGTTCGTAAATCCCTTGGAAAGCATCTCCAGAATTTCTAGCTCGCGCGGACTAAGACTGGAACGGTGGGTCCGGTCGGCAAGTATGCTGGCGATCGCCGCCGGGAAAGTACTGCTTTCCGGCGTGGACCGCGGTAATTGCGGCAACGATGTCGTTCGCATGATGTTTCTTTCAATAGATATCCGCGGGCGCCGGCCTGGACCGCGCGATAAATCTCTTCGTCGAATTCGAAGCTCGACAAGATAATGACGTGCGGAGCAGATTTCAATGCCCGAAATGCGGGAAGAGCCTCAATTCCGCTCATCTTTGGCATGCGCAAATCCAGTAACACAACGTCCACCGGGCAACGTTCAAGCAGAACCAGCGCTTCTTCGGCGTCTGGCAGCCGTGCCAACCAGCTTAAGGCCCGGTTGTTTGCCAAGCATGCTGCTCAATCCCGCCCTTACAACGGGATGGTCATCAACGATAAGAAGACGAATTGGCGCTTTTGTTACTTTCTTGTCCATGGAAACGACGCTCCCAAAATAAATGCCAGATAGATGTTGGCCACAACGTATGCATCAGCTTTTCGGGTAAGGGCGCGATCGTCCGCACCGCTGTCCCTTTTCCCGGCGTGCTCTGAATTGACAAATCGGCGGAAATACCGTCCGCCCGTTTTTTCATACCGCGAATTCCGAACCCGTCTGAATCCGCGCCTACAGTAAAACCTCTGCCGTTGTCCTCAATAATTAGCTCGAGTGCGGTTTCACGGTATACCAGGGATATCAGCAAAGTAGTCGGATCGGAATGGCGAACTGCATTGGCAAGCGCTTCCTGACCAATGCGGAAGAGCGTATCCGAAATGCGTACGGGTATGCCGTGGGCCTCGCCAGAAGAGAATGTAGTGATCGTGATCGTTCCTCCGGCCACCATGCTCTTTGCACTCCGTTCAAGTGCCTGCAACAAACCGACGGATTCCAGTAGTTCAGGCCTGAGGGCGGCAATGTTCCGTCGCGCTTCTTCATGACTGCGGCGCACTAACGTGGAAGCCAAATCAAGTTCGCGGTCAATGGCGCTTCTGTCGTCAATCTCATCTCGTATCGCCTGAAGCTGGAAACCAATGCCTGCGAAACTTTGGGCCAGCGTATCGTGCATTTCGTGCGCCAGCCGCTGTCGTTCCTCCAAAACAGCGATTAGTCTCCACCGCTCGACGTAGTTATGAAGGGCCTGCGCTGCCAATATAAGGAGCAAGATGACGATAATCGCCGCCACGATGTTTCCCGTGCTCCACCACGGCGGACCTTCCAGGATTTCCACATCATTGATCGAAGGTAGCAGGATGGCGAAGGGTGTGAGGTCCTTGGTATATGCGGGATCAACCACGCAGATTCCACGCAAGCGTAGGCGGCTCTTATTTTTCAATCCGCGAAAAGCGTCGGCGACGCCTGTTCCGTTCGCAATCGCTCGGAACGACTGATTGTCTTCGCTCAAATCCAATATCATCGTGTGGTTTGGGCCTTCCTCTTTGTTCTCCAGATGGCCCTCGACTTCAATGTATTGCGCGTCGAACGACCCTGTGGCAGCCTGCGCGGCTGTGACCCCCATGGAATGTATAGGCGCATGGGACCACAGAATATGTATCTCGGCATCTTTCAGAACGGAACTGAAGTCATGCAGGTCGGCATCACCCTTCGCCTCCACTTGATCGCCGATCTGGAGAGGCGTCTGCGACTGATAGTTCTCGATTGCCACGCCTCCGGTGGAATCCTGAACAAACAGCGTGGGGACGGTGAGAGTGACAACCCCGTGAATTACGACATGCGTTGGTTTGCCTGGCGGCAGCGCTCTGAGGTTCACGATGGGCTGACCGTTGGGATCAACATGGTGGTCCCGCATGTCGAGATAAAGAGGCTCAAGATACTGCTCCTCGGCGTCAGTGGCGGAGCGAGAAGGGTCCCAATCGGTGCGGGGTTTTCCTGTTGGCCCAACCAGCGGATCAGGATCGGCCAGCGGGATTTTCATTCCGGCCGTTAAGTTCAGCAAATCCTGTTGGGTGGCGGCCCGCACTCGAACGTTCCTCCAAAGCCCCCCAGTCTGGTAGGACTTCAGGCCAAAGCGTCCCGCCTGAACACAATGAGGATCGTGTATGGCGTCAGTTGTGGTTGCGCCGGTAGACGAGGTCGCGGAGGCCACGATGTCGCACCCGTAGGCCAATAGCTTCAGGTGATACCACTGCTGAGCATAGACGCGAGGCGTCACATGCCTTGCCTGATATTCGACCCAACCGTATCCCGCGCGGCCCAGAATCAGCGTGTTATCAAGGTCGCGCAATCCGGCGTAGTAGCCGTCGTAGGCGTCAACCCCTTCCTCTTCTTTGGTGGCGCGAATAATGAGGCCCGCATCTCCATATTGTCCAAGCAACTGAACATCCGCCTCGACCAGATAGTCTTTCCAATGCGTGCTTCCCATTCATCAGCTTGGCGCCGCGTTCGTCGGAATCGTTTCGCATGGCACCCGCGGAGGCTTGCCATGCACCCCCGAAGGCTGCCACTGGTCTTGTTTGTCGAGACAAAGGAATCTTGGTATAGAGGCTGCGCCGTCCGGGCGGAGTACCACCGAAACGAGAGCGCCGCCGCGACTAGAGCCACAAGGGCCACAGACGCAATCACCAAGGTCGTCGTTGATCGAAACCAGCGCCTCATTTCGTCTTCCACCAATCTGCCGTCAATTGCTGACGGATGTCGGAAGAATCAATGTTCTCGCTCGTCATGAGCAATGGTGGAACCACGCTTACTCCCTGGACGTGTCGGCCATGAATCAGCCCATCCATGAGTTCCATGGCAATGCGGCCCATGTCATACGTGCGCTCCATCACTACGGAATCAATGCCCCCGGTGCGAATCGGCGGCATTAAATCCTGATCGAACCCGACCAGCTTAATCGTGCCAGTCTTGTCGAACTCCACAAGCGCGTAAAACACCCCGCGCGTCGAGATGTGAGAAAGCGCCACGATCGCATCAAGGGAAATTCCGCTGTTAAGAAGGTCTTCGGCGACCTGCTGTTCTTGAGGAACGCTGTAGTACCCGAGCCTGCGTGCCACCACATGAATGCTTGGATATTCCTTCTCCAGCGTGTCCTCGAAGCTGCGCTCTCGGATGCTGATGCCTGTCAGTTGCGGATTGATTCCCAGGATGGCGATGGAGCCATGCCCTTTCAAAATCTGTCCAATGCGGCGCGCCGCCATCTGACCACCTGCTGCGTCATCATTCAACACGTAGGAGAGTTTCGCGGAAGGAGCAATGCCGAGGTTCGTTCCCACGACGACCATGGGAAGCCCGTCGGCGATGATATGACGGACGGGGCTTCGCAACGGTAGCGTCTGATCGGGGGTGATGATGATGCCTGCGTAGTCCCTGGCGACAATCTTCTCAAGGAAATCGATCTGCCCCGCCACATCATCTTCGCGCGGCGACGCATTCCAATAGACGCTCATTCCGTCATGGCTTGCGATGTGTGTAGCTCCGGCGTGCAGAGGTTCCCAGAGTGGCGTTCCGCAAGCGCGCGGAATAACGGCGACAATGTTAGAACTTCGATTGCAGGAGGGAAAGCAAACGAGCAGCGCGAGGGTGGTAAGAATTACTTTGGCGCGTCGTGTGCCGAATCGGGGCAACGCTGTCATATATCGGAATAGGCCCGAACTTGTTGCTGGATGCCAGCCAATTGAGACAGCGATTTCTGCTCTAAATCCGCGAAAATCGTGACCAAAAACGGTACTAGTACATTTGTACCATGCGGGAATTTAGAGAATCCGCTACCCTCGTTTGACTTGAGGCACCGGCCTGGGTAAACGTTTGCTGACGAAAATCTATTGAGTCGCAAAACCCAGGTGGCAGCTTCAGGGTAAAGATAAGCGATGAAGCCGGACAAAGCAACAGCGGTTTCGCGGCCGCCAGTTGAACCGGGTTTCTTCGCCGACAGTTCGCAAGTCCAGATGAAAATTTGATCGGTTGTAGGCGGTTGAGACCCTAAACAAGATTCCCAACGGAATCATTGCTGAGTCCTCGTATCGAAAGGTGAGCTATATGCATATTAGTTTCTCTCCTCGGGCCCGTGTCCTGGTGCTTCCCTTGGTAGTTTTCTGCGCAAGCCTCTGCTTCGCGCAATTCAGCGCCAGCGTCCAAGGCGTGGTGCAAGATCCTAGTGGTGCTGGCGTGGCAAATGCGTCAGTCCAGATCGTCAACTCTGCAACCCAGGTGTCGCGAACGGTTACTAGTGACGACAGCGGCAATTTCGTAATCTCAAGTCTTGCTCCCGGAGCGTACAGCATCACCGCGCAAGCTACCGGGTTCGCAAAATCAAAAGTTGACGTTACGCTTCTGACCGAACAGCACTTGAACGTGCCGATCACGATGAACGTTGGTTCCGTGACCGAGTCTGTCACGGTCACCACCGAAGCGCCGATCGTTGACACGGCGGACAGCCGCATCCAAATGACCCTCCAGAACCAGGCGGTGGCGCAACTGCCAGTCATCGGCCGCAACCTGGTCACGCTGGTCACCATGGCGCCTGGCGTATCTGGATTGGGAACTGCCGGTAACGCCGGCGCGCCCGCATCCGGAATTGATAATTTCTCCACGGAAGAGGCCGTGGACGCCAGCGCGAACGGCCAAGGCTCGGACAACAATCAATATGTTGTGGACGGTCTCGACGTCACCAGCGGAATCCGCCAGGGCGTTTTGAACCTGACGCCGACGCCTGACGCGATTCAGGAAACCAGCGTTCAGGTGAACACGTTCTCTGTAGAACACGCCCGCGCCGCCGGAATCGTGACTGCGTTCACGACCAAATCTGGTACCGACCAGTTCCATGGTTCTGCTGCGGACTACTTCACCTACCAGAAGATGTTTGCTCTGCAACACTTCCAGGGCCCTTACAAGCCATTCCATCAGAATGACTTTTCGTTCTCGATCGGCGGTCCGGTGATCCCGCACCACGGAATGTTCTTCTATTTCGCTGTCGAGCCCAAACGCGCATCCGCGGCAGCCGGAAGGCAGATCACATTTCCCGATCCTCAATTCCTGTCGTTCATCTCGAATCCTGCAAATGGAATTTCGGGAACCGTAGGAACGCACATCCTCACCACCTATCTGCCCCAAGGTCTCTCTAACGTAGCGGTGAACCAGACGGCCGCGCAGATTCTTGGTGCCAACTGCGCAACTGCAGCAACGAACAACATTCCCTGCACCCTTCCAATGACGGACATTGGCAACTTCAGCGCAACTTCAGTGCGCAACGGAACACAATATTTCGCGCGTATTGATCAGGAGTTCAAAAAAGACCGCATTTACGTCAGTCTCTTTCGGACTCTTCTGACGACCGGCGCGGCTGCGCCAACACCAGCATTCTCCGCTCTGAACCCGACATGGGAAGTTGCCGGGCAAGCAACCTGGACGCACACCTTCTCACCCACAACGTTGAACGACTTCAGCGCCGGTCAAAGCCGCGTAGAAGGGAAATTGGCTACTGGCGAAAAGGACTATACCGTTCCGAATATTAATGCTGGAGTCAGCGAACAGTTGGGCGCAGGTTTCGCACAGGGTGACTTCATCCAGCACAACTACCACTGGCGTGATATTTTGACGCACGTACAAGGCGCTCATACCCTGAAGTTCGGTTATGAAGGCTGGTATGGGGATGACGTTGAAAACTTCCAGGGACCCTGGGCTACGCCAACTTTTAACTTCACCAACATTTTGACGCTCGCGCAAGACGCTCCGTTGAATGAAAGCGGCGTCTTCTACAACCCAGTCACCGGACAGCAGCAGAATGCGAGCTGGAATGCCGCGTCCCGTACCTTCGGCATCTATGCTGAAGATACGTGGAAGGCAACCAGAAACCTGACATTGACTTTGGGTCTACGCTATGACGATAGCGGCAATCCTTGGTCGAAGAGCCCGACGACGGTGTTCGGAAACTTCTATCTGGGAACTGGATCCACATACCAGGAGCAAATTTCCAATGGATTTGCGAAGGCGACCCACAACGCACTGCTGCATGCCGTCAACGGTTTAGTCAGTCCGCGTATCGGCTTTGCATGGGATCCCACTGGAAAGGGAGACTGGGCGATTCGCGGCGGCGGCGGTATATTCGACAACTGGCTTACCAACGCGAACGTACAGGAAGAATTCCGCGGCAACCCTCCGGGATTGTTCGTTCCAACATTCGTGCCCGGCGGTACTGCGTCAGCACAAGGCAGTATCTTCCAACAAGGAACTGGCAACACTCCGCCATTCGGATTCAATTTCCCTCTCATCACTTCTCCCGGCTTGAATGCGCAGGGTGGTTTGCCAGGGGCCCAGCCCGGAATTTCTGGCATCAACCCATTGTTGAAATCGCCTCAAGCTGAAGTCTGGTCTCTGGCGGTTGAAAAGAAACTTACCAACAACCTTTCGGCTAGCGTGGGATATTCGGGATCGCATACCTACGATATTGCCAGCGGCGGCAACAGCATTGTGGACGTCAGCTATGGAGTGAATATCAACGTTCTGCCGGATGACTTCATCATTCACAACACTACATCATCGGCTGGATTGAGCCGATTGAATCCAAGCTTCGGTTCAATCAGCTATACTGCCAACGATCGCATTGCCAACTACAACGGAATCTTTTTCGATGTAAAAGGTCACTTCGGTCGTGGATTCCTCGATGCTTCCTACACGCGCTCGCGCTCACAGGACGATGCTGGAAACTACCCGACACCGTTCAATCCCCGCGCGTACTATGGCCCATCACCGTGGGATGTGCCAAACCGCATCTCTGCTACCTACAACTACTCGTTAAAGGGTCTGAACGGTGGACAAGGCGCACTTGGCGTAGTAACTGGTGGATGGGGACTTAGCGGCACAACCATCTTTCAGTCGGGTGAACCTCTAACCGTAGCTGCGCTTAACTCATATCAACCGGTTTGCGCAAACGCTTCGCCCTGCCCTGCTGCAGGAAACCCGGCGATTGGGTACGGCCCAAATAGTGGTGACTACAATGCAGATGGCGTGAACAATGACTTCCCGGATGTAGTCTCTTATAAACAAAACAATTCAAAGAGCGCATTCCTTACGACTGGCTCTATTGCGAAAGCTAACTTCGCTACGCCGGCCTTTGGCTCAGAAGGCAATGAGAAGACCGGCCAGTTCCGGCAACCCAGCTACTTCGGCACCAACGTGAACTTCTATAAGGACACACGTCTGACCGAAAGAGTTAACTTCGAACTCCGGTTTGAATTCTTCAACATCTTCAACCGGGCAAACCTGACCAATATCGATAGAAACATCACTGATGGGAACTTTGGCCTTGCGACGAACTCTCAGTTGCCACGCTTCTGGCAATTGGGCGGCAAGATCATGTTTTAGGCGTACCAAACGAAGCGCTGTCCCGGCCCGCTTACCAAAGCGGGCCGCTTTTTATTGCAGTCACGCGGGTAAATATTTTAAATGGGGTCGTGACAACGGCATAAAAAGCGAAGATTGTAGTGAGAGAATAGTGGCAATGACAGGACTTGATGCGGTCCGGAAATTTCATCTCTTTCTTCTTGTCGGGCTTTTTATATTTTGTATTCCAGGAATATCCGCCCAGAGGCCGGAAGAACAGTTCCCTGCAATCGTCTCGGCATTACAAAATCAACAATTCGACGAAGCGCTGGCGTTAATTCATCCCGCCTTGAAAGCTGCACCGGGGAATGCGCAATTGTGGGCGATGCGAGGCGCGGCTTACAGAGGGAAGGGAAATACCAAAGACGCGCTGGAATCTTTTCGTCACGCTTTGAAAATCTCCCCTAATTATATTCCTGCACTGGAAGCAGCAATCCAAATTGAATTCGAAGCCGGAAATCCGGCAGCGATTCCCTTGCTCGAACGTGTATTGCGCTCACGGCCAAACGATTTGACCAGTCACGCCATGCTCGCCGTGCTCGAGTATCAGCAAGAAAATTGCTCCGCGGCGGTTCCCCACTTTGAGAAAGCGGAATCATTGCTTGAGTCGAAATCACCTGCGATGCATGCTTATGCTGTTTGCTTAGTTAAGGAGAAACAATACAACCGCGCACTCAAAATCTTCCAGCATTCACTCGCGCTGAATCCGGATGACGAAAAAGAGCGACGTCTGCTTGCATCCGTTGAACTGATGGCCAAAGAACCGAACTATGCATTAACAACTCTGCAACCGCTGCTGCAGAAAAGCAGTCCCGATATCGAGACGCTCGAGCTTGCCTCTTCCGCCTACGAAGCCAACAAAGATACAGATCGCGCGGTGAGCACACTCAGGCAGGCAATCCTTCTCGATCCGCAAAATGTGAACCTATATCTGGACTTCGCCAATATTTGCTACGCTCACGGATCATTCAAGGTTGGCATTGACGTCATCAATGATGGCCTTGCTCTACAACCAAATGCCGCACCGCTCTATTTCGCCCGTGGCGTTCTCTATGTGCAGCGCTCCGAATACGAAAAAGGCGAAGCCGACTTCGAAAAGGCGTATGAATTGGACCCAACCCAGTCTCTCAGCGTCGCAGCCCAAGGACTCGCGGCGGCGCAGCAGCATGACATCACCCGCGCTCTGCAAACGATCAAAGACTCCCTGGCAAAAAAGCCGAACGATCCCGTACTGCTTTACATGCTGGCTGATATTCTTTCCACCAAAAATGCCGGACCGGACACCGATGAATTTAAGCTGGCATTGCACTCCGCGCAAAAGGCCGTGGAGTTGCAACCCTCGCTGGGCGTTGCTCACGCCGTGCTAGGGAAGCTTTATTTGCAGGCGGAACAATACAAGGAAACGGCCAGCGAATGCCGCAAGGCGTTAGAAAGCGATCCGAACGACCAGCAGTCCGTGTATCACTTGATCCAGGCGCTGCGAAAAACCGGAAACACCGCGGACATCCCACAATTGCTGAAGCGATTCGCATCGCTTCGCGAGCAGGCCCAAGAAAAAGATAAAGAGCGCTCCAAATACAAACTTGTAGATTGATCTTTTAATGTGGCGGTGCGCTATTGCTGCGGCGTTTGGTCTTTGGTTGCCGTTGGCGGCGTCTCGTAGAGCTGATATTTGTTCGTCGTGCTTTCCTGCTGTCGTGATTGATTTCGAAGTTCCGCCAATTTCTTGACCAGCGACGCCATTTCTGTCTTCGAGCCTTTTCCGCTTTGCCTCAAAGCCTGAATTAAATGATAAAGCGCTTCCTGGTCTGAAGGATTTCCCTTCAATGCCAGGCGGCATTGCTCGATTGCGAGATCAAGTTGGCCAGACGACAGGTAGAGATTGCTAGAACATCTCGCGGCAAGACCGAAGCAGGATCAAGTTTTGTGGCTTTGGAAGCGGCTGCCACTGCTTCTTTAAACTCCGCGCTCCCCACCGGGGTGCCCTTTCGCACAAGAATCTGGGCTTTCAGGTAGTAAAGAAACGCTTCTTTAGGATGAAGCTTTAACTGTGAGTTGACTGTGTTCAAAGCTTCGTCAAGATTGCTGCTCTGGATCTGTGCCATCCCTTGCGCAACTGCGCTCGACGCCTGGCTGGGATCGAGACGCATAGCGGTTTGGAAATCCGCTTCTCCTTTGTCGTATTGCGCGAGTTGGACATACAGCACGCCTCGCGCAACATACAGGGGGGCCGCCTTAGGCAATTGCTTCACCCCTACGTTCACCATATCAATGCCCACCTTGAATGACTGGTGATTGAACGAGAGCGTGGCAAAGTCCAAATAGTATTTGACGTTTTTGGGATTTAACACAATCGCTTGACGGAGCAGTTCCACGGCCTTGGGTGTATCTCCCTGCTCCTCATACGCAGACGAGGCCAAAGCCAGCGCGTCAGGATCAGGTTCTTTTTGTTCAAGCATCGGCTGCAGAGTCTCAAGGGCGCCTTTCGCATCATGGTTAGCATTTTGCGCGACGGCGAGATCGTAACGGGCATGAAGGTTATCGGGAAACTCTGCAACGAGCTGCCGGAACACCGGAATTGCCTCTGCCGCCCGTTGCAGGTCCATCAGGCAGTCACCGTATGCTGCAAGCGCGGCTGGTTCGTTTGCGATGACACGCTCGCTCTGCGCGAAGTGCTTCGCCGCGGTAGGGCAATCATGTTGCTTATATGCCAGCGTTGCCAGCATGGCGTGCGTAGTTGGATCATCAGGCAGTTGCTTGAGTATCCGATTCAGATGTGGGACCGCGCGGGGACTGCCCGCTTTGAACTCCAGATCGGCGGCGCCTTCAAGTGCGGGAAGGTAATCAGGCGCGATTGCCAATGCTTTGTCAAACGATGAGAGGGCTTCGTGGTTCTTACCCAGGCCTTCGTAGGCAAGACCCTGGAACATCCAAAGCTTCGGATCGCGAGGAGAATTTCGCAATTGCGCTTGTAGCAATTGCAACGCCTGCGCAAAGTCGCGTCCGCGCAAAGCCGACTGGATTGCCTGAATTGAATCCGCTCCGCCAAGGCCCTGTGCTGCTAATGGAAGGGCCCACGTCAAGACAAATATTCCGGCAATCAGCTTTGCTCCGAAAGCCACACGCGCGAACATTCAGAATTTAACCTCGACTCTGCGGCCATCAAATTCCGCGTGACGGACTGCATCCCGCAGCTTCACTTCAAATTTTCGTGCACCAGGTTGCAACATTCGCGAGCCGTGCGCCAATTGCAGAGTCAGGACGCGCCGCTCGTCATTCCACTCCATTTGCGTTCCCATCCACTCCCCTTTGCGATAGTTGAATGATTTGCCGTCATCTTCATAAAGAAGAAACGACCCATTCGATCCGGGATAAATCGAGATAGACAACGGCTGATCGGATTTCTCCTCCACAAATTGTTTGACAGGTCCAAACGGAATGATGGCCCCAGCGCGGACATAGATCGGAATCGTCTCCAAGTCTACCGGACGCGTGATTTCGCGACCGCCCTCGACGCGGTCCCCGGTCCAAAAGTCATACCAGCCGCCTTGCGGAAGATAAACTTGGCGCGAGGTCGCACCTTTCTCTACGATCGGAGCGATAAGAATGTCTTTGCCCCACAAATATTCGTCACCACATGCGACTGCTTTGGGGTCGTCCGGATAATGCAGCCAGAGTGAGCGCAGGATCGGTATGCCTGTTTCGGCGCACTCGCGCACCGCACTATATAAGTAAGGAAGCAGGCGATAGCGCAATTCCAAATATTTGCGGCAGATTGGCTCAACCCGTTCGTCGTGCAGCTGGCTTGCGTCGGGAGTGGCAGAGCCGTCATAGTTGCGAATTTCAACGGGGCCGGGGTCTCCCGTGTTCCATCCCCAGGGCAGGCGCAGCTTCCAGGTGCGTCCGTGGCAGCGGAACAGCGGACAAAACGCTCCGAACTGAAACCAGCGCAGATACAGTTCAGCAGTAAATTCTTTGGTCGGCACAAAGCCGCCGATATCGGTCCCCCAATACAAAATGCCTGTCAGCCCAGTGTTGATCGCCACGGGAATGTGCGTCTTCAGCGTTTCCCAGGTTGAAAATACATCGCCGGACCACAAGAAAGATGCGTAGCGCTGCATGCCTGCGTACCCGTTGCGATGCAACGCATAGGGACGCTCGTTGGGGCGGTCAATCTGCGGTCCTTCCCAATAGAGCTGATTGCGCGCCAGCCGCGACTTGATATCAAGCGGATCACCTTCATCCGGCCACCAGCCATCCACGCCCTCGGCAAAATCCTTGCGGTGCGCGTCCCAGTAACAGCCGGCCTCCGCTTCGTCGAACCGCGTTACATTGCATGGATCATGCGCGCGGCCCTTCAATTCGTCGGTAAGAATTACCGCATGCAGCACCACTTTGAAATGCTCCTCATGAAGTTCGCTCAACATTTTTTTGGGATCAGGAAACACGCGCCTGTTCCATTCGAACGAACCATTCTCCGTGTTCCATCCCGAAGGACAAAAACCCGTGCCCAGATAGATGAGCGCATCACACGGCAACTTTTTATCGCGGAAAGTCTTCGCTTCCGTCAGAATTTCTTCCCTGTTGGCAAGTGTTCGGTGGGACTGCTGGTAGCCGAGACTCCACAACGGCGGCATCTCCGGATGCCCCGTCAGCCGCGCGTATTCAGACATGATCTTCTTCGGATCGCTTGCGCTGACCAAAAATATGTCCAGCGGAAACAGTTGCTCGGGAGACTTGGGAACAAATTTGCCATCGCTGCCGGTCAGGTCGAAAGCGCCGTGCGGCTGGTGGATAAACATGGCCCAACCTGAACTTCCGATGAGCCAGGGAATGGCAACGCGCGCGCCGTGCGTCCGCAATTTGTATCCGCCCTGACCATTCCGCGTAGCTCCGGATTCTGAAGATCCCCGCCGATCGAACTGCGGGCCGCCTTCCCCCAACCCAAAAAGCGGCGCAGTGCCTGTCTGGAAAGTCAGGGTCCCGCTCGCTTCTTCGATCTGGAATTTTTGGACAGGCTCTCCCTTCGCTGTCGTCACTGTGAACGTGAGCGGCTCAGAGGAGACCGTTACTGTAAGGTCGCCGCACCGGACCGTTTTCTTCAACGAACGACCACCGGCCTTCAAGGCAGGAGTTCCCCAAGACTCCTGCACGAGAGATCCATCCTCAGGAATCGAAGCCGGTTTCCCTTTGCTAACGGGAACAACACTCAAGCGAATGGTGTGAGCGCTCACCGGTGCAATTTGAACTTCAAGGTCGGAAGATTGCCCGGATTGAGCGGCAACGCCGCGTGGCAAAAGAAACGCCGCAGAAGCAGCGCCCATAGCTTTTAGTACATCTCGACGGCTGCGGAGGGTCATAGGTTTGCAATTCCTGATCGGAGCGGAATATTTCCTTAAACAGAGGTGGCGGGCGCGGCTAAATTACAGCTCAAAATCGCCCTACACATTGTAAGTCGTAACATCGAGAAAACGTTTAATTTCTGCTAAACTTTTGGCTTGCCGCGGATGATTGGTACTTGTTTCCCGGACCTCGAATTTCTAAGAATTATTGGATGAAAATCACCCGCCGTTCCTTCGTATTGACCTCGATGTTGGCCTCCGCCTCGGGAGCGCTTGCTCAGGTCGCTCCTCGCGAGATAAAGCCCCAGTCAAAGCCAGCGCCTTCCGGCCGGCCCTTCGAAACTCATTTCGTGGATATCGCCCACGAAGCGGGCCTGACCCAGCCTGTAATCTGCGGCGACCCAGACAACACGGAATACATCCTGGAGGCGATTGGTTGCGGATGCGCGTTTTTCGACTATGACAACGACGGATGGATGGACATCTTTTTACTCAGCGGCACGCGCCTGACTGGTGCGCCTCCCGGGGCAACCAATCGCCTGTACAAAAATAATCGCGACGGAACTTTCACCGACGTCACGGAGAAAGCGGGTCTGCACGACGTCTGGCTGGGCGGGCGGGGTCTGTGTCGGCGACTACAACAACGACGGGTTTGAAGATCTATTTTGTACTTACTACGGCCAGAATAAGCTCTATCGCAACAATGGAGATGGCACCTTTACCGATGTAACCAAACAGGCGGGACTTTTAGGCGATGTCGTCCGTTGGGGGGCCGGTTGTACTTTCCTGGATTACAACCGCGATGGGCATCTCGATTTGTTCGTTTCCAACTACCTTCAATTTTGATAAGGCCCATATACCCAAGCCCGGTGGGGCCTGCAACTGGAAAGGAATTCCGGTGGAATGCGGTCCGCGCGGACTGCCCACGGCGTATCACTCGCTCTACCGCAACAATGGAGATGGAACTTTTACCGACGTCAGCGAGAAGGCCGGCATTTCACAACTGCGCGAAAGCTATGGAATGAGCGTGGTCGCGGCCGATTTCGACGACGACGGCTGGCCCGATATCTTTGTGGCGTGCGACTCCACTCCCAGCATGTTGCTGATGAACAACCATGACGGAACTTTCCGCGAGGAGGGCGTTTTGCGCGGCGTCGCCCTTAGCGATGACGGCATGGAGCAGGCAGGCATGGGGATTGGCGTTGGAGACTACAACCTCGACGGCTCTCTCGATTTGTTCAAGACACATTTTGCTGATGATACCAATGGCCTGTATCGCAACGATGGAAAGGGAAATTTTGACAACACAACGCTGTCGGCCAAGATTGGCGTAGAAACACACTACACCTGCTGGGGCGCGGGCATTGTGGACCTCGACAACGACGGTTGGCCCGACCTGTTTATGGTCACGGGGACCGTGTATCCGCAAATTGAAAAGCAGCTTCCCGCCTATCCAAAACTGACTCCTCGTGTCGTATTTCGAAATCTGGGAAATGGCGCATTCGAAGAGCTCATAGAGGAAGCCGGTCCGGGAATCGCCGCCAAACATTCCAGCCGGGGCTGCGCCTTTGGCGACTTCGACAATGACGGCGACCTAGACATTCTGATCGTTAACTTGAATGAACCACCCTCGCTGTTGCAGAACAATCTTCCAAAGGGCCGCCATTGGTTGAAACTCAAGTTGATAGGCACAAAATCTAATCGTAGCGCCATCGGGGCGCGCGTCCTGGTGCGCTACGGACACAAGATGCAGGTGCAAGAGGTCCTGAGCCAGTCCAGTTTTTATTCCGTGAATGACATGCGTCTGCACTTCGGTCTTGGAGATGAAAAGGTCGCAGACGTGGAAATCCGTTGGCCAACCGGAATGGTAGAGAAATTCAAAGCCGTGGCTTCAGATCAACTTGTGGTGATAAAAGAAGGCGCCGGAATCGTTCAGGGAACTGCATGGTCGAAGGCCTTCGCTTCTCCCGCCAAGCTCCCCAGCAAAAAACTGAAAGAATAGTACATCTGTACTACCCGTTGAGGTCACGAATCCGGTATGGTTAGGTAAACGTTTGCCGATTTGCGGCCTAATATCTTGCTTTTAAGAGATGTTGCTTTCAGCTCCTGAGTGTTCTCAAGGCTCGTTCTGCGCGGTGTTCTTCTACGCAGAGCCTGATCGGACGCAACATATCGGCGCAACGGTTCTGCAAAACATCGCCGAGGTGGTTCATGGGTTCTAGTCACGATTTTTCTCGTCGCAAATTTCTTTCTGCGGCAGTCACTTCCACAGCCGCTTCCTTACTCGTCCGGCCAGCGCTTTCCTTTGGTCTTGACTCTCCGGCATTGGCTTCGCCACATCCCGCACCGTTTGAAACGAATGCTGCCGCCGGCTCCACGTCAGCATGGCAAGACCAAGGGGTGCTGAACCTATCGAGTTCCCCCTATGCCAAGCTGCATACGGTACCGGTGCGGGCGGTCACAATTGAAGAAGGCTTCTGGTCAAAGCGTCGCACGACCAATGTCGAAAGCAGCATTCCCACCATGCGCGATGGAACTCGAAGAGCATGGGCGCATGGACAATTTCCGCCGGCTTGTTGGGAAAAGCTCGGAGCCGCAAAAAGGCCGTATCTATTCCGACTCCGACATTTACAAGTGGATGGAAGCCGTGGGCTGGGCGCTGCAATCCGGCGATCGGCCTGAACTGCACAAAGAGACCGACTCGATGATCCGCGAAGTCGTCGCGATCCAGGAACCCAGCGGATACTCTAAACACCTATTTCAGGGCGATCGAGTTCCCCAGCGCATGCCGCCGCACATCAGGAAGTCGGGCACGAGATGTATTGCCTCGGCCACATGATTCAGGGCGCGATTGCATACTACCGCGCCACCGGTGACACGACGCTCATGGACGCGGGCACGAAGTTGGTGGACAATTTCGTGATTGCCGAACTACGGTCCGGGACCAAATCAAAAGCCAATCATCTCCGGCCATCCGGAAATTGAGATGTCGCTGATCGAGCTATACCGCACGACCGGCAAGCATCAGTATGTGGACCTTGCGGGATACATTTTGCACGGCGATGATCGCTGCGACCATCGAGCCACGCGCCATTGTTTACATGTTCTGCGGAATTCCATTTACCTCACGTACCAAGCTCGAAGGACACGCGGTCCGCGCCATGTACGCGTGCTGCGGCGCGACCGATTATTACCTCGAAACCGGCGATCAGGCCTATTGGAAGACTCTGAACACGCTTTGGGAAGATCTTCCGCGCGGCAAATGTACATGACCGGCGGCGTGGGCGCGCGCAGCCAGGGCGAAGCGTTCGGCGAAGCATATGAATTGCCCAACGCGCAGGCTTACGGCGAAAGCTGCGCCGCCATCGGTAATATGATGTGGAATTGGCGAATGCTCGCCGCAAGCGGTGAAGCAAAATTCACCGACGTAATCGAGCGCGCCCTCTACAACGGGATCAACTCCGGCATGTCACTCGATGGAACCACCTATTGCTATCGCAATCCACTGGCCTTCGATCCGGCGGCATTTGACGGATTTCGCGGTAGCGGCAACATTCGCAATCCCTGGTATGACACTACCTGCTGCCCGCCGAATCTGGAGCGCACCTTCGGTTCGCTTCCCGCCTATTTCTACAGCACCAGCAAAGATGGTGTGTACGTACATCTTTACGACAATTCTACTTCTGGATTGGCATCTAGAAAATGGAACACCGCTCAAGATACAGCAGAAGACGAATTATCCCTGGTCGGGCGATGTGAAGATGACCGTGAATCCGGCGCAGTGAAACAAACTTTACGTTCTTCGTCAGAATTCCTGGATGGGCGAACGGCGCGCGAGTCGAGGTCAACGGGAAATCCATTACCGGCGTAAAAGCTGGCCAGTACCTTCCCATCCAGCGCACGTGGAAGCCAGGTGACGTTGTCACTCTGAGTTTTCCAATGAATACTGAAGTAGTCGCCTCGAATCCGCGCGTGGCTGAAGACACGGGTCGCGTGGCCGTAAGGCGCGGCCCGGTGATTTATTGCATGGAAGGAATTGACCAGCCCAGCGGAACAACTCTTTCCGACATTTCAATTCGCGTGGGCGACAAGCCGGGAGCAGAATTCCAGCACGAGTACGCCAAGGACCTTCTAGATGGAATCGTGGTGCTTCATCAAACGGGTGCGGCTTACGAGACGGCATCCGCCAACGAAGCGCTCTATGCGCCAATGACTTCGGCGCCCCCGAAAACAAAGCCCGCAAAGCTGACGTTCATTCCCTACTACGTGTGGGCGAACCGGCAGCCAACGCCCATGCAGGTGTGGACTCGTTACATGCGCACCTGAGTGGACTGCGCAAAACACTAATTAGCGACGGTTGCCGGACGGTGAATTGGACAAATACATAAGGGGATGAGAGTTACAATCTCGACTGTCCGGCAACTTTAATTTCTGGCTGGCCGATGTCAGTAAAACGCACTCCTCATCTTTTGCTGGTTCTTCTGGTAATCCTCTTTGGAATTGTTCGCGTGGGGCGCGGACAATCCGATAAGGCTTCTGCCGCAAGTTCTAATTCACAAAGCCATGTGTCGCCGTTGACCACCGCGCCTGCAGGCGCCGAACGCTGCGTCAACTGTCATCGTTCCGAAGTCGAAGGATATTCCCAGTACGCGATGGCGCACTCCTTGCGACGCGCCGGGGACGAACCCGACGGGGTGGTAAAAACTCCGGATACGACGATCACCATGCACTCATCCCCCACGGGCTATTGGCAGAGTCTGCAAAGCGGCGGAGAAACCAGCAGATACCGCATTGACTACGTGATCGGCTCAGGCAATCATGCCGCCGGCTACCTTCTGGATATAGACGGCCATCTGTTTCAGTCGCCGGTGGCATATTACAAAAGCCGACATGCCTATGATTTGGCGCCCGGATTTGAAGGCCGTCCGAGTCCCGATTTCACGCGTCCGGTAGTGGAAGAATGCGTTTTTTGCCATTCCGGCGATCCCTTGCATATTGCAGGCACAACGAACCAATTTCGTTCCCCGCCTTTTGCCGCGGAAGCAATCACCTGCGAGCGTTGTCACGGTCCGGCAGAAAAACATCTGCTCGATCCCAGAGCCGGTACGATCATCAATCCCGCAAAGCTTTCACCCGCCGCGCGCGACAGCGTCTGCGAACAGTGCCATTTGCTGGGAGTGGCGAGGGTCCTGAATCCTGGAAAAACTTTTAGTGACTTTCAACCAGGGGAACCTCTGGAAAACGTTTTTACCACTTACGTCAATGCTGTGCCGCCGGGCAGCGATGCGGGCAAGCTCAAGGTAATCAGCCATGTCGAACAACTCGCCCGCAGCACCTGTGCGCGCGAAAGCAATGGACGGATGTGGTGCGGCACCTGTCATGACCCGCACAACAAACCGCTCGATCCGGTCAGCTACTATCGCAACAAATGTCTTTCCTGCCACGCGGAGAAATTCTCTGCTTCCCATCCCAGTAGAAACAGCAATTGCATCTCCTGCCACATGCCCCGCCGCAATGCCAAAGACGGTGGACACACCGCCTTCACTGATCACAGAATTCAGCGCCGCCCTGAATCACAACCTGACTTGCCCGCCGACCTCGATATCGCCGCGTGGCGGGAGCCTGCGCCCCAGTTGGAGAAGAGGAACCTGGGAATTGCCTACATAGATGTCGGAACAAACCGCCGTTCAGCGCCGTTCATTGGCCATGGATATCGTCTCTTAACGGAAGTACAAAATCAATTTTCGAACGACAGCGATGTGTTCATGTCCATGGGGAACGCCCTGTTGCTGGCAAAACAAACATCGGAAGCCGAATTTGCTTTCGAACGTGTGCTGCAACTCAAACCTGATTCGGTAATTGGAGAAACCAAGGCAGCATCGGCGTCTTTGCAGGCTGGCGACGCCAATACCGCCATTGCGCGGCTGGAACGTGCGGTTGCACTGGATCCGTTACATTTGCCAGCCATCGTTACGCTCGTCAATCTCTATAAGCAACAAGGAAACGGGGGGAAAGCGGAAGAATTGTCAGCGCGCGTGACTGCGACCATGGACAAACAAGCGGCGCCTGATGAAACGGCGCGTGCTTCATCTCCCGGCCCGTCGCAAATGGCAGCGGTCGCTTACAAGAATGTTCAGGTGCTGAAAGATATTCCTTCCGATCAACTGCTTCCTTCCATGCGGTTCATCAGCGCGTCGCTGGGCGTTCAATGCAGCTATTGCCACGTGGAAAACCATTTCGAGAGCGACGCCAAAAAACCTAAACAAGCCGCGCGCGAGATGATGCGCATGATGTTGGCGATTGATAAAAACAGTTTCAAGGGAAACCGTGAGGTGACATGCTACTCGTGTCATCGCGGCTCGCTCAGGCCGGAATCAGCGCCGATGGTTGCCGGTGAACCGCCGCGAAACGCACCCCTGGGACAGGCCACCGACAATCTAACCTTGACGCTTTTGGCTGCGCTTGTGCGCGTCGAGGCGGCGCTGGTCGATCTTGGGGGTGAATTGGATCGCCTTGCCGCTGAGCTGCATGGCTTGGATCGATTGCCCTTGCCCGCTGATGTAACGGGCCGGATGACCGCGCTGCGCACCGACACGATCGCACGCTTGGACAAGATGGAAGCCGCTGCAATCTCCCTCCGGCACCTCATCGACCCATGGGAAGAGGGGTGGGCGCACTGACCGCTCGGCATGCACGGAGGGGCATGCCCACAACGCTTGATGGCGAGCTGCCATTGTCGGTGCCGGCCACCTGCCCGGTCATGCTGGACGAACTGCTGTCCAACGACCCCGTGATCCCGATCCGAGGCTGGCCTGTGACCCTCGGCCTGGAGAACAGGTCGTCGCTCCGTCAATTAGGTGCTCTTTGCGTCGGCCAGACGGTTGGCGGGTTGGCACAAGCCTGGGCTACCCCCAGCGCGGCTGCTCTGCCAAATCGATCCCGAGTGTCGTTTTGGCGACAATTTCATGCTAAGCGAAGGCGTTGGCAGGGTGGAAATCGGCCGCAGCGGGCGTCACTGAACAGCCGTTCGAGCTCGTTGGCTCGGAACATGCCGGCGCCGCCGGAAACCTCCATCGCCATGTCCAGAATACACAGCAGGCCTCACGGCGTGATGCTTGGCCGACACGATCTTCGCCGGCCAGCCCGCAC
>CAWHQK010000083.1:0-41252 GCA_963831435.1 uncultured Acidobacteriota bacterium
GCAGAATCGCCGCAACGGTCGAGGCGTCAACTCCTCCCGACATGGCCACGGCGATGGTCTTGGTATCTGGCATTGGCTATCCGGTAAAAATTAAAGAAGTAATTATTTGTTCCGGCGCTACTTGCCGACTTCCTGCTTATTGTAAACGGGCGATAACTCCCGCAGGCGGGCAATCGTTGTGGGAACCAGGCCGAGGGCGAACTCAATCTCTTGCGGAGTATTTTGCTTCCCCAGGCTAAAGCGGATGCTGGCGCGTGCGCGGTCCGCGCTCATTCCCATGGCGACCAGCACATGAGAGGGTTCAAGCGCGCCGGAAAAGCACGCCGCGCCCGTAGAAACCGCCAGCCCCTTGAGGTCGAGAGCAATGACCATTGCTTCGCCTTCAATGTGGTCAAAATAAATATTCGTGGTGTTTGGCACGCGGCGAGTCCCGGTGCCATTACTCCACTCGACTCCATTTGTAATAGAGCGTGTTCCAATCGGTCGCGCATCTCGGCAATTTTGTCCATGCCGCCATTTTGCAGCGAAGTTTGCGCAAGTTCAGCGGCCTTACCTAAGCCGACAATTCCTGCAACGTTTTCCGTTCCCGCGCGGCGGGAGCGCTCATGGCGGCCGCCCATCATCATGGGTTGCAGGATAGTTCCTTTCCTCACGTACAAAGCGCCAACACCCTGCGGCGCATGGAACTTGTGCCCGGAGATGGAGAGCAAATCGCAGCCGATGGCTTTTACATTCAAAGGCACTTGCCCGCGGCTTGCACCGCATCGGTGTGGAAATAGACGTCCGCCTCCTGCGCGATCGCACCGATTTCTTCGACCGGTTCCAACACTCCGGTTTCGTTGTTCGCCATCATGATGGAAATGAGCTTGGTATTCGGACGCACAGCCCGGCGCACATCGGCTGGCTCGCCGCACCTGCCACATCGACCGGCAGAAAGGTGACTTCGACCCCTCTTTCTTGCAGGCATCCGCTGTATGCAGGACGGCATGATGTTCGATGGCAGGTGATGAGGTGATCGCCCGGCTTGACGATGCCAGAGATCGCCAGATTGTCGGCCTCCGTGCCCCCGCTGGTAAAGATGACTTCGCCAGCGCGGCAACCCAGAAGGCGGGCCACCTGCTCCCGCGCGCGCTCCACGGCAGCCCGCGCCCCCTGGCCGTAAAAATGAATAGACGATGCATTGCCAAAGTGCTCACTAAAAAAAGGCCGCATGGCCGCCAGCACCTCGGGCAGAAGCGGGGTGGTGGCATTGTTATCGAGATAGACGCGGCGCATCATAACCTGAACTTCGTGTGAACTACCATTCTAGCTCTTTACGCCCTTCAGACGCGGCGTTTCTGCATGGGGCAAGCGCCCTCGCTATAATGAAGGCTCGTCATGATTCAGACCCTATTCGGCAGCACAGAGCCTGAGCGCGGCTTTCTGGACCGCATGAAAGAAGCGGTCACGCGCACCCGCGAGAACCTCAGCGAGCGCATTGAGGAAGTGGTTTCTTTTGGCAAGGAAATTGACCGTAACACCCTCGATGACCTGGAGGCTACGCTGATTCAGGCCGACCTGGGCACAACCACTACCAGCGAAGTACTGGAAAAGCTGCGCGACAAGGCCGACCGCAAGCAGATCAAGAATGTGGATGAGTTAAAGCGATTGTTGAAGGAAGAGCTGTTGTCCATTCTGAATTCAGCAAATCACCGGCCCGTCGCCAAAGTCGAAGGGCCTGAAGTAATTCTGGTGGTCGGCGTGAACGGCACAGGCAAGACGACGAGCATTGGAAAGCTGGCCCAGGTATTCCGGTCGCAAGGCAAGAGCGTGCTGCTTTGTGCGGCCGACACTTTCCGCGCGGCGGCCATTGATCAGCTGGAAGTCTGGGGGCAGCGCACGGGGACCGAGGTAATCAGGACCAAGCCCGGTGGCGATCCGGCGGCGGTGCTTTTCGACGCGCTGAAGTCGGCCACCGCCCGTCACTCCGATTACGTAATCGTGGACACCGCGGGCCACTGCACACCAAGACAAACCTGATGATGGAACTGGAAAAGATGCGCCGCACTGCGGAGCGGATTATTCCCGGCGCGCCACACGAAACATTGCTGGTGATGGACGCAACCACGGGCCAGAACGGGCTGCAACAAGCTCGGCTCTTCACACAATCGGCAGGCGTCACCGGCATTGTGCTCACCAAACTTGACGGTACGGCCAAGGGCGGCGTGGTAGTGGCCATTTCGCGCGAGTTGGGGCTGCCTGTCCGTTATGTGGGAGTAGGTGAAAAAGTTGGCGATATGCTGCCTTTTGATCCTAAAGAATTCGTTGAATCATTGTTCGCGTGAAGATTCACCACGGAGACACCGAGACACTGAGCGATCTCGAAATCAATCAATTTGTATTCGGTACATGCGACAAAGAATCGTGTGAATATTTTTTGGAGATTTTCGATAAAGAGCAATCAAGCTTTTCGCTTGCAATACATTCTGCCGTCCTGGAGATGACAGAATATTTTCGTTTAAATAATTCTTAAATGTCCTTGGGACTCCGTGCTCCAGCGTCTCCGTGGTGAACTGTTCAAATGCCCACAGACCGCAAAACCGACGAACGATTCCTGAAGCGCGCCCTTGATGTCGCTCGCCGGGGTATTGCTCTGACGTCGCCTAACCCCTGCGTGGGGGCGATTCTTGTAAGCGACGGCGGATTTGTTCTGGGCGAGGCGTTCCATACTTACGCGGGAGTGAAGCACGCCGAAGTACTCGCGCTTGAGCAGGCGGGAAGTAAAGCCAGGGGATCCACCCTGTACATCAATCTCGAACCGTGCTCCCACCAGGGACGCACCGGCCCTTGCGCGGACGCGCTCATCGCCGCCGGCGTTCGAAGGGTAGTCGCGTGCATGTCCGATCCCAATCCGCAGGTGAGCGGAAAAGGTTTTGAGCATCTGCGTCGGGCGGGCGTTGAAGTAGTGACTGGAATATTCGAAGAACAGGCTCGGATTTTGAATGAAGCTTTCGCCAAATACATTCGCACGAAACGGCCGCTGGTTATTTTGAAATCTGCGATGACGCTGGATGGAAAAATCGCTCCGCCGCCCGACCCGAAGACCACCACGCCATCCGGAGCAGGCGCGGCGACGGGCGGCTGGATCACCAGTGAATCCGCTCGTGCGCACGTGCAGCAGCTTCGCCACCAGGGTGATGCGATTATGGTAGGCGTTGGCACCATAATTGCCGATGATCCGTTGCTCACCGACCGCACCGGGTTCGCCCGCCGTCGTCCGCTGCTGCGCCTGGTCCTCGATTCCCGGCTGCGCCTGCCCCTTACTTCGCGCATTGTAAAAACCGCACAGGAGGACGTGCTGGTGTTCTGCTCCTTCGCTGAGGAAAAAGAAGCAGCGGCTCTTAGACAACGGCATTCGAGTCGAACAGGTTAAGGTCGCCACGCGCGAAGGCTATCCGGACATGAAAGCGATTGTGGAGCGGGTGGGGGAAATGGAAATCAGCAGCCTTTTGATCGAAGGCGGCGCTCTGATCAACTGGGCGGCGCTCGGTTCCGGCATTGTGGACAAGACTTTTCTCTACTACGCTCCGAAGATTCTCGCCGGGACGGGCTCGGTTCCCTTCGCCGCGGGCGCGGGATTCCCCCGCATCAGCGATGCCGCGTACGTTCGCAACTTGCGGCTGCACCGTTTTGGAGAAGATTTTGCCGTGGAGGGATATTTGCGCGATCCTTATGCGGATTCGCCCCAGGAGGGCTGATGTTTACCGGAATTATTGAAGAAGTCGGACGCGTCGCTAAGATCGAGGAACAGGGCGAAAATCGCCGCGTCACGATCACCGCGTCAAAGCTCAACCAGGAACTTCGCCAGGGGGATAGCATTGCCGTCAGCGGGGTCTGCCTGACCGCGCTCAACGTCAAGCCCGGTTCCTTCTCCGCCGACCTTGCTCCTGAAACTTGGGCGCGCACTTCTTTCTCCCGCATGCGCGAGGGTGCTCTCGTCAATCTGGAGTTGCCCATGAAAGCCGACGGACGTTTTGGCGGTCACGTGGTGCAGGGACATGTGGACAGCGTCGGGAAGCTTATTGCGCTTGAACAGATTGCTGATTCCGAAAACTTCTGGCTGCGCATTGAAATCCCCTCCGAGATTGAGCGCTATACCGTCTTCAAAGGATCCATCTGCATTGAAGGAATCAGCCTAACAGTGGCGAAGCTCGAAGGGCAGGAGTGCACGGTTGCCGTTATCCCGCACACGGTAGAGATGACAAACCTGAAGTCGCTTAAGCCCGGCGATCCCTTAAACCTGGAGGCAGATTTGATCGCGAAATACGTAGAGAAAATGACACGACGAGAAGGAGGGGCCAGCAAGATCACCGTCGAACAGCTGGTACGCGAAGGGTTCTAAAGTTCAGCCAGCAATTTCTAGCTTGTCCAAGTCCAGAAATTCCCGCACGACCAATTCGTCGCATTTTTCCATTTCCGGATAGGTCCCGAAAAATAAAACCTTGCCTTCGTGCAGAAACACAATGCGGTCGGCAAGTTTTTTCGCCAGCCGCATGTCGTGTGTAACAACGACGCTTGTAAGGTGCAATTGCGACTTCAACCGCTTAATCAAATCACCCAGCAGGTGCGCCATGAGTGGGTCCACCATCGTGGTCGGCTCATCGTACAACACGCACTCCGGCTCTGCGGCAAGTGCGCGCGCAATGGCCACCGAGCGCTTCATGCCAGTAGAAAGATCAGAGGGTAGAAGGTCCCGCATCTCTTTAACACCGACCATCTCCAGCATTCCGTCCACAATGTGAAGAATGTGCTCTTCGTCCAAGTCCTTGCGCTCGCGCAAAGGGAATGCAACGTTCTCGCCGACCGTCAGCGAATCAAACAGCGCGCCATTCTGGAACACCATGGTGACTTTTTTGCGGATGTGCTCCATTTGCGCTTCGGTGTAATCGGTGATGTCTTCATGCGCGACAATTACCCGTCCAGAATCGGGTTTGAGAAAGCCCATAATGTGTTGCAGGGCGACCGACTTCCCCACTCCGCTACGTCCAAGTATGCACACTGTCTCCTCGCGCTTGACGTCGAAGCTCACGTCAAGCAGAACATGTTTCTCCCCAAAGGCCTTGGAGACATGTTGAAAATCAATGTACGGAGACGAACTCTCGTTCTCGTGCATAAGTCCCGTTAATTCTAATCGTTGCTGGACCGACCAGCGGCCACGTTCGTTACTGGCCTTACCTGCACTATAAATGTATTGGCCAGCTACACGAAAGTAACCTATCCAAAGTTCGCATTCGGTTGGATGATGTTTTTATCCGGTGTTTTTAGCCGGACTACTTATATGCCCCAGAAGTTATTGGATGTCCTCATGCTAGGTCGTTGTTCCCATGAGTTTTCCTGGCCGCGTCGCGCGAATGACGGCCAGTACTACCAAGTCTGCCTGCTTTGTGCCGCTGAATACCAGTACGACTGGAAGACCATGCGCCGCACCGAGCGAGTCGAGAAATCGGGCACGGCGGAGAGTTCGACGCGCCGCAGCCGTCAGACGCATGCGAAGAAACCTACATGGGTACCGCGCGCGCGCCGCATTAAACTTGATTCCACGCTTCGCTACCGAGTCAAGAACCTGGGCACATGGTATGAAGGTTCGCTCGAGAACCTGAGCCAGTCGGGAGTTTTATTCAAGGGCACACATCCCCTGCCCGACAACACTTTGGTGGAAATGGTGTTTGAAATGCCGGAAGAAATTTCCGGCCAGAAGAACAGCAATGTTCTTTGCCAGGCGCGGGTCATCCGCAGCAAGGACCTTCCGGCGAGCGAAAAAAATACCGGACTTGCGGCAACCATACTGGACTACAAATTTATACATCAAAAGCAAGCGAGCGCGGATTAGCCCGGCCGCGCTTATCGCCTCAAATGAAAATCGGTCGTAACGGCGAGCTTCGTTCTCTTTCCACATGGCGCGTGTACTGAAAGGTACATTTTTGTCCGAGAGTACCTCAATTCTGCATCTAAAATACTGACATCAAGTTCATAGGTCAGGAGCGTTCCCATGAGAACGAAAGTCTGTGTTTACATGGCTACCGTTGTTCTGTTTACCCTGTTTGCGGCAACCGTAGGATGCAGTAAGGCCCCCACTGACGCGCAGGTCAGCAGCGACATTCAAAGTAAGTTGAGCGTTGATTCTGGACTTCAGGGAAAACAACTGGGAGTGCAGGCGGAAAAGGGTACCGTTACGCTTACCGGCGTTGTGGACACCGAAGCACAGCGGAATGCGGCGGCCAAGTATGCGTCGTCGGTTGCCGGAGTGAAGCAGGTAGTCAACAACATTCAGATCGCAAACGCAACTGGTCCGGCTCCCGATGAAGCCATGCAGGGACCCAGCATGCAGGCCGAGGCTCCAAAAGGCACCAAACCCTCGCCGAGCGTTCGTCGCCGAGCCAACAAGATGGACGATTCGAACGCCAGCGCGGAAAACACTTTGCCGTCAGCGCCCACTGCCGCCGCGAGCGATTCTAATTCCAGCGCTCAGCAGCAGAATAGCGCGCCCGCTCCAGACGCCAACGCGACAACCACAACAGCCACTCCTGCTCTGCCGCCGGAGCCACAACAAGCGACACTTGCGACGGGGACGGCCGTCTCCATACGGCTTGTAGATGAAATCAATACGGCGACGGCGCAGCAGGGCGCAGTATTTCACGCCACATTGAATGCTCCACTGTCAGTAAACGGCGAAGTCGCCATTCCTGCTGGTTACGACGTGGAAGGCCATATTGTTGCCGTGCAAAGCGCGGGCAAGTTCGCCGGGCAATCCATCCTTACGTTGCAACTGGACCGAATTCTGGTTGGTAATAAGCATTACAACGTGGAGAGCGATCAGTATCACCGCGAAACTGCGAACCGCAATAAGAACACGGCAGAAAAAGTCGGCGGCGGCGCGGTTGTGGGTGCGATCCTCGGCGGGATTTTTGGCGGAGGCAAAGGCGCGGCCATAGGCGCGGGAGCGGGCGGGGCCGCTGGCGGAGGCGTGCAGGCCGCAAGCAAGAGTCCGCAGATTGATTTGCCGTCAGAGACGTTATTGCACTTCACTCTACAATCGCCAGTCACGGTGACGGTTACGACAAAGAAGCCAGGGAGCGACCGCCCTCATTTGAATAACAGCGACAGCCAATAATCTGAGCTGATGGCAAAAAAGAGACGCAGTCTAGCCTGCGTCTCTTTATTTGAGTTTGGCCAAACGCTATAGGGCGCGCACTCCAATTGCGCAGCTACATTCCTCCTGCTAAATTGTTCATCTACGGGTTTTGTGTTGTATCTGCAGGTCATGACTAGCTCAAAAACAACTGACGCCCATCCAACAAGCTTCCGGCAGAATGTCGTTGTCCGCTATCTCTCGCCGTTTGTGATCGTGGGCATCACCGTACTGGTCTGGATGCTGTGGCCGGTCATGCACTCTGACCCGTTCGCCATTTTTCTTGCCGCCGTAATCGTGAGCGCCAGTTTCTTTGGATTTGTGCCTGCATTGGTCTGCACGGCGCTTTCTGTTCTTACGTTGGGTTTTCTGATCTTCCCGCCGCTCTCGAACATGCGCATTTCGCATACCGACTTGGAGCGGCTGTTCGGTTTCGTCATTGTTTCCGTGATCACCGCCGGCCTTGCGCGCAAACGTTCCCAGGCGGAGACCAGCGCCGGGGAAATGCGTGGACGCATGGCCGCCATCGTAGAATCTTCCGATGACGCCATATTGAGCACCACCGCTTCCGGGGCAATCACTACGTGGAACTCCGGGCGCAGTCGCTTTATGGATATTCGGAACAGGAGGCGTTGGGCCGGCACATAGCGTTTCTCTCTCCGACCGAAAAAGCGCGCGAGGTTTCACGGAATCTGTCCCGCGTTCGCAAAGGCGAGCATGTCAACAATTATCAAACTGAACATCTCCGCAAAAATGGCTCGCGCGTGTTGGTTCAAATTTCCATCGCACCCTTGCGCAGCGGCAAAGTGGTGGCGGGAGCGTCGGCGATTGTGCGCGACATTACGGCGGAGAAGCACTCTGAAGAGATTCTGCGCAAAAATGAAAAGCTCTCCACGGCGGGGCGGATGGCGTCAACCCTGGCTCACGAAATCAATAACCCGCTGGAAGCGCTGGCCAATCTTTTGTATCTCGCGCGCAATAATTCTTCAAAATGCGGCGAATATCTCCGTCTTGCGGAAAAGGAAGTAGACCGCATCAGTTCCATCACCCGCTTCGCGCTGGGATTTGTCCGCGAGAGCCATGCCACTGCCCTGCTCAACGTTCCTGAAATAATTGACCAGATACTGGCGCTCTATTCCGCCAAGCTCAATACGGGCTACATTCAGGTGGAAAGGAAATATTCGGCGGCAGCGAACGTGCAGGGATATCCCGGAGAGTTGCGCCAGCTTTTTGCCAACCTCCTCATCAATTCCGTGGATGCAATGAAGAACGGCGGAAGGCTGTGTGTCCACGTTTCACGCGGACATGAGTGGCGGGACGGCGCGCGTTCTGGCGTGCGGGTATCCATTGCGGACACCGGCTTTGGCATTCGACCGGCGGAAATGGAGCATCTTTTTGAGCCGTTCTTTACAACCAAACAAGACCTGGGAACTGGCCTTGGCTTGTGGATTTCCCAGGGCATTGTTCAAAAACATGGCGGAACCATCCGTGTCCGCAGTCGCGTCTCTCCGGGGCCAAGCGGGACCGTCTTCCACATCTTTCTTCCGGATGTCACCGCCCTTCCCCAAGCCGTGGCCTAGAAGATTCATAGACATAACCGGAAAACTGCAAAAGCCCGCTTCACGGTTGTCCGCGCGTACAGTACCTTTGGTACCTACGATTGAAACCCAATGCCGCCGTATAATTCTTGGAGAAATCCAACTAAATCTGCAGTTTGGTGATATTTCTGGATTCTGTAATCACATTCGGAGTTTTCGCCCTGGGGCTGGCCTTCGGTAGCTTTCTGAACGTGTGTATCTACCGCATGCCACGGGATCTTTCGGTAGTCTATCCGGGCTCGGCCTGCCCCGAGTGCAAGAAGCACATCAAGTTTTACGACAATATTCCTGTATTCAGCTGGCTCATCCTTCGCGGCCGCTGCCGCAATTGCAAAATTCACATTTCTCCACGGTACCTTTTGGTTGAATTGCTCACGGCGGCAATCTTTCTT
Organism: uncultured Acidobacteriota bacterium; assembly: GCA_963831435.1. Classification (GTDB taxonomy): domain Bacteria; phylum Acidobacteriota; class Terriglobia; order Terriglobales; family Acidobacteriaceae; genus JAICKN01. The sequence goes on from CAWHQK010000083.1 coordinate 9,159, forward strand.
GCTTGCTACTTTCACTTTGGTTTAAGCGTGGCTGCGCTGAAGTATTGCGTTTTCGGCTTCCTGATTCTCGGGCTAATTTTTACTGACGCGGAAACTTTTCTGTTGCCGGATAAGCTCACCCTCCCTGGCCTGGGCCTGGGCGTGGCTTTCAGTTTGTTCGTTCCAGTCAACGATCTGGCTACCCAATTGTTGCCGGGTGTGGTGAACCTGCCGGCAAGTTCCAGCGTTTCGGCGCATCTGTTTTCGTTTTGCGATTCGGCGCTCGGCGCGATTGTCGGGGCTTCGTTCATTTACGGCGCGGGCGCGATCTATCTGCGCGCGCGGGGCGTGGAAGGCATGGGGTTCGGTGACGTCAAGTTGATGGCTATGGTGGGCGCGTTTTTGGGGATCAAGCTGACCATCTTCACTATTTTTACCGCTTCCATCGCCGGATCGTTATTTGGTCTTTGGACGTTGTTCGCGGTCTGGATGAAGCGCACGCGCCGCCGCATGGAACGCCTGCATGAGCCATCGCGCGAAGCGCGCCGTCGCGCCTGGGCCTCCGCTGCCATTGCGCTGCGAAATTATCAGATGCCGTTCGGCGTGTTCCTGGGCAGCATGGCCATGGTCGCGCTGTTTTACGGAAATCAGTTTTTGGGTTGGTATTGGAGAATGTTGTGAAAACAGTGTGGCTCCGCTGCTGACTTTTTGCTCGACGATGCACGAAACGCGAAACTCGTACTTTAGATATTGATGAAACCGCTGTTCGTTTTTTTGGAGCGGCGGAGGGGAGAAACAATGAAACGTGATTTGATGGTGAACTTAATGATCGCCGGGATGTTCGTCGCAGCCGTAAGCGTGGGCGCGGCGGCACAATCCAGCACGAACTCGAATGAATCCCTGGGCGCATACGCGCGGACGGTACGCGCCGATAAAAAGCCGGACACGTCCAAACATTTCGACAACGATAATTTGCCTCGGACGGAGACGTTGAGCGTCGTCGGCAAGAACGATGCCGCAACGGATGCAACCGCCGCTGACGCTACTGCTTCAGCTGCAAATTCCACCCCCGATTCCGCGGCCGCTTCTGACAATAAGCAGCAGCCGTCAAGCGACGGATTCAAGAGCCAGATTGCGGATGCGCAGAGCAAAGTTGACCTGCTCACCCGCGAACTCGACGTCGCGCAGAAGGAATACCAGTTGCGAGCCGCCGCGTTCTATGGTGACGCCGGCAATCGCCTGCGCAATGCCAGCTCGTGGGACAAAGAAGATGCCGCCTACAAAGAACAGATTGCGGCGAAACAAAAAGACCTGGACGACGCCAAACACGACCTCTCCGATTTGCAGGAGCAGGCGCGCAAGGCAGGCATGGAGCACACAAAATAGTTCGCCCATCATTCAAAAGCCCTCGTTCCGCGAGGGCTTTTCTTTACCCAAAAATGTATTGGCGGTTTATGCTGTCGGTAGCCGCGCGCCGCGGCGGAAAGAGTTCACGGAATAAAATTGAGATGACGAAGACAAGAACAATCCTCGTTTTAGTTGCAGCTGTCAGCGCGTTATGCCTGTCAGGATGTACTGACGATCAATCGGACAAACCGCATCCGAAACCCGCCGAGATGCTGACAGGGCGCGCGGCATTCCAGAAATCCTACATCTCTGCACGCGGGTGGGAAGCCGATGCGCAGCCCTTCCGGCTTACCTCACAGCCCACTTCCGACTCTGACGGCCACGACGGCAAAGCCGATGTTTGGCTGGGATCATTCGGTTCCGCTTCGCAACATGCCATGAAGACCTTTTCGTGGTCCGGCACCAACGTGGCCGATGCCCCGGAGCGCGGCGTGATTCCGGGCGGCCAGGACAGTTACAGCCCGGGAAACTCTTCCACGCATGCTTTTAATTTAGGCTTTCTGAAAGTGGACTCCGACAAGGCCTTCGATGAGGCGCAGAAACATGGTGGCGACAAAATCCTGCAGAAGGACCCGAAGACTCCAGTGTTTTATATTCTGGATTGGAGCAGTGCCACGAATGAATTGATCTGGCACGTGATCTACGGTCCCAGCCGCGAGACAGCCAAGCTGGCCATCTCCATTAACGGGACCACGGGCGAATTCATGCGCGTGGAAAAATAAAATCGCTATTGGGATTTGAGCGGCGCGCTACCGGGACCACCCTGCAACTTTGCCAGCGCCTTTTCAGCATCGCGCGAAAATGGTCCGTGAGGCATGACTTTCAGGTAGGCCTGGTAATGCTCCACGGCATCCTGCGGGCTGTTGAGTTCTTCAAAACATTGCGCCGAACGGAAGTTCGCGACCGCGTCATTCGGTTTGTAGAACAACGCTTCCTGATATCGGCTGAGCGCAGCTTTGTAGTTTTTCTGCCTGAAGTAGAAATCTCCCACTTCAATGTCTTTCATGGCTTTGTGCGGATTCCAGGGGTGGACTTCCTCTACCGAGGTATTTGCGCCTGATTCTTCTTCCGCCTCGTTCACTGCTCCTGCGCTATCGGGATGGTCTTTGGCGTCGTCGGGCGGAGGGCTAAGGTCAACCTGTGTGCTTTTGCTGGAGCTTTCGCCGCTGGAGGCCTCGCCGCTGGCGCTTGAGGCCTGCGACGCGGCAGAAGTCTGGCTTGGGCTCTGATCGTCGGACTTCTGTGCGTGCGCGCCGACCGCGACGCCAAGACTCAAAACGACGGAAAAAATCAGCAACCTGGACATAAGCATAATTTTACCGCGTGCATGGTGATAGTTGTTGGATGACACATCCCGTCATGTTTTGCGGATATTTATTGACACAGGCATATCTCTGCTAGCCTGCGAGATGGCGGCGGGGTTATAAAGGGCATGCCATTACGCAAACGGCAATGAATCACGCTTCAAACCGGCTTCAACCGGAACGAAAGGATCGAGGATGAAATTGACACGTCGCAAAATGATCGCGGGCCTGGGTATGGCGGGGATTGGAGCAGCATTGCCATTGCTGGGGAAGGAACCCAGCACATCTTGCCCCTTCAGGCTGGCGGTGATCAATGACGAAATTACGCAGGACTTCGAGAAAGCCTGCCAGATTGTTTCCACCGACTTCGGCCTGCAATGGATCGAATTGCGAGCGATGTGGGGCAAGAACGTGACCGATCTCAATTCCAAAGAGATTGGCGACGCCAAAAAGATTCTTGCCGCGCACAAACTCAGCGTTACCGACATTGCCAGCCCGCTGTTCAAAACGGATTGGCCCGGCGCGCCGCGTTCTTCGCAGAGTGAACGCCGGGACCAGTTTCATGCGGACTTCGACGCGAATGCGCAAGATAAACTACTGGAGCACTGCATCACGCTCGCAAAGTCTTTCAATACGGACAGGATTCGATGCTTTGACTATTGGCGGTTGGATGATCAGAAGCCTTATCGGGCGGCCATTAATGCCAAGTTGCAGCACGCCGCCGAGCGCTGCGCCAAAGACGGCCTAATTCTGCTGCTTGAAAACGAAATGTCATGCAACACGGCAACCGGTGAAGAATCCGCCGCGTTGCTGAAGGCCATCCCTAATAAAAACTTCATGCTGAACTGGGACCCCGGTAACGCTGCGGCGATTGGGAGCACCCCCTATCCGGATGGTTACAATTTGCTGCCCAAGCATCGCATTGGGCACTGCCACTGTAAGGACGTTGTACGCAAGGCAGACCACAAATACGATTGGGCGCCGGTCGGCGGCGGGATTGTGGATTGGGTGGGGCAGCTTCGCGCTTTGCAGCAAGATGGCTTCCGCTACGGGCTGAGTCTGGAAACGCATTGGCGCGGCGGAGGGACGCCCGAAGCATCCACGCGGATCAGCATGGCTGGGCTGAAAAAGACCCTGACTAAGGCGGGAATACAGTGCTAGCCGGTTTTTGTCAGAGTTGAAGGATTGATTGTGGGCGGAAACCGCTGAGGGTTTGTGTCTGACGGTTTACTTCGCTCGCGATGATATGAATATTGAAATTGATCTCCACAAGAACTAAGGAAAACTGAATGATCACACGACGTGAATTTTTGGATACGGTTGCCGTGGGAACCGCGGGACTGGCTGTAGGGAGCACGGCCAAGAGCTATGCCCAAATTTTGGGCGCGAATGACCGCCTCAATTTTGCGGTCATAGGCCTCAACGGCCGGGCTTATGCTCATCTTTCATCGCTCAAAGCGAACAAGAGTACCGCGCGCATCTCTTACGTGTGCGATGTGGACAAAAATATTCTGCAAAAGTTCGCTGCCTCCGCGCAGCGGGAAATGGGCGAGACGCCTGCAGCCGACACCGATTTCCGCAGGATCCTCCAGCAGAAAGACGTAGATGCAATCACCATCGCCACGCCCGACCATTGGCATACGCCGATGGCTCTTGCCGGTTTGCAGGCGGGCAAGCATGTTTATGTAGAGAAGCCGTGCAGCCACAATCCGGCGGAGGGCGCGACGTTGGTGGAGGCGCAACAGAAATATGGCAAGCTGGTGCAGATGGGCACGCAGCAGCGTTCCTCTCCGCACACGATTGAAATCGTCGGGAAAATTCACGATGGCCTTATCGGTCGGCCATATTTCGCCAAGTGCTGGTACAGCAATACGAGAAAATCCATTGGCGTTGGCAAGGAGGTCCCTGTTCCACCGCAGCTTGATTGGGAACTGTGGCAAGGTCCGGCACCGCGTCGTCCCTATAAAGACAACGTGCAGCCCTATAACTGGCATTGGTTCAAAATCTACGGCACTGGCGAAACTCTTAACAACGGCACTCACGAGGTGGACGTCTGCCGATGGGCGCTGGGCGTGGACTATCCCAGGCGAATTACTTCATCGGGCGGCCGATATCACTTCCACGACGATTGGCAGTTTTACGACACGCTGGTCACCAGCTTTGAATACGACGACAAGATGATTGCCTGGGAGAGCAAGAGCTGCCAGGGAATGAAATATTATGGGCGCGACCGTGGCTCAACCATCATGGGTACCGAGGGCACGGTGCTAGTGGACCGTGATGGCTATGAGATCTACGACCTCAAAGGAAACAAGACCAGCGAATTTAAAGTCGGAGGCGTAACTTCCTCCGCCGACCTGATTGGACGCGATTCCATGACGGACGCGCATTTCGCAAACTTCATTGCGGGAATTCGCAAAGGCGAAAAGCTGAATGCTCCCATAGCAGTTGGTAATGTCGCGGTGACCATGTTGCAGTTGTCCAACATCGCGTGGGAGGTGAATCGCGAGCTGCACCTCGATCAGAAAGATGGAAAGATTCAAAACGATCCGGCAGCCATGAAAATGTGGGGACGTGAGTACGAGAAGGGCTGGGAGCCTCATGTCTAAGCAAGAACTCCATCTCGCGCCGGACGTTTCTTGGTTCTGGCATGGCTTGCGGAGCGATCGGTGCCGCGGCGCTTACAAATCCCGGCGATGCCTTTTGTCTCTCACGAAAAGCATCCAACGCCGACAAGGCGTCGCCGGTTCGTCTAGGACTCGCCAGCTATACCTTCCGCAACTTCCCGCGCACACAGATGATCGGATTCATGAAGCAGTTCAACGTATCGGCGCTGAACGCGAAAGACGCCAAAGACCATCTGCCCATGGACTCGCAGGCGGAAGCCGCCGCACTCGCTGATTATGCTGCCGCGGGAATCAAGCTGCACGCCGCCGGAGCCATCTATTTTCAGAAGAGCGAAGACGACGACATCCGCGCGAAGTTCGAATACTGCAAACGAGCGGGCATCGGCGTCATCGTCGCTGGCGATCCATCGCTCGAAACGCTGCCGCGGATTGAGAAGTTCGTGAAGGAATACGACATCCGCATCGCCATCCATAACCACGGACCTGAGGATAAGCTGTGGCCCTCGCCGCTGGATGTATTGAAAGCTGTTAAGAATATGGATCCACGCATGGGTTGCTGCATTGACGTTGGACACACCGCTCGCGCGGGCACGGACGTGGTTGAAGCGATCCATAAAGCAGGCCCTCGGCTGTTCAATGTCCACATGAAGGACCTTACCGATTTCCATAACAAAGAAAGCCAAGTCGCGGTTGGAGAAGGCATTATGCCGGTTCCGAACATTTTTGAAGCTCTTGTCGCGATCAAATATCCGGGCTTTGTTGATCTCGAGTATGAGGTTCGTCCCGACGATCCGATGCCAGGTGTGATTGCGAGCTTTGCTTACATGCGCGGCGTATCAGCGGGAATGAATTTATAGAAAGCGCCGAATTAACTTTTACTTCTCTGAAAAGATTGCCTCAATCGGCTGCTTGAACAATCGGGCTAGTTTGAATGCAAGTGGAAGGCTGGGATCAAACTTGCCAGTTTCAATGGCGTTTACCGACTGGCGCGACACGCCAAGCTTTTCGGCAAGGTCTCCCTGGCTCCAATCCCTCTCCGCTCGCAGATCCGACAGAGAATTCTTCACCGGTAGCTCCACTGGATCAGCCGAAACGCAAATCCTGTTGACACAAAAAACAGGTCAGCATTGAGAATCGCCAGAGGAAAAGGCCGCGCGTATATATTCATAAGTACACCGGCGACTGTATTCCCGGCCATCGTGATTGCAAAACCCCAGAGCAAGGCGCGAACAACAAGCGCGCGAATGAACTCGTCCGGCTCGGCTTTTAAGTAACGAGCCGCCGCCCACACAGCGAGCAGAATTGGTAAAAGTGAAACCAGCGACAGAACGCCCGCCAACAGGACGGGAGAATCCCCACTTGGAGCCGTCAATCGAGCCAGCGATGGAAATGCATCGAAAAGTGGGTTTGGCAGGCCGGGTATCGTGAAGTTCGTAAGTATGGTGAGCATGATTGCCACGCTCATCAATCCCATCGTGCGGCGCTGTAGCGGAGTCAGGTTCTTTTTGCAAAATAAAGGCATTTCTTGCCTCCCCATAGGTGACAAGTACACTTTACACATGCAAACACGGCATGTCAAGCAGACTTGACATACATGTTTGGGATGCAATCCAACGATTATTCCTCACGAAGGGCCTGCATCGGTTCAAGCAAGGCGGCACGGCGCGCGGGCAAATATGAAGCCAGAATGCCCACGCAAAGTAACAGCAGTGGAGCTGCGATAAGCGTCAGCAGATCGTATTGCCCTACACCAAAAAGAAAACTATGTAACAGGTGCGCAGTAAGCACGCTGATCGCAATGCCAATCACCGTGCCCGCTACTAAAAGAGCTCCAGCGCTGCGCAGAACAAGGGAAAGAATGTCCGCTCGCTGTGCTCCCAACGCGAGGCGCAATCCCAACTCTCGCTTTCGCAGGACAACCACGTAGGTCAGCAGGCTGTATAGTCCGGCCAAGGCAACCAATAGCGCGAGACCGCCTAAAGCCTCAAGCAGATGTGCAGCGAGCAACTGGCTTCCCATAGAATCTTCGACGATCTGGTCCATCGTCTGGATTTGAGTGCCCGCAAGATCAGGGTTCATCTGCTGCATCACGTGATTGAGTTCAGGAATCAGCTCGCGCGCATCCCGATTCGCACGCAACACAATTTCTGCATGCGTCTTAAGGGTAGGCGCATACAGCCAGTCATCAGGAAGCAATTGTGCTGCATTGATATCGATCTCAGGCTCAGCAGGAGTGTCGATTTCCATTTGATGGAAGTCGTCCACCACCCCGACAATTTTGAACGGCCGAGGCGGTCCCGCCGCATCCTTCTGCCGCATATTGATTGAAAATCCACCCAGATCTTTCCCGCTGAGCTGATAAGCGTGAGCAAATGCTCGATTCACGACTGCCACCGGCTGAGAATTCAGCGTATCTTGCCCATTTAAATAGCGTCCACTTACCATTCCGAAACCAAGAACTTTCTGATATTCGGGGCCGGTAGCGCGTAGCACTGCACGAATCAGATTTTGATAGCTTTTGTCCAAAGACAAAGTAAAGCTCATATTGAAGCTTCGATCTAGCGGAGCGACGGTTGTGATCGCAGAATACTGAATGCCCGGAATTGTCTTGAGGCGCGCAAGTAGCGGTTTGTAAACGGCCACGTCTGGATCAAGCTTCCAGTATTTGTAAGCGGGTAGTTGTGGTTGGATTACAAATACATGGTCTGTACGAAAACCCAGCGGGACTTTCTTCAATGCAAACACCGTGCGCAACAGCAGACCACAAGCAACCAGCATCACTAGTGTAAGCGCGAGTTCCGACACCACAAGCATTCTCTGCAGCCGATGTTGATGGTGTCCGCTGCCCGACCGGTCATTGTCCTGGCGGAGTACCTGTTCGACTGAAATTTTCGAGGCGAATTGCGATGGCACAATACCAAATAGCAGCGCGGTAAATACCGAGAACGCAAGAAGAGTTAATAGGACACGCGTATCCGGATAAATTGGAAGACTCGCGCCAAACTGCATCTCAAGGCCGTGCCGGAAAATTAGGAGCGTAATCTGAGAAAGTACCAGACCGATTATGCCGCCCATCATGCCAAGCAATAGGCTTTCCGACAATGTATGCCGAACCAACCTCCAACGGCTTGCACCCATTGCTGAACGAATGGCCATCTCGCGCCGACGCGCTGCAGTTTGTGCCAGCATCAGCGAGGCCACATTGGCGCAGGCAATCAACCACAAAAGAGCAACCGATCCTAGAAGAGCCAACAGTGCCGTGCGCTGATCTTGCGCATTCAAGCTGCGCCGATAATCCATCGCAGTTACCGATGCCGGCCCATAACTATCTGGGTAAAGTGGTAGCAGTTGTTTTTGGATGGAGGTGATGTCCGCAGTAACGTCATTTACAGAGAAGCCGGGTTTACGGCGGCCAATGAACTGATAGGATGAAGCATCATAGGTGCGTCTAAGGTCAACTGGATTCAAAGGAACCGGCTTCCATATTTGTACAGCGCCGTTCTCCGAAGGAAAATTGAATCCCGGCGGCATGATGCCGATTATGGTGGTAGGAACGTCATCGATGGGAATTGTGCTGCCAAGCACAGCAGTATTACGCTGAAATTGTGCGTGCCAGATTACGTCGCTAAGAACGGCAACATTGTCTTTACCAGGTTGTTGTTCTTCGCGGGTGAAAGATCGTCCCAACACAGGCTGAACGCCAAGCATGGTGAAGAGATTCGAACTGGCAGACACTGCGCTTACCTTTTGCTCGCTGTTCTGCGTCAGAAGATACGCGGGCTTGGCATTGTAGTAGGCAATCTGGCCGAGAGTATGCGTGCGCTCGCGCCAGACAAGAAGGTCGGCTATGCGCTTCCAGAATGGCACGCCATGCAGGTCCAGAGTATTAAGCTGCACCAGTTCTCCTGGTTTCTGATACGGCAACGGCCGGAACAGCGTCCCTTCCAGCACTGTAAACATCGCCGCATTCGCGCCGATGCCCAGCGCCAGGACCAGAATCACACTCACTGCAAATCCCGGAGAGCGGCGCATTTGCCGCAACGCGTAACGAAGATCTTGCAGAAAAATCTCAAACCCAATCCCAGGACGTTCGGCATGCGCCTGCTCGCGTGCCCCCTCCATTCCACCAAGAGCGATCAACGCATGGCGCCGCGCTTCTTCTTCAGTCATTCCTTGCGTGATATTCGCTTGGGTTTGTTGCTGCACATGAAATTGCAGTTCTTTTTCAATTTCATTAAGGTCTTTGGGAAAGATTAAAAATCGCAGGCGCGTGATGAATTCTTTGAGCATCGAATCACTACCCTTGCTGAAGCACCAGTGCAATTGCCGTCGAAAGTCGGTCCCAATTCTCAAGTTCGTCTTCCAGGTGTTTTTTGCCTGATTTTGTCAGCGAATAGAATTTCGCCCGGCGATTGTTTTCTGACGGCCCCCATTCAGCCTTGATCCAGCCTTTGTATTCCAGCCGGTGCAACGCGGGATAAAGCGATCCCTGGCCGATTTGCAGTGCATCCTTAGACACCTGCTGAATGCGCTGCGCGATTCCCCATCCATGCATTGGTTCAAGTGCGAGAGTCTTCAACACAAGCAAGTCCAGCGTGCCTTGAAGCAGGTCCGTGGAAGATGGCGCCATGTACCCCTCGATATACGACAAGAGAATGCGCCTGCTTCCTGTCGTATGTCAAGGGAAGATTTTCAAAACAATTCCAAATAAAAGATCAAGGAATTTTACCCACAAAAAAATCAGGCCGTTTCCGGGGAGAAACGGCCTGTGCTGCTAAATCCTCCGGGGAGGAGGGACAAACTGTTTACATGGACGGGCTTGTGTTCGTCGCGCTGGGTTGTGGGGCGCCTTCACCTGTAGTGTTGGTCATGACCCGCACATCCACGCGGCGATTAGCGGCGCGTCCTTCTGAAGTCTTGTTCGGCTCAGCTGGCTTGTCCTTGCCCAGTCCGATTAAATAAATCTTGTAGGCAGGCACCTGATATTGCGAGGCCAGATATTGGATCACCGAGTCAGCGCGGCGCTGGCTCAATCCATAGTTGTAGTCCGCCGGGCCAACAGAATCGGTTCCGCCTTCCACCGTAATAATGTAGCTCTTGGTGTTGGGCAGGGTCTCGGCCATCTGGTCCAGTGCGTCTTTGGCCTTTTTGGTCAACCCATCTTTGTTAAAGCCAAAGTGCACCGAGGCCTGGGTCACGACGTGATAATTGTCGAGATTGGCCACGCGATTTTGCAGCACGTCTACGCGCTGCACTGCGCCGTTTGCGCTGGTTTGGGCCTGGTCAGCCTGCTGGCCAGCAGCCTGCGCCTTCTGGTCCACTTGAGCGGCTTTCGCCGTCACCTGCTGAATGCCGGCCTGCGCACGGGCATCTACATCTTTGATGTCCTTGCTGTTTTTGGCCGTCAAATCATCAAGCTCGTTGGTCTTATTGATCAGTGGGGTGGTCGTTTGCCGGACGTAGTTCTTGCTGGCACACCCGACCGTACCTACCATGCTTGCCGCCAGTAGAACTGCTAACGAAGTGCGATTCATGTTTAGAGGGCTCCTTCCTCTGTATCAACCCTTAGATTCAGCTTTGCCAGAACCTGGTTTGTTTACTCTGGCTGCTTTTATCAGGTCAGTTAATCTCTGCTGTCCCGCATTGTACATAAGCAAGGGACTTGCCAATTGGCCATGCCCTTTTGGAAACCTGCTATGTGTATGATAGCGAACACTTTCCTGGGGGATACATAATTTTAGGTATTACTAGCGGAGGATATGAAACCCACACGCATTGAGGAAAAATTTATACACGGTTGGACGCAAATCACGCCCTCGCGAGCTTGAAATAGAATAAAAGCTGACCAGTTCCAGATGGATCTCCACCAGAAAATCCGCACCATTCCGGCATCGCCCGGCGTGTATTTGTACAAAAACGCCGAAGGTGAAGTCATTTACGTCGGAAAGGCAAAAAATTTGCGCAGTCGCGTGGCTTCGTACTTCCACGAAGGCCGAGTCATTGACGCGAAAAACCGGAAACGCTGGTCCGCGAGGCTGCCGATGTGGATTACATCGTTGTCGCCAATAACAAGGAGGCGCTGGCTCTCGAAAATAACCTCATCAAGCAGAAAAAGCCGCGCTTCAACATTCTGTTGCGCGATGACAAGACGTATCCCTATGTGAAGCTGACTTTGGGCGAGCGATTTCCGCGCGTTTACGTGACCCGCCGCCTGCGCAAAGATGGGTCTTCTTATTACGGCCCCTACTTCCCTACCAGCCTGGCGTACCGGATTGTGGATTTAATTCACCGTCATTTTCTGATTCCTTCCTGCAAGGTGGATTTGACCCGTTTTCATCCCCGCCCTTGCTTGCAGTACTACATTGGCCGCTGCCTTGGGCCGTGCGTAGAAAACCTGACGACTCCGGAGATTTATTCGGGAAGCGGTGCGCGACGTAAAGTTGTTTCTGGAAGGGCGGCAAACCGACCTGGTGAAGTAGCTTGCGCGCGCGCATGGAACAGGCGGCTGTCGGCGAAGAATATGAACGCGCGGCAAAATTCCGGGACTTGATTTCCACGGTGGATCAGCTTCAGGAAAAACAACGCATGGCTGCCGTGGAAGGCGATGACGCCGATGTTTTTGGATATCACTTTGAAAATAGGATGCTGGCGGTGAATCTGTTTCACATGCGCGCCGGACGCATTCTGGATCGCCGCGAGTTCTTCTGGGAAGACTTGCCGGAATTAGAAATCCAAGCCCATGCCAATGAAGCGCCGGGCGTCCCAAGCCGTCCGGACGAACCCGTGAACGGGGACGAACGCGCGGGAGAGGATGCCCGCTCCACAGAACTGTTTTCGCCGGAGGCATTTTTCTCCTCATTCCTTACCCAGCTATACATCGGACAACCGTATGTGCCGCGGAATATTTACGTGCCGGTAGATTTCGAGGACCGCGAAGAACTCGAAGATTTGCTGACAGAGCAATTGGCCGACGCTCGTTCCACACGAGTGCACATCATCGTTCCACAGCGCGGGGAGAAGCGGTCATTCATTGATCTGGCCGGCAATAACGCCAAACAATCCTATGACCAACGGTTCCGAGTGATGAAGCCTAACATGCGCGCCACTCAGGAGGCATTGCAGGATACGCTCGGCCTGCCGGAGCTACCACGCCGCATTGAATGCTTTGACATCTCTCACATTCAAGGGGCGGAAACCGTCGCATCCACGGTGGTCTGGGAAGATGGAGCGATGAAGAAATCCGACTATCGCAAGTTCATCATCAAAACGGTCGAAGGCGTGGACGATTTCGCCTCCATGCGCGAAGTTGTCACCCGCCGTTACAAGCGCATTCTTGAGGAAAAGAAAACCATGCCCAGTCTGGTGCTGATTGATGGCGGGTTGGGTCAACTTCATGCCGCAGCCGAAGCGCTGGAAGCCTTACAGATCATCAATCAGCCGCTGGCGTCAATTGCAAAGCGCGAGGAAATTATTTACGTCTACGGACAGGAGAATGATCCGGTGGTCATTGACCACCATTCGCCGGTCCTGCATTTGGTTCAATTGGTGAGGGATGAGGCCCATCGCTTTGCCGTGACTTTTCACCGCAAACGCCGTCAGATGCGCGACCGCTCGACGGAGCTTCGGGAGATTCCGGGCGTGGGGGAAAATACTACGAGAAGATTGCTGCAACACTTCGGCAGTGTGCAGGCAGTGAAGCAGGCAGATGTAGCGGCATTGTCGGCGGTAGTGACACGGAACCAGGCGGAGGCGATCTTAAGTCACTTCCGAAAGTAATTCTTACCCAATTGATAAACCTATTTCGGTGCAAAGACTTCCGTCGGCTCTGCGAACCACCGACTTTTCAATCCCTTTCTCGCCAGCCATGCGCTTGTTCCCAGCATTCCCAACCAGCCGCCGAAGCGCACGACACCTCCGATCACGGTGTCATATTGCAGCACGCCCATCCAGGTAAAAATGCTGTTCCAGTCGTGCTCCACGAAATCGGAATCGCCCACTGTGACTAGGGGTAAGGCCATGGCGCGCGCGTCGGCCATGTAGGTTGCGGTGTACAGCCAGTTCTCAAAGAAAAAGAACAAGCAGAAAGCGAAGCCGTAAATTTGCCGCTGTGTGTAGAAGTAGATCGCCAACATCAGTGGGACGGCCCATTGCAGGATAGTCCCACCCCAAATCGTCAGCATGTGATTACCAAACCATCCAAACAGCAAGTGCCCGCCCTCGTGGATAGGCAAATTTGCATTGTCAATGAACAGGTACCCGCCATGCTGCGAGAAGGCGTAGATCATGAACAGCACAAAGAAGATTTCCTCAGCGGCAACTCCCGCCCGGGAAGTCCCCTTCCATGGCCGGTCAACGATATCTGAGATCGCCTCTGAGACGTATTCCCACATAGTCGCCATCTTAACCAGTGATGTAGGGTAAGGCGAGATTACTTTCGGTCAGAAATATTGCCCGTGAGCTTTAAATCCGTTCGGCATACAACTTTCATGAGACTGATTTTAGTAAATACGCTTTCACGTCCGCCGGCAGTCGAGAGCTGTGCAGAATTTCCCGCAACGCTGGCAACGGCATCCCTCGGGCAAACTCAACCGCGCGCGCCATCGGTGTGTGCTGACTGCGCAGAAGCGCGACTCTGATCTCACGCCGAAAAGACCACTTTGGATGATGGCATACCGTCTGCACCAACGAGGCGGAAGCATTTTGGCGTAGCACTGCTTTGATGATCGGCGCTTCGGTCAATCGCGAGTTTTCCAGCGCCGCCTGCATCACGCGCGGCTCTTTATCCAGCAGCAACTCGCCCGCCACGCCGCCTGAGGCCCTCCGCGCCAGCGACAGCCGCTCTCCGCTTGAAATCGTCTCCAACCGGTGAATCAGCGCCTCTTCGGCTGCTCGCTTCACATCCGCAGGCACGACTGGAAATAGCGCCAGTTGCATAAGATCAAACGTAAAAAGGTGCCGCACCATCGGCAATGAAATATGCCGCGGCGTCTTCGGATGCGCGACGAGTGCAAGCTTCACTTTGCGGAGTTTCCTCGCCCCGCTGTTCTTGCTGATTTTTTCCAGGATCGCCGGAGCCAGGTCTGGCTGCTTTAACAGCGCGAGCACGCTGTCTTCGTTCAGAAATTCCAGGTTGCGAGATTCCAGACTAAGAGATTCTTGCGGAAAATCTGAGGTTTCTCCCGTCAGTTCCTGCCGCGCCGCAACCGCCGCCTCTTCCCTGCCGAAATTTTGTTCGGAGTGCATTGTGCAACCATCTCAGCTTCTTCGGGCCGCCCTTTTTCGCGCCAGGCGTAACGCGCCGCGCACCGGCTCAACCACTTCCGCCTGCAACACGGCATGAGAAAATTCAGCGCGTAAATGATTGTAAAAAGACTGCCGCACCAGCGCACTATTACCAAATACTCCCCCCACCATGGCCACTGGGACACTCTCTGCCGCGCCAAATAAACGCCGCGCCGCAATCGCGGCCAACTTTGCAAGTTCTTCACCAGCCCCGGTGAGGATTTCGCGCGCCAGAAAATCTCCCGCCTCTGCGGCGCCCAGCACTCCCGGCACCAGCGCGGCAAAGTCAGGCGGCGGAGTGGCATTTGCGGCCAGCACGATCTGTGTAGCTGAATTTAGCTTCCACTGCTTCGTAACTACATCAGGAAGGTTGGTTTCGCGGCCTTCGTCTTGCGCACGCAATAGACTTGAAACGGCCGTGCGGCCAATCCAATGCCCCGAACCTTCGTCGGAGACGGCAAATCCCCAACCGCCCGCGCGCGCCGTTTCTCCCGCGGCATTTTGTCCGTACGCGATGGACCCGGTCCCCGCGATCACAATGACGCCCGGACCCCCGCCAAAAGCAGCCTCCAGCGCAATCGCATGGTCACCGACGATTTCCGATTCCCCGGGAACAATTTCCGCCAATATCCTTCGCATGGTGTCGGCAGTCTCAGAACTCACTACGCCCGCCATTCCCGCGCATGTGGCAACAATATCGCCTGGCTTCACATTGGCGACCATGCACGCCTGCCGGATGGCCGCGGCAAGGGACTCTTTTGCATGCGCTTCACCGGCACGGACGAAATTACTCCCCCCGGCCGAGCCACTGCCGAGCACGGAGTTTTCGTCGCCAATCAGGCACGAAGTTTTACTGCCACCGCCGTCAATGCCCAGAAAAATTGCCACGGGCTAGTTTTACTACAGATTGTCGAAGACACGGCCAAGACCTCCTAACCCGCGCTGACCATGTTGATACCTCAGCGGCAAGATAGTGCATCTTCGCAAACCCAACCCAATTACTCTGGATGCAGGTACAGGCTCGCATTAAACTCGACATGGGACTCGACAAACTCGATCTCGCAATCATCGCGATTTACTTGGTCGGGATTACCCTGTTCGGCTTGCGCTTCCGTAAAAAGCAGCGCTCGCTGCGCGATTATTTTCTTGCCGACCGCAATATTCCCTGGTGGGCCATCTGTCTTTCCATCGTCGCGGCTGAAACCAGCACGCTGACCATCATCAGTACCCCCGGCCTTGCCTATGACACGAACTTAATGTTTCTGCAGTTGGTATTGGGATATGCAGTGGGCCGCATCATCATCAGCTTTGTGCTTCTTCCGCACTATTTTCGGGGCGATCTTTTTACCGCGTATGAACTTATCGAACGCCGCTTCGGCAAGCGGCTTCGCTCGCTCACTGCGGGCCTGTTTCTGGTCACGCGTGCCGCAGCGGAAGGGGTCCGCGTGTATGCGGTTTCCATTGTGGTGGCCATCGCATTCGGGACGGGCGAAGTCGCGTCCATTGCCATCATCACTGTTCTTACTTTGATTTACACCTTCGAAGGCGGCCTTGCCGCGGTCATTTGGACCGACGTTGTGCAGACTTTCATCTACGTCGGAGGCACGCTGGTTGGCGTGTTCACTATTCTTCATCTTGTTCCCGGAGGATGGCCCGCGATCCACAGCCTGGCTGCCAGCGAGAACAAATTCCGCGTGTTCGACTTTAGCCTGGACTTCTGGAAGCCTTACACATTTTGGGCAGGCGTTATCGGCGGCGCGTTCCTGACCACGGCCAGCCATGGCACCGATCAGTTGATCGTGCAACGGCTGCTCGCCGCCCGCGACCTGAAACAATCGGTCAAGGCGCTGCTCTCCAGCGCGGTGGTGATCTTTTTCCAATTCGCCTTGTTCCTGATTGTCGGCGTCATGCTGTTCGCGTACTACCGTCTGCCCTCTTCGCACTTTGGCAAATCGGATCGTATTTATCCCAGCTTCATTGTCAGCCACATGCCCCATGGAATTTCTGGATTGCTGATCGCAGCAATCCTTGCAGCCGCCATGTCGAACTTAAGCGCCGCGCTCAACTCGCTGTCGTCCAGTTCCATCATGGATTTCTATGTACAGCGGAATCCGCAAGCAAGCGAGCAGCGCAAGATTCGCCTTTCGCGGATTTCTACTTTTTTCTGGGCCGCGGTACTGTTCGCTCTCGCGATTCTTTCTCTGCGCGAAGCTGGACGCGTCATTGAAGTCGGCTTGCAGATTGCTTCGGTCGCCTACGGCGCGCTGTTAGGGGTATTCATGCTGGGTGTACTTACAAAGCGTGCCAGCCAAAATGGCGCGAGCATTGGAATGGTTTGCGGCTTCGCTGTGGAACTCTATCTCTGGCGTTACACCAGCGTTCCCTGGACGTGGTGGGTGATGATCGGAACCACGATCACATTCGTGATTGGCTACGGCACAAGCGTGATATTGAAGACCCCGCGCGAAGAGTATGCAGCAAATTGACGCTCATCTCGACAGTAGATCCATCTCGGATTTAGACTCAACCCGAATTCGCAACGTTCCACAGGAAGTCCTAAATCTAGACACGCATCCCAAATTGGGAACGCAAGGCCGGAAGTGGGTACCTTAATGGTTACCAAAGGACATCCCCTCAAGGGTCTTTACCCTCATCCAAACCTCCCTTAATCTTGGAGGCTAGGCCCCTATCTCTCTTCCCCAGGCCAGGTTACGGAGTTGGAGTTATTTTCATGTTCTCGTCTGACGAGCTGCAGTTTGGCTTACTACCGGAGCGCAAGGTAAATTGGCGTTCCTTAGCCACAAGCTATGGGCTGGAAGTTCTATTCATTCTCCTTTTGGTGACCGCCAGCGCCATTTGGCCCAGCCAGATCCAGTTTCGCCAGCGACATTCGGTAATGGATCTTGTGCCACCTCCGCCTGAACTTACGCCGGCGCCGTTGAAGCTGAAGACCTCACCGCACATGGTAGCCAAGCTCTTGCCGCCTGCACCCATCGAGGCGCCTAAGCTCGTGGTTCCTAAGGAATTTCGTCCCGCTCCCAAAGAAGTGGCCGAAGCGCCCAAGGTGGTGATGAATACCTTCAAGCCCGTTGTGCTGGAACAGAGTGGCGCACGCAAAGCGAAGTTGCTGTATACAGGCTCTTTCGGCTCAACGCCAGCTCCCACGGTGAATGCCGCGGTCGAAAAAGTTCAGACGGGCGGGTTTGGAGATCCCACGGGCCTTCCGGGACAAGGTAAAGCAAACGCCCATATGCAGGTGACCCAAACTGGCGGATTCGACATGCCGGTGGGGCAAGGCACCGGGAATGGTACTGGCGGAGCGAATGGAATCAAGGGGACAATCGCCAGTGCAGGGTTCGGAAGCGGCGTTGCCCAGCCCGGCCAGGGCGATGGTCGCGGTAATGGACGCGGAGTGCAAACCGGAGGCTTCGGTGCTCAGCAAATTGCCCAGAATGTCAGGCCGCAACAGCAGATGCAGTCCGGCGCCACGACTCCGGTCGAGATCACATTTAAACCCAAGCCTGTTTACACGAGCGAAGCCCGGCAAATGCGTTTGGAGGGCGAAGTGTTATTGGAAGTGATGTTTGGCGCGAACGGCGAGTTAAAAGTGAATCGCGTGGTGCGCGGTTTGGGCCATGGTCTGGATGAGGCGGCGGGGGATGCCGCCAACAAGATGCGCTTCAAACCTGCAATGCGCGATGGCGTGGCCGTGGATTCCACGGCGATTGTTCATGTGAGTTTTCAGATGGCGTTCTGAAAGTGAGGATTTTTGTTATGGGTACTCCGAAATGGATTTTGGCCGCGTTCGTATTGGCCTCATTGAGTGCGACGGCGCAGCAGCCCGCGCCCACGCCCGCGCCCACGCCTGTCGCGGCGCCGGTTGCGCAATCCGCCGTCCAGAATATGGCGCCCCCGACCACCATGAACGAAGTGGTGGACCGCGCAATCGTGCGCGAACATGCGCTGATGGAGTTCCTCAAGAACCGCAAGCCGCTGGTGGAAACCTATCTTCAGAACCTTCGCTTTGATGAACAACTGGGCACAGTGCCGAGAGAGGACCACTACTTCCTGGGACGGCTCGATCTTGGCGATGTTCAGCGCCACGATTATCTTTCCAAAGATGAAAATGTGCAGACTCATTTACTGGGCGGATTTTCGCGTCTATACCGTTTCCAGTACCAGCCGCTGGGCCTTTCCTGGATGGTATTTGTGGACCGCAACGACTTCGACCGTGACCACTATGATTTTCACTATACCGGAACGGAATTTCTGGGCGATGTAAAGTGCTTTGTTTTCGACATCAAGCCCAAGCCGAGCGCTGGGAAGGGCCGCTTTATCGGACGCATCTGGGTGGAAGACCAGGGCTACAGCATTGTTCGCATGAATGGAACCTATGGCGAATCAAAAGCTTATTACTTCCACATGGACAGTTGGCGATTGAACCTGGTGCCCGGATTCTGGGTTCCTTCCTACATTTACAGCGAAGAGGGCGGCTTTACTTACGGCTCCAAGAACGCCAAGAACAACAAGATGGCCTTTAAGGCGCAGACCCGCATTTGGGGATATGAACTGAAGCAGGACAATCCGGAAGAAGAACTCACGCAAATCAAAGTAGATTCCACGGTGCAGGACGCCAGTGCAGCCGCAGCCGATACTTCTCCTTTACAAGCGCAGCGCGACTGGCAACAACAAGCCGAAGATAACGTCGTGGCCCGACTGGAAGCGGCGGGGTTACTCGCTCCGGATGGTGAAGTGGACAAAGTTTTAATGACAGTTGTGAACAATCTGGAAGTTACCAACAACATCAATCTTCCACGCCCGGTGCGCACGCGGGTAATGTTGACTTCTCCGCTGGAAACCTTCAGCGTGGGAAACACGATTGTCGTGAGCCGCGGCTTGATTGATGTATTGCCCGACGAAGCCAGCCTGGCGACCGTTCTTGCGCATGAACTCGCGCACATTGTCCTGGGACACAACCTGGGCAGCCAATATGCGTTTACCGACCGTATGCTCTTTTCCGACGATGCCACTTACCGCACCATGGGCTTCCGCCATAGTCCCGAGGAAGAAGCTGCGGCCGACAAGAAAGCCGAGGAGATGTTGAAGTCTTCTCCTTACGCGCAAAAGCTGGATGCCGCAGGATTGTTTTTCCGCGAATTGGATGCCCGCGGCCCGCAGTTGACCGCGCTGCTCACGGCGCATTTGGGCAATGGTCTAGCAGACGACAAGGGCCACGTGATCCGCTTTACTTCGATCATGCAGGCGGCCCCGGCGTTGCAGGAAACCAAGCTCGACCAGATCGCCGCCCTGCCCTTGGGCGGACGCGTGAAGCTTGATCCCTGGACGGACAAGGTTACGCTGATTAAAGCCGCTCCGGTGGCGTTTACCTCGGCGCGCGACAAGATGCCGCTGGAAGTGACACCGTTTTTCCCCCGGCTTACGCGCTTGATTGTCAATGATCCGATGAACGAGAAAGCGCCTACTTCGGCCAGCGCGAGCGTACCGTCGAATTAATCGGCGATTCGGAATACTTATAAGCCGGACCGGATGTTGTTCCCGGGTCCGGTTTTTTTATTTTTTACGATAATCCCACATTTCTGTTCTAAAGGTTCCGATTTCTCGCTGGTCTGCGCGGAGCTTGCAATCTTTTCGGCGCGATCAGCCGCCAGGCATCGAGCAGATAGGTGGCGAGCTCTTCATCGCTGACGCGTTCGAGTTCGATCCCAACCCAGCCGCGCACTCCAACGTAGGGCGGCTTGTAGAACTTGTCGGGATCACTTTGTATCAGCATTGCCTGCATTCCCGGCGCTGCAGGAATCCATACGGCTACATGGCCGTCGTTGTGGTGATTGTTCGAGAGCATGGCGTAAACTTTTTTGCGCACGAAGAATGTCGGCTCGCCATGCGAAAGTTTTTCCGTTGTCGCTGGAAGGTTCATGCAAATCCTCCGCACACGCCGAACGTGGTCTTCGCCCGCTGAAGCGTCTCGCCTTGCGGTCATGTTGCAAGAATATAGGTTCCAGATCGGGAATTGCCACTCAGATTCTCGAAACGCCGTCCTCTCCGAGCCTCTATACTTTCAGTCATGCCCCAAGCAGTCATGCCTCAAGCGACCGATCTGCTAACGCCGCTGCGCCAGTACTGGGGCTATGATTTATTCCGCCCGCTGCAGGAGCGCATTGTGCGGAGCCTGCTTGAGCGGCACGACACCTGCGTGGTCATGCCGACGGGGGGCGGCAAGTCTTTGTGCTACCAGTTGCCTGCCCTTGCGCTGGGGCAAACTGCGGTCGTGGTCTCACCCCTGATTTCGCTCATGCAGGACCAGTCGGCCCAACTGGCGCAGATGGGAATTCCCGCGGCACTGCTGAACAGCACGCTGTCATCTGACGAACAATCCTCGGTAATGGCCAAAGCCCGTCGTGGAGAATTCCGCCTGCTTTATCTTTCTCCGGAACGCCTGGCACAATCATCCACCATCAGTTGGCTAAAAAATATTCCTGTATCTTTCTTTGCCATAGACGAAGCGCACTGCATCTCTGAATGGGGACATGAGTTTCGCCCCGACTATCGTCAGTTAAGCGCGCTGCGCACACATTTTCCTGATTGCCCGATCGCGGCCTTCACCGCCAGCGCCACGCAGCGAGTGCGCCATGACATTCTTCATCAGTTGCAAATGCGCCATCCGCACAAATATATTGCCAGCTTTCACCGCGCCAACTTGCAATACATGGTGAAGCAATGTGAGACGGGCACGCAGATGGAAATGTTGCTGCGCGCCCTGCGGCGGCATGCACAAAGCAGCGTCATCGTATACGCTCCAACCATCGCACGGGTTGAAGAGGTAACAACAAGTCTTGGACAACAACGCATTAAGGCCCTTGCTTATCACGGAAAGATGGACGCGCGAGAGCGGCGCGCCAATCAGGAGCAGTGGATGTCAGATGAAGTCCGCGTGCTTGTTGGCACGATTGCCTTCGGGCTGGGAATCAATAAGGCCACGGTGCGCGCAGTGATTCATCTCTCTCTGCCTCGTTCCATTGAACAGTACTATCAGGAATCCGGACGCGCTGGCCGCGACGGAGAAAAAGCGGAGTGCATTTTACTCTGGCAAAAGCGTGATGCCGGCTTGCTGGCGCACTTCAATCAGCAGATCAATGACGCCGCTGAGCGCGACCGTGCCTGGCAACGCTACTACAACATTCGCGATTTCGCCGAATCCTCGGTTTGCCGGCATTTGCAAATCTGTGAGCACTTCGGCGAAAAACCAAAATGGAAGTCCTGTGGCGTTTGCGACGTCTGCGCTCCTGCCCCGGAATGGTTTTCCGCTCCAACTGCGAAACCGTCGAAGGGAAAGATGCATGTCCCGGTATTTGAAACGGCCACGTCAGTCAAACCGGCCAAAATGGAAGAAGACCCCAATCCCGAACTGCATGAGTATCTTCGCGAGTGGCGGAGGCGGGTGGCGAAAGAACGCGGCGTGGCTGCCTTCGTAGTGCTCCACGACACCTCGCTGCAGGAGATTTGCCGCCGCGAGCCAGGCACTCTCGCGGAAATCAGGCAAATTCACGGCTTCGGAGAACGCAAAACGGAAACGTATGGCCAATCTGTTCTCGATGCCCTGGCGCAGTTCCGCTCCGGCGCGCGCGCCAGCGCCGCGCAATGATCTCAGCATTATTTACTTGAGCAAGGCGTCTATTCCCGCCTGGGCCACGGCCTCGTCGTTTTCAGACTTGGAGCCACTGGCTGCGATCCCGCCGATTGTTTGACCATCTACTTTAATCGGAAGGCCTCCCTGGTTCGGAAAGTAGTTTGGGTAGGTTAGAACTCCCACATTTCCTTTTTTCAAGGCATCCTCTGCGTCTTTTGAAGGGCCCCTGTACAGAGCAGCGCTGCGGGCTTTCCTCTGGGCAAAATCCAGCGTATTAAAGGAGGCGGTATCAGCCTTCTCCAGGAAAAGCAGGTTGCCGCTATCGTCCACGATGCAGATAGTCACCTGGACGTTTAACTCTTTGGCCTTTGCTTCGGAAGCGGCCACCATAACCTTGATGGCGGCGAGATTCAGAACTTTTTTTGTGGGAAGGTCCACGGCAAACGTCATTCCCGCCAGAGCGAGTATCACAACAAGTTGTTTGAACATGCGGTGGATGCTATCAATTGCGCGAGGAATTTTCCAGATAATCCTTTGCGATCTTTGCTGTCCGCATTGATGGCTTCCAACGCACTTAAGGTCTCTCCGTCTTCGTTTCGCATAACGTCGAGATGAGATGCGTTTGCGTGTTTTGTTCAAATTGAGCCACTACGTAAATCTTTTGGGACAGCAGATTCTAACAAGGGGCAAAGGGTAGAATGCAAGGTTCCAATACCACGCCTCAATAGCAGCGGTGAAAATGAACCCTTCCAATATTTCGCGGCGCGACTTTCTTCAGGGATCGGCGCTTTCCATCGGAGCGCTGAGTCCGGCTTCAAAAGCTTTGGCACGAGTCATGGGAGGCCACACGATTTCGCTTGTGGCCGATCCCGATGACCCTATCTGCGCCGCGACTCCAGCGCTTTGGGCACTGCAGGAATTGGCCCAGACGCTGCTTCAGCGGGACATCGTGGTGCAACGCTATGCATCGCTTGAACAGGCTCCGCCGTCAGATTTATCCATAGTTGCGGCTGGAAGTAAGTCCGCACCAGCGGCGGCTGTGTTGCGCGAGGCAAACGCTTCAGTCTCTGACAAACCGGAATCTCTCGGATTAGTCCCTTTCAACAGTAAGGGAAAACCAGCGTTATTGGCGTGTGGAAGCGATGCGCGCGGCCTAATGTACGCGCTTCTCGAATTAGTGGATCGCGTCCGGTTTGCGGAAAATCCCTTCGCAGCGTTGAAGATTCCACGGCCAATCACTGAACAACCCTTCAATCAGGTCCGCAGCATTGGAAAATTGTTTTCCAGCGACGTAGAGGACCAGCCCTGGTTCAACGATCGCGAAATGTGGCCGGCGTATTTTGCCATGCTGGCGGCGAACCGGATCAATCGCTTTAACTTCAGCGTGGGAATCGGCTACGACACTTTGGAATATGTGACAGACTCGTACTTTCTTTTTGCCTATCCATTCCTGTTGCGGGTGCCGGGATACGACGTGCGCGCGGTGAATCTGCCCGATGAAGAACGCGACCATAATCTGGAAATGTTGCAATACATCAGCCGCCAAGCGGTCGCCCACGGCATTGATTTCCAATTGGGAATATGGACGCATGGGTACATATGGGAAAAGACTCCGCATTCCAACTACACGATTGAGGGAATTACTCCCGAGAATCACGCCGCCTATTCGCGCGATGCATTGACAGCTGTCCTCAAGGCTTGTCCTAACATCGGCGGAGTCACTTTGCGCACACACGGCGAGAGTGGCGTTCGCGAAGGTAGCTACGCCTTCTGGAAAACAGTGTTTGCAGGCGTGCCCAAGGCTGGGCGCAAAATAGAAATCGATCTGCACACCAAGGGACTGAATCAGACGATTCTTGATTCGGCGTTGGCCACGGGAATGCCCATCAAACTTTCTCCCAAATACTGGGCTGAGCATATGGGACTTCCCTACCAGCAGGCCGCGATTCGCGATCTGGAAATGCCGAAGGAAGACCGCGAGGCGCAGAGTTTCTACTCTTTGAGTACAGGATCCAGGATCTTCACGCGTTACGGATACGCCGATTTTCTTAAAGAGGACCGCCCCTATACTTTGATCTATCGGATTTGGCCCGGCACGCATCGTTTTCTGTTGTGGGGTAGACCCGGCTTCGAACGCGGCCCACGCGCGTGCCTTCAACTTCTGCGGCAGCAATGGCGTGGAACTTTATGAGCCGTTATCGTTCCGGGCGGCGCGGATCGGGATTGCCCGGCAACCGAGGAGCGTGCGCGGAAACCGCTCTGATCCCTCAATATGATTGGGAAAAATATCTATATACGTATCGCACCTGGGGGCGGTTGCTTTACAATCCCGACGCTGATTCCGATGTCTGGCAACGGCAACTGCGATACGAATTCAAATCTGCAGCGAGCGCGGTGGAATCCGCACTAGGCGCTGCGACCCAGATTGTGCCGCTGGTGACCACAACACATCTGCCCTCTGCAGCGAACGACACCTACGGCCCCGAGTTTTACACCAACCAATCCATTGTGGATGCGAACAAATACTCTCCCTACGGAGACACGCCGTCTCCCAAAGTCTTCGGCAATGTGAGCCCGCTTGATCCGCAGATGTTTTATCGCATCAATGATTTTGCCGCCGACATGCTCGCGAACCAGCGTCAGGGAAAGTATTCGCCCGTTGAAGTAGCGCAGTGGCTGGTGGATCTCGCGAACGACGCTACTTCCCAACTTATGGAGGCTCAAAAAACTGGTGATGCGGACAGCTCCGCGTTTCGCCGCCTGGCTGCGGACGTGAAGATACATGCCGCGTTGGGAAGATTTTTTGCCACGAAGTTCCGCAGCGGAGTTCTCTATTCCATTTACCAGCAATCCGGAGATCGCACGGCGCTTGAAGAGGCTGTAAAAGCCTACCGGCAGGCGCGAGACATTTGGGCTCAGTTTGCAGGCGATGCAGGACGGGTTTACACATCTGACATTACTTTCGGACCGCGGCCTTATGAGCGTGGCCACTGGCTCGACCGGCTACCCGCAATGGATGACGACATCGCCTCAATGGCAAAGCTGCTTAACTCGGCGCCTAGTAACGTTGGGCAATCCACGCAAATCCGCACCGCAATTGAGCAGGCGCTCGGCCACCCCGGGCCGCGTTCGATTGCGTGCGAACATACGACGCCTTCGCAATTCACTCCGGGCAAGGAGTTGCCGCTTAATCTTTTAGTGAAACATTCAGGTGGATTGTCGGCTCGCTTGTACTACAGACACGTAAATCAGGCGGAACGCTACCAGACCCTGGAGCTGCAAAATCGCGGGGAGCGCTTCCACGGAGTAATTCCCGCGAGCTATACGCAGTCACAGTATCCGCTGCAATATTATTTCGAGCTTAAGCAGGGGCACGAGAAAGCGTGGCTGTATCCAGGGCTTGAGGCAAATCTGATGAATCAGCCGTATTTTGTCGTGCGCTCGGTTCAAGCATGAAAATGACATGGCGCGGCTCTT
Organism: uncultured Acidobacteriota bacterium; assembly: GCA_963831435.1. Taxonomy (GTDB): domain Bacteria; phylum Acidobacteriota; class Terriglobia; order Terriglobales; family Acidobacteriaceae; genus JAICKN01. Next base: position 34,883 of record CAWHQK010000083.1, read on the forward strand.
TGAGATTGACTGCTGCGGGATCAGGCGTTCTCAGTAGATAGTGTTGCGCAGAAGAGCAACGTTACACGGCTTCGCTTTGGGATCCAGATAAAGCAAGGAATCAGTAGAGAACAATTACGCGCATCTTTTTGCAACGCCTGAGGCCGCAAAAAACAAGGGCAATAACGGCGATGCGCTATTGCCCTTCTCTTAACTTTCCTAACAAGACCTCTGGTTACGGTTTGGCAGCAGGTTTTTCCGCAGGCTTCTTGGGCGCCATAGACTTTGCCGCCTTATGCCCCCAGAAATCCGGATCCGCTTTGACCCAGGCGTCCATGGGATAACTGATGGCGGGGTTGAAGACAAATAAGTTCGTTTGGACAGCCTCCACGGCGGCGGACTCCAACTCCGAAAGCTTCTTCATGCCGTCTTCGCCCAGGGCGTCCATGAACTGTTTGTCCTGGCTGTTCTCTTGATCAAGTTCCATGCCGGATTTGAAGGCTGAGAATATAACGTAGGTAGGTCCTTCGGTTTCACCGTAGAGGATTTCAAAAGTCGCCCAGTGCGCATCAGGAACCTTTGCATACGCAGGCTTCACCAGATTGACCAGGTCGTTCCAATCTTTGCGGTGTCCAACCTTGACGCGGAAAACGGTAATTTCAAATCCTCGCATGTGGGCGATATCAACATTAGGATTCAAGCTCTGGTCTTCGTTGTAGCGAAGAACCGCCTGGTCTGTATCCGATAAAAGATCGCCATCCGGGATGGAATAACGGTCAAGCTCCGCGCCCAGGGCATGATTTTTCATCATCATGACGTGATCTTTTTCCCAATCGGCAAAGGAGCCGTAGCCGCTCAGGAACAAAGTGCGCGGACGGCCTGACAGTGAGTCAACGGCGAAATAGTGGCTAGGCCACTTTGCCTTTTCCATTGCTTCGACGAATGGTCTCTCTGTTTTTTCATGAGGGGTACCAGCGCGACCCGGCTTCAGGTACTCCCGGGTGATGACAAGTATCTTTGGCGGAGGGGTAGTCTCGTTCGCGTCCTGTGCAACCGCTACGCCCAGAAAGGCAAACAGACAGAATGCCCCAAACAAAACTCCAATGAGTTTTTTCATGGATGCGGACCTCCTCGTCCGCGAACCGATGCTGAAGAATCCAGCAAGTACTAGAGACGGGCGGAGGTTACATCAAGAAAGCCAGCAAGTCAAGAAAGCCAGCAAGTCAAGAAAGAGCCCAGGGTAGTCGGGCCCGCTTTAATTTCCGCGCCCTAAATGGGAATTCAGGAAGGAAACATAGCAAGAAGAAGTCCACCCCGCTATTCCCCAACTCTTCCGTAGAAAGACCTAACGAAGTATTCAGGCTGGGCGGTCCAGTAGTCGTGGCCTTGGGCTGGATCCAGACGCGGTAAGGGCATGGTTACTTTCAGCAGGGTGCCATGGCCTGCGGAGGTAATATCCATCGAGTTGTGGGCGCAACGGAATAAAATTGTATGGTATGTAACTTAGGCGACCCTGGCTTCGTTAGTTTCCTGCCCACGCCAAGCCATCCGCGCCTGCGCCAGCATCAATCAAGGATTGTATTCTCCATTGCGTTAGATCAATCGCCACAACCTGCTTGTCGCGATTGCAGGAGACATATGCCACTAAACCGTCCGGTCGCACCAGGATTTCTTGCGGCGATCGAGGCGTATCAATGGTCCGGGAAACTTTCAAACTGCGCATGTCAACTACAGCAACTTTATTGATAGAAGGGATTGCAACCAGAAGCCAGCGGCCGTCCCGGGTGGAAGCCGTGCCATAACCTGCAGCCGGCAATGGCACCAACGTTTTCAATTTGTTTGCGTGAGTATCAATTACGGCCAGCTGCGGCTTCGTCTGGTCTGAGGTGAACACCAACTGGTCGTCGGGAGAAATTGAGATGCGTTGCACGGTTGGCGCGATCGGAATGACCGCGAGCGTCTTACGTCCTTTCATGTCCAGCACGGATACAGTCCCGTGGCCGACGTTTGCGGTATAACCGCGCGATCCGTCATGCGAGATGGCGAGCATGTGCGATTGAGGTTGCGAGGTTGGAATTTTGCCTGCGACCATTAGCGAGCGCGGATCCACGATGGTGACGGCATTGTCCAGTTCCGTTGTTACGTAAATCAAATTGTTTGCCCGGTCGTAAACGACGCAATGCGGACGGACACCATGGCCGAAGTTCACGTCGCCGATTATTTTGCGCGACACTACATCAATCACCAGCATGTGATTGCCATCGGTTCCCGGCAGGCCGACGCCGGAGTTTCCGTAAATGGGCACATAGGCCGTGCGTCCATCCGGAGAAGCGGCGACTTCATGGCCAGTAACATCTTTTTCCTCCACGACCGCAATCTGCTTCGCGCTCGATGGGTCAATGATGCTGAGGTCGCGGCCACCTTGGTTGGCGACGAGAAGGAAAGGACCCGCATTGAGACTCGATTGGCTTCGGGATTGGGCCGGGGCATACACAAGGAGTACAAACAGACACATTCCGCACGACAAGTACGTCAAGGATTGTTTGCTCATAACGCACGCAGTCTATCATTCGCTCCGCCAGAGTCGGGGAAACGTTGAATGGCCTGCCTGAGGTCCTATAAATTGGGCGGCCCGAAGGCCACCCACATGCGACAGAAACAACCCTAGTTCAAATCGATCGATTCGTGTAACGGCAGCGTTTGCGATGAAGGCCCAGCCATGAACGTGTAACTTCCCGGGACCAGTTGCCATGCGTCCTTTTCCACGTTGAAGATTGAAAGATATTTCGGTTCGACTTCGACCGTGACATTTTTACTTTCTCCGGGATTCAATTCTACTTTGCTCCAGCCGACGAGGCGCTTCGGCGGTTCATTCGTGGCATCTGGTAATGCAGCGTAAACCTCCGCAATTTCCGCACCTGCTCGGCTTCCGGTATTTGCTACTTTGAACGTGACGCGAACATTGCTGCCCGGCTCAACTTTAAAGTTGGAATAAGAATAGGTGGTGTAAGAAAGTCCATAGCCAAAGGGAAACAGAACAGATTTGTGCTCGGCGTCATACCACTTATAGCCAACTTTTAGTCCTTCATCGTAAGTAGTTTGGAATGCAGGAAGTCCGGCGGCAATCTCCTTCCAGGCATCTGGGCCTGGTTTGGGATTGGAGGCGGGCGGCGGCGTAACAATTTTCAAATGCGGCAAGTCTGCTTCGGTCCTGGGGAAGGTGATTGGCAACTTCGCACTCGGGTTTACATCGCCAAAAAGGACATTTGCCAAAGCATCCGCGCCGCGACTGCCTGGAAACCATGCCTCCAGAATCGCGCTTACATCATTCACCCATGGCATGGTCACGGGATCGCCTGTTTCGAGTACGACAATCGTATGTGGATTTGCCGCAGCGACCTTCGCGATCAAGGCATCCTGATTGTCCGGTAGCGTGAGGCTGGGCAGGTCCATTCCCTCACTGACCCACTGCGACGCAAAGACAATGGCTACGTCCGCCTGTTTCGCGAGCGCGGCTGCCGAGTCCAGATCGGTGCCTGCGTCATATTCGACTTTGGCCCTTGCAGCTTTCGCCTTTATGGTTTTGAGCGGCGAAGTCGGGAACCATATGTGCTCCTGCCATCTCGTAGCGCCTTTGCCTGGAGGCATGATGGCATTACCACCCGGCGGATCCACTTGCGCCGACCCGCCGCCGGATAACATTCCGACGTCTGAATGGGCCCCAATCACAGCGATTGTTTCCGTCTTGGAGGCGTCCAGCGGCAATTGCGAGTTTTCGTTCTTGAGCAATACCATGCTTTGCTCCGCTATTTTCTGCGAAACTTCAAAGCCGTGCATCACATCAACAACGCTTTTTTGCGGAAGATCATCAACCACGCCTGTTGCGAACATAGACCGCAGAATGCGGTGAACGTGGTCGTCGAGTTCTGACATGGGAACCTTGCCCGATTCGACCGCCTTTTTCATTGTTTCGCCGTAAAAAATTTCTCCCGGCTCTTCATGGTCTAAGCCTGCGGCAGACGCCTTGGCAGTGCTGTGCGTAGCTCCCCAGTCAGACAACACAAAGCCTTTAAAATTCCAATCTTTCTTCAAAACTTCGGTCAGCAAATATTTATTTTCGCAGACATAGTCGCCGTTCACGCGGTTGTACGAGCACATCACACCGGCAGGGTTTGCATCGTGAATACCTATTTCAAAGGCCAACAAGTCAGTCTCACGCATCGAGCGCTTATCAATGTTTACGTTCACGGAGTTGCGGCCGCTTTCCTGATCGTTGAGGGCATAGTGTTTGATATCTCCGAGCACATGCTGAGCCTGTAAGCCCGTCATCACCTGTCCGACCATTTTGCCGGCGAGAATTGGATCTTCTCCAAGATATTCGAAGTTGCGCCCATTGCGCGGTTCTCGCGTCAAATTCACGCCTCCGCCGAGTGACATGTTGTAGCCCTGCGCGCGTAATTCCTGACCGATCAAAGCGCCATATTCGTATGCGGCCTTAAGGTCCCAGCTGGCAGCGCTGGCCAGGTTGTTAGGAAGTGCGGTCGAGTAACGGCCATTTTGGCCGCTACTCCGCACGCCATAAGCGGCGTCGGACATTTGAATCGCCGGAATTCCCAGCCGTGGAATGCCGATCACGTAACCCGCGCCGCCATTGGAGCCTTCATGCCCCGGGCTCATGGGGCTAAGACCTAGCATTCCGGTGCCATGCAGCAATGTGATCTTTTCGGCGAGAGTCATCTGCTTCATGACCAGGTCGGCGCGCTCATCTGGAGACAAACTCGTGTTCATCCAGGGTTCGGCCGGTTTTGGCTGGCGGTTGTGTTGGGCGAAAGCGGGCAGCAAGGCAAGGCCGAGAATTATCGTGCCAACATGCATCAGGTTCGTTCGGCGCAAACGCATTTATGAGTCCTTTGGGTTGGGGATGACAGACAAAACGTCACTCATACTACTCCGCTTTGGCCCTTTCGTCCCGCAAAACTTTCCGCCCGTTGACTTTCTCCGCACCGTGCAAGATCGTTTTTCTACGGCCTTCCCCTCGTATGCAACTTTTGTGGATGCCATCAATCTCATTTCCATGTTGTGGCTTCACCATCTCCAAGAACACCGTGGGTGGAGTAGTATTTTGAGGAAGTCTGAAGTGTGCTAAGCGCCTCCTGATATGCATCCACAAATCGAAACTCGCAAGTTCAAATCCTCTACCCGGCGGGAATTACTCAAGCTGACGCCCTTGATCGCACTCGGGGCCTTTGCTGTTCCCAGGCTGCAGGAGCCGCTGCTGAAATCAGGCCTGGGATTCAGCGATTGGATGTCAAAAGGATTGTTTCGCCGCCATCACCTGGCAACTACCTTCAGCGACTCCCAACTTACCCCTCTCGACAAATTTTATGTAAACACGTACGACGTGGATGATCCGGAGGTTGATCTTGACCACTGGACTCTTAAAGTAGGCGGTGCGGCGCAGAAGGCTGGCGACTATACGCTGGCGAACATTCAGGCGCTGCCCAAATTCACTCAGAACACTCGCCACGTTTGCGTGGAAGGCTGGGACGCGATTGGCCGCTTCGGGGGCGCTCGTCTTTCAGATTTCCTGCACATGGTTGGGGCAGACACGACCGCACGATTCATAACCGTGCGCTGCGCTGACGACTACTACGAATCGCTGGACATGCCAACGGCCCTGCATCCCCAATCTCTTTTGTGTTATGAGATGTACGATCAGCCGCTGACGCGCGAACACGGCGCGCCTTTGCGTCTGAGCATACCCACGAAGATCGGCTACAAGCAGGCGAAATACGTCATCAGCCTGAATGTAACGAGCGTCCTCACAAAGGTGGGCTATTGGGAAGACCAGGGTTATTCAGACTATTATTCGCTTTAGTTGCGAGGATTCGTTGATGGAACACGCTGTTCTCGTTGAAAACCGAAAGACGGGAAAAATTGCCCCGGCTGTGTACGAGCATCCGTACATCGTGCGGCTGTGCCACTGGCTCAATACAGTTTCTCTGTTTGTGATGATTGGCAGCGGCCTGCAGATATTTCGCGCCTTCCCCAGCTTCGGAGCAAAAATACCGGAAAGCGATCTGATCAATTGGCCCAAGTCTTTGGCCCTCGGTGGCTGGCTGGGCGGAGCTTTGCAGTGGCACCTCACATTCATGTGGATCTATCTCGGCACGGGCCTGCTGTACATTGGCTACCAGATCTTCAGCGGCAATTACCGGCAGATTTTGTTTACGTGGAAGGATGTCCCAGGGGTATGGCCTATGGTTCGGCATTATTTTTTCTTCGGCCCCAAACCTGTGCAGCATGAAGCATACAATTCGCTGCAAAAACAGGCTTACACGTTGGCCATCATTTTAGGTTTCTTGTCCGTGCTCACCGGTTTCGCGGTTTG
>CAWHQK010000084.1:0-10119 GCA_963831435.1 uncultured Acidobacteriota bacterium
GCCTCCACAGTCCACCGCGCAGGGGGTTGCTTGCAGGTCGTTGAAGGTGAGCTGCTTGAGCTCGGGCACGGGAACAGGAATAGGCGCTGCCGCGGCAGCTTGACCCAAGCCAACGCCCGGCGCCAGCAATTTGTGCTTGAAACGCGACTGGCTTCACCGAGGGAATATCGGGATGGTATGCAGCATCCACCAGACGAGGACCGCCAGCCGTGACTGTGCGCATCGGCGTCCATTTGCCGTGCGGGTGGAAACAACGTAGTACTGAACCGAGCGCCAATAGCTGTGCGGCGTTTCATTGCGAGAAGTCTTGCTCGGCGTTTGCATTTCCTGCTGTAATGCTTTCGAGCCCAGTGCCGCGGGATAGTCGGGCGCAACGACCGCGATCGCATTATTGAGGTCCAAAGGCTGGTCGTATGCGAAGTTACCTTCTTTAACGAGTTCGTTCAGTTGCACCGGACCAAGGACAGCCGTGACACTGGCGCCGTTGCGTTGGACGGCAAGAACTTTGCCGGCGCAACGATCCGTGGCGAAGAGCACCTTGCCTACCTGAATCTCGTTGACTTGTGGAGAATTCGCATCGAAGGTCCAGGACATGCCATCGGATGCAAAAGAGCGGATCGCCTGGTCGCCGTGCTCCATCAGGACGATGCCGTCCTGGTAAGTGACGCCGGCCCCCACTTCGGAGCGATACCAAAACGTATTTCGCTCTCTGACAGATCTTTCAGCTTTACAGCGTGCCCCTTAATTATCGGCGCATTGCTTAGCCAGAAGCCTGTGCCGAGAGAAGCACTGGAATGCAATGGAGAGCTAGTTTCAACCGTCTTGGATTTTCGGCAGGAGCTGTCGAAGATCACCGCCAGTACGATCAGGAACAAGGATTTCGTGAGGTTCGCGCGCCGGAGGGCTGACGCTTTCTTTCCGAATTGTTGCAATAGACGATTGATTTCGCGCATGATTGCTCCTTGGAGTGGCTTACAGCGCGTCGGCGAGTTCCTTGGCCAGCGGTTTCACAGCTTCAGTGCCACAAGGACAAGTCAAATAAATGATCCGCACCAGCTTGTTGCCTTTGCGGACAAGGATCATGCCGTCCGCGGTAACGAATGCCTCGTCACCGATTCCAGGAAGGCCTTGAGTGTCGCCTATAATCGAGAAGGTCTTGGCATTCAGGCGCATCTGCGCTTCGGCAGAATTTTCGTCCACGGAGAAACTGAACACCGTCACTTCGCCGGACTTGTCCTGCTCCGACTCGGTCTCTCGTTCTGAAATCCTTTGAACATTCCTCCGGCAAATTGTTGGAAGCATCTCTTGCGTTTTTTTGTCAGCGCCGCGGGATGCCGCCATGGCAGTCGCATGTTTGGACATCACGTCGGCTTGATCTCCTTTCGCGATGTAGGAGCATCTATTGTCTTCGACTTTTCGTGCGGATGATCTCCACGCCAATCGCTTTGCTTACATCTTCTTTGCTAAGAAAACGGCAGACATCGCCCAGAGAGTTATCTGAAGAGTCGGCGCTACTAGAAGACTCTCCGTTGTTGGAAGAGTCGCCAGAGCCGGAGCTTGAACCCAGAAGGCCTCCGGCTTCCTCGTGGATTTTTTGGCTGACGCGGTGCGCGACATAGTAAACCCCGCCGATTGCTAACGCGCCACCAACAAAAATAATGACGACTGCCGCGATCCCCAGCTTGGCGAGTGGACTCATCTTCTTATTTGTCGAGGTCGAAGGCGAAACGGCTGCCAATGATGGCGGAGCTGGCGCGGCTTCCGGCGCTATAGTTCCCGCATTTTGTGTTATCGATTGGGATGCGGGAGTTGGGGATTGACGCATGTCAGCGCCGCACTTTACGCAAAACACTCCCGTCAGTGCCGCTCCACATTGCGTACAAAATTTGGCCATGTTCCGCTCCTGTTCTCTGGTTGTTGGAGAGAAAGTTTTGAAAAGCGTCTTCAACTCAAATCGGCGGCTTCACGGTGCCGTACTCCAACCGTGTTGAGCTGTGTTCCTTCATATGGTTGCCTCTGGGATCTATGTCCGCCTCGGCACGCAGAGGCAATCCGCTTCCTCTGGAGATCCATATCTGTTCGTCTTCTGTGATCTGTTCATATTCGCGGTGTATGGAGTACAGCGTGGCGGCTTCACCGTTTACAGGTTCGCTTCGAAGCAACTGGCAAGTTGACTTGCCGTGCTGCTCCTCTTCCTTCTCTTGCTGCAACATGTCTTGCGAGGTTATTGGGATGCTCATCCATTTCCCTCGCACACGAATGTATTTCTGTCCGTTGGCGATGATCGTCTCGCTTTCTGTCTTGCTACCGTTAACGGCGACACTAGTCGTGTAACTGTGGCTGGGTGTTGTTGCGGCCTTCGTCAAGGCGTCGTATACCGGCTGACAGGAATCAGCCGCGCGGGCTGTCACGGCCTGCCCCATCACGAGTAATGAAAGGACGACAAGCGCGAAAGCATAGTTGCGTAACATGAAGTTCTCCTTATCAAAAATGATCCTGCTATCGATTCTTAGTGCTGCCCGAGCATTTATGGTTCGCCGATATAGGGCTTCGCCGTTCCCGCACCGATGGAAGCAGCGCGCTAATTCCCCGGCTCCACCCTTCTTGCCTGAATGGTTAAAACTCTGGTCGTTGGACCGCCGGGTTCTTCGACGTCCCCGGTCTGTGTATATGAAGTAGGCGTGATATCGGACCAGACTTCATGCCACAAAGTTTTCTTGTTGCCGTGTGTTTCCCATTCTTTGATCGTGAACTGCTTGCCATCCCACGTCATCGTGATGTCGTTGAGCGCGCCTTTTAAGTCGCACGTGTAGGGGAGCTGATTGTTGCACTCCATGCCGTGCAAGCTCTTGGCCTTCGCATCCCACCATATGATCCCGAGCAGAGATAGATCCCCCGCGGGCGTGGACACACGTTCTTCTTCGAGTAAAGTCAAGCCGCCAATCGCGGCGTGCCAGGTCTCTTCTCCGGTGGTTGTAAGCCCCTTCGGCATCTCGGGACTAGGTTCAAACTTCACCTGCAATGACCAGCGCCCTGAAAGCGCCTTTATCAGGCTTGGCAACTCAGAAGCTGGTCCTGCATCCGTGTTCAAACTCGATGAACTGCCAGACGAATTCTGCATCTGCAGGTTCGCCGGCGTTGGAGAGGCCGGTGTTTGTTGCCCGTCTATTCCACAAAAGCAAGAATCAGGAACGGGGCCAGAATCAGATTGAAAGCTCTTTGCGTCATATGGTTCCTCCTTTAAAGTGCCCGACATGTCTGCGATACTGCCACTGATTTATGGCTCGACCTTGTATAGGGTGGCCATTCCGCCTTCCATGTGTTCATCGACATGGCAGTGGAACATCCAAATGCCAGGATTGTCGGGTACCATGTCAACCGTCACCATCTGCGCTGGCATGAGCGAAACCACATCGGTACGCTTTCCGTCTTGCAGCACCACGTTGCCGTGCCAATGTGGACTATGCATGCTGAAAAATTCTCCGAGCGACACCAGATACCATCGGACGCGCTCGCCTTTTTTCATGGTCATAGGCGGTCCAGTCCCATATATGTAGCCATTAATGGAGCTCTTGCTATTGGCCGCCACAAAGCCGGAACCAACCGGTGAAAAATTCCCCGCGCCGTCGGTGGGAGCGAACTCCAGCTTCTTTATCCCCTTCGGATCACTCGTGTAGATCTGAATGTTGTGATCGAGGTACCAACTGATGTTCTCGTCAAAGACCATGAACAGACACACGAATTCGCGGTCCACGTCCTTGGGCTTGCCATCGGCGTCGGCCATGCCGCTGCGGGTGATGATCATGGCACCGAGCAATCCGCTTTCCACGTCCTTCAATTCGTTGGTATGTGAGTGGTAGAGCCACACAATCGAGCTGGGATCATTGGGTCCGGGACCTGCGCGTTCTGGCACCTTCCACGTATAGGTATGTGTCTTGCCGGGAGGTACAGCGTCGTCCTCCTTGTCGGCCCCGGATGTTCCGTCGTCGTATGGCGCGCCTTCAGAGTCTTTGTCATAAAACACACCGTGGGGATGCATGCTGTAGGGGCGCGTGGCATTGTTCTTGAAGATTACCTTGATCGTGTCGCCGACTTCCGCGCGGAGAATCGGTCCCAGAATGCCGGCAGTGGCCCACTCGGCGGGGCGCGGCTTCAGTTGGGTAAAGGTGGCGTCGGTATATTCCCGGTAAAGGGCTTTGCGGTAAACCGTGCCGATCCGATGAGGGCCGCGTTCAACGAACACCTTCGCGTAGCCATCGAACTTCATGCCCATCATTTTGTTCACGCCGCCCGGCGCGTAGTCCCAGTCCACTTCATCGGCTGCAATGTAGTAGGTGCGAACTTTAGGTGTGGGAGTATCCGGACCTATCTGTGCCACACTTCCCAGGCAGCCCAACAGTAAGACGAAGAAGACCATTCCCCAAAGTCGCGGACATTTTGCCTTTGTCATTCCTTCTCCATATGACCTTTTTTGAAAGACGGGTTATTGAGTTGAAATGCTCGCTTGCCTATCGGCAACAGAGCGCTGCACATGCGCAGTTTGCTGAGGCGAGGTCGCAAATTCGGCGTTCATCCATCGCTCGAAAGCATCCATGTTTTGCTGGCGGCCCAGGAAGTTTTTCACCAAATCACTTGCTGGCATGGAACCACCAGGCTCAAGAATCAGGTGCCGGTAACGCATGGAAGTTTCCCCGGCCAACGGATCATCGGAATTGAATTCGGAAAAGAAGTCCTCGGCAATTACTTTGTCCCACATGTACGTGTAGTAAGCGGAGGAATATTCCGCCAGATGTCCGAATGTGGAATAAAAATGCTCTGTGCCGGGAGACATGCGAAGAAAGAGGTAATTGTGAAAGTCCGCATTACAAATGGCATCAGGCTCGAGCTTCGCGGGGTTGGATTTGTACATGTCATACGAAATGGCAGCAAATCCATTCTGCTGCGCTACCTTGCCCGCTCGAAGAAAAGTAGAAGCACGGTTCATGCGTTCAACCAGTTCCGCCGGAATAGGCTCCCCGGTTTTGTAGTGATGTGCGAAGCTGGCAAGTACTTTGGGACTGCGCAAAAGATCCTCGAGCATCTGTGAAGGTGCCTCCACAAAGTCCATCTCTGGACTAAGCCCGCTTATACCGGCCCAGCGTTGCTGGCCACCGAGAATCCAGTTCATCAGGTGGCCAAATTCGTGGAAAAATGTTTCCACATCGCCGTAATCGTTCAAACCGGCGTCGGTTGCAGTTGGAGCAGGGAGGTTGCAGATCAACGCGGCTTCAGGTAATTGTTTGCCGCGTACGCCATCCAGCACCTGGAACATGGCCGCATGGCTGTACTTGCCGGGCCGCGGGTGCATGTCCAGATAGAAACGGCCAATGGCCTTGCCGTTGTCAAAAACATCCCACGTTTCAACCGACGGATCCCATGCGGGCGCATCTTTTTCCCGTTGAAAGCTCACATGGAAGAACCTGGCGGCAACGTCGAGGATCCCTTGTTTCACCTCTTCATAGGGGAAGTAAGGCCGGACCGATTGAGAGTCGAAGTTGTATTTTGCGCGCCGGACAAGTTCGGGATAGTACCAGTTCTCATAATCCCAGACGTCTGTTGCACCGGGGTGGGTCTTTTGCTTTTCCGCCAGCAGCATAGCCAGCTCTTTCTGCTCAGCCGGGCGGGTTACAACATCCAACTCGTGAATGAAGGTTGCTATATTTCCGCCACTCCCGACCATTTTGTCAGCGGCGTTATAGTCTGCCCATGACTGATAACCGAGTAGAGTGGCAATCTCATAGCGCGTATTCATCATGTCTTTAAGGACAGCGCGATTCTTCGGATAGGCGCGATCCAAAAAGGCAATCATCAATTTCCGCCGGAGGTTGTCGTTTTTGGCATATGTCATTGCCGGGAAAAAATCGGGATAATCAGTTGTGATTTGGATCCTGCCGTCTGTTCCGGGTTTGTGTTGCGCGATGTAGTCCTCCGGCAGGCCTTCAAGTTCTGACTGATCTGAGATCTCAACCGACCTTTTGTCGTCATCAATGTTTCGGCCAAACATAGACTCCTGGTTGGTGAGTTGCTCATTCAACTGCTTGAGTCGAGCGCGGGTAGCGTCGTCTTTGTTGACCCCCGCCAGGCGAAGTTCCAGAAGTGTGCGTTGGACGTAGTAACGAGTGCCTGCATCAGCTTGCGAAGTATCAAGAGATGCCAGCGCGTTATAAACATCCCGGTTCAGGGAGAGAGCTGCCTGTGCAGCACTTGATTTGCCCAACATCGCGGACGCGTGGTCGCGAAATGCGCTCTCCGGGTGGACTTGTTGCATCAGCCCCGCGAGATATGCCGCTGAATTAATCTGACGAACCGCATTATCGTAAGGGGCCAGTGTGTTTTCTATGGTTCGCTGCCCCTTTACAGCAACGATGGCATCAATGGAGGTCTGCGCTTTTGCCAGGTGATCGTTTTCCATCTTTTCAAAAGCGGAAACATCAGGATTTCCAGTCCATATGGGTTGCTGCGACTTCAGCAAATCCTGTGCTGCGGCAGTCAACGAGAATGAAATAACAATCAAGAGAAGCAAGCGAATAGTTTTCACGGTTCTTCTGCGGCCATGACGGCAGCAATTTGCGCTTATCGTCAGGAATAAGCAAGCCAACTGATGGCAAATTGTGTACTAACTGTTAAGCGGTTGTTTTTTCAAAGATTTACGGCCACGGATTAACTGATTTCTCTGGCTTGCCCTGTGTGCTAAACTCCCTTCGCCCTTTAAAAATCCCCGCCTTCGTCCATGAGAGAAACTGCCACAAAGAAGCCCGCCGTGCCTGAGATCAGTTACAGCTTTGGGCTGTATGTGCTGGATCCGGCGACTGGCGCACTTACCCGAAATGGTATCCGCGTCAGGCTGCAGGAGCAGCCTTTCCGGTTGTTGTTGTTCCTTGTAGAACGCCCCGGCCAAATTGTTTCGCGAGAGGAGATTCGGAATCATCTTTGGCCCCAAAACACTTTTGTGGAATTCGATAAGAGTCTGGGCGTGGCCGCCCTCAAGGTTCGTGAAGCTCTTGGGGACGACGCAAACAATCCTCGCTTTGTCGAAACCGTACCGCGGCGCGGCTATCGGTTCATTGCGCCTGTTGCAATTCAACAACCTCAATCAACAACAAAAAGGGCCGACGCTCCTGGGGCGGTCAACTTTGCGGGCGAGCCACCGCAGAGACGAAAGCGTCTCCATCCGGAAATAGAAACATGTGGTACGTGGGCGCGGTTGTGGCATTCGTTTCAATAATCGCTTTTGTCACTTACCGCTCCGCTCGCTCTCGCTCTCAGCATAGGTCAATCATTCAACCCACATCTGCCACGGTGCATCTTAGGCGCTCGGTAGCCGTGCTGGGTTTTCGCAACTTGGCGCGACTTCCTGAAGAAGCGTGGCTCTCGGACGCCTTCTCGGAAATGTTGAGCACCGAACTTGCCGCGGGGGGCCGGCTGCGCATGGTCTCCGGCGAAGATGTGGCGAGAGCAAAGAGTGAATTGCCATTGAGTGACGAGGATTCCCTCGCCAAATTAACTTTGCAAGAGTTACGGATTAACCCCGGCGCGGATGTAGTAGTAGTCGGTTCATACACAATCCTCCCGACGACACCCAGCACACGATTCGCCTTGACGTTCGTCTTCAAGATACAGCCGGCGGCGAAACCATTGCAGAGGAATCCATATCCGGCAACGAGAACGACCTCTTCAGCCTTGTCGCCGATTTGGGTGAAAAATTACGCCGAAGTCTTGGCGCAACACCAGTATCCGGAAGACAGTGCGATTGCTACACGAGCAGCCCTTCCCGCGAATGAGAAAGCAGCCCGCCTGTACGCTGAAGGACGAGCCAAATTATGGGGATTCGATTTCTTTGCCGCTCGCGATCTACTCAGCGAGGCTATCGCAGCAGACCCGAATTTTCCGCTCGCTCACGCAGCCCTGTCAGACGTGTGGTGGCACACAGGTTACGATGCCAAAGCTCGCGTAGAAGCAAAACGAGGATGAACTTTCAAATCATTTATCGCAAGAACAGCGCCTCCTAGTTGAAGGGCAATATCAAAGAACGATTCAAGATTGGCCCAAGGCGGTTGAGACGTATCGTTCGCTCTTTCGCCTTTTTCCCGACAGTCTGGACTACGGTCTCTTATTCGCGTCTGTACAAATGCATCTCAGTCGGGCGACTCATTGCAGACTTTGGCGGATTTGAGACGGCTTCCATCGCCTCTTGGCGATGACGCGCGAATTGACATGACCGAGGCTTCCGCATGGATCAATCGAGACTTCACGAAAGCTCGCATCGCAGCGATGCAAGCGATTGCCAAAGCTCAGGCCGAAGGATCACCCGTGATTGTCAGTCGGAACGTATGGCATCCTTTGCCAGCAAGAGCCCTCCATCGGTGCATCCGACGAAGCGATCAATGATTGCAACAATGCCCTGGAAAGTGCCCTTGCGGCCAAGGATCCTAACGGCGAAGCGATGATGCGCACGGATCTCGGCAGTCCTCTACTACTTGCGAGGCAATATCGAAAATTCAGCACAAATGTTCCAGCAGGCAATCAAGAAATTTCGTCAGGTTGGCAATAGAGATGGTATTGCGACAGCGCTAAGTAATTTCGCTGACGCTCGCCTTTCCCAAGGAAATCTGAAAGAGGCGCGGAAATTATTAGAGGAGGCAATTACCGAGTACCAGGCCATCGATGATCAGGAAGGCATAGCGCTGAATTTTGACAGCCTGGGAGACGTCTCGCGGCAGACTGGTGAACTGGACCGATCCGAGAGTGCGTACAAACGTGCAGAATCCGTCGCGCGAAAAATTGACGACAAGGACGCAACGGCATATGTGCTGAACGGAATGGGAGATTTAGCGTTGGATCGAGGCGATCTTGCCTCAGCCCGAAAATTTTACGAAGAAGCCCTTGGGCTAAGGATTCAAGCAGGGGAAAACAGACCGCAGCTGAAAGCCGCGTTTCACTGGCGAAACTTGCCATTGAGGAAGGTCACGCCTCAGACGCCGAAACATCGTCGCGTGCGAGTCAACAGCAGTTTCACGAAGAGCATCAGGACGACGATGAACTGAGCGCCGGTACTGTGCTCATCAACGCGTTACTTGCTCAAGGGAAACAAGGCGAAGCAGAAGCGGAATTAAAGGCGATTCAACAGCTCGGGAGCGGCAGCCAGAACCGTTTGTTGCATTTAGAGTTCGAGTTGGCCTCAGGTCGCGTCCTTCTCGGCTCCGATCACCCTGAAAATTCAGGCCCGCTATTCCACCAAATCAAAATTGATACCCAACGTTATGGATTTGTCGGTCTCGGGTTCGGAGACGACCTCGCCTTAGCAGAGTTGGCGAGGAAAACAAAACGTGCAACGGAAGGCCAAAATCAATTGCGTGCTTTGCAGAAGGCCGCCAGTTCCAAAGGCTTCGGCTTGCTTGCCCGCAAAGCAGCCGCGGCGCAAGCGCATACTGATGGCATCATCTTCGATCCGTCGAGCGAGCTCGTGCTGGCGGTTCAGATGACGGCGGAACGCTGTTGACTATGAAAGCAGATATTGATCCGAGGGCACGGCGGCTCGAAACTGCTCGGTGCCCCCTCTCTCCGGTTTTGGGTTCCTCTACTTACCGAATATGAGCAAGTGGAACGTGCCGGGGACCATTCGGAAAGGCCTCGTGTGCGGCGGCGGATTCGGAATGCGCTCGACCGTCGCGGTGACGGTAAAAACATTTCCAGTAGTGGGATCGAGTGCCATGGTGCGCGCCCCGCGCTCGGTCGGGACATTTTCAACGACATGAAAACTGGTCGGCGAGTCCTCATGAATAATCGTGAGATTACCGTCGCCGGTTGACGCAAAACCATCCTGCGTCTCGGGATCAAATCGCGTCGCGTCAACGCCCTCCCCGATCGGCTGGTTGCCTAATACTTTCCCGTTTGTGGCGTCCATCATCATCATCATCTTATTGTGGCAGCCGGAGAAAAGGATGTGATGCTGCGTGTCGATGGCCAGTCCGCTCGGATGCTCGCCAGGAGCTAGTGGCCAGCGATGCGTGATCTTCATCGTATGCGATTCGATCTCCACTATCTCGCTCGTGCTTTCAAGGTTCGCATAAACGTGGCCCT
>CAWHQK010000085.1:0-30403 GCA_963831435.1 uncultured Acidobacteriota bacterium
TGGAAGTGATGCAGGAGGAGCCCTTCGCGCCCGTCAAGAAAACCAAGACGCAGGAAGTAGTTGTAAAAAATCGTCCAGATTGGCCGGTGGATAATATTAAACCCACCAAATCCCCGTTTCCCTCTGGCAACCGCCATCTCCGCGCCCAGCGAAGAGTAGCGGTTCATGTGCTCAATGTAAGCAGAGAGCGTGGGATAGGCATAGTGCAGCAGCGCGCCGCGCCTGATTGTCGCCGTTTTCCCCTCGACCTTGACGTCTTCGTGCACAACCCGGTCTTCGAAAGCTCCCGCGCTCTTTTTAAAAAACCTGAGTTTCGGGTCCGGCCAGTATCCGCCGTGCTTGATCCATCGGCCTAAAAAGAAATTCTTGCGCTTCAACCAGAAGCCAACGAGTTCTCCGTCTTTCTTGCCATCAGTGTATTTATTGATCTCCGCACGGGCATCGTTCAGCATGACGGCATTCGCGCCCTCGCCGCGGAGCCGCTCGTAAAGAGGCAAGCGCATCCAACAACTCTTCAGAGAACCTCTCCCAAATCCGCATCCAGAGCTTCATCCGCGTCCAAACTCAAAATCCAATCACCCGCCGCTTTCTGGATGGCTGAATTCTTCTGCGCGGCGAATCCTTTCCAAGGCTCCACGAAGGTTTTCGCTTTGCATGATTCGCAATCTCAACCGTCCGATCGGTCGAGCCGGAATCCACCACGATGATTTCGCCGCTGCCGCGCTCCACCAACGCCCGAACGCTTTCCAGCGTCCGCTGAATATTTTCTTCTTCGTTGTAGGTGATGATGACGACCGAGAGTTTCACCGGGAAAGCATACCTGAGGAGTTGGAAATTTCAAATTGCTCCGGCAATCGCGCGTTCCCGATCATTCGGTAATGGCCAGCACTTTTACGTGCAAATGGCCCAGGATCGCGAGTTTGTCGCCATCAGGAGACAACGCCACGCGAAAATCAGGAGCATCGCTGGCAAAATTCGCGAGCGTCGCGGTGCGCTGAAAGGATGCGCCGAAGACGTCAATGCGGATGGAAGGCGCGAAGGCTGCCGAAGGGGAAGGCTCCGCGTAGGCAGTCACCATGTGCTTGCCGTCCTTAGCGACTGCGTACTGTTCCGCCTTCAGGCTGGCGCGCGCTTCCACGTCGCCGTTGCGGTTAAAAACCATAATTTCTTTGTCCGTCGCCATCACAAACCGTTAAGAATCCAGAAATTGTGGGCCGACCATAAAAGAGCTCGACCCCTCCAGACGTCTTCCAATCTTTATCGCCAGGTTTGCGAATAACGATACGTTTTTCGCCGCGAACATCCTGCCAGGCCGCGGCCATGGCCGGGGAAGCCCCAATAACGCGGTCTTCTAACTCATTTTTCGTCTTCCAGCGGAACAAAGGCTGTAGCGTGTCTTCGTCAAGAACCAGCGTGGCCATGATTAGCATTCCAGAATGCGGTCATGGCAACCTCGGTCACCGTCATGGTGCCCACGACGTAGGCCGGAATCATCATGAAGAGGGTCATGGGAAAATTCGACAGTCTTAAGTATCCAGCCGGGCAATCCTCTGGCCTTGCAGATTGTATGTTTCCAGAAAATTGTTCCGTTTCACGAGTAAGTTTCCTTTATTCGTGACGCTCACCGACGATGTGTCGCCCTGCGTCGGCCAATCGAAATGCTCTTCCACTTTCCCGGTGGCAATGTCCACAATCGCGGCGCGCAGGTGCTTGCTGTCGCTGGGCTTGAATTCGCCTCGAATGAAAGTGTCGGCTTGCCCGAGGTCTGGCAAACCGTATACGCCAGCAGCTTTTTCTCTGAAACAAATTCAATGCCCGCCAGCGGGCGGTTGATCTCCACCTGCGTTGGGTCGCAGAGTCACGTCTCAAATCCACTGATTGCAATTGCTGGGTGTTCGCGGCGAATGCGCGTGAAGAAGAGCAGAGCGCAGAAAAACAGAGAAGCAGGCAGAAAACTAGCGTTCCAATTCGAATATTTTTTCCATCAACAGCCATTTCTCTCCCGGCTTAGCTTCTGGCAAAGGTTGCTGAAACTTCCACATGAGCTTCTCCCACTCGCGCACTTTCGGATTATCCCGGTCCAGCTCCGCTTTTTTCTCAAAGGAAAATCCCTCGCCAACATCCATCATCATAAACATCCGCGTGCCGCGCAAATAAATTTCCATGTTTTCCACGCCGGAATCCTTGATGCTCCGCGTGATCTCAGGCCAAATTTTCTGGTGATACCGCTTGTACTCGGCAATGAGCGCGGGGTCGTCTTTCAGGTCCAGCGTGAGGCAATAACGGTGGGGCATGTGGTCTCAAAAACAATTCTACGTCAACTAATGTTATGTCAAAGCGCGGTCCAGGTGCGTGTAGCCGCCGTCCACGAAAATGTGTTGTCCTGTTGTGTGTCCCGATTTCGCTGAAATCAAAAAGACCACCATGGACGCTATTTCTTCAGGAGTGGTCATCCGGTTCGCCAAAGGAATTTTCGCCTCGATGGTTCCCCGTTTCTCTTCAGGATTCGGGAACGTGTCCAGCCATTGCCGATACATGGGCGTCATTACCTCCGCGGGAATGACCGCGTTCACGCGGATTCCGGCGGGCAATAACTCCGCAGCCCATTCGCGCGTCAGGCCCAGAATCCCGCCTTTGGCGGCCACGTATCCCGAGGTGCCGCCCTGCCCGGTGACCGCCGTTTTGGACGCAATATTCACGATGCAGCCTTGCGATGATTTCAAATGGGGCAGAGCATAGTGCGCCATGTTGTAGTAGGGCATCAGATTCACTTCGAGCGATTCCACGAATCGCCGCGGACTTCCATGTTCAAGTCCGACTTTGTCGTTCAGCGCCGCGTTATTCACCAGCGCATCAATGCGGCCAAAGTCCATGGCAACCTGTTGTATTGCGGCTGCGCACGCCTGCGCCTGCGCAAGTTCGGCGGCAACGAATTCATTCGCCGCGCCAGCTACCCGCAATTCCAAATGAAGCTGGGTGGCGGCATCAATGTCGCGGTCCACAATCACCGGAACCGCGCCCTCAGCGGCGCACGCCCGCACGATGGCCGCGCCAATCCCCTTGGCTCCTCCGGTGACAAGCACAACCTTGTCTTTCAATTCCAAATCCATAAAATCGATTGCCGATTCCAAAAATAAACGCTCTAAACTCTGCCGTCAGACTGTCATCCTTCCCGAAGCGAAGGACCCAAGCAACCCAGGATGCACCTAGCCGTTCACGAAATTTTTGCCGAGCTTACCGCAGGTTGCAAAACCCTCCGTCCAGCGGATAATCTACGCCGGTAATAAAAGACGCCTCATCAGAGCAAAGGAAAAGCGCCAGTGAAGCCACCTCTTCAGGCTCTCCCATACGCCCGATCGGTTGCGTTTGCGAAAGTTGCTCGAACATTTCTTTTTCCCGCCCCGGATAATTTTTCCTGAGGAAGCCATCCACAAACGGCGTGTGCACGCGGGCTGGAGAGATGCAATTGCAACGGATTTTGTCCGCCAAATAGTCTTTAGCGATCGAGTACGTCATGGCGATCACCGCGCCCTTGCTCATCGAATACGCAAAGCGGTCCGCAATCCCTGAGGAGCCGGCGATGGACGCCATATTCAATACCACCCCGCCGCCATTCTCTTTCATATGAGGGATGCAAGCCTGCAGGCAGTTATAAAAACCTTTCACATTAACTTGAAAAATCCGGTCAAAGTCAGCTTCCGTTGTGCTTTCCACCGTGCCAATGTGCGAGACCCCAGCGTTGTTGACAAGAATATCCACGCGCTCACGGAGGAAGACATCTGCGAATTTTGATTTCACATCGGCCTGGCTGGTCACGTCGCAGAGGTGGACACTTGCGTCGCCGCCTGCCTGCACGATTTCCTGGCGGACATTTTCAGCATCTTTTTTGATGTCGAGGATGCAGATCGTCGCGCCGCTTGCCGCGAACTTTAACGCGATGGCCCGCCCAATGCCGCTGCCTCCGCCAGTCACCACAGCGGCCTTGCCATCCAGGCGAAAGTTTTGAGGCTGGTTCCTATCGTTTGCCAGGGCGATAACTCTTTTCCTGAAAGATATGGAACTGGCATTGTAAAACACGGAACAGGTCGCGGGGACTACGCAGGCAAATTCAGTTTCCAGAATCTTGCTGCGGTGCCTCCCAACACGGCAGCGCGGGCGTCTGCGGGATAGTTCTTCAGGTAATTTTTCACCGCGTCCATCGTCCGCGTATAGTTGGCGGCGAGCGTGCACACAGGCCAGTCGGAGCCGATCATCAATCTTTCAACTCCAAAGTACTCGAATGCGGCGTCCAGATACGGGGTCAGGTGCTCTGGCGTCCAATGTTGCCAATCCGCTTCGGTGACCAGCCCTGAAAGCTTGCAAAAGACGTTCCGGAAGCTTGCAAGTTGCTTCAATTGCCCGTACCAAGGTTGCAGAGAGGCCTGCTTGATAAGCGGCTTCGCCAGATGGTCCAGCACAAACCTGTGCCGAGGAAACCGGCTGACGAACTCCGTTGCAACAGAAAGATGCTTAGGGTAGATCAGGATGTCGTAGGCAAGGTCGAATTCTTCAAGCGCGGTAATGCCTCTGAGAAAATCCGGCTGCAGCAGAAAGCGGTCATCGCGCTCCGCTTGCACCACATGGCGCACACCAACCAGTTTAGGATTGTTGGCTAGCGCCGCCAGGTCCTCACGCACTTGCGCAGATCGCAAATCCACCCATCCCACCACGCCGAGAATGAATGGATTCTCCTCCGCCAGCCGAAGCAACCAGCGCGTTTCCTCCAGCGTGTGACACGCCTGTACGGCCACGCATCCCTGAAAGTTATTGCGTTCGAGTTCTGGCTTTAGCTCGGCAGGCAGAAAATCGCGGCGCAACGCCGGCATGGACTCGTCAATCCAGCCGTACTGTGCCGGATCGTATCTCCAGAAGTGCTGGTGCGCGTCAATGTTCATTGTTCAACGTTCAGGCTTCAAAGAGAAAGATTCATTGCAGCGGTCGTTCCACCACCTGCTGCCGTGATTCGCCCAGGCCCTCAATGCCCAGCTCCACCACGTCGCCTGCTTGCAGATATTTTGGCGGATTCATTCCCAGGCCAACTCCTGCGGGCGTTCCCGTGCTGATCACGTCGCCGGGCAACAGCGTCATGAACTCGCTGACGTAGGAGACCAGCGTGGCCACATCAAAAATCATATTGGCGGTTGAGCTGTTTTGCCGGGTTTCTCCGTTCACTTTAAGCCACATGCGCAGGTTGCCCGGGTCAGAAACTTCGTCCGGGGTCGCGAGAAATGGGCCGAGCGGCGCGAAGGTATCGGCGCTTTTGCCTTTTACCCATTGGCCGCCGCGCTCCAACTGGAAGCTGCGTTCGGAATAGTCGTTGTGTAGCGCGTATCCGGCCACGTGGTCGAGCGCCCGCTCCTTGGGGACATAAGAGGCGCGCTTGCCGATCACAACCACCAACTCCACCTCCCAATCTACTTTGCTGGCGTTTCTGGGCATGACGAGCGGATCATTTGGCCCTACTAAAGAAGTGGTCGCCTTTAAAAAAATGACCGGCTCTTTGGGAGGCTCCGCCTTGGTCTCAGCGGCGTGATCGCGAAAGTTCAGCCCGATACAGACGATTTTGCTTGGGCGGCGAATGGGCGGACCCAGACGTAGCGACGCCGCGACGTGAGGGGCGCCTCGCGCATTGCTCTCCAGCCAGCTGCGCAGGGCGGCGAGGCCTCCTTTTTCAAAAAACGCCTCGTCGTAGTCTGAAAACACGCCGGAGACGTCAATCCGGGTGTCATCGTTCAACAGCACGCCGGGTTTTTCCTTGCCCGGCTCTCCAAATCGAATGAGCTTCATGCTTTCGGCTCTCCCACCCTAAAATTCACAGCCACCACGATACATCATTGCGACGAGAGCGGGGGGGCGCAGGTGAGAATTTGGGCCGAGAAATCCACAGATGTTCCTTGAGGAACATATTGTACCGGCATGATTGTATGTATGAGACAATGCGTATATACTGCGCAAATGAAACGCAAAGCGAGAGTTACAGGCAAACGCAAGGCGGGCAAGAAAAGTATAAACCTTAAGGCATCAGCGGGCGACCGCAGGCGCTGGCGTGGCTCCTCAGAGGATTTCGGGGAGATGTACAGGCCAATCAAGAAGCCGGTGACGCTGCGGCTGGATGCAGATGTGCTGGCCTGGTTCAAGAAGCAGGGACGAGGGTACCAGACGCGGATCAACCGGGCACTGCGCAAAGTGGTGGACGACGCGGGGCGGTAAATCCGGCTCGCAATCTGTATCTCAACGGCTGAACCAGCCCTTTCTATCCATTTAGCATCCATAGACCGGCCTTTTGAAGACCTCGCTTGAGAATACCGGGCTTTGGAAGATCAATCTTTCGAAACGCGAATCCTGATGGGGAGACTTGTGAGCGACAACGGAAATGCAAATTCGGCGGGAACGATAACGTTGGGCGGGGAATTGACCGTACGGCGACTGGGTTATGGGGCGATGCGCATTACCGGGGACGGCATCTGGGGTCCTCCGAAGGACAAAGCTGGCGCACTGGCCGTATTGGCTCGGGCAATTGAGTTGGGCGTTAATTTCATTGATACCGCCGATTCTTATGGGCCGGACGTGAGCGAGGAGTTGATTGCACAGGCGTTGTGGCCTTATCCCAAAGATCTGGTCATCGCAACCAAGGGCGGCTGGGTACGCTCGGGGCCCGGTTTCTGGGGACACAACGCCACGCCTGACCACCTGCGCAAAGCGGTCGAAGGCAGCCTGAAGAAGTTGCGGGTAGAGCGCATTGATCTTTATCAGTTGCATATTCCCGATCCGATGGTTTCGATTGAGGCATCTTTAGGCGCGCTGGTCGTGTTGCAGGAGCAGGGCAAGATACGGCTGATCGGACTGTCGAATGTGACGCAGGAGCACATTGAGCGCGCCCGGAAGGTCGTTCCTATCGCCTCCGTGCAGAACCGGTACAGCTTTGCTGACCGCGAGTGGGACTATGTGGTGAATTATTGTGACAAGAACAAAATCGCGTTCATCCCTTGGTTTCCTTTGGGAGCGGGGCAGGTGGCGAAGGAGACGGCGCAACGGATCGCTGAGGCCCATAAGGCCACGCCTATGCAGGTGGCGCTGGCATGGCTGCTGCAACGGTCCCCAATGATGCTGCCGATTCCGGGAACGTCGTCTGTGAAGCATCTGGAAGAAAACATGCGGGGAGGAACTCTTAAGTTGACGGAGCGGGAATTTAAGGAACTGGCGGAAGTACCGGAGTTGACGTTTTCGAGGTAGCCTGCTTGTTTAGGATGGATTGGTGCCGAGGCAAGGGCCTTCGACTTTGCAGTCTTCCACTCCGTCAGGGCCGCTTCGCTCAGAAGACAACATTAGGATCGTCCAAAGCTCACATGATAAGTTGCTTGTCCCCAAGATCATTGAGTTTGGTCGTCCGTAACACCGTTAAGTTTGATCGTCCCTAACCCATAAAATCACGCTCGATGACGCGAAATAAATCTCTCGCAAATTCTTCACCAAACCAGCATCTTAAATAACACGAGTCAACTTAGGCGGATGGGTTACGATGAGGCGATCCGCTGACCGTGGAGGCTATTTGCATGAAGCGATTTTTGGTTGCTGCCGTCATCTGTTGCGCGTTCGGATTGAGTTGCGTGGCCCAGAGTGCCCCGGATTCTCCGGCGACGAAGGAAGATGTGGAGCGGTATCTGCAGGCCATCCACTCTAATGACATGATGAGCAAGATGGCAGATGCGATGTCGGGGCCCATGCATCAGATGGTGCATGACGAGTACATGAAGAACCAGGAGCGACTGCCTTCGAATTTCGAGGCGCAGACCAACCAGCGCGTGGACGGCATGATGAGGGACATGCCATGGGACGAGATGATGGAGGCCATGGTGCCTGCGTATCAGAAGCATTTCACTAAGGGCGACATTGACGCGCTCATCTCGTTTTACTCCTCGCCCACAGGACAAAAGATGTTGCGCGAGATGCCGGGAATCATGGCGGACGCTATGCAGGCGGTGATGCCCATTATGCGCCGGCACATGGATGCGGTGAATCAGAAGCTGCAGGAACAGATGGCGGAATCGTTGAAGGAAAAGGAAAAAGCGCCGATGACGAGTCCGGTCCAGCGGCAATAAAGTCAAAAGCGAGTAGCTCTCATAATTGGGCGCCACCACATCTTTCTGTTTAATCTCAATCTTCGTTCGCGGACAGGAGTGTCCGCGCCACACGTAGTTAGGTTTCTTTTTGGGCGCGGCTGATGGCTATTACGAAATAGCTGGCTGGAGTTGTGCCAATGTTTTTTAAGCCGTGGAGGACGTTGGAGGCGGTGAAGATGACGCCTCCGGGGCCTACCGGTTCGGGTTTGCCGTTGTTTAGGAATTCGAGGTTGCCTTCGCGGATGAACACTACTTCGGAATTGCGATGACGGTGCGGGGGATGGGGCATTTTTCCTGCGGGAAGCACGGTCTCGTGGACTTCGATGTACTCGCCGGTGGGAAGCACGCCGGAAATCACTTTTCGCTGGGTGCCTCCGTTGGGCAGGTTTGTGACCGGGAGCTGGTCGTATTTGAAGGTCTGGGATTGGTCGAGGACGCGGTCTTTTTTTGCGCGACTGGAGGCCTTTGCTCCCGATTTTCCGGCAGCGCCCGACTCACTCTGGGACTGTGCCAGCGCAGCGACTCCGCCTAGCGCAGCAAACGACGAAAGAGCAACTACCAATTCACGACGGCTCATCTTCTCCATGACATTCTCCTGTAGTTTTTATTCTCCCGCTATTTTGTATCTCCGCCGATAGCAATGACGCAGTATGTGGCCGGCCCATCGGCCACGTTGCGGGCGCTGTGCAGGGTATTGTAAGCGACGAAGATTACTCCTCCGGCGCTAACGCGTTCTGACTTGCCGTCGTGCTGGAACTCGAGCGTTCCCTCACGCACGAAAATGAATTCGGAGTGCCGAATCTGATGCGGCGGATTTGGCGGCGTTCCGGCGGGCTGCTGGGATTCATGGATGGCAATAGTTTCTCCAGTGGCCAGCGTGCCGTGAAGAATGTTCCAGCTTTTGCCGCCGTTGGGCGTTGTTTTGACGGGAAGGTGGTCGAGCGAAAATGCTGTTGACTCGGTGAGTCTAGGTTCGGAGGATGCTTGAGCATTGATAGCTTGAGCATTGGTAGGCAGTTCGGCCATTGAGTCTCCATCGCAGCGTGATGACATCGGCGGAAATCGCAGCGATCGATATGCGGACTGGACATTCTACTCGGGGGACGGGAAAAGTTCCGGTTGGAGAATAGGCTCGCTCTGAAATCCGCGGGCTGAGGCCCGTTACGCAACGGATGGGAGTGCGGTGGGGCTGTGCTGGCTCTCGCGTGGCGGTGTTATGCTTTTCACATTTCGCGGACAGGAGTGTCCGCGCCACACGAACATGGGCGAACTAGAAAATGGATTTTCGGGCGAAGGCAAACGAGACGAGGCGCGGGCTGCGGAGGGGAACGATCCGGCGGCGTTCTGCCCGAATTGTTCATCCCAGCTTAAAGACCGCGGTTGTAAGCTGAGCTGCCCTTCATGCGGTTTCTACTTGAGCTGTTCGGATTTTTACTGAGTCCGATTTTGCCGGGTTTGGATTCGGTCAGGCAATTTTTCTTTTTGTTTCTGCGCGGTTTTGCTTTTCCTGGCGGGAAGAGCTTTTCTGAGAGCATTTGGCCGTAGAATAGATTCATCATCATTGAAGGAGATTACAGATGCAACGTAAGGCAAGCGCAGTTTGGAAGGGCGGTTTGAAGGACGGCAAAGGCACGGTTTCCTCGGCGAGCGGAGTGCTTTCGGACACGGCGTATTCGTTTACCACGCGATTTGAAAATACTCCCGGGACAAATCCTGAGGAACTTATTGCCGCGGCGCATGCGGCGTGCTTTTCCATGGCGCTCTCGGCGCAATTGGGAAATGCGAACCTGACGGCGGAGAGCATCAACACCACGGCCACGCTTTCGCTGGAGAAGCTGGATTCAGGCTGGACCGTTACCACTATCCAGCTGGACGTGGCGGCGCGAGTGCCCAAGGCTGATGATGCGGCGTTTCAGAAGGCGGCCAATGACGCCAAGACGGGATGCCCCATTTCCAAGTTGCTGAACGCGAAGATCACCATGAATGCGAAGCTGGAAAATTAGGAGCGCGAAGCTGCAAGATTAACCCGCCGGCATTTCGTTGGCGGGATGCTTCAGATGCGAACCTTCAGCGCGGCCCATCACAAGGGTCGTTAACGAAGAGGGTTCGCATTTTTTCTGTTTGCTTTGGGCGAGAGCCGGACGGAGAGTTTGGCGTCCGCGGCCTTCGCGGCTTGCATAGCGCTAAGCGAGCGTATGGTGTCGCGGAGTTCGCGATTGGTTTCCGCGGCTTCGGTGACAGCATTGCCGATCATGGTTGTCCACTTCTCTTCTCCGGGCGCGTTGCCGGAAGCACGCGACTGCTGCAATAAGTATTGGGCTTGCATAATCACTTCAAGCGCATTGCTCATGCGGTGCGAAAGCGACCGCAATTGCTCCAGGATATTCGCGGATGAGTCTTCAGGGCTGGGCATGGCTCTGGTCCTCAATTGGGCAATCGTGAGGTTGCCGAAATTATGGCTGGGCAGTTGGATGCTGTTCAAGACAAATTAGAGCCGAGAAGTTTGGGTGATGGCGCACTTTGCAATGCGAGCGGTTCGTATCAGGATATGGCTTTAGCCATATCGCTGAAGCACAACAGTGGACGGCTTCAGCCCCGCAGCGCCTGAAGGCGGTCATCTGGCAAGCTCATGCGGCAGGCTTGAAGGCCTGCCCTGATACGAACCTTCCTGGCAACTGCCCCACCACTGAAGTTTGACAGGCCGCCACGCGCCAGTAGAATATTGAGTGTTGTCCCTATCCGGAAAGCGGCGAGTGTCCAGGCCGCGACCGAGTCACTTTGCCGGAGTGGCGGAATTGGCAGACGCGC
Organism: uncultured Acidobacteriota bacterium; assembly: GCA_963831435.1. GTDB lineage: Bacteria > Acidobacteriota > Terriglobia > Terriglobales > Acidobacteriaceae > JAICKN01. The sequence continues at coordinate 10,968 of CAWHQK010000085.1, forward strand.
ATGGTTCAGGTCCATGTACCCGCAAGGGTGTGGGGGTTCGAGTCCCTTCTTCGGCACCAAAGCTTTAAAATCAAATACTTACAATACATCCGCCTGCTAGTCAGAAATTAAGGGCTGGATTCGCTGGTTCGTCAGCATTAGGTCTGCGGTATTAGGTCTGCGAAGAGAAAAATTGATCAGGGAGCCAAAGAATTTGTGAAGGCTTTGGCTCCTGTTTTTTGGGGATCGTTGGAAAAACTTTACCTTTTCTTTCTGGATAACGGGCGTAGCTACTGACTTCCTTTCACCCGAACTCGCTATTCGCGGTCGATCTGCTAGTTCCCGGACGGCTTCTCGACGTAGTCAATATTGAGAATATCTACTGGGCCTTTTTGCGATTCCAGTTTCAAGCCGAGTTGTTCCTGAATTGCCGAGAAAATCGAGGAGGCATCTGATGTCCACTGCAAATTGAAATCATATTTGCCGGTGAGTCCGGTCTTGTCCACTACCTCGCGCCCCAGCCGTGTGCTCAACTGCGTAACCAAATCCGCCAAAGGCATGCCTTGGCCTGCAATACCTGTTATCTGGCCTCCTCCCAACTGCATCAACATTCTGTTAGGCCCTATAGCATTGCCGCGAAAGTTCAGCCCGTTGGAATAATTGTCTCCAGGTTTTGCCTCGTGAAGTTTCGGGCCATCCTTTGCGCTAACCAGCCAATATATGGGAAGGTCTTTGGTTTCGTGATGGATTGTCAGTTTGAAACGATCCGACAAAAGCGCCTGGAGCATGCGCTGGTGCGCAAGCTTGCGCTGGTTGCCGTTAAGCCTGCTTAGATCGTCAGTCGTTGAGCCATTAATTTTTGCTTCAATGTCATATTTCTCGGAGTAAGCCCACTCCGGCGCTCCTGCGATCTGATTGTCTTCGACTCCATACGCATCCTCGATGAGCATCTTCAGTGAGGTGTTCTCGGCGTTGTATCCATCCGATTCAAACATCATCTTTGCCATGCCGATGCCGGAGTCTTCTGGTTTGATCGAAACTACGTCGAAAATCGGCGCAGAAGCGTTCTCAGCCTGGGCTTCAACGGGCCTAGGGGCAACGATTATCAGACTAAGCATAAACGTCATTAGGGCATAGCTCGCCAATCTTCGAGGATTGAAGAGTGACCTTCCCCTGGAAGCAAGTTTGTACATGACAGGTTCGCTCATAATGCACACATCCTTTCGTCACGATGTCGATTACCAGCTGTAATTTGTAGGAACTATTAAACAGATCGAACTGGAAAGTTAGGTTTGCAAGAAATTTTGAAAAAAGATGGTTCGCGTGGGCGACGCAGGACCCGCCTATCTCGCCCTGCTTGTCAGACGCAAACTAATCCTAACGGAGAGTAGGGCTCGAATGAGAAAAGCTAGCGGGTAGCTGCCTGAGTAGTCATTTTCCAGAGGGCTGACAAGGCATTCGCTGCGTCCTTCACTGCTTCCCTTTCGTCGCGCGGCTTGGTGCGCTGGAAGATCGGCGCTTTTCTGGCTGGCAGTTTGGCGGCTGGTTTGTTTTGAACGCTGGCGACTGCCCGTTCGAAGACTTGCTGCAAATTTGAGTTCACCATGACTGTGTCTATTAAATGGGAATAAGTGGCGGCCAGCAATACGGTGGATGAGGCAAATGGGACGGGCTCGGACTGTAGAAAGTGAATCTTGTTTTACCGATTTTCCCTCCTGATTGATGGCATTTTCGCGGGCCGCGAATCATTTTTCTTTTGCGACGCGGGCGGGCGAGTTCGTTTCTTTGTTTCAGCGCGGCGAGTGAATACTGGTTGGTTTGCTCGGAGAATACCGAAGGTCATGTTCCGAAATTGCACTGGGATCGTCGAAGTTGCTGCGATTGTGCATAAATACTAAGGAGAATGGGGGATATTGAATTTCCCGATTTTCAGAGGGGGCTGTATGCCGGGACTAGGGGCATCCTGTAGAAAAAATCAGCATTGGGAGGGAAAATTGTGATCGGCGACATAGCTCCTTAAAGCTGAGGATTACCATAAGTATCCTAAAATGAATGGCTTAACGATATGGTCGAAAAAAATTACAAAATATAAAAAACTTTGCAATACCGGGAAACCTGTAGATGGGAGGCCGAATCCAAGGTACGGTGCAAAAATGCAAACCCTAGATCTTCAAGTTTTAGACCGCAGCGCCAGAAATTCTGGCATTCAGATTGAAGCCGCGCTTGATTGCGACGGCTCCATGTGCCATCAGCCGATTTTTCGTGAGGATGGAACGCTGAACCATGTGCCTCCGCACTCTCATTTGATTGAACGGGATTCTACAGGCGTGCATTGCTACGCGATCCTGTGTGATTTTCCCGAGGAGAAGGTTTCCCGTGGCGCGGTTAGATCGCGCGTTTGCTATTAGGATTTCTGTTCGGCGAAATTGCAGGGCAACGATTCGCAGGGCATGATTTTGCAGGGCAACGAAAAGCCCCACTGCTTGCGTCCGCAAACAGTGGGGCAACTTCCTTCTTCTTTCTTGAACCGATCCCCTTAAAACTGATTCCAGAGGAACTGGTTGTAGACCTCGTGATGGAACTGCAACTCGGGGGCTTTGACAACAGTTCCGAGCAACCGCGCACAGCGGTCGGCTGATGCCTGTTTCAAGTCCGCGTAGCGTCCCTTCACGTCCTCACCGAGCAACTTGGTGATCCAGCCTGATTTGCGGAAATCTTCGAGCGCCGTGTAGATGTTGTCCGGCAGGTAGCGCTCCGCCTGGCGCAGGTTCTTGATCTTCGAAGTCTGGCCGTCAATGCCGCTCTTGAAGACCGAATACAGAACCATGTAGGGGTTCGCATCCGGACCAACGGAACGGACTTCGACGCGCATGCTCTTGTCGTTGCCGATGGGAATGCGAACCATAGAGCCGCGATCTACGGCTGAGGCCTTGATCTGGTTCGGGGCTTCAAAGTGCGGATCGAGACGGCGATAGGCATTCACGCTGGCGTTGAGCAGCAGGCAGATGTCGTTTCCATGGGTAAGAATGCGGTCCACGAATTCCCAGCCAAACTTGCTGAGTTTTTCTTCTCCGCGGGGATCCCAGAACAGGTTCTTGCCGCCTTTGCTGATGGAGACGTTGGTGTGCATGCCGCTGCCGTTCACACCAACTACGGGCTTGGGCAGGAAGGAGGCCGTCATGCCCAGCTTGGTGGCAACTTCGCGGCAGATCAGTTTGTAGATTTGGATCTGGTCGGCGGCCGCCACGACTTCTCCGTAGCCGTAGTTGATTTCAAACTGCGAGGGCGCAACTTCCGGATGGTCTTTTTCATTCTGGAAGCCCATGGCGCGCTGCACTTCGGCAGCTGTGTCAATGAATGTGCGCAGAGGGTCGCCGGGCAGCGAGTGGTAGTAGCCGCCGGTATTGACGTATTCAAATTTTCCGGTTTCCTGGAAGTGGCGTTCGGCATCGGTGCCCTTGAAGAGGAAGCCTTCAATTTCATTGGCGGCGTTGAGCGTGTAGCCCTGCTTGGCATTCAGCGTTTCCGCGTAGCTCTTCAAAATGCCGCGAATATCGGCTGCGTAGGGGCCGCCCTTCTTCTCGATGACGTCTCCAAATACCAGGACTTTGCCGGGGCCAAAGAAATCAGCTGGCGCCCAGTAGAAAGCGGACCAGTCAATTGCCAGACGCAGGTCGCTTTCACGCTGTGCGGTAAAGCCGCGGATGGAGGAGCCGTCGAAGGTGAGGTTGTCCCAGCTCTTGATGAGAAACTTTTTGTCGTAGTCGAGCATGTGCAGGCGGCCTTCGAGATCGCTGAACATGACGGTGACGGCCTTGATCCGGCTTTCGTCGGTCAGATATCTGAGCCGCTCTTCCTGGATCTTGTGGGCGGGGACGCGGTTCTTGCGCTGCTCTTTCGCCTCGAGGTTGAGTTCTTCCAACTCTTCGTAGGAAAGGGTCAGGAAATTTCTAAGTTCGGTGGACATGGAGCTCCTTGGATGTGAGATGGAACCAGCCGAACTTTTTTCTCGACTGGCAAATGACTCGCTAGGATACAGGGCAGCTTTTTCTTCCGGCCAATTAAAAGTGTTGATGGGCGGTATTCGCTGAATTTATGGAGTCGGAGGCATGGTAAAGGCAAAGCGGCTCCGGCGCAAGATATTGTTTTGGCTTGGCTTACGTTGCCGCGAAGGCGTGTGCACAGGGTGGCATGGTGCTAGACTTTTGAGTCGAAGGTTTGGATCAGAAGCATTTGGGCTAGACGATTAAGCGAGTTCAGGCAATGGCCATTGAAATTGTTGGGGTGCTGGGCGCGGGGACCATGGGGAATGGAATCGCGCATGTGTTCGCGCGAAGCGGCTTCCGCGTGCTTTTGTGCGATGTGGAGCAGAAATTTTTGGAGCGGGGACTTGCCACCATCGGCAAAAACCTTGAGCGTGAAGCCAGCAAGGGAAAAATTACCGCGGCCGACAAGGATGCAACGTTAGGCAGAATTGAAGCTGTGTTGAAGCGCGAACTGCTGGCGAAGTGTGATTTTGTGATTGAAGCGGCGACGGAGAAGCTTGCAGTAAAATCGGAAATTTTTCGCGAGATTGACAGGATATGCCGACCCGATGTGGTTCTCGCCTCCAACACGTCTTCTATTTCGATTACGAAGCTTGCGGGACTTACCAAGCGCCCGGATAAGGTGATCGGGATGCACTTCTTTAACCCCGTCCCGATGATGAAGTTGGTGGAAGTGGTGCGGGGCCTGGCGACATCCGATGAAACGTTTCTGGCGGTGCGCGATCTGGCTTTGAAGCTGGAAAAAACACCCGTGGAGGTGAACGACTCGCCGGGATTTGTTTCCAACCGGGTGCTGATGCCGCTGCTGAACGAAGCCATGTTTGCGGTAATGGAAGGCGTGGCCACTCCGGAGGCCGTGGACGAGGTTTTTAAGCTGGGCATGGCGCATCCCATGGGACCGCTTACGCTGGCGGATTTTATTGGGCTGGATGTTTGCCTGGATATCATGCGGGTGTTGCACGAGGAATTGGGTGATCCGAAGTATCGGCCTTGTCCGCTGCTGGTGAAGATGGTGGATGCGGGACGGACGGGGCGGAAGAGCGGGCAGGGGTTTTATAAGTATTGATGGGTTCGAGGGAGCTAGTTGGTTGAGGGCTGCGCCTGTTTTCTGACGGTGGCTGAGATTATAGGGGTCCTTCGCTTCGCTCAGGATGACAAATTTAAGGGTTATGGATAAGGGAAATAGAAGCAGCGTTGTGAACTACATTCTGGGCGCAATTCTTGGCCTGGGCGCCGGGATTATTGATGTGCGGCTTGGCGATTTGCTGGTGACCGCGGTTTTTGTGATGCTTGCGACCATGTTGCTGGGGTTGTTGCGTCCTGAGCGGGCGTGGCGGTGGACCGTGTTGGTGGCGGTGTGTGTTCCGCTTGTGCAGATCCTGGCCCATACGTTTTTGAAGGAACACATCGCGCTCTCACACATTCAGCTATCGTTTTCCGGCTTCCTGACCGGCACGGTGGGAGCTTATGCAGGGGCGTTCGCGCGGCTGGGGATTGATCTGCTGGTGCTCCCGGAGAAGCACGAACCGGCGGCGAAGGCGGATGTTACGAAATAGGCTTAGTCGAAAAGTTACTTTCGCTTCCACAACGGAAACAGGTATGCTGCCGGGAATGGGTGTTTCCGTCTCAGTGTTGGCGAGTGGAAGCCGCGGCAACTGCGCGGTGGTGGCTAGCGCAAAAACGCGCATTCTGGTGGATGCCGGAATCTCCTGCCGGGAAACCTTCAAGAGAATGAAGTCGCTGGGGGATGACCCGCAACAGCTTTCCGCCATCCTGATTACTCACGAACACTCCGATCACATTTATGGGCTGGCGACGCTGGCGAAAAAGCTGGGCATTCCCATCTTCATGACGGGTGCCACGCACAACGCGTGGAAGCGGTCCTTGCGCGATGAGACCGGCGAAGCGCCGCAGCTGAATTGCCTGGAGGTATTTTCCTCGGGCCGCGATTTTCATATTGGGGACATCGCGGTTACGCCGTTCACCATTCCTCACGACGCCGCGGATCCAGTGGGGTTCACGTTCCGGGCGGAAGGAACTAAGATCGCCTTCGCAACTGATCTGGGATATGTGCCGCAGAACATCTGCCACCACCTTCGTGGTTGCGATGTGCTGGTGATGGAGTCCAATCACGATTTGGAAATGCTGCGCGGCGGGCCGTATCCGTGGTCGGTGAAGCAACGAGTGATGAGCCGCGTGGGACATCTTTCGAACGACGCGCTCGCGGATTTTTTTGGCGGCGAATATGATGGGGCGGCGGCGTACGTGGTGCTGGCGCATCTTTCTGAGTCGAACAACCACCCCGAGCTTGCGCGCAGCGCGGCGGAGAAAGCCCTGGCAACGCGACAAACGCTGCTTTCCAACCACGTGGTGCTGGCGTCACAAACCGAACCAATACAACCTATTTGCCTTTAGGTTGATCATTTACTGCATATGAGCCAATGTATTGACCCCGTGGTAGGGAAAATCCTGGCGGGTTGGCGCTACGATATCTCCGGCATTGCGCCGGAGATGCGAGGCGACTATGAAGAGCACTTCGCCAAATGCGAGCACTGCCGTAAGCGGCAGCGACTGCACCGCACCATTGACTTGGGATTGATTGCGCTGGCCTCGGTTTCCGCCGCGGTATTCTTACTGGCCTTTGGATTGATCCTCTATTTTGGACCGCACCACTCGCTGATTCTTGAAGTAGCCGCGCTGGCGGGCTTCGCGCTTTCCGCGCTCATCTGGGTGGTAGTGGCGGTTGCGACTCCGGCGCCAATCACGATGGTGCAGGTGGCGAAGTTGGGAGCCCGCCAGGTGCACGATCATTTGCCGGAGGAGATTCGGCAGAGGCTGCCGGAAGAACTGCGCGTCAAGATCATGCGCTAGTAAGTCATTGCTACCCCGCCCGCGCTTCTATTATTCAATTCGATACTGGATTATTCAATTCGATACCGGCGCGCGATTTCGTTTCCGCGAAATAACAAAACCGGGTCACACTTAGCACATGAATTCATCTGTGAAGTATGTACGAACCATTCACACGTTGTTGTTGTGCAGCATTGCGCTTTATGTGCTGGTGGGCGAAGAAGTAATCCGAACGCATCCGAGGGTGGCCCCGGGGGCGTCCATGTATTACATTTTCACGATTGCGGGCGTGGCCATGGTGCTGAGCACATTTGCGGTGCGAATGCTGCTGGTGAAAAAGGTGGAGAGCAGCCTGGCGCAGGATCCGGCGAACCAGGCATTACTGCACCGCTGGCGCGGGGCTTACATTGTAAGTTACGCATTCAGCGAGATCGTGGCTGTTTTCGGATTCGCGCTTCGCTTGCTCGGCTTCACGCTTTCTCAAGTCGCATCATTTTACATAGCGGGCGTTCTGTTGCTGCTGTTTATGCGGCCACGCAGAAAGGCGGCCAGTTCTGCGGTGCCTGAGGGAAGTACGTCGGCCGCGCCTGATATGCGTTAGGCAAGCTACTCGCTAATGAACGCTCCCAGAGCGTTACATCCTGCGGACTAAAATCCAGGAGCGAATCTCCCATGTCAATTCAAACGCCGGAGGAACTGGCTCGTCTGCGGGTGGCCGGCAGAATTGTCCGCGAGATGCTTGATGCGATGCGGCAGCGGGCGAGCGCTGGCGTGACTACCGCGGAGTTGGACCATGCGGGCATGGAAGTGATGCGGCGAAATGGGGCGCGATCGGCACCCGCGATGGTGTATGGATTTCCCGGGGCCAGTTGCATCAGCGTGAATGAAGAGGCAGTGCATGGAATTCCTTCAAAAAGAGCGCTGCGCGACGGGGACCTATTGAAGCTGGACTTCACGATAGAAAAAGATGGTTTCATGGCGGACGCGGCGGTGACAGTCGCCATAGGAAAAGTTTCGCTGCGCAAGCAAAAGCTAATGCACTGTGCCCAGCGGGCGTTTTGCGAGGCAATGCTGGTGGCGCGCGCGGGAGTTCGCGTTTCAGAGATTGGGCGCGCGGTAGAGCGCGAAGTACGTCGCTGCGGATTTTCAGTGATCCGCGAGTTGGGCGGGCATGGCATTGGCCGGACTATCCACGAAGCGCCCTCCATCCCTAACTATCCGGACCCGGCGGCCAATGAAATTTTGACCGAGGGATTGGTCATTACCGTGGAACCTATCATCTCGGCGGGCAGCGGGCGTTCGGTCCTTGCGCGGGATGGCTGGACGATCCGCACGGCTGACCGGCAACCCTCAGCCCATTACGAGCACACGATTGTAATTACCAGGACCAACCGATCTTGCTGACGGCGGCGTGAGCTTATGCCTTGATGTGACAGCTCGCGAGGCCGCGCTTTTCCAGATATTGCTGGTGGTAGTCCTCGGCCTCAAAAAAAGTGGCTTTGGGAACAATTTGGGTGGCGATGGGCTTGCTGAAGCGTCCGGATTTCTCCAGCCCGGATTTTGAGGCCTCGGCGGCGGCTTTCTGCTCTGGCGAGTGGTAGAAGATCGCCGAGCGGTATTGGGTGCCGCAGTCCGGCCCTTGCCGGTTCACCTGCGTTGGATCGTGATTTTCCCAAAACACATCGAGCAATTGCTCATAAGAAATCTTCGCAGGATCAAACTCCACTTCGACGGCCTCTGCATGGCCGGTGCCGTCGGTGCAAACGTCTTTGTATGTGGGATTGGCGAAGTTGCCTCCGGTATAGCCAACACGAGTGGAGGTGACTCCGGGCAACTGCCGGAAGGTCACTTCAACCCCCCAGAAACATCCCGCGGCAAATGTAGCTTTGGACATAAATGCTCCTCGAAATATGGTGCTCTTATTCGATGCCTGAGTCCAGAGAAAGTAACATATTGCGGCGATCCGGATTGACTGCCCCGGTGCGCCACGGTACCTTTTATTCATAGATTTTCGCGGCTCTCCCCGCGAATAGAGGTTCTGTGGCTTTTAAGTTCTACCGCTACTATTGCGGCGACGCGAGACTGCGCTTTCTGTTTTTGATGGCGCTGGCGTTCGTGTTTGCATCAGGAGGCGCGGCCTACGCCGCGGGGCCGTCTTCTTCCGCAGACAATGGTTCTGTTGACCAGAATCTACCGGGCCCAAATCTCTCCGATCCCAATCTCTCCGATCAGTGGGAAGTGGCCATCGCAAAAGATGGATTCCATCACGTTTATTTTCTTTACTCACAAAAGGAAGCGCAGTGCCTGGGTTGTGCTCCTCTGCCCAGGCTGCGGCTGGCCATTGGAAGCGACGAGGATGCGAACTGGGAGGCACCGCGGCAACTTACGCCTCCAAGCTTTGATCAAGTGAATCCGGCACTTGCCGTGGACGCAAACGACCAAAGAACGATTTATGCCACTTGGCTGGAGCGCAGCCGGAAAGATCTGTTGTTGGCAAAGTCTTCGGATTTTGGACATAGCTGGTCTCTGGTGGTAGTGGCGCGGGCCGAGGGTGCTGCGAACCATCCGGTGCTCTTTGTGCGGGGACAAAATGTAAGCATTGCGTTCAGCCGCGATCACCAAATGTGGGCGGCATCTTCGCACGATGGCGGAATCACATTCGATGTTGTGAATGTGAACGCGCCGACGCCGGTGCGCGATGTACTTGCGGGAGGCGCGACGATTGACGCCAATGGAAATGGCTATATTGCGTGGGAAGGCTACGCGGATGGAACGGCTCCGGAGATTGGGCTTTACATCAGCAAGTCAGCCGACCAAGGTAAAAGCTGGACAACCGCGCTGATGGACCGTTCGCGGGGCGTGGCGAATTGCGAAGGCCCGCAATGCGAATGGGGATATCTGGGTGCGCAGATCACGATCGCCTCGGATGCGGCTGGGACGATTTATTCGCTGTGGAACGCGAACCATCCGGGAAAGCAGGATGCAGAGCGGGTTTATTTTTCCTCTTCCACGACGGCGGGAGAAACGTGGTCTCCGAAGGCCGGAGTTTCAGACGCGCCTGCTGGCGCCAAGCATGTTTTGCCGGCGATTGTTGCCGGAGCGACTGGAGAAGTACGCATTGCATGGATGGACTCGCGCAACAGCCCACGATGGAGCGCTTATGCGCGAAGTTCGACCAATGGCGGCGCGACGTGGAGTCCGGAAGAATTGCTTTCGATGTACGTGCCCAGCAGTGGATACATTCCGTCGCAGGATTTCAATCCGCTATTCGCGCCTTCGCCGGAGGACGCGCGCGTGTATGGGGAGAGTGTGCCCGGCCCCGGACTGTAGCCATACCGGCCATCGTTCGATCAGCAATTACTTTTCGGTACGTGATTACTCGGTGACGAGGGCGCCTGTGAGATCGGCGATACGCTCCACATTGTGATTGATGCACCAGGCGCGCAAGTCCGCGATCAGGTGTTGCGTGGCGCGCGGGTCCCAATAGCTCGCCGTGCCAATTTGCACAGCGGTCGCCCCCCCCAGCATGAATTCCACGACATCTTCAGCCGTAGAGATTCCGCCGATGCCAATCACCGGAATGGTGACGGCCTTCGCTGCGTCATAGACCATGCGGAGCGCGATCGGCTTGATGGCCGGACCGGAAAGGCCTGCGGTGACATTCGCGATACGTGGCTTGCGCGTGACGGCGTCAATTGCCATGGCGACGAAGGTGTTGATGAGGGAAATTGCGTCGGCGCCAGCGTCCTGCGCGATGCGGGCCATCTGCGCGATGCTGGTGACGTTGGGCGAGAGCTTGACGATCAGCGGGCGCCTGGAGATGCGCTTGACCGTGGCCACGACTTCATCCAGTGAGCGCGGATCGCTGCCGAATTGGATTCCGCCATGCGCGGTATTGGGGCAGGAAACATTCAGCTCGTAGGCAGCGATGCCCTCGGCTTCGTTCAGAATTTCAACCGTCATCTCGTAGTCTTCGCGGGTGTAGCCGAAGACGTTGGCGAAGACCACCGCGCCGGGAATCTGCTTGAGTTTAGGAAGCTTTTCCTCCACAAAGGCCCGAGCCCCAATATTTTGTAGGCCGATCGCGTTCAACATTCCGGCCGTAGTTTCGTATAAACGCGGCGGAGGATTTCCGGCCATAGGTTCGCGGGAGAGGCCCTTGACCACGAAGCCTCCAAGAGCGTGCAGGCTCACGATGTCTTCGAATTCAATTCCGTATCCGAAAGTGCCGCTGGCGGCAATAATGGGATTTTGCAGGGGGATGCCGGCAAAACTCACGCTCAGGTCAGGGCCGGACTTCTTTTCGGAGGAGGGATTCATTGCGAGTTAGTTTACAGCTTCGCGGAATGGTTCCCCAACTGTCTTTGGCGGCGATGGTGGGGCGAGGTGCACGAGACCGCATTTTTCCGATACATTATTAAGTCCATGCTTGATTTGAATTTTGTCCGTGACAATTTGCCTCTGGTGGAAGAAAAGCTGCGCCTGCGCGGGATGAATCCCGCGGAAGTGCTAAAAGACTTCAGCGAGGTGGACGCGCAGCGCCGCCAGGCCATTACCGCAACCGAAACTCTGAAGGCGCAACGGAACCGCGCTTCGGAAGAGATTGCGAAGCTGAAAAAAAGCGGACAAGACGCGAATGCGCAAATCACTGAGACCAAGGATTTGCGGGAAAAGATTCAGGAGAAGGAAAAAGTTTCCGTTGAGCTTGAGGGCCGGTTGCAGGAAATTCTGGCGGGCATCCCCAACCTGCCGCACGCAAGCGTGCCCACGGGCAAGAGTGCGGAAGACAACGTGGAGGTTCGCCGCTGGGGCACGCCTCCGAAGTTCGATTTCACTCCCAAACCGCATTGGGAACTCGGCGAACAGCTTGGCATTCTGGATTTGGAGCGGGCCGTAAAGTTGACTGGTGGCCGCTTCGCTGTTTATTGGGACTTGGGTGCCAAGCTGGAAAGAGCATTGGCCAATTTCATGCTCGACGTTCACACGCGCGAACATGGGTATACAGAGGTGCTGCCTCCTTATCTTGTAAATTCCGCTTCCATGTATGGGACTGGGCAGCTGCCAAAATTTGCTTCGGATTTATTCCGCGTTCCTCATGGGGAGACGGATTTGTGGTTGGTGCCGACGGCGGAGGTCCCGGTCACGAACCTCTACCGGGATGAAATTCTGGATGCGGAGCGGCTTCCAGTTTCCCTGACCGCCTATACGCCCTGTTTTCGCAGCGAGGCCGGATCATATGGAAAAGACGTACGCGGGATCATCCGGCAACACCAGTTCCAGAAAGTTGAGCTGGTAAAGTTTTCGCGGCCGGAAGACTCTTACGATCAACTGGAAAAGTTGACGCAGGCGGCGGAAGAAATTTTGCAGAAGCTCGGACTTCACTATCGCACGATGGCACTTTGCTCGGCGGACATGGGTTTCTCGTCAGCCAAGACTTACGATCTGGAAGTATGGCTGCCGGGGCAGCAGGTGTTCCGCGAGATTTCTTCCTGCTCAAACTTCGAATCGTTCCAGGCGAGGCGGGCGAACATCCGCTATCGCCCAGAGGGAAAAGGCAAGACAGAGTTCGTGCATACCCTCAATGGAAGCGGGCTTGCGGTCGGGCGTACATGGCTCGCGATCATTGAGAATTACCAGCAGTCCGATGGAAGCGTCTTGATTCCCGAAGCGCTAAGGCCTTATATGGGCGTAGAACGGATCACGGCCAAAAAATTTTGAGATGCGGTTGCAGAATTGTTCCAGGAAATGCCTTTGAGCAGCATGATTGCCAGAAGAAAGAACGGTAACTAGACTTGAACAGTGCTGAAGCAAGACCCATCACGGATGCGCCCGGCCTGCCAATGAGCAAAGTTTGGAGCATAATCCGCGGCTACATTCTTTGGTCTTACGATCGCGGCACCATCCAGTATGACGTGATGGTGACGCTAATTCTCATCTTTGTCTTCTTTTCGCCCTACTGGATCAACTTCAAGGACAAACCAGCCCAACATGTTGCGCATCAGACCGGAGTAATTGTTTCACCGGACGGGCATGGAGGCTTCATTTTTCAGATTGAGGCACGTGCGGTGCACGCAAAAGATGAGGCTGGCCTTCGCGGAGAACTGTCGAATATCATTGAGCCTATTTCCGGTGAAGTCAGCATCAAAAAGGTTGATGTCGTAAACGACCGCCCCGGTCATGTGCAGTACTACAGGGTTTGGGCCGAAAGAGAGTAGGCACCTTTGGCAGGTTCATTTGGGAAGACCGCCCTTGCTCGATACGCTATTATTGCCACATCCGCCTGCGTGTTCTGTCTAACGGCGGTGGCAAAGCCGGCGGTTGCGCAATCGGCAGCAGATCCCTCTTCCACCCGCGCGTCCGCATCCTCAGGCCCATCCGCGAATAATTGGAGCGGCAGCCTTGAATCCGTACTGAATCTTATGGACCGCACAGGAAAGGATTTTCGCTCAGCGGAGGCCACTTTTGTTTGGGACCAGTATCAGAAAGTAGTGGACGAAACGGATACCCAGAAGGGAAAAATCTATTTTCGCCGCGTTGGGAAAGAAGTGCAAATGGCAGCGGACATCAGCGACCCGGCAAATGAGGCTAAAGACGTATTGTTTTCCGGCGGAAAGGTCGAGCTATACCAGCCGCAAACCAATCAGCTTGACGTTTATTCCACGGAAAAGAATGAAGAAGAGTTTGAAAGCTTTCTGCTATTAGGCTTTGGCGGCGGCGGCCATGACATGATGAAGTCCTTTTATATCAAGTACTTGGGAGAGGAAAAGCTGCCGAATGGAACGCTCACAGCGAAGCTTGGTTTAGTGCCAAAATCCGATAAGATCCGCAACAATTTTGATCATTTTGTGCTTTGGATCGATGCGCGGGGGATTTCCGTGCAGCAGCAGATTTTCTCTGCGAGCGACTACAAACTTGCCAAATATTCCGACATCAAATTGAACGAGAAACTACCCAACAATTCGTTCAACTTAAAAACTAATTCCAGCACCAAGACCGTTAAGCATTAATGAAACCGTTTGATCTTCCCTGCTGAAAATTATGGACTTGGGGGTTATACTGCAACCTGATCACTGCAAATGGTCATCTTTGGAATTGAAAGCAGAAGTGCATGGCTAAAGTATTTACAATTCCGGTTCTGCCAGCGGCCTTACGCAGACGACGTGAACGAAGTTCTGATCCACGTTACGTAGATGGTCAGCGCCTGCTGGTCGAAGCAATGCGGTATTTGGCACAGGCTGACCCGGTTACCAACCGCGGAGCAATTGAGTTGCTTTCCGAGCACGTGCGGACCCGCTTTCGCATGACGGACTCTCCGCTCACGTAGCATCGTAGATATCTGAAATGAAAAAGGGGCGGGAAATAATCCCGCCCCTTTCTATTTGTTGCCTACTTCACTAGAACGCGTAGCGAAGAGCAAATTCCATGACCCGTTCGTTGGTCAAGGTCCCGCCGTATTCGCCGAACGTGGCCGAGTTTTGAATGTTTGCGTTGAGTGTTTCGACGTCAAATCTGGCGCTATTGGTGACATTGAAGGCTTCCGCTGAGAATTGCAGGCTTTGCCGCTCATTGATTCTGAATATTTTGCTCAAGCTCATATCGATATCAAAATATCCATCGCCGCGGAAGTTATTACGCTGACCTGATTCGCCGGGGAAGGCGAAGCGGAAATCCTGGACGATTCCTGGCGTAAGTCCTTGCGGGAAAACTGAAGGCACAATTCCGCTCCCTGAGGGATCAGGCAAAAATGTCTTTTTGGTTTTTGGCACGGTGCCGTTGGTAAATACGGTGCCCGTCAGTTGGAAGTTGGTGGGGAATACTCCTCCATTGCCGATGCTGAAGGGCAGGCCGCTGGTCCAGCGGCCCAAGCCGGCGATTTGCCATCCTCCCAAAACGGCGTTGGTGGCGCCATGCCAGTTACCGCCAAAGTATTTGCCTTTGCCGACGGGAAGTTCGTAAACCCAATTAGTGTTGATCGAGTTGCGAACGTCGAAGTCGGAATCAGCCCTCAATTGTTGTGGCGCCCAAGTATTGATGATGGCACTCAACCCGCCGAAAGTAGGAGAGCGTTCCGCATCGGACCCTTCATCAATAGAGTGCGACCAGGTGTAATTGAAGTCGAAGGTCAAACCCTTCTTTTGGCGGCTGCGGAGAACGAACTGTCCGGCATTGTAGCTGCTGTTGCCGATGCTGGACCACGCATAGAGGGCTGTGTATTGGGGACTATAGAGGGCAAATGGAGTCTGTTGACCGTTGATTTGGGCGCAGGCCGGGAAACAGAAAGTATCGAAGATGTTTGATGCTTCTGTTTCACCGAATGTTGCGGCGCCTGTATTACAGGAGTACAACTCGTACATGGATTGAGTCGCTGTTGGATTAGCAGGAATTGCTCCATTGAAGCACTGCCCAAACACACCAGTCACGTCCACGCCAGCCGCACCGGGAAAAAAGTTTTCCCAGAAGGGAATGTTCGCAATGCTATTAATGTCTTTCCCTGCATAAAAGTCCTTCGAGAAAGCGGTTTCTGCTGCGAACAGATCGGTGTGTGATTTCGGATCAACCAAGTCAACCGGCATAGCGATGTCACGCTGTTGCAGTAGCCGCCTGCCAAGGCGTCCGACGTAATTTACTTCCATAACAAAACCTTTTGGCAATTCACGCGTAAAAGATAGATCAATCAGTTCTGAGTATGGAGTTTTCAGGTTGTCATCCAGCCCAAACGCAATTTGCTGGAACGGATTTCCAACCGTGCTCACCGGCGGGGTTGCAGGGAAGCCTCCGGGCGGTGCCGGTTGAAGAAGAGGTCCATCCAGGCTGGCCGCTGGAATTGTGTTTATATCGCTAAAGCGAGCGCCTCCATCCACGGTCTGCACGCCAGTCGCATTGCTAAGAGCAGTGCTAAGTCCAACCGTGCCAAACTGATCGAAGGTGTTGGTAATTCCTTCTCCAAAGTGGTCATACACAATTCCAAAACCACCGCGGAGTGAAGACTTCCCAGAACTACCAAAAAATTTATGGAAGAAGCCGCTATCCGCAGTGGGTGAATAAGCAAAGGCAAACCGAGGTGCCAGATCTTTGTAGTCATAAGGCCAATAAGGCTTTCCGCCGTTGGCCTGCCCAGAAAGGCTAAAACTGATGGGAGGACCTGAAAATGCCTGGCCCTGTAGGGCATCCAGCCCACGCTGCGTGAGGAAGTTGTGCATGCTAGTGTTGGGCGCGGCTTGCACCCCATTGACTTCGTAAGGAGGCTCAAGGAGTGAATAGCGAAGGCCGACGGTCAGCGTGAGGTTGGGCGTAGCGCGCCAGGCATCCTGCGCGTACCACTCAGATTCCCATCCCCTGAAGTGGCGATCCACGAGCGCCCCTTGATTGAGCAATGTGCCGTCTTTCGTGTAGTTGTAGTTGCCGGTGACCTGGCTGATGATGCCAACCAAATTGATTATTGCGTTGTTGTAAACACTTGCATTACCGGGATCCACATCAGGGAAGCTAAATGCGCCAGGGTCTAGACTGCCGCCGGTTCCGGCGGGGGCCGCAACCAATGCTTCGGGATTCACCAAAGCGGTATTGAACGAAGTGAAATCCGAAGAGCGAATGTTGTTGATGATTCTTATGTTGGTACCGAACTGAAATGTGTGGGCACCCTTGATCCAGGTTACGTCGTCAATGAAGTTGTGGGTCGGCACGTGGGAACTGATTGTAGGGTCTGAGGATTCAGCGGTGGCGATATTTCCCGCCAATGCGGTGAGATTATCAATACCACGAAACTGGATTTGAGATTGCGTCTGAGTTCCAACATCAGCCTGGGAAAACTGCGAATATCCATAGTGGAAGCTATTCACAAGATTATTGGTCAGAGTTGCGGTGTAGCCCACGGCAAGCGACCGTCCAAAACTGCGGCGAACCAACGCGGGCGGCTGGTTGGGGAATTGAGGAGGAAAATCTTCCGTGTCGTCCTGATAGTTCGCGCGCGCGAACAACTGCTGAGTGCCGCTCTGATTAATGTTGTAATCGAGACGCGCGATTCCGGTATTTTCATGTATCGGATGAGCCCCCGCAAAGGTGAAGCAGCCAATATTGAAGCCATCCGCATCCGCACAATTGCTTGAATTGGCGTGCGGGTACAAATTGAAAATGGCCTGAACTCCTGGGTTCACGCCGGGACCGAGTGGGCAAGTTCCCAAAGAAGCGCAATTCGGATCCATAGTCGCAATGTCAGCTTTACTTAGCGTCGTCGTGGTGCCGCTAACATTGGGATAGCTAATCGTCCCGTTGCGTAAAGTCTCGCCAGGCACGCTGCGTGTCACTTGGTCGGTTTCTGCGGTTCTTTGCCCTTCATAAGTTCCGAAAAAAAAGAGGCGGTCCTTGAGCACGGGCCCTCCGAGGGATACGCCAAATGTATTGCGCACCAAGGGAGCGGGTTTGTTGGGAAGCCCCTCATCTAACTCTGATTTTTTGTTGAACCAGTCATTGGCGTGACCAATGCTGCTGCGGTTGTACTCGTAGAGAGATCCGTGGAAGGTATTAGTGCCGCTCTTGGTGACCATTGAAATCTGGCCGCCGGAGGAACGTCCGGCATCAGCATTGGCGCCGGCTGTAGTGACATGGAACTCCTGAATCGAATCGAGCGTAGAACGTACGGCCGGATTAAACTGAACGCCGTTGATCTGGTCGTTGTCATCTACTCCATCGAGCACGATGTTGGATTGGTCGCTACGCCCGCCGTTTATGGACCCGCTGCGCGTATCGAGGGGATTGCCCACTACATTGCGCCCCAAGTAGACCGCTCCCGGTTGCAACGGAAGAATCTCCGTGGGATTGCGTCCTTCGAAAGGCAGATTGGTCACTTGCTGCGTGTCAAACGTGTTCCCGATGGCAGCGTCAACAGTATTGACCATCGGGGCCTGGCTGGTGACGTTGACTTCCACGGATTGTCCAGCCACCTGCATGGTGAACATCAGAGTGACGGGCGTATTCACCATTAGCTGCACGTTCTCCTGCTTCAAGGTCGCAAAGCCGGGAACCGTGACGGAGACGTTGTAAGCGGCGGGCGGAATCTGGAGGAACTGATAATCTCCCTGCGCATCCGATGTAACGGACCGCGTGAAGCCTGTCTGCGGGTCCGTTATGGTGACCGTAGCGGCGCTAATGACCGCGCCCTTGGCATCAAACACGGTGCCATGCAACGAAGTAGTGGCAGACTGCGCCCACATCATAAGAGGAAGACTGAGAATAATGACAGCTAAAGCTACACACCACGCAGGGGATCGCATTGTTTCTCCTTGTGAAGTTCGGGGTGGGTAATCCGAGCCATGACGTGCTGAAAGGAAATATTGAAATCTTGCAATTAATTGTCCACGAGAATCAAGCGAAAACGTTGCTTATAAGTGGATTTTTGCCCGCAACAATAAACAGGTGTTTTGTTATGCGACACTTTAATATTCTTAACTTTCTCTCACAATTACGTCGGGGGCGGAAGGCTGTAAGGTGTTTTGTTACACATCGCGAAAAAAATCGCTGCGAGCACAATCACAATTGGATAGCATTCGATTGTGTAGCGCGGCTCGGGGCTTTCTATCGTTCCAAGAAACAACGAGCGGAGTATAACGAATCCCATCAACAGGCTTATGAATGCGAGCCTTCGCGCGCGCAACACGCCGAGGAAGGCGGCTGCGACGTAAGTGAGGTTCAACAGACCGAAGGCAAGCGCGACCGCCAACCATTGTTTGTCATCGTTGAATTCCCACCAGCGAGGGTCTGGAGGAAGGAGTTCGGTGCGGGGACGCAGCCACATGTCTGTGATACGGGCGAGGGGCAATATGACATAGTACCGCAACGGATTACGGCGGATGCGTACGGCGGCCAGCGCGGCGAATTGCTGGTCGAGCCGCGGGTCAATATCCAAGGCCGCGTTGTAGGCGTCCACCACTTGCACAGTCTGCAGCCGTTGGGATGGCGAGTCGAAGGCGCGCCCGGGCAATAGATTCAAATCAATTTTCGCGCCGGGAACGTTCCAGTAGATTTCTTCGACGGAGGCATATTCCACCATCCAGGTTCTCACCCAGCGATTGAATCCCAGGGGAACAAATTCGTCCTGCTCGTTGGCATAGCGCGGGGCAAGCGGTTGGAAGGTGTGGAGCGTATTCCAGTTCCGCATGGTCCAGGGAATGAGCGTTGCCAGCGAAACAATTGCGACGATCATCCCAGCGCGGAGGAGGCTGGCAATTTTCAAAGGAGCGTTTTGTTTTGGAGAAGGCAGTGATCTGAATATCTGGGCAAGGAGAAACAAGCCGATGGCCGCGAGCAGGATTCCGCCGTCGGGGCGCACCAGGATGGCCGCGCCGACAGCCAGGCCGCAACCAATCCACTGGTAGTGGTTGCGCGAAGTACCTAAAGCGTAGATTGCCAAATCCAAGGCGAGAACGGTGAAAAATGTTTCAAGAGTTTCGCTAAGGACCGCAGCCGTGTAATTTGCCAGAAATGGGCAGACGGCAGCCAACAGGAAGCCAATTTTTGCGGCCCAGCAATACGTAAACGGCGAAACGAGTAGAGGACATAACACAA
>CAWHQK010000086.1:0-19286 GCA_963831435.1 uncultured Acidobacteriota bacterium
ACCGATGTCGAAGGCCGCATCGCCGCCGTCGAAATCCTGAAAGTCAGCCCCAACATTCTTGCGCTCCTCGAATGCGATGACCCTTCAGGCCACAACTTGCTGGACGCCATGAAGAAAGGCGCCGCGGAGGGAATGCAGCACTTCGACGCGGAAATCGAAAAGCTTCTCGCCGCCGGTTTCGTGGATGCCGAGGTCGCCGCCTGAAAGGCCAGCGACCGGCAAAAACACGCAAAGCCGTACAACACCTCGTGACGGCGAAGTGATTTTTTTCTGGAAGCTATCTCGTAAATCGGTTTTTGGGTAGAAATGGCGTCAGCCGTGGCGGGCTTGGACCCAAAAACAGCGGGCTTAGGCTCTGAGGGGATCCGACTCCGCTGGTTTAGATGAGATGGCTTCTCATCATTTCCTTCCGCCTTATCATCTTCCAAGCCAGGCGGTATCATCTCCATGCATGAATTCGGAAGGTCAACCGCGCATATTTACCTTTGAGAAAGCGCGCCACATTGTGGAAACTCACGCTGCGCAACTTCACGCACGCGGCAAAGAGTTGCTGGCACTTCTTGAAGCGCGCAACCGCATTCTGGCCGAGCCCGTTACCGCAGATCGCGACTACCCACCGCGCCACCCGCGACGGCTATGCAGTCCGTTCCACCGACGTTGCCAACAACTCCCGCGTCCCTGAAGGTCGCAGGAGAAATTCTTGGCTTAGGCGCCTCTCCGGAAAAGGCCGCAATCACGGTAACTTCCGGCCAAGCCGTAAGCATCATGACGGGCGCGCCAGTTCCCAATGGAGCCGATGCGGTGGTCGACGATCCAAAACACGTCATCCGGAAAAGCTGCGCGCGAGCATGCACAAGAACAGGAGGAACACGTAATCATTCAAAAGCTCTGTCGCTGCAGGCGCAAACATCGTCTCGGCAGGTTCGGAAGCCAAGCAGGAAGAACTGCTTCTCCTCGCTCCCGCAATGAAATTGGATCACGCCGCGTTGGCCGTAGCCGCTTCCGTAGGCCGCGTCCATTTCCTCGTCTATTCCCGGCCACGCGTCGCGATACTCGCCACCGGCAACGAACTTGTGGACATTGACTTCCCTCCCGGCCCCAATCAAATCCGCAACTCCAACACCTATTCACTCGCAGCTCAAATTGCTGAGGCCGGCGGCGAGCCCGTCTTGCTTCCCATCGCCCCTGACGATCCCGCCCGCATAAAAGAATTAATCCGCGAAGGTCTGGACGCCGATCTCCTCGCTGCTCTCCGGCGGCGTCTCCGCGGGAAAGTACGATTTCGTCGAGCCGGCGTTGGCCGAACTCGGCGCGGAATTCCGATCACAGGCGTCAAAATCCAGCCGCACTGGCTCTCTGGTCTTCGGACGCATCCCCGCCACTGCCCACGCCAACACCCAAGACACTTCCCAAATCCCCAAACTACAAATATTTCTTCGGCATCCCCGGCAATCCCGTTTCCACCATGGTCACCTTCAAACGATTGGTCCGGCCTGGTCTCCAAGCCTTCGCTCTACCACAACCGCAAAAGCTCGTATTCCTGAAAGCAAAGCTGAAGTCAGAGATCAAAACCAAAACCGGCCTCACGCGTTTCCTCCCCGCCACGCTCTCCGGGCGAATTTCAAAATGCGGAAGTAGAACTCGTCCTGGCTCGCAAGGCTCCGGCGCAATCGCCGCCACCGCGCTCGCCAATTGCTACATCATCATTCCCCGGACCGCGAACTCATCGCATCCGGCGAACTAGTGCCAATCATGATGCGCTAGCCAATTCTTGCGCGGATGGTGCCAGGTGGAACAGTGGCCGGATCCAATGCCCGCAAAAGGCCTCAAAATTTGAGTCCCTTCAGGGCCGGGTTCCGCTTTTCAGGGAGTAAGATAAAAGCTCTTTTGCCCATGCCCAAAAAACTCTCCCACTACGACTCTGCAGGAAAAGCAAAAATGGTGGACGTCTCACAAAAGCCCTCCACCCGCCGCGAAGCCGAAGCCAGCGCCTTCGTCATGCTCAATCCCGAAGTCCTTGCCGCGCTACCGTCTAATCCCAAAGGCGATCCTTTGGTAGTTGTGCGCCTCGCCGGCACTATGGCCGCCGAAAAAAACCGCTAATGTCATCCCAATGTGCCATCCTTTACCTCTTACCCGGATTGATGTCACGCTGCGGCTATGCGAGAATGGCCTCGCTGTTAGCTCAAAAGTTACTACCACCGCTGTCACCGGAGTGGAAATGGAAGCCCTCGTCGCCGCTTCCATCGCTGCCCTGACCGTGTACGATATGTGTAAGGCGCTCGACAAGGGAATTGAAATCCGCGAGGTCCGCCTGGAACGAAAATCCGGCGGCAAAAGCGGCGACTATCAGCGCCAGCAATCTGGGACAGCCCAAAAAAATAACGCGAAAAAGATAACCCGAAAAAAGATAGCGCGAAAACAGCGAGACCCAAAAACGAGAGCCTGAACAAAATAAATGCCCGGCAACGTCAAAGTCTTGGCGGACTACAATCCGATGGTCCTCGGAATGCTCCGCGGCGCGCTTACCTCGCTCGCCAACGTCGCCACCGCGAGCGACGCCGCCGATGCTCTGCTCAAAGCCGTGGACGATCTCCCCGATCTCCTCGTTACCGACTACCGCATGCCCGGCATGGACGGACGCCAATTAGTGGACCGCCTAAAAAGTCGCCCCGCAACCTCGGGCATCTCCGTAGTCATGCTCGCCAGCAAAGCCGACATCACCGACACCCTCGCCCATCACGATCCCGTGGACGACTTCGTCGAAAAGCCGTTTTTCCTCCGCGAGGCCACGCAGAAAATTAAGCGCGTCATTGACAAAATAGCGCTGGAAAAAATGGCCAAGACCGCGCCTTCCGACGGCGTCATCCGCGGCAATCTTTCCCAGATGAACGTGATTGATCTCGTGCAGTCCGTCGAAATGGGCCGCAAAAGCTGTTCCATGGTCTTTAACAACGATAAAGACAGATGCGAAATTTACTTCGCCGAAGGCCAGGCCACTCATGCGGTTTACGGAAAGCTCAAGGGAGACCCGGCGGTCTTCAAGGTCCTGCGCTGGACCAGCGGCAACTTTGAAATAAATTTTGAAGGCAAAACCACGGAACAAAGCACCACCCTGAACACTCAAGGCCTCCTGATGGAAGGTCTCCGTCTGCTCGACGAATCCAAACGCGACGAAGGCGATGCGCAGCCTGAGGAAGACGATGTCCTCCTCGACACCTGATCTCGTAGCCGCCGTTCTCACTGTCAGCGACTCCAGCTCTCGCGGCGAACGCTCGGACGCCTCCGGCCCAGCGGTCGTCGAACTCCTCACTCAAAAAAATATTAAAGTAGTCGTCACCGGAATCGTCTCCAACGATCAACCGGATATAGAACGCGCCATCCAACGCCTGGCCGCTTCTGCAGGACTCGTAGTCACCACAGGGGGCACCGGCATCGCCCCCCGCGACGTCACCCCAGAAGCCACTCGCGCCGTCTGCACCCGTTTGCTGGAAGGCATCCCCGAGCGCATGCGCTACGAAGGTTCCAAAAACTCTCCGTTCGCCGCCCTAAGCCGCGGCGTGTGCGGCGTTTGCGACAAAAGCTTAGTCCTGAATCTCCCCGGAAATCCATCAGGCGCTACGGACTCGCTTGCCGCAGTTGTGGATCTTCTCCCCCACACAGTCCAGCTACTACGCGGCAACACCGAACACGACTAAAAACGCAGCGTTAGCATATTCTTCATTCGAGCAATCATAGATTTACAAGAAGCTCGCGCTTTAGCGCTAACGCGTTGGAATCTTTTACCCCTTTGACGATCAACCAGATTCCAAGCGGAATTTCATAAGCCATGACCGCCAGCCAGAGCAAATCCACGACTAAACTGCTCATGAACCCTGCTATTTGAAGGGGAACGCAGACCATCTGTATGCCAATTGATACGACTCCGATCCACGCCAACAAACTGGGAATCAAGTGACCGCGCAGAAAAAGATAGGCAAAAATAAATCCGCCCACGACAAAACAAAATTCACTGAACAACTGATCAGGCCGATTGAAAATATAATCTCCAAAAATGCGGGCGATTGCCGAATCCGTGGTCTTCGCGGTCGCCAACCGCATGAGTTCAACCTTGCTGAGTATTGCGAGTGAGCCAACTAAGCCTTCGCCGACCCTGAACATCATGGCCAAGAGAGCGAGTGTCGGGTCGACAATCTTCGTAAGGCGGTAAAGCGTCACGGCCAACACCAAAGCGCACACAACTTGCAGCAGGTCCAACAATACCGTTATCCGGACCTGGGAGATCATGCGTGCCAAACCGGCAAGTTGCTGCGCAGCTCCATCACCGGCAGCCGCCTTGGCATAGATAATTGTGCTGGACATCGTAAACACGATGTAACTCAGGTAAGCGAATCCGGCAGTTTTTGCTTCAGCGCGTTGGGTCACAAGTTCTCCTGCCAATAAAGCCATTCCGTAGAAATGTTTTTTATAGAAACGCGGCCGTTACGAAGTGCATACGAATGAGGCCAATCAAGGATACGAAGCCTGGGAATGATGTGTTCCGGGAATCTCACATCGATAAAAGAAACGAGTAGCCCTCGACATGGACGAGGGGGCGCTGGCAGAGAGTGGATTCTAACCGCCCTCGGTTTCCACGTTCACGCGGGCACATTCGCTGGGAACCATTCCGCTCCCGGCTTCGTATAGTGTCACGTACGGAAGTACGACCGCGCATGCCCGTGGTTCAAACCCAGCACACGATCAACACATCGGCTCCATCCAGTCATAACGATCGAACGCTTCTCCTCAGCATCACCGTTGTATTCGCCCTGTTTCACATCCTCACCAACGGCCGCTACGGCTTCCATCGCGATGAGCTGCAGTTCCTCAGTGATGCCCGGCACCTCGACTGGGGATTCGTCGCCTACCCTCCGTTTACACCATTCATCGAGCGCATCGCCATGGCGATCTTCGGCGTTTCGCTTATCGGCCTGCGTCTGTTCTCGGTGATTGCACAAGCCATCGTGATTTACGTCAGCGGCTTAATGGCCCGCGACCTCGGCGGCAATCGCTGGGCACAAGCAGCAACGGCGCTGTCGGTCGCGCTTTCCGGCGTGCCGCTGTTTGAGGCTACGGAGTTTCAATACACCTCGTTCGGAATGTTGTGGTGGGTACTCATTTGTTTCTTCACCATTCGCCTGCTCAAATCGGAAAACCCGCGCTGGTGGCTCGCCATCGGTGCTGCCTCCGGATTAGGCCTCATGACCAAGTACTCCATCGTTTTTTTTCTGGTCGGCCTGCTCGGCGGCATGCTTCTTACCAGGGAGCGCCGCTATTTCGGCACGAAATGGTTCTGGGGCGGCGTCGCGATTGCGTGCCTCATCTTCCTGCCTAACATCATTTGGCTCATCCGCCACGACTTCATCTCATATCACTTCCTGCAGCGCATTCACGCGCGTGATGTTGGAGAAGGACGCGCCGCAGGTTTTTTCGAAATATCGGTTCCTGTTCGATGCCAACCCCTTCGCGACTCCAGTGTGGATCGCCGGCCTTGTCGCCTTCATCCTCGAGCGCCGCTACCGCTTGCTCTTCTGGACGTATGCAATTCCTGTAGCCATGTTCTGGCTGGGTAAGGGCCGTTTCTACTACGTGGCGGAAGCCTATCCAATCCTCATCGCCATGGGCGTCGTCCTAGCGGAACGCTGGCTGTCGGGGAAGTCGAACTGGTTCCGTCACAGCATGAAAGTGGTTTACGTCACCGGGGTCGTGGCTGTCGGCGCATACGGCTGCTGCAGGATCGTTCCTCTTGTATCCAGCGGCCCTCTGCGCGATTTTGCCCTGCGCAATAACGGCGACCTGCGCGAGGAGTTCGGCTGGAATGAGCTGGTGAAGACTGTTCCGATATCCGCAACTCACTGCCGCCCGACCAGCAGGCGCATCTCGGCATTACCACTGCCAACTATGGAGAATATGGCGCGATCGAAATTCTCGGCCGGGCCTACGGACTGCCCCGCCCATCGGGACAACCAATTCGGAATGGCTGCGCGGTTATCCCACGTCCGCGCCAACCACCCTCATCGTCCTCGGATTAGGCGAGAAGGAAGCGAACGCCATCTTTACTGGCTGCCGCCTGGCAGGACACAACGGCAACTCCCTCGGCATTCGCAATGAAGAAAGCAGCGATCATCCCGACATCTTCGTCTGCGGCCCGCCGCGCGAACCCTGGCCCATCCTCTGGCAGCACCACAAAGACTTCGGCTGATCGCGAGTGGATCTGCCATCTACCGAAAATTCTTCTCAAATCTGTCATCCCGACCGGAGCAGATCATCGCAAAGCGATGATCTCGAAGCGGAGGGACCTTGTGGTTGTCTTGATTTAAGCGCAATCGGACCTCCCCCATTCTGACTTGAGTCCGATATGACCAAAATTCCATGTATTGAACCGCGCGATTCACCCGCCATCGGGCGCAACTTCCACTACCCTTTTGTCGTGCGGGCTGCCCTCCGCGATTTATGAAGTGTGGGAAAAACAAAATCCGGTTGCCCCATCCTTGTCGCGTTCTCTGCGACAGGATGGGAATTTGGTCAGAAATTGGTACAGTTAATGGCGCACGTGTTCTATGCCAGCAAATAACTACTACACAATTTTTGAACTAGGACTCCGCTCGTTTCCTTGGGCAAGGATCATTCAGCCACTTATTTTCCTTGTTGGGGGACTTCTTCTCTTTCGTTTGTTCAGGAGTAGAACCTTCTATGTAGCTGTGGGATTGTTTGTGGCTTCAATAGCCTCAATCATTCTTTTCACATCTCTGGTTATCTTCATCCCTAAATTTGTGGCGCTGCGAAGTGCATATGTGTCCGGCAAAGGTATCGTCGTTGAAGGTATTGTCCAGAATTTCCATCCAGCTCCAACGATAGGCCCAGCTAGCGAATCCTTCTCTGTACAGGGAATATCATTCTCATACAACGCGCTGACGCCACTCCCTGTTTTCACAATGCTCCTTTCCACCACGGGCCCATTCGTGACGGTTGCAGGTCCGGATCCACTACTACGACGGATGCATTCGACATATTGAGCCACGGAAGGCAAGTAACGCGAGACGAACCGGAAGATGCCAGTTGCCCATCCTTGTCGCGTTATTTGCGACAGGATGGGAACCTGGCAGGCTGCCCACTTTCACTCTCGCGCACTTGTCTACTTCGGCTGCCCCACCGGTCTCGATTCCATTGCGCGACATCGGGTGAGATTATTCCGGCGGTGCAACAAAACTGGCAACCGGCAACCGAGAGCCGGCAACTGCTACCTACCTCCATACTCCCGCACCTCCCCATCCACCACCACAGCACATACTTCTTCGTCACCACATCCTGAAACTGCACCACCTGATGCCCTTTGCGTGCCAGTTTCCCCAATGGCTAGGCTTGTCGCGATTCTGTTCGATTGCCTGCAACGCGCGGTCGTTGATGGTCACCCGCACCGTCCGTAACCTCCCACTCCCCACCCGCTCCACCTTCAGCCTCTGATCTTCAAACACAACTTCCTTCCCATTCATCAACTGCGCAGCGATCGACGACAAGTGCTTGTGTAGTTCAGGCACCGGGTTGGCGTTCTCGGTCAAACCCATAAGGCTATACTAAGCTCGAGGGTGCCCCATCCAAGCTCCGCTTGGGTGGGGATTTTATCTAAGATTCCAAGGAAAGTTTCCCACTATTACTTTCCTGATTGAATATATCAAACTCAATTCCCCGTAAAGAAATCAAACTCTTGAGAATGGTTTAAAGCAGGAACATTGATCCACTCCAGAGCCAAGGCAAAGACAAATGCCAAATTTACCCCGCCCTTTGTGGAGGAAGACACCACTATTACTAGATTGATTACCCAAAGGTAAAAGCGGCCCGAAGGCCGCTCTTATATAAATTTCCCACTTCCGACAAACCGGCAACTGACCCACTACCCCTACTTCTTCCCCAACATCTTAATCACCCGATCAAAATCTTCCAGCGTCCCATACTCAATCACGATCTTCCCCTTGCCATGCCGATCCCAGACGCGCACCCTCACCCTCAATGTCTCTTCCAGCTTCACCGCAGCGCGCGCACTTCCTGCTGCAATTCGAGGAGTGAGACCCAGAGACGATTGCGAGCGCTATTGGCTCGATGAAGCTCGTCTCGCAGAAATTTACAACTAACGGATGGCATCAGCAAATTGTGCATTGATGAGTGTGGGGGTTGAAGGAGCCAAAAGAGCCCCCAACCGTCTGGGGAATTCGCTGATGGGTGGAATCCGAATGTTCGGGCGATACAGAGGGAAGCTGGAAGAGACGCTTGGGGTGAGGGTGCGCATCTCGGATCGGCATGGCAAGGGGAAGATCGTGATTGAGTATGGGACGCTGGAAGATTTTGATCGGGTGATCGAGATGTTGGGGAAGAAGTAGGGGTAGTGGGTCAGTTGCCGGTTTGTCGGAAGTGGGAAATTTATATAAGAGCGGCCTTCGGGCCGCTTTTACCTTTGGGTAATCAATCTAGTAATAGTGGTGTCTTCCTCCACAAAGGGCGGGGTAAATTTGGCATTTGTCTTTGCCTTGGCTCTGGAGTGGATCAATGTTCCTGCTTTAAACCATTCTCAAGAGTTTGATTTCTTTACGGGGAATTGAGTTTGATATGAATCAGGAAAGTAATAGTGGGAAACTTTCCTTGGAATACTAGATAAAATCCCCACCCAAGCGGAGCTTGGATGGGGGCACCCTCGAGCTTAGTATAGCCTTATGGGTTTGACCGAGAACGCCAACCCGGTGCCTGAACTACACAAGCACTTGTCGTCGATCGCTGGCGCAGTTGATGAATGGGAAGGAAGTTGTGTTTGAAGATCAGAGGCTGAAGGTGGAGCGGGTGGGGAGTGGGAGGTTACGGACGGTGCGGGTGACCATCAACGACCGCGCGTTGCAGGCAATCGAACTTATTCGTACCGCGGCCAAGCCATTGGGGGAAAGCTGGCACGCAAAGGGCATCAGGTGGTGCAGTTTCAGGAATGTGGTGACGAAGAAGTATGTCGCTGTGGTGGTGGATGGGGAGGTGCGGGAGTATGGAGGTAGGTAGCAGTTGCCGGTTCTCGGTTGCCGGTTGCCAGTTTTGTTGCACCGCCGGAATAGTCTCACCCCGATGTTGCGCAATGGAATCGAGACCGGTGGGGCAGCCGAAGTAGACAAGTGCGCGAGAGTGAAAGTGGGCAGCCTGCCAGGTTCCCATCCTGTCGCAAATAACGCGACAAGGATGGGGCAACTGGCATCTTCCGAGTTCGTCTCGCGTTACTTGCCTTCCGTGGCGTCAATACGTTGAATGCAGCCGTCGTAGTAGTGAATCCGGACCTGCAATCCGTCACGAATGGGCCCGTGGTGGAAAGGAGCATTGTGAAAAACAGGGAGTGGCGTCCAGCGCGTTGTATGAGAATGATATTCCCTGTACAGAGAAGGATTCGCTAGCTGGGCCTATCGTTGGAGCTGGATGGAAATTCTGGACAATACCTTCAACGACGATACCTTTGCCGGACACATATGCACTTCGCAGCGCCACAAATTTAGGGATGAAGATAACCAGAGATGTGAAAATAATTATTGAGGCTATTGAAGCCACAAACAATCCCACAGCTACATAGAAGGTTCTACTCCTGAACAAACGAAAGAGAAGAAGTCCCCCAACAAGGAAAATAAGTGGCTGAATGATCCTTGCCCAAGGAAACGAGCGGAGTCCTAGTTCAAAAATTGTGTAGTAGTTATTTGCTGGCATAGAACACGTGCGCCATTAACTGTACCAATTTCTGACCAAATTCCCATCCTGTCGCAGAGAACGCGAGCAAGGATGGGGCAACCGGATTTTGTTTTTCCCACACTTCATAAATCGCGGAGGGCAGCCCGCACGACAAAAGGGTAGTGGAAACTTGCGCCCGATGGCGGGTGAATCGCGCGGTTCAATACATGGAATTTTGGTCATATCGGACTCAAGTCAGAATGGGGGAGGTCCGATTGCGCTTAAACCACGATAACCACAAGGTTCCTCCCGCTTCGCAGATCATCGCTTTACGATGATCTGCTCCGGTGGGGATGACAGATTTGAGAAGAATTTTGGGTAGATGGCAGATCTACTTGCGATCAGCCGAAGTCTTTGTGGTGCTGCCAGAGGACGGCCAGGGTTCGCGCGGCGGGCCGCAGACGAAGATGTCGGGATGGTCGCTGCTTTCTTCGTTGTGAATGCCAAGGGAGTTGCCGATGTGTCCTGCTAGGCGGCAGCCGGTAAAGATGGCGTTCGCTTCCTTCTCGCCAAATCCGAGGACGATGAGGGTGGTTGGCGCGGACGTGGGATAGCCGCGCAGCCATTCCGAATTGGTTGTCCCGATGGGCTGGGGCAGTCCGTAGGCCCGGCCGAGAATCTCGATCGCGCCATATTCTCCGTAGTTGCCAGTGGTAATGCCGAGATGCGCCTGCTGGTCGGGCGGCAGTGAGTTGCGGATATCGGAGACAGTCTTCACCAGCTCATTCCAGCCGAACTCCTCGCGCAGGTCGCCGTTGTTGCGCAGGGCAAAATCGCGCAGAGGGCCGCTGGACGCCAGAGGAACGATCCTGCAGCAGGCGTATGCGCCGACAGCCACGACCCCGGCGACGTAAACCACTTTCATGCTGTGACGGAACCAGTTCGGCTTCCCTGACAGCCAGCGTTCCGCTACGACGACGCCCATGGCGATGAGGATCGGATAGGCTTCCGCCACGTAGTAGAAGCGTCCCTTACCAAGCCAGAACAGGGCTACAGGAATAGCATACATCCAGAAGAGCAGGCGGTAGCGGCGCTCGAGGATAAAGGCGACGAGCCCGGCGATCCACAGTGGAGTCGCGAAGGGGTTGGCATCAAACAGGAACTGAATTTGAAAAAACCTGCGGCGCGGCCTTCTCCAACATCGCGCGCGTGAATGTGTTGCAGAAAGTGATATGAGATGAAGTCGTGGCGGATAAGCCAGATGATGTTCGGCAGGAAGATAGGCACGCAATCGCGACGCCGGCCCAGAACCATTTCGTGGCGAAATAGCGGCGCGCACTGGTAAGAAGCATGCCGCCGAGCAGGCCGGCGAGAAAAAACACGATGGAGTACTTGGTCATGAGGCCTAATCCGGAGGCAGCGCCGATGGCGAGCCACCAGCGCGGGTTTTCCGATTTGAGCAGGCGAATGGTGAAGAAACAAATGAGTACCCACCACAAGATTCCGAACGAGGTGTATTGAAACTCCGTAGCCTCAAACAGCGGCACGCCGGAAAGCGCGACCGACAGCGCCGTTGCCGCTTGTGCCCAGCGATTGCCACCGAGGTCGCGGGCCATTAAGCCACTGACGTAAATCACGATGGCTTGTGCAATCACCGAAAAGAGACGCAGGCCGATAAGCGACACCCCGAAGATCGCCATGGCGATGCGCTCGATGAATGGAGTGAACGGAGGATAGGCGACAAATCCCCAGTCGAGATGCCGTGCATCGCTGAGGAACTGCAGTTCGTCGCGATGGAAGCCGTAGCGGCCGTTGGTGAGGATGTGAAACAGCGCGAATACAACGGTGATGCTGAGGAGAAGCGTTCGATCGTTATGACTGGATGGAGCCAATGTGTTGATCGTTTGCTCGGTTTGAACCACGGGCATGCGCGGTCGTACCTCCGTACGTGACACTATACGAAGACAGGAGCGGAATGGTTCCCAGCGAATGTGCCCGCGTGAACGTGGAAACCGAGGGCGGTTAGAATCCACTCTCTGCCAGCGCCCCCTCGTCCATGTCGAGGGCTACTCGTTTCTTTTATCGATGTGAGATTCCCTAAAACAACATCATTCCCAGGCTTCGTATCCTTGATTGGCCTCATTCGTATGCACTTCGAAACGGCCGCGTTTCTATAAAAAGCATTTCTACGGAATGGTTTACGGGCGGGAGACCTTGTGACCCAAGCGTGAATCAAAAATGCCGGATTCGCTTACCTGAGTTACAGCCTGTTTACGATGTCCAGCACAATTATCGGTGCCAAGGCCGCTCGCCGTTGATGGACTCTGCGTTGCAACTTGTTGGTTGGGCATGCAAGTTCGCCTAGGTCCGGTATAACGTTATTTTTGGACCTGCTGCAAGATGTGTGCACTTCGATATTTCCCGTGACGCTTTACTGCCTTAGGGGAAAACGTCGACCCGATATTTGGTCGTCTTGGCCGCTGAGGTTCAGGGTCGGTGAAGGCTTAGAAGGCCCACGCCAAACTAGAAGGTTGAAAGCGGTTGGCAACCCGAGATCACGGATTCTCGCCGCATTTGTGGAGATTATATTTTCGATCGGCCTGATCATCTGTTCAGTGAATTTTGTTTTGTCGTGGGCGGATTTATTTTTGCCTATCTTTTTCTGCGCGGTCACTTGATTCCCAGTTTGTTGGCGTGGATCGGAGTCGTATCAATTGGCATACAGATGGTCTGCGTTCCCCTTCAAATAGCAGGGTTCATGAGCAGTTCAGTCGTGGATTTGCTCTGGCTGGCGGTCATGGCTTATGAAATTCCGCTTGGAATCTGGTTGATCGTCAAAGGGGTAAAAGATTCCAACGCGTTAGCGCTAAAGCGCGAGCTTCTTGTAAATCTATGATTGCTCGAATGAAGAATATGCTAACGCTGCGTTTTTAGTCGTGTTCGGTGTTGCCGCGTAGTAGCTGGACTGTGTGGGGGAGAAGATCCACAACTGCGGCAAGCGAGTCCGTAGCGCCTGATGGATTTCCGGGGAGATTCAGGACAAGCTTTTGTCGCAAACGCCGCACACGCCGCGGCTTAGGGCGGCGAACGGAGAGTTTTTGGAACCTTCGTAGCGCATGCGCTCGGGGATGCCTTCCAGCAAACGGGTGCAGACGGCGCGAGTGGCTTCTGGGGTGACGTCGCGGGGGGCGATGCCGGTGCCCCCTGTGGTGACTACGAGTCCTGCAGAAGCGGCCAGGCGTCGGATGGCGCGTTCTATATCGGGTTGATCGTCGGAGACGATTCCGGTGACGACTACTTTAATATTTTTTTGAGTGAGGAGTTCGACGACCGCTGGGCCGGAGGCGTCCGAGCGTTCGCCGCGAGAGCTGGAGTCGCTGACAGTGAGAACGGCGGCTACGAGATCAGGTGTCGAGGAGGACATCGTCTTCCTCAGGCTGCGCATCGCCTTCGTCGCGTTTGGATTCGTCGAGCAGACGGAGACCTTCCATCAGGAGGCCTTGAGTGTTCAGGGTGGTGCTTTGTTCCGTGGTTTTGCCTTCAAAATTTATTTCAAAGTTGCCGCTGGTCCAGCGCAGGACCTTGAAGACCGCCGGGTCTCCCTTGAGCTTTCCGTAAACCGCATGAGTGGCCTGGCCTTCGGCGAAGTAAATTTCGCATCTGTCTTTATCGTTGTTAAAGACCATGGAACAGCTTTTGCGGCCCATTTCGACGGACTGCACGAGATCAATCACGTTCATCTGGGAAAGATTGCCGCGGATGACGCCGTCGGAAGGCGCGGTCTTGGCCATTTTTTCCAGCGCTATTTTGTCAATGACGCGCTTAATTTTCTGCGTGGCCTCGCGGAGGAAAAACGGCTTTTCGACGAAGTCGTCCACGGGATCGTGATGGGCGAGGGTGTCGGTGATGTCGGCTTTGCTGGCGAGCATGACTACGGAGATGCCCGAGGTTGCGGGGCGACTTTTTAGGCGGTCCACTAATTGGCGTCCGTCCATGCCGGGCATGCGGTAGTCGGTAACGAGGAGATCGGGGAGATCGTCCACGGCTTTGAGCAGAGCATCGGCGGCGTCGCTCGCGGTGGCGACGTTGGCGAGCGAGGTAAGCGCGCCGCGGAGCATTCCGAGGACCATCGGATTGTCATCCACCAAGAGAACTTTGACGTTGCCGGGCATTTATTTTGTTCAGGCTCTCGTTTTTGGGTCTATCTTTTTCGCGCTATCTTTTTTCGGGTTATCTTTTTCGCGTTATTTTTTTGGGCTGTCCCAGATTGCTGGCGCTGATAGTCGCCGCTTTTGCCGCCGGATTTTCGTTCCAGGCGGACCTCGCGGATTTCAATTCCCTTGTCGAGCGCCTTACACATATCGTACACGGTCAGGGCAGCGATGGAAGCGGCGACGAGGGCTTCCATTTCCACTCCGGTGACAGCGGTGGTAGTAACTTTTGAGCTAACAGCGAGGCCATTCTCGCATAGCCGCAGCGTGACATCAATCCGGGTAAGAGGTAAAGGATGGCACATTGGGATGAGGTCGGCGGTTTTTTTGGCGGCCATGATGCCGGCGAGGCGCGCGACTTCCAAAGGATCGCCTTTGGGATTAGACGGTAGCGCGGCAAGGACTTCGGGATTGAGCATGACGAAGGCGCTGGCTTCGGCTTCGCGGCGGGTGGAGGGCTTTTGTGAGACGTCCACCATTTTTGCTTTTCCTGCAGAGTCGTAGTGGGAGAGTTTTTTGGGCATGGGCAAAAGAGCTTTTATCTTACTCCCTGAAAAGCGGAACCCGGCCCTGAAGGGACTCAAATTTTGAGGCACTAACGCGGCCATGAATGGCCGCTCTTCCACCTGGCACCATCCGCGCAAGAATTGGCTAGCGCATCATGATTGGCACTAGTTCGCCGGATGCGATGAGTTCGCGGTCCGGGGAATGATGATGTAGCAATTGGCGAGCGCGGTGGCGGCGATGTCGCCGGAGCCTTGCCAGCGGACGAGTTCTACTTCCGCATTTTGAAATTCGCCGGAGAGCGTGGCGGGGAGGAAACGCGTGAGGCCGGTTTTGGTTTTGATCTCTGACTTCAGCTTTGCTTTCAGGAATACGAGCTTTTGCGGTTGTGCTCCGGCGAGGGCTTCGAGAATTGGCCGGACGAATAGTTTGAAGGTGACCATGGTGGAAACGGGATTGCCGGGGATGCCGAAGAAATATTTGTAGTTTGGGGATTGGGAAGTGTCTTGGGTGTTGGCGTGGGCAGTGGCGGGGATGCGTCCGAAGACCAGAGGGCGACCGGGTTGGATTTTGACGCCTGTGAATAGGAATTCCGCGCCGAGTTCGGCCAACGCCGGCTCGACGAAATCGTACTTTCCCGCGGAGACGCCGCCGGAGAGCAGCAGGAGATCGGCGTCCAGACCTTCGCGGATTAATTCTTTTATGCGGGCGGGATCGTCAGGGGCGATGGGAAGCAAGACGGGCTCGCCGCCGGCCTCAGCAATTTGAGCTGCGAGTGAATAGGTGTTGGAGTTGCGGATTTGATTGGGGCCGGGAGGGAAGTCAATGTCCACAAGTTCGTTGCCGGTGGCGAGTATCGCGACGCGTGGCCGGGAATAGACGAGGAAATGGACGCGGCCTACGGAAGCGGCTACGGCCAACGCGGCGTGATCCAATTTCATTGCGGGAGCGAGAAGGCGTGCTTCCTGCTTGGCTTCCGAACCTGCCGAGACGATGTTTGCGCCTGCAGCGACAGAGCTTTGAATGATTACGTGTTCCTCCTGTTCTTGTGCATGCTCGCGCGCAGCTTTTCCGGATGACGTGTTTTCGATCATGACCACCGCATCGGCTCCATTGGGAACTGGCGCGCCCGTCATGATGCTTACGGCTTGGCCGGAAGTTACCGTGATTGCGGCCTTTTCCGGAGAGGCGCCTGCCTGAATTTCTCCTGCGACCTTCAGGGACGCGGGAGTCTTGGCAACGTCGGTGGAACGGACTGCGTAGCCGTCGCGGGTGGCGCGGTGAAAAGGAGGGTAGTCGCGATCTGCGGTAACGGGCTCGGCCAGAATGCGGTTGCGCGCTTCAAGAAGTGCCAGCAACTCTTTGCCGCGTGCGTGAAGTTGCGCAGCGTGAGTTTCCACAATGTGGCGCGCTTCTTCAAAGGTAAATATGCGCGGTTGACCTTCCGAATTCATGCATGGAGATGATACCGCCTGGCTTGGAAGATGATAAGGCGGAAGGAAATGATGAGAAGCCATCTCATCTAAACCAGCGGAGTCGGATCCCCTCAGAGCCTAAGCCCGCTGTTTTTGGGTCCAAGCCCGCCACGGCTGACGCCATTTCTACCCAAAAACCGATTTACGAGATAGCTTCCAGAAAAAAATCACTTCGCCGTCACGAGGTGTTGTACGGCTTCGCGCAGTTTTTGCGGGTCGCTGGCATAGGCGGCGGCGACCTCGGCATCCACGAAACCGGCGGCGAGAAGCTTTTCGATTTCCGCGTCGAAGTGCTGCATTCCCTCCGCGGCGCCTTTCTTCATGGCGTCCAGCAAGTTGTGGCCTGAAGGGTCATCGCATTCGAGGAGCGCAAGAATGTTGGGGCTGACTTTCAGGATTTCGACGGCGGCGATGCGGCCTTCGACATCGGTACGAGGAATTAGGCGTTGCGAAACTACGTAACGCAGCACCTTGGCCAGGCGTCCCCGGACGGAACTCTGTTCGGCCTGGGCAAAACAGCCTACGAAGCGAGTCATGGTGTTGACGGCATCAATAGTGTTGAGCGTGGAAAGAACCAGGTGGCCGCCTTCCGCAGCTTCGAGGGCCATTTCCATGGTTTCGCGGTCGCGCATTTCTCCTAGAAGAATGACCCTTGGCGCCTGCCTGAGCGCGGCGCGCAAGGCGACGGCGAAATTCGGCGCGTCACTGTGCAGTTCGCGCTGGTGGATGGTGGCGCGCTTGTGGTTGTGCAGAAACTCGATGGGATCTTCAATAGTGATGACGTGGTGCGTTTGCTGCTCATTGATGCAGTTGAGCAAAGCGGCGAGCGTGGACGATTTGCCTGAGTTGCGTGGGCCGGTCACGAGCACGATACCATCGCGCAGGTTGGCGATTTCCGCCAGATGGGCGGGGAGCGCGAGGCTTTTGAAATCCGGGACCTGCGTGGGAATTACGCGCATGACAATGGCGCAACTGCCGCGCTGGATAAAAATATTCACGCGGAAGCGAGCGACGCCGGGCAGCGCGTAGGAAATATCGCAGGAACCTTGCTCACGCAGCATGGTGAGCGCCTGCTTGTTGTCGCCAATCAGTTCGGAGGCGATGCGGCGTGTGTCGTCGGCAGTAAGGGCCCGAAGGCCGTCAATGTCCAGAGTGTTGAGTTGGCCGTGAATTTCCACCTGCGGCAAGCGTCCGGGAGAAAAAATAAGGTCGCTGACGTCGCGGTGCGAGCGAAGCATGGCGGAAAGCAAGGCCTGCGTGGCGACCGATCCACCGCCTAACGACGACTGCACCGAGATGAGAGCTGGAGCGTGTCCCTGGGCCGCCATAGAGTTTCAAAACGCTGGCTGGAACGGTTGGGGGCCGGGACGCGAAAGGCACGTCCGGGGTGTTCTGCCAGAAGCTACTCTAGCGGAAATACCTGCTTCTAGAAAGAACGCCCAGTGCATGAACCTTGGTAATCGAATTCGAACGTAAAGCTGGCCAGGAGTGCGCGCGATTGAACGAGAAAGAGCGGCCCTGAGGCCGCTCTCATCATTGTCTTAACCTGATTTTACGTTAATCCTGAAAACTATTTCGATTTTTTTGAAGGGGTTTTCTTCTTTGTACCGTAGCCGTTTTCAATGGGAGCGCCAATGCTCGCAAGGAGTTGCTTGGCATTTTCGGCATTGGGTCCGTTGGGTTGGAGTGCAAGGTATTTATTGAAGGCTTCGGCGGTGCCGTCAGGCGCTGTCATTTTGTTGTCCTTGTCCACGGTCGCTTTGCTGAGCAGGTTTACGCCCTTCTGGTAATAGGCGTCAGCGTGGTTGGGATCGTCAGGCGCGGCCGCGATGGCTTTATCGAATGCGGCAATGGCATCATCGACTTTGCCGCCGTTGGTTAGAACCGCGCCTTCGTTGTAGTAGTAACGGGCGGTGTCGGAGGGGTCGGCCTGCACAGCCAGGTCGTAGGTCTTGATGGCATCATCAATTTTGTTTTCCCTGGCATACGCCTCTGCCATCTCGTTGTAGTATCCGCCGAGCTGTTTTTTGCCGTCTTCATCGTTCGGCTTCATGGCCGGCTTTTTCAGGTCAATGGCCTTCTGAAAAGCGGTAATGGACTCATCGTAGCGTTTAGCTTTTTCGTCCTTGTCGGTTTGCTTACCCGCGGAGCCCATATAGGCCAAGCCCAGGTTCGCCCAGATCACATCCCGGTTGGGATCCATTTGGGTGGCTTCAGTGAGTTGTGTGACGGCGGTGTCGAAGTCGCCGCTCTTAATGGCGGGAATGGCGATTGCGAGTTTGGCGTTCAAGTCCTTGACCGTACTATTTTCTTTTTCTTGCTTGGCCTTTTGCTCCTGCATGGCCTTCTGTTGTTCAGGAGACA
This sequence comes from uncultured Acidobacteriota bacterium, assembly GCA_963831435.1. Taxonomy (GTDB): domain Bacteria; phylum Acidobacteriota; class Terriglobia; order Terriglobales; family Acidobacteriaceae; genus JAICKN01. The sequence goes on from CAWHQK010000086.1 coordinate 18,278, forward strand.
GTCCCACCCCTTTGGCAGCGTTCGCCTGCTCCTTCTGCATGTCAATATCAATGACGAATTCGGCGCCAAGTGCGACCTGAACGTTGTTGAGGTGGTAGATTTCTTTACCGTCCACGATTAAATGGTAGGTATAAGGGCCCGGAGGAATGCCGAAGAGAAATATTCGCCTTTTTTATTGGTCTTCAGGTCCTTCTTGATGCCGTTGTTGTTGTTCACAAGCTCGACGGTTGCGCCCACGAGCGGCTGGCCCTGTAGGTCCTTACAAACGCCCCGGACTGTGGCACTTTGCGCCAATAGAGACGGAGTCAGCATTCCCATCAGCAGAACAACGCCCGCTGCAACTGCCAATATTCTTGTCTTCATATTTTCAGCCTCCGCAAGATTCCTGCTTCGCGCCAGTTTCCACTGCTCATATTTTACGGCTGCATCCCGGCGTTTACTTCTTGAACTTCTTTGAGAGTCATTGCCCGACGACCAGTTGCTCGCGATACCGGATAGGATCAGCGGCGCCGGCCTGCTGAAATGCCCGAAGGCGCAGGACGCAACTATCGCACACGCCGCAGGCCAATTGCTCCTCGCCGTAACATGACCACGTTAAATCCAAGGGGGCGTGCAATTCAAGGCCAAGGCGCACGATTTCAGACTTGCGCATGGCAATCAGGGGGGTGGCGATGGAAATGCGCCCTTCCTTTGTTCCCTTGGCGATGACGTCATTGAAGGCCGCATAGTACTGGGGGCGGCAGTCGGGATAGCCGGAGCTGTCCTGCTCGACGGCACCAATATAGATCTTTTCCGCGTTCATGACCTCGGCCCAGCTGACTGCCACGGAGAGAAAATGCGCGTTGCGGAAGGGAACGTACGTCACCGGGATTTCCTTGCCAATGTCGTGCGCGCGAGGGATCGCGATGTTGTTATCGGTCAATGCCGAGCCACCGATGGCACGAAAGGTTTCATTGCGGATGACGAGGCGGTGTTCGATCCCTAACCGGTCGCAGATTCCATGGAAGGA